>NZ_JAHOPC010000001.1:0-739017 GCF_019038615.1 Paenarthrobacter aromaticivorans
ACCATGACATGCGCCAGATGGTCATATCCGGTATTAGACCCAGTTTCCCAGGCTTATCCCAGAGTCAAGGGCAGGTTACTCACGTGTTACTCACCCGTTCGCCACTAATCCCCCCAGCAAGCTAGGGATCATCGTTCGACTTGCATGTGTTAAGCACGCCGCCAGCGTTCATCCTGAGCCAGGATCAAACTCTCCGTTGAAAACAAAAAATCAAACAGACACAACCACACCCACCGGAAATAACGGCAAGAACGCGGCTGCACAAAATTCGAAACCAGCTGAAAACCAGACCACCACACACGGGGGTGCGCAACGGCCCGGCCATAATTTCAACCAATCAAAAAACAATCGGCATCAACAAACTTGGCACACTATTGAGTTCTCAAACAACAGGTCACTATTCCAGAGCAGTACCAACCAAAACCCAAAGGGCCTCAGAATCGCTCCGGAGCAACTTTTCAAACTTACCGGCTGGATCTCTCGGAGTCAAATCGGCAAGCTTGACTTGATTTTTCCTTGCGGTTTCTTGTCAGCTTGGCGATCTCCACTCGGGGACCAGCGCGGGTACTAACTATACCCCTACTCCGCCGAGATGGCAAAGCCACTCAGAGAGGGCTCCGTGGGTATCTCAACGACACACCCAGACGGAGTCAGGGAGGGCCCGAAGCACTCCGCTCCGGCCCCTCCCTGCTCTTGAAGAAGTACTCGGGTCTTCAATCACAACCCGGCTCGTTGAAGAACTACTCGGCCAACGTGAACCACGACGCGCCAAGCGGCGGCAGTGTCACCGTCAATGCCGCCGGCTGGCCATCAGTCCCCGGCGAGTCAGCCTTCAGTGTTCCAGCGTTGATGACGCCTGAGCCACCGTAGGTCTCGGCATCGGTGTTGAGGACCTCAACCCACTCCCCTGCTTCCGGTACGCCCAGAATGTAATCGTTGTGCGGGCCACCGGAGAAGTTGACTGCGCACACCAACGGCTTGCCATCGTGGTCCCAGCGAATGAAGGTCAGCACGTTGTGGTCGGCGTCTCCACCGTTGATCCACTGGAAGCCGCCGGGTTCGTTGTCGCGTACATGCAGTGCAGGCGTTGACGCGTAGAGGCCGTTAAGGTCCCGGACCAGGAGCTGGAGTCCACGGTGGGCCGGGATGTCCGCCAGGAACCAGTCGAGTCCGTACTGCTCCGACCATTCGGCTTCCTGGCCGAATTCGGTACCCATGAAAATGAGCTGCTTACCGGGGTGTGCCCACTGGTAGGCGAAGAAGGCGCGGAGGTTGGCCAGTTGCTGCCAACGGTCACCGGGCATCTTGCGAAGCATTGATCCCTTGCCGTGCACTACTTCGTCATGGCTGATGGGCAGGAGGAAGTTCTCCGAGAAGGCGTAGACCATGGAGAACGTGATGGTGCCATGGTGCCAGCGGCGGTTGATGGGGTCTTCGGAGATGTATTTCAGGGAGTCGTGCATCCACCCCATGTTCCATTTGAGGCCAAAGCCGAGCCCGCCATGATTGGTGGGTGCCGTGACACCTGGGAACGCGGTGGATTCCTCAGCGATGGTGACGGCCCCGGGGTGCGTCTTGTAGACGGTCGCGTTGACCTCCTGCATGAAGGAAATTGCTTCGAGGTTCTCGCGGCCGCCGAACTTATTGGGTTGCCACTGTCCTTCCTCGCGCGAGTAGTCCAGGTAGATCATGGAGGCCACGGCGTCTACGCGGAGTCCGTCAATGTGGAATTCTTCGAGCCAATACAGTGCGTTGGCCACCAGGAAGTTCCGCACCTCGGTACGTCCGAAGTCGAAGATCAGGGTGCCCCAGTCCGGGTGTTCGCCCAGATTGGGATCCGAGTGCTCGTACAGAGCCTCGCCGTCAAAACGTGCCAGCGCCCAGGAGTCCTTGGGGAAGTGCGCCGGGACCCAGTCCAGCAGGACACCGATGCCTGCCTGGTGCAGGGAGTCCACGAGGAAACGGAACTCGTCCGGGTGCCCGAACCTGGATGTGGGCGCAAAGTAGGACGTGACCTGGTAGCCCCAGGAACCACCGAAGGGGTGTTCTGCCACGGGCATGAATTCCACGTGGGTGAAACCAAGCCATTTGACGTAGTCAACAAGTTCCTTGGCCAGTTCCTTATATCCCAGGCCAAGGCGCCAGGACCCGAGGTGAACTTCATAGACGCTCATGGGCGAGTTGTGCGGGTCCTTCTGGGCACGCGCGGCCATCCACTCCGCGTCCTTGAACCGGTAGCTGGAGTCGACAACACGCGAGGCCGTGAGCGGCGGAACTTCCGTACCAAAGGCCAACGGGTCCGCCTTCTCAACCCAGTGGCCACCGCGGGTAAGGATCTCGAATTTGTAGCACGCCCCTGCTACAACCCCAGGAATGAAGACTTCCCAGACACCGGACGAGCCGAGGGATCGCATAGCGTGGCTACGGCCATCCCAGCCGTTGAAATCACCCTTGACCCGCACCGCTTGGGCATTCGGGGCCCAGACAGCAAAGGAAACACCGTCCACGTCACTCAGCGAAGAACGGTAATGCTGGACGTGGGCGCCAAGGACGTCCCAGAGACGCTCGTGCCGGCCTTCGCCGATCAGGTGCAGATCCACCTCACCCACGGTAGGCAGGTAGTGGTAGGGGTCATCAATGGTGACGGGTTCGGCGTCGTACACCACTTCCAAACGGTAGTCCGGCACGTGGCCGTGTTGCAGCGGATCCAGGACAGCGGCCCAAATGCCGTTGGCCTCGTGTTCCATGGCAGTGCGTCCGGCCTCCGTCACCACCGTTACCGACTTGGCGAGGTGCTTCACGGTCCGGATAGTGACGTGGCCGTGATCGTCCAGGTGGGCGCCGAGCACGGAGTGTGGTGCGTGGTGGGCTCCAGCTGCCACGCGGGCCAAGGTCTCGGAGTCCACATGCAGGGGAACTCGGGGCCGTTCGGTGCGTGCAGAGCCTGTCATTTCATTACCTTCCGCTGTAGCTGCGGCGTGCTTGCCGCGGCTCGTGTTGTCGAGGATTTGCCGTGATGCGTTGACCGGAATGGACAGCCAGTCCGGCCGGTTCCGCAACTCATAGACCACCTCATATAAGGCCTTGTCCAGCCACAATGCCACAAACAGCGGCGAGCGGCGGTCAATGGTTCCCGGCATGACTTCGCTGTACCCCGCCAGGAACGCGGTGGAGCAGTCATCCGCCCATGTCGCGGGGACCTTGGCTTCCGCGTTCTCACGGACGGCGGCTCCTGCCGCGTAATCGAAGGAGCGGAGCATTCCCACAACGTCCCGCAAGGGGAGATCGGGAGTGTTGCGCTCACTAATGGTCCGGAGGGGCTCGCCTTCGAAGTCCAGGATGGCCCACCGGCCCGGTGCCCCATTCTTTCCGGGAACCTTGAGGATCTGGCCAAGGTGGAGGTCGCCGTGGACGCGCTGCAGCTGGCCCACATCGCGGGGATGGAGCGTGGCTAGCAGTTCTTCGAGGTTGCCCTCATAGGGCCCGACGGCGGACGCCGCTTCTGCCCATGACTGGCGGACACGCCGGGCCAGGGTCCCAATGATGTCGGCGCCCTGCGTCTGGCCATCCAGCGTGCCGAAAGTTTCCGCGAGCCTTGCGTGGACCGTCGCGGTTGCAGCACCGAGTTCGTGGGCCTCTTGGGTGAAATCGGCACCGGCGGCAGCGGCCTCGACAGCCAGCCTCCATGCATCCAGTCCCCCCAGCAGGAATTCATGGGCCACCGTGAGCTCGCCAGTGGCCGAGCCGCCTGGGCCCTGACCATCCCAGGAGCCGGTGATCCAACCCAACGTTGCGGGGACCTCGGTTGTCCCTGCTGCCGTCAGCGCAGCGCCCAACTCCACCTCGGGGTTCCTGCCGGCTGCCAACACACGGAAGATCTTCACGATTGCCGTTGAACCGCCGTCGTCAATGATGACGGACGTGTTGGACTGCTCGCCGGACAGTACGCGGACTGAGGTGGGTCCTTCCGGAAGGGCCACACGGCCCCTGGTGAGGTGTCCCGCGGCGAGGCCGTCATCCACGGTGTCCTCCCGGCGCATGAGATCCAGCCACGCCGTGATGAACTCGGTGTCGTACACGGCGTCGTAAACCAGTCGCAGTCCCAGTTCCGGATCCGTGATCTCCCCGAGCAAGGCTGCGGGAGCGTCCGGCAACGGCTGGCTTCTGAAGCTCAACGGCACCTGGACGACGTCGGTCCGCGGACCGCCGTCGGCCGTCCGGTACGTCACGGCGAGCAGTTCAACCTGCAATCCGGCGATACCTTCCGGGTATGGGAGTTTAAAACCGCCGACACGCTCCAGCGTAAAGTCGGGGCTCTTCACCGGGAACCAGCGTTTGGTGGGAAGCCAGCTCCGGAGAAGACTTTCGATCGAGGGGTTAAGTGTTCCCTTTTTCATCTCATCCTTTGGTCGACACCACGGGAATCGCCTGGGTAAATGGCGATGAGGGGTTGGAAAACGCCGAGCGCAGCCGCAGCCAGTAGAAGTTGTGGCTACCCAGCATGACTGTCAGTTGGCCGTTGTCCCCAACGGCCGGAAATGTTTGGCCACCGAAAATGTCCCGGAAGCCCCTGCCGGCATATTCCGGCAGATCCAGGATCGCGGCCACCGGGTGCTGCGAAAGGTTGAAGACGCACAGTATGGTTTCCGCGTCCTCGCCTTCAGGGTTGCCCGCCGGCAGTTCCCGGACATAGGCCAGAACTACCTCGTTGTCCGCTTCGATGTGGCGGAAACTTCCCAGGCCGAACACGGGGTGGTTCTTGCGCACGCTGAGGATCTGCCGGGTCCATCGCAGCAGGGAGCCTGAGTGCGCGGCCTCTGCTTCAACGTTGGCCATGCTGTAGTTGTAGACCAGGGACTGGATCACCGGCAGGTACAGCTTGCCGGGGTCCGCGCCTGAGAAACCCGCGTTCCTGTCCGGGTTCCATTGCATGGGGGTGCGGACGGCATCGCGGTCATCAAGCCAAATGTTGTCCCCCATGCCGATTTCGTCCCCGTAATAGAGGAAAGGGCTACCTGGCAGGGAGAGCAACAGCGCATTAATGAGCTCAATCTCGGCGCGGGAATTGTCCAGCAGCGGAGCCAGCCTCCGCCGGATACCAATGTTGGCGCGCATCCTGGGGTCCGGTGCGTACCAGCCAAGCATGGCGGCGCGGTCGTCCGCGCTGACCATCTCCAGCGTGAGTTCGTCGTGATTCCTCAGGAAGGTCCCCCACTGGGCACCCTTGGGAATCTCCGGAGTCTCCCGCAGGGTCTGGATGATCGGAGCTGCCTTCTGGTCCCGCAGGGCATAGTAGAGCCGGGGCATGATCGGGAAGTGGAAGGCCATGTGGCATTCCGGGGCTTCCTCGGTGCCGAAGTACTCCACCACCTCATGAGGTGGCTGGTTCGCCTCGGCGATGATCACGCGTCCGGGGTAGTTGGCATCCACCATCCGGCGCAGGTCTTGCAGGAAGGCGTGGGTCGCGGGCAGGTTCTCGCAGTTGGTGCCTTCCTCCTCGAAGAGGTACGGAACGGCGTCGGCGCGGAAGCCATCGATTCCCTGGTCGAGCCAGAACCGGATGACGTCATAGAGTGCCTCAATGACTTTGGGATTCTCAAAGTTCAGGTCCGGTTGGTGGCTGAAGAAGCGATGCCAGAAGAATTGGCGCCGGATGGGATCGAAGGTCCAGTTGGATTCCTCCGTGTCCACAAAGATGATGCGCGCATCCTGGTATTTCTCGTCCGTATCGCTCCAGACATAAAAATCGCCGTAAGGGCCCGTGGGGTCCTTCCGTGATTCCTGGAACCACGGGTGCTGGTCCGAGGTGTGGTTCAGCGGGAGGTCGATGATCACCCGGACGCCGCGGGCGTGCGCCTCCGCCACAAGGCGCTTGAAGTCGCTGATGGTGCCAAACTCGTCCAGCACCGAGGTGTAGTCGGCGATGTCATAGCCGCCGTCACGCAACGGGGAATGGAAGAACGGCGGCAACCAGAGGCAGTCAACGCCCAGCCATTGAAGGTAGTCCAGCTTCTCGATCAAGCCGTGGAAGTCACCGGAGCCATCCCCGTTGGCATCCGCAAAGGCCCGCACCAGTACTTCGTAGAAGACTGCCTTGCGGTACCAGTGCGGATCATGCTGGAGACCGGGGGCATTCAGCTCGAAGGTGTTCTTCGGAGTGAAGTACTGGCTCGGGTTTTGCGGAGAAAAACTCACTAAGGCTGCCTCCGGATGCTCAGGATGTGTGCTGGCTCCACGTGTGCGTCGAGCCTGACGTAGTTATGTTCACCCCACCACCAGCTTTGCCCGCTGATCAGGTCATCCACCAGGAACCGGCCGTCCTCGTTGAAGTCCGCAGGGTCCAGCTGCAGTGCCGCCAGGTCCAGGGAAACCGTGCTTTCGCGGGCGCTGTGCGGATCCACGTTAACAACGATGATCAACGTGTCCTTGGTGCCGTCCGGCAACGTCTTGTGCTTGGAGTAGACGATCGTTGCGTCATCGGTGCTGCTGTGCAGCGTAAGGTTCTGCAGGTCGCCCAGGGCAAGGTGGTCCTTGCGGATGGTGTTCAACCGAGTGATGTACGGAGCCAACGTACGGCCGGACGCGGCAGCGCCTTCCCAGTCCCTGGCCTTGTACTCGTACTTTTCGTTGTCGATGTACTCTTCTGCCCCCGGCCGTGCCACGTGTTCGTACAGCTCATAACCGGCGTACATGCCCCAGAGCGGGCTTGCCGTAGCGGCAAGGACAGCCCGGATGCGGAAGGCCGCGGGGCCGCCGTACTGGAGGTACTCCGTGAGGATGTCAGGGGTATTCACAAAGAAGTTGGGCCGGAAGAAAGCCGCGCTCTCGTGGCTGACCTCATGGAAATACTGCTCCAGTTCGGTCTTGGTGTTCCGCCACGTGAAGTAGGTGTACGACTGCTGGAACCCTGCCCTGCCCAATGCATGCATCATGGGTGGACGAGTGAAAGCCTCCGCCAGGAAAACTACCTCGGGATTCTTTTTGTTGATCTTTCCAATCAACCATTCCCAGAACCACACGGGCTTTGTATGCGGATTGTCCACGCGGAATATCTTCACGCCATGGCTGATCCACAACTGCACCACCCTGAGGATTTCCTTGGAAAGGCCCGCAGGATCGTTATCGAAGTTCAGGGGATATATATCCTGGTATTTCTTTGGCGGATTTTCGGCATAGGCGATGGACCCATCCACACGGGTGGTGAACCATTCCGGGTTGGACGTTACCCACGGGTGGTCAGGGGCTGCCTGCAACGCCAGGTCCAGTGCAACTTCGAGCCCCAACTCCCGGGCGTGGGCAACAAAAGCGTCAAAATCTTCAAAAGTGCCCAAATCCGGGTGGATGGCATCGTGGCCACCGTCCTTGGAACCAATAGCCCACGGCGAGCCCGGATCCTGCGGGCCTGGTGTCAGCGTGTTGTTGCGGCCTTTGCGGTGCTGGAAACCGATCGGGTGGATCGGGGGCAGGTAGATGACATCGAAGCCCATCTCCGCAACCGCCTCCAGGCGCTTGGCTGCGGTGCGGAAGTTGCCCGAAGTCCAGATACCCGTGGCGTGATCCAACACCGCGCCCTCGGAGCGGGGGAAAAACTCGTACCAGGAACCGCGGCCGGCGAGGTCCCGTTCCACCTGGAGCGGGAACGGCTCGGAAACGGTCACCAGCTCACGTATCGGAACGCGTCCGACGGCGGCCAGCACCTCCGGGCTGAAACCGGCACCAAGGCGCTCCTCGGCAGATTTGGTGGTGTCGGCAAGGACGACAGACGCAGCACGCAAGGTGCGCTTCTCCGCAGCGGTGCGACCGGCGTCGTCCTCGGCTGCCTCAGAAAGCAGGGCGGCGCCCTCGGCGAGCATCAACTCGACGTCAATGCCGGCGCCCACTTTCACTTCAGCGTTGTGGTGCCATGTTCCGTAGCGGTCATGCCAAGCCTCAATGACGAACGACCACGCGCCTGTGCCGGAGGGAGACAGCAAACCCTCCCAGCGGTCCAAGCCTTTCCAGCGCTCATCCTTGGCCGGTGCCATGCGGACCCGCTGGCGCTCCTTGCCCTTGGGATCGAGCAGGACGGCAGAGACGCCGAGCTGATCATGTCCTTCACGAAAGACGGTCGCGCCGATGGCGAGATCCTCACCCGGAAGGGCCTTCGCGGGGAAGCGGCCACCCTCAACCACCGGCTGGACAGCCGTGATGGGGAACCGGCCGAAGCGCAGTCCGGCGGTGATGTCCGTTTTCGTCTTGGATTTCAAAGCGGTCATGGTTCGCGAGGTATTCGTCACAACCACGACGTTAGCGACAAAAATCCAAGAATGCTAAGCACACGAGCCATCTTCGCGACTCAAGATGACTTTTACCTAAAAGAAACCCAAACCAGTTCCGACTGCCATGTGAGTCCGTTAGTGTGGCGCTCGTGAAGGCAATTCGAAGATTTACAGTCCGTACCGTCCTCCCTGAGCCCATCCGGCCGTTGGCCCGTTTGGCGACCAACTTGCGCTGGTCCTGGCACCGGCCCACCAGGGAACTTTTTGCGAGCCTTAACCCGGCTCTTTGGGAGGCCGCGCAGCATGACCCCATCGCCCTCCTGGGGTCCATCAGCAGGGAGCAGCTGCAGGACCTGGCCAACAACGGCGAAGTCGTTAACCGGGTACAGGAAGCAGCAGCCGATCTGGACCGTTACCTCAGTGAGCCGCGCTGGTACCAGGGCCTGGGTGAAGAAGCCCCGGCTTGCATCGCCTACTTCTCGCCGGAATTCGGCATTACCGAGGTTCTTCCCCAGTACTCCGGTGGCCTGGGCATCCTTGCCGGTGACCACCTCAAAGCCGCATCGGACCTCGGTGTCCCGTTGATCGGCGTCGGGCTCCTTTACCAGGCCGGCTACTTCAAGCAGTCCCTGTCCCGTGACGCCTGGCAGCAGGAAACGTATCCGGTGCTGGACCCGGACGGGCTGCCGTTGACGCTTCTGCGCCAGCCCTCCAAGGACGGCGTTCCCGGCAAACCGGTGCACATTTCGCTTCCGCTTCCCAACGGCCGCGAGCTTCACGCGCATGTGTGGCGTGCCGACGTCGGACGCGTTCCGCTGCTGCTGCTGGACTCCAACGTCCCCTCCAACGACGAAGCCGCGCGCGGCATCACCGACCGCCTGTACGGCGGTGGCGGCGATCACCGCCTCCAGCAGGAACTGCTGCTGGGCATGGGCGGCGTCAAAGCCCTGCGCGTCTACCAGGAACTGACGGGTACGCCCGCGCCGGAGGTCTTCCACACGAACGAAGGCCATGCAGGATTCCTGGGAATCGAACGCATCCAGGAAGCGATGTCTGACCCCAATGATCCCCTCACCTGGGACGAAGCCCTCGCAGCTGGACGTGCATCCACCGTCTTCACCACGCACACCCCCGTACCGGCAGGCATCGACCGTTTCGAGGCCCTCCAGATCAAGCACTTCTTCGAAGCCGGGCTCGCCCCCGCGGTGCCCGTGGACCGCATCCTGGAACTCGGCCGGGAAAACTACGACGGCGGTAACCCCTCCGTCTTCAACATGGCTGTCATGGGCCTGCGCCTCGCGCAGCGTGCCAACGGGGTAGCCAAGCTGCACGGCGTGGTTTCGCGGGAAATGTTCTCCGGTCTCTGGCCAGGATTCGACCACTCCGAAATCCCCATCACGTCCGTGACCAACGGCGTGCACGTTCCAACCTGGGTGGACCCAAAGATATCCTCCTTGGCACGGCAGCAGTTCGGTGCAGAAGCCGAAGCCCTGGGCCGTTGGGACCTCGCCTACAACGTCAGTGACGAGGACGTCTGGGGGCTCCGCAGGGAACTGCGCACCCAGCTCGTGGACGACGTCCGCCGCCGCTTGCGCGCCTCCTGGAAAACACGCGGTGCCGCCGACGCCGGGCTTGGCTGGACGGACAGCGTACTGGATCCGGACGTGCTGACCATCGGCTTCGCCCGAAGGGTGCCCACATACAAGCGGCTCACGCTCATGCTGCGCGACCCCGCGCGTCTGAAGGCCCTCCTGCTGAACCCCAAACACCCCATCCAGCTGGTCATCGCAGGCAAATCGCACCCGGCAGACGACGCCGGGAAGAAAATGATCCAGGACCTGGTCCGGTTCACCGACGACCCCGAGGTACGCCACCGGATCGTGTTCCTCCCGAACTACGACATCGCCATGGCCCGCACCCTCTTCCCCGGATGCGACGTCTGGCTCAACAACCCCCTGCGGCCACTGGAAGCCTGCGGCACATCCGGGATGAAGGCAGCCATCAACGGCTCGCTCAACCTCTCCGTCCTGGACGGCTGGTGGGACGAAATGTACGACGGCGAAAACGGGTGGGCGATCCCCACAGCCAACAACGGCGCATCCGCCGATGAACGCGACGACATTGAAGCTTCCGCACTCTACGAGCTGCTGGAAACCCAGGTGGCACCGCGCTTCTACGGGACCACCGTGGCCCAAGGCGCCGGCGCAGCAGGACCCTCCGAATCCAGCCGCGAGACCGTGCCCACCCACTGGGTGTCCATGATCAAGCACACCCTGGCAAACCTGGGCCCGGCAGTCTCAGCCGAACGCATGCTCCACGACTACGTCAACAACCTGTACTGCCCCGCAGCAGTAGCCGGGCGCCGGGCCACCGCCGAATCATTCAAGGAAGCCAAGGAACTCGCGGCCTGGACCTCCAAGGTCCGCAGCGCCTGGCCTGAGGTCGTAGTGGAACACGTCGACTCGGTTGGCGTGTCCGAAGAACCCCAGGTCGGCGACACCCTGCAGGTCAACGCGTACGTGGCCCTTCACAACCTGACCCCCGACGACGTCTCCGTGGAGGTCGCGTTCGGTCGTGCCGAGGAATCCGATGAGCTTGAGGACATCGTCGTAGCGGAACTGGACTCCCTGGAGAACCTCGGCGGCGGGCGCCACCTCTTCCACGGCGACCTCGTCATCAACCGTTCAGGATCCTTCGGCTACACCGTCCGCGTGTTCCCGAAGCACTCAGCGCTGGCTTCCAAAGCAGAACTGGGATTGATCGCGAACGCGTAAACCCAACCACACGACATCCGCCGGATGTCAGTCATCCTCCGCGTGCTGCTCCTTCGTCGCTTTGACGCACGCTTCCGGATAACTGACATCCGGCGTTTTGTTTGGACTCCTTAGCGGATGGCTTATGCAGTTCAGTTTTCGAAAACCGCGATCACTGCGAGGTCGCGGCCTGCATAGCGCTCGGCGTCTTGGAGGATTTCGCAGACCACGCCGAAGGAGCGGTCGGTTCGGTAGGCCGCTGGGACTTGCCAGATCATCGTGACAGGAGTGCCGTCGTCGTCGGACAGGGCATCAGCGAAGTCATGCAGGGAGTCATTGAGGGCGTCCAGATTCACGCCGTAGTACTCAGGGAAGTCCAGGACCTGGCCAAAGACCTCCAGGACGCCCGATTTCGTTGTTGCCGGCGGGACGAGGACGGTCCTGCGCCCGGCGTCTGCCACCTGGTCCTGAAGTTCTTCGATGGTCCAGGTGTCTGCGGAATAGATCTTCATGGGCTCCTACTTGCCTTCGACGATGAACTTGAACGAATCGTAATGGTCAGCGGTGTAGTACTTGGCCGTGTCCTTGCCAACAATGATCCGGCGGGCGCCGCGGTCCGACTCGCCAGGCGTAGGGACCGTGTATTCCTTGTAGAATCCGCTGGACTTCTTGGGCAGGAGTCCCTCGAAGTTACC
Organism: Paenarthrobacter aromaticivorans; assembly: GCF_019038615.1. NCBI lineage: Bacteria > Bacillati > Actinomycetota > Actinomycetes > Micrococcales > Micrococcaceae > Paenarthrobacter > Paenarthrobacter aromaticivorans. The sequence continues at coordinate 11,707 of NZ_JAHOPC010000001.1, forward strand.
GAAATTCACGCCGTCCCTGTCATAGGGATAAGGCCCGCCTTTCGCAATCAGGGCAAGCGTCCGTTGCGCTTCCCTGGGAAGCTGCGAGGCGTTGATCGTGGGCAGCGCAGAGGGGTTTGCCACGGACGGCGGGGTTGACGCGGAGCCAGGCTCCGCCGTCGTGGTTTGGGTGCTTGACGTTTCCTGGGTGGCGGTCAGCGGGCCGCCAACCATTGTGACCACAAGCGCGACGACGGCAATCACCAGGGCTGCGAAGGCCAGCAGCTTGCTGCTGCTCCGTTTCATGCGGGGAACTCCTAGGTGCGGTAAATGTTGATGGTGTTGGCCTGCAGGATATCCCGCTCGCCCGACGCCACCAGCGCACCCTTCCTGCGTTCATGCAGCACCGAGGTTGTGAACCGGAGTTCGAACATACGCTTGCCGATCCCCGTTTCACTGAGGATCTCGGGGAGCACCATCTTCACGTCCTGGTTGCTGCCGTTCACCACGATCAAGCCACGGATTTCGCTGTCCTCATGACCCATCAGGAGCTGAATGGAGCGCGCGTTGGGATCATTCCAACGCGCGGGCGTCATGCGCTTTCCCTTGTCGTCGAACCATTGCAGGCTGGAATCATTCGCGTGGGCGGGGAAGCTCTCGGGCTGATGGCGCAGGAACCACCGGCGAAGCCTGACAAGCTCCCTGGTGGTTTGGAACATTGCGTTGGCTTCCTGGGTCCTGCTCCAGTCCAGCCACGCCGTCGGGTTGTCCTGGCAATAGGCGTTGTTGTTGCCCTGCTGGGTCCGGCCCAGCTCATCGCCGGCGGTGATCATGGGGACGCCGAAGGACAACAATAGAGTGGCCATGAGGTTCCGAATGGACAGCGCGCGGGCCGCCACGATTTCCTCGTTCTCGCTGCGGCCTTCAAAACCATGGTTGTAGCTGCGGTTATCTCCATGGCCATCGCGGTTCTGCTCACCGTTGGCCTCGTTGTGCTTTCGGTCGTAGCTCACCAGGTCCTTGAGCGTGAAGCCGTCGTGTGCCGTGATGAAATTGACCGAGGCCAAGCGCGTGCGGCCGGACGGCGCGAACAGGCTCGCCGAACCCGCCATCAGCTCAGCCAGCGACGCGACTGAGCCGCCTTGGCCGCCGGCCTCAATCGCGGCACGGTCTGACAGCCAGAAGCGCCGGACGCCGTCGCGGAAATGATCGTTCCAATCAGACCATCCCTGCGGGAACCGCCCTGTCTGCCAACCGCCGTAACCCACGTCCCAAGGCTCGGCTATGAGCTTGACCTCTGACAGGACCGGATCCTCGGCAATGGCCCGCAGGAAGGGATGGTTGGGATCAAATTGGTTGCCGGCGTCCCGGCATAATGTCACGGCGAGGTCGAAGCGGAAGCCGTCCACGTGGAAGTCATTCACCCAATACCTCAGGGAATCCAAGGCAAGGTCCACCACCACGGGATCACTGAAATCCAGGGTGTTGCCGCACCCGGTGGTATCCAGATACCTTCCATGCGCATCGTGCCGGTAGTAGCGCTTCTCCGCGAGGCCGCGGAAACTCAGCGCAGGCCCGTCCGGTCCCGCTTCCGCGGTGTGGTTGTAGACCACGTCCAGGATGACCTCGATGCCAGCGGCGTGGAGCAGCTTAATCATGCCCTTGAGCTCGTCCTGCACAGCGTGGGGACCGGCGTTCCGCGCAGCCTCAGTGGCGTAGTCGGAGTGCGGGGCAAAGAAGGCCGCGGTGTTGTATCCCCAGTAGTTCGTCATGCCCAGATCCTGGAGGTGTGACTCGTCCAGGTGGAAGTGGATGGGCAGGAGTTCCACCGCAGTGATTCCAAGCTCAGTTAGATGCTGGATCATCACTGGGTGTGCCATCCCGGCATAGGTGCCGCGGAGGTGTTCCGGAATGTCCGGGTGAAGCATCGTCTGACCACGGACGTGGGCTTCGTAGATTACGGACGTACGCATCGGAGTCCGCGGCGGCGCGTCATCGCCCCAGTCGAAATCCGTTGCCATGTGGACGCTCGTTAGGAATTCGCCCCGCTGATCCACTGCGCGAGCATAGGGATCCAGCAACAGGGACTGTTCGCCGTCGTCCTCAATATCCACTGCCGGTACTGACATCGGCAGCCCGCCCTCAGGGGGAGCAGCGCGGAAACCGTACCGTGTGCCTGGCGGCATGCCGCTGACGATGCCAAAGTGCACACCATCCTCCAGATTGGGAAGGGTGTGAACCCGCCAACCATCCCCCGGGGCCTGGTAGGCGATTTCAACGCGTTCCAAGTCCGGAGCAAACACTGCAACGTTGACGTTGTCTGTCTGCTGGGTGACGTCATCAAAGAAGTCGGGCTGGGGCTTGCTCAGTCCGATGGGCCTGGGGCGCGAAGCATCCAGGGCGGCTGCTGGGTCCAAAATAGGCATAACCATTGCTTGCAAGTTTAGTTCCATACCTGATGAGTGCTGAGTCGACCGCACGTGTGACGGCGCGCACCACGTCAAATTTCCGGCAAGCACCGGCCGCGGCCGTCGTTCCGGGCCGCTCACGTGCTGGAACGCTTCAGCCCGGGCAACAGCACACTTGTATCGGCTCCCCCGAATGTGTCGCTGCGGCTGTGTGTTGGCGACAGCCTTGCCATACTGGGACTGACAGAACTGGAGGTTCAATCGTGCGCGTTGCACTCGCTCAAGTCATCACTGGCCGGGACCTGGCCGACAATCTGCGGCTTCTGGAAGAGTACGCCCGCCGTGCCAAGGAGGGCGGCGCAGAGCTTGTCGTTTTTCCCGAAGCAATGATGCGCGCGTTCGGTAACTCCCTCCTGGACATCGCCGAACCCCTCGATGGCCCTTGGGCGGGCCGGGTGCGCGAGCTCGCCGAGGAACTTCAGTTGGTGATCGTGGCTGGCATGTTCACGCCTGGCTCTGCTTCGGATTCCGGTGGGGGCCGCGTGCGCAACACTCTTCTTGCCACCGGACCCGGCGTGGAGACCAGCTACGACAAAATACACCTCTTTGACGCGTTCGGATTCGCAGAGTCGGACACGGTTGAGGCGGGAACAGACCCAGTGACGTTCGACGTCGGCGGCGTCACCTTTGGCCTGGCCACCTGCTACGACATCCGTTTCCCCGCATTGTTCACAGCCAACGCGTTGCGCGGAGCCGTGGTAAATATCGTGGCTGCATCGTGGGGAGCCGGACCGGGCAAGGCCGATCAATGGCAGCTCCTTTCCCGCGCCCGCGCGGTGGATACCACCACGTTCGTGCTTGCCTGCGGCCAAGGAGATCCTGCTACCCAGGGCATCGAAGCGAAAGGCACCGCGCCCACGGGCGTCGGGTACTCCGCCGTCGTGTCCCCCTTCGGGCAGGTCCTGGAAGCCCTCGACGGCGAACCCGGCCTCCTCTTCGCCGACCTCGACCCCGCCGTGGTGGAAGAAGCCCGCCAAAAGCTCCCGGTCCTGGCCAACCGCCGCGACTTCTGATCTTCTCTCACATCCTGCGGGTTTCGGGCGGATGTTCTCGCACATCATGTGGGTTTCGGGCCGATCTTCTCTCACATCCTGCGGGTTTCGGGCGGATCTTCTCTCACATCCCCTCCCAAAGCGCACCGGACCGCTCGAGCCGGAGCCGCCGTCGTCGTCATTCCAGAGAACAGCAAACGCTCCCCCACCAGCATGAAGTGAGAGAGCGTTTGCCGAAAACAGTCAGGATATGAGAAAGCATCGGCCAAAAACCGCCGGGAAGTGAAAGAGCATCCAAGGGCGCCGCTGGCGCCATCCGGAAGCGTGCGTCAAAGCGACGGAGGAGCAGCACACGGAGGATGGCGCTTGCGGCGCCTTACTGAGGATTACGCGGAACGCTGCCTCGACACTTCGTACAGCGAGATACCCACGGCCATGGATGCGTTGAGCGATTCCATGGCGGAGTCGATGGGAATCGAGACGATCTGGTCGCAGTTTTCGCGCACGAGCCGGCTAAGGCCCTTGCCTTCGGACCCGACCACGATGCAGACCGGCTCGGTCGCTACGGTGAGGTCGGGCAGCGAGACGTCGCCGTCGCCATCAAGTCCGAGGACGTAGATGCCCATGTTCTTGAACTGCTTGAGCGCGTTGTTCAGGTTGGACGCGCGGGCCACGGGTACGCGGACCGCTGCGCCGGCACTGGTCTTCCATGCCGATGCCGTGACGCCGACGGACCGGCGCTCGGGGACGATGACACCGTGGCCGCTGAACGCGGAGACGGAACGGATGATCGCACCGAGGTTGCGGGGATCGGTGATGCCGTCGAGTGCAACGAAGATCGGGGCGTTGGAGATATGCCCCTTCTTCCACTTGGCGATGGTGGTCTCTGCGAGGTCGTAGGCGTCCTCGTACTCGTACGGCGGGATCTGCAGCACCAGGCCCTGGTGAACGGCGTCCTCGGTCATGCGGTCCAGTTCGGGCTTGCCGGTTTCCAGAAGCGGGATGCCGCGTTCGGCTGCCAGTTTGAGGGACTCCTTGACGCGGTCGTCCATTTCGATGCGGATGGCAACGTGGAGGGCCTTGGCAGGGATGCCGGCGCGCAGCGCTTCCACAACCGAGTTGCGGCCGGTGACCAGCTCTTCAGTTGCGCGACCCTTGGGGCCGGAGCGAGCACCGGTACCCGGGCGTGCTGGACCGCGCTTGGCGGCCGAACGCTCCGAGAGCTGCTTGTTCTTGTATGCCTTGTGGTAGGTCCGGTCCTCGGCCTTAGGGGTGGGCCCCTTGCCTTCGAGGGCCTTGCGACCGTGGCCTCCGGTACCCGTGGAGGGGCCCTTCTTGCTCTTGCGGATTGCACCCGGGCGACCGTGGTTGGCCATTCTGTCCACCTTGCTTGAAATTAATGAGTCTGCATTCCAGTCTACTGACCCAATGCAATTCGGCGGCGGCGGCGGTTTGTCAGTCGCGTTTCAGGCTCCAGGTAGCGCCGTCCGCACCATCTTCGACGACGACTCCGGCGGCCGAGAGTGTGTCGCGGATGGCGTCGGACGCGGCCCAGTCCTTGTTGGCCCTGGCCGCGGCACGAGCCTCAAGCTGCGCTTCCACGAGGACCTCCAGGGCGGCGTGTTCGCGGCTTTGCACGGCCTCGGGGCGCTTCACGGAATCCAGGCCAAGGACATTCGTCATGGCGTGGACGCTGGAGAGAGCGTCTTTTACGGCGTCCAGATCACCGGCAGCCAAGGCGGTGTTGCCGGCCCGAACGGTCTCATGCAGAACGCCGAGCGCTTGCGGGACGTTGAGGTCATCGTCCATAGCGGCCACGAAGGCGGCCGGCATCGCAGCCTGCGCACCCTCGGTATAGCTCTTCGGCTCAGTGGCTTGCTGCCCCACCTTCGCGGCGGCCTTGGCTATGAAGCCATCAATGCGTTCGACGGCGGCGGCTGCTTCCTGCAGCGACGTAGGCCGATAGTCCAACACAGAACGGTAGTGGGCCTGCCCAAGGTAATAACGGACAACCCGGGGCGAGGCCAAATCAAGCATTTCGGCGGGACTCACCGTGTTACCGATCGACTTGGACATTTTTTCCCCCTCGTACGTGACCATGCCGTTGTGCATCCAGAAATTGGCGAATTCGTCCCCTGCAGCCTGGGACTGTGCCATCTCGTTTTCGTGGTGCGGGAACCGAAGGTCCAATCCCCCACCATGGATGTCGAATCGAGTACCCAGGTATTTAGTGACCATGGCGGAGCATTCCAGGTGCCACCCTGGACGTCCGGCTCCCCAAGGGGATTCCCATTTGGCGGTGACGGGTTCGCCGTCTTTGTAACCCTTCCACAGCGCGAAGTCGCGCGGATCCCGCTTGCCGCGGGGGTCGGCGTCGGGAGCGCCCTGCATGTCATCGATGTTCTGGCGCGTCAGCGAACCGTACTTGCTCCAGGAGCGGACATCGAAGTAGACATCTCCGGAGTCATCCAGCGCGGGATAGGCATGCCCGCGGTCGATCAGGCGCTGGATCAGGGCGTGCATTTCCGGGATGTGCCCGGTGGCGCGGGGCTCGTACGTCGGCCGCTGGACGCCGAGGGATTCGTAGGCGTTCTCGAATTCCTGCTCGTAGCGGTAAGCCAAGGCCCACCACTCCTCGTCTTTCCGCGCCGTCGGCTCGTCAGCCCAGTCCGGGCCAAAGGATTGCTCGGACTTGGCGAGGATTTTGTCATCGATGTCCGTGACGTTGCGCACCACCGTGACGCGGAGGCCACGGAACTCTAGCCAGCGCGTCAGTTGGTCAAACGCGATTGCGGACCTGACGTGCCCCACATGCGGCATCCCCTGAACAGTAGCCCCGCAGTAGTACACGCTGGCCTTGCCCTGTTCGAGGGGAACGAAGTCGCGGACTTCGGCGGAGGCGGTGTCATAGAAGCGCAGGGTCACCGCTCCAGATTAGCCGATGACGCGGCATGACTTGCCTACTTGCAGTATTCGCCGATTTTGTTGAAGTGCACGGTCAACTGCTGTTGCTGTTCCTGGGTGGTTGCCCCGAGCGAGGAAGCGGCGGCTTTGTCCATGATGGCGGCCATCTCCTTGATGGGATCGCCAATTTCCGGAGCCAGCTTGTCCGCGATCTCGTGATAGTGGGCAGCGATCTGCTTGGACTGCTGCTGTTGATTGCCATCGGGCTTGAAGGTGTCGTTGTTGAGGAACTCGCAACTGGCCTTCACATCCATCTTCGGCGTCGCTGCACAGCCACCGAGCAGGAGGGCCGCAGCCACACTCGCGGACAGCAGCACGGCGGAACGCACGACGCCGGAATGCACCTTAGTCATTCAGCCCGCCTTCAGTGGAACCCGGCTCGGTTGCGCCGGGCGCAGGGTAAACGAGGGCGGTGGCAACCGCAGAAATTCCTTCGCCTCGGCCAGTGAATCCCAAGCCATCGCTGGTGGTGGCCGTGACGCTGACGGGTGCGTTCGCGGCTTCACTCAGCACCCTTTGGGATTCTTCGCGGCGGGGTCCGAACTTGGGCCGGTTGGCTACGAACTGGACGGCGACATTGCCGATCTCGAACCCTGCGGCCCTGACAATCCGTGCGGCCTCACCGAGGAGCTTTACCCCGGAGGCGCCGGCGAATTCGGGACGGTCTGTGCCGAAGTGGGTACCAAGGTCACCGATACCACAGGCGGAAAACAGGGCATCGGCAGCTGCATGGGCGACGCAATCGCCGTCGGAATGTCCGGACAGCCCTCGTTCGCCTTCCCAAAAGAGGCCACCCAACCAAAGCGGCTGGGGATCGTCCTTCGGCGCGAACGCATGCACGTCGACGCCGATCCCTGTACGGGGCAGGACCAGGTGGGTGGGACGGCTTGCAGCTTGCTGAGACGCCATCAGCCTTCCACCCAGCGCATTCCGAGCGGGCCCTCGAGGAGGCCTTCAGCGATGATGAGATCCAGCGGAGTGGTGATCTTCAGCGACTGGCTGGCCCCGCGGACGGCGTGGACCGGAACGCCCAGAAGCTCAACCAGCATGGCGTCATCGGTGACTGCGGCGGCCTGTTTGTCATCAAAGAGCTCGGCGGCGTCGTGCGCGCGGCGCAACGTGGCGAGCTCGAAACCCTGTGGAGTCTGGACTGCCCTGAGCTGTTCCCGGGGCGCTGTCCCCGTGACAATTTCCGGGGCGATGGCAGAATCCGAAGCGCCGGTCTGGGCCACAGTCTTGATGGTGTCCACCACGGGCATGGCTGGAATGACGGCCTTGGCGCCGGAAGCCAAAGCGTCGGCGACGCGCTGGAACACGCGCTCGGGGGTGAGGGCACGGGCGGCATCATGTACGAGCACGGCTTCGGTGCCGTCCTCCAAAGCAGCCAGAGCGGCGCGGACGGAATCCGCACGGGTGGACCCGCCGTCGACGACTGTCACTTCCGGGCCACCGTCCACCAGTTCAACAGTGAAGTCAGCAATCAGTTGGCGGAGTTCCGCATCCCCCTTGGGTAGGGCAACGCAGATCTGGCGCGCGACGTCGGCAGCGACGACGCCACGCAGTGCGTGCATCAGGATGGTTTCGCCACCCAGCGGAACTTTGGCCTTTGGCATGCCGTAACCGAGGCGTTCGCCCGAACCGGCAGCAACCACGATCACCGCCGTAACAGCGCGCTTGGAAGGAATACTCATGGTGACAAGAGTACTTTGTGGCAAAAAGAAACCCGGCGGCGCTTTCGCACCACCGGGGATCAATTCTTAGGAAGCCAAGACCTCGTCAAGAACGCTTGCTGCCTTCTCTTCGTCTGTCTTCTCAGCCAGGGCCAGTTCTGAAATCAGAATCTGCCGCGCCTTGGCCAGCATGCGCTTCTCACCTGCGGAAAGGCCGCGATCGTGATCACGACGCCAAAGATCGCGAACGACCTCCGCCACCTTGATGACATCGCCCGAAGCAAGCTTCTCCAGGTTTGCCTTGTAACGACGCGACCAGTTGGTAGGCTCTTCCGTGAACTCGGCGCGGAGAACGTCAAATACGTGCTCCAAGCCTTCTTTGCCCACTACGTCCCGGACCCCAACAAGGTCAACGTTCTCTGCTGGAACTTCAATGGTCAGATCACCCTGAGCCACCTTGAGCTTGAGATACATCTTCTCTTCGCCCTTGATGGTGCGCATCTTGATTTCCTCAATTTTTGCTGCACCGTGGTGAGGGTAAACTACTGTCTCGCCGACCTCAAAAACCATGTGGACTTTCCCCTTTCCCGCAGACTAGTCTATCACGATTAAGGCATACGACTGGCACCCGACGGCCCGTCCTGCCGCGCCAATAAAGGGAAATAGGCCCCAAACGAGCTCGCGATACCCCTTGACGTGGGCCCGGAAAGATGCTTCAGCGAGGCAAGTTGCGCGTCGGACCTTCCCCGTCGCGTACGCCATAAAGCCTTCTCGAATCCTTGTTTCGGCTGGTTTGCCGATAGGCTATGGCTGAAAAGTTTCCAATGACTCTTGAGGAGTAGGTGTCGTGCGCAATTCTGCGATGAACACTGTCCAGCGCGGCAAGCTGGCAATTGCGGCGGCTGCAATCGGCGTCGGTCTTCTGTCCGTTACCGGCTGCGGCTTCGTCAACGCCCAGCAGACTTCCCACCAGTATTCAGCATCGGACGGGGTCAGAGCAGATCTCGGCCAGCTGGAGCTGCGCAACATGCTGATAGTCGCTTCCGGCGAGAACCAGCCCGGCCGCGTGATCGGCGCGGTGTTCAACAAGTCCAACTCGGATGCAACACTGACCATCAGTGGTGCAAACGGTTCCCAGACTGAGATTCCCGTTAAGGCAAACTCAGAGACGTACCTGAACAAAGAGGCTGACGCTGCGGTCCTTAGCACCGCTGGCACCAAGCCCGGCGGACTGAGCCCGGTAACCATTCGGAGTGGTTCTGATTCCGCTACCCTCAACGTTCCCGTAGTTGACGGCACGCTCCCGGAGTACAAGGAGTACCTGCCCTCTTCGAGCGCCACGCCGACGTCCACGGCAACCTCGACTGCCACGCCGACGGCCACCGAATCCGCAGCAGCCAGCCACTAGCGGGCGCGCTTCAAGTAAGACAACAAAGGAAGGGTTCCGCTGCGGCGGAACCCTTCCTTCGTCATTGTGGCTGATTGAAGCTTTACGGCTCGAACTTGTACCCCAGCCCACGCACGGTAACCAGGTACCTAGGAACCGACGGATCCGGCTCAATCTTGCTACGCAGGCGCTTTACGTGGACATCAAGCGTCTTGGTATCACCCACGTAGTCCGAACCCCACACGCGGTCAATCAGCTGGCCCCGGGTGAGCACACGTCCGGAATTGCGCAGCAGCATTTCAAGGAGTTCAAATTCCTTCAACGGCAGTGATACCTGCTCGCCGTTCACGCTCACCACGTGGCGTTCGATATCCATCCGGACCGGTCCGGCCTGCACGGTTGAGGTGATCAGCTCTTCAGGCTCACCCTGCCTGCGGAGCACTGCGCGCACACGCGCCACGAGTTCGCGGGAGGAGTACGGCTTGGTGACGTAATCGTCGGCACCCAGCTCCAAGCCAACCACTTTGTCGATCTCCGAGTCCTTGGCGGTCAACATGATGACCGGCACGCTGGAACGCTGGCGCAGTTGACGGCACACTTCCGTCCCCGGTGTTCCGGGCAGCTGGAGGTCCAGCAGGACGAGGTCGGCACCATTCCGGTCGAATTCCACCAAGGCGTCAGTGCCGTTATCCACTACCTCGACGTCGAAACCCTCTTTGCCCAAAAGGTAGGACAGGGGGTCGCTGAAGGACTCCTCGTCCTCCACTATCAAAATCCTGCTCAAGCGCTGGCTCCTTGCTCCTGGGCGCCGCCGGCGCCCACTTGTTTATTCGCGTGTTGCGGTTAATTCGCGTGATGCGGTTGCTGGGTGGTGTGCGGGCTTTCGACGGCGGCAACACCCGTCGCTGGTAGCTCCGCGGACCCGGCAGTGGATGCAGCATGACTCGGGAGGCCGGCGTCGTCGTCCTGGCCTTCCATCTCGGGCAACCGGATGGTGAACGTTGAGCCTTGACCAGGCTGGGACCACACAGTGACCTCGCCACCATGGTTGGACACAACGTGCTTGACGATGCTGAGGCCCAGGCCAGTGCCACCGGTATGCCGGGAGCGTGCAGCGTCCACCCGGTAGAAACGTTCGAAGACCCGTTCCTGGTCCTCCGGGGTCAGGCCCTCGCCCTGGTCCGTGACTGAGATAGCGACCACGCCCTCCCGGGTCCGGACTCCGACGCCTACCCGGGTGTTCTCCGGCGAGTAGCGGATGGCGTTGTCGATCAGGTTGCGAAGGGCGGTGACCAGCAGGTCCCTGTCACCGAACACCAGGGAGTCTGAATGGCCACCCACAACAATCTGGATGTTCTTGCTCTCTGCCGGGAGCTGCGAGCGGTCCACTGCCTCAGTAATCACAGTGTTGATGTCCACCGCGTGGCCTTGCTGGGCAACATTTGCGCCCTGAAGCCGGGAAAGCTCAATGATGTCCTGGACCAACGCTGCGAGGCGTCCGGATTCCTTATGCATGCGTTTGGCGAAGCGACGCACGGCTTCTTCGTCGTCAGGCGAGGCTTCCAATGCCTCGGCCAGGAGCGAAATTGCGCCCACCGGCGTCTTGAGTTCGTGGGAAACGTTGGCCACGAAGTCATTGCGGATCTCCTCGGTGCGGGTGATCTCGGTACGGTCGTCGGCGAGCAGCAGGATGTACTCCCAGCCGAGCATTGCTGCCCGCACCTGGACCACGATGGTGCCCTTGCCGAGAGGCCCCCGGGGAAGTTCGTACTGTTCCTCCAGAATCACGCCATCGCGGCGGACCTTTGCGGTCATGTCCAGGAGCTGCTTGTGAACCACGGTGTGGCCACGAACCAGGCCGTAGGCGTACGCTGCCGGACTCGCGCGGACCACGCCATCGATCGCATCGACCACCACAAATGCGCGCCCGACGACGGCAAGCACCTCCGCTGCACCTTCCGGAAGCAGGGGTTCGGTAACATCCAGGTCCACGATCCTGCGCTGCCGTTCGCTGATCCTGAAAGCGAGCATGCCAAAGACGCCCAGTGACAGGCCAACCAAGCCTGCAACGACACCTATAAGCAACGGATCCACGTGTCCAGCTTATGCTCTGGAATCACGCCAAAGTGTTGATCCGATGCCAAACGGGGGCGGTTCAACTAACGTTCATCTAAAGGTGCGCAACCGTTCACTGGCTCCTGACACAGTTACTGGTTGGACTCCCAATAGTTTTTGAAATCCGCACCCAGCATGGGACAGGATTTCCAAGGAAAGGACGCCTTAGTGCGCAAGGTTTTTCAGGAGGAGCTCACCCAGGTCGGTGACGACCTCGTCGAGATTTCCAAACTGGTTCACGAAGCAATCACGAAGGCCACTACGGCCTTCGAAGGCGCCGACGTCGATCTTGCCCAGGACGTCATCGCGGCAGACGCACGCATCGACTTCCTGCAGAACAGCCTCGACGAACGGGCCATCGACATCTTGGCTTTGCAAGGCCCCGTTGCCAGCGATCTGCGCATGATTGTTGGTTCGCTCCGTATGAGCGCATCGCTGGAGCGCATGGGTGACCTCGCCCGCCATGTGGCGCAGCTGGCCCGCCTCCGCTACCCCGCGACCGTCATCCCGACGTCCCTGACCCAGACCTTCAAGGCGATGGCGCAGCACGACATCGACATCACGGCCAAGGTCACCGAACTCCTCGAGACCCGCAACCTTGAGGTCGCGCGCGACATCCTCAAGATCAACATCGCCGTGGACGATCTCCACCTCAGCGTCTTCAAGGCGATCGCCTCCCCCGGCTGGAACGAGACTGCTTCCACCACGGTGGATGTGGCCCTGGCCAGCCGCTACTTCGAGCGCTTCGCTGACCACGGCGTCTCCGTGGCCCGCAAGGTCACATACCTCGTCACGGGCGAATGGCAGCCTGAGGGCTTCTAGCGGGTCCCCGCATAACCAACGACGGCGGCCGGTCACCTGAGAGGTGACCGGCCGCCGTCGTCAATTAAGACCGCTTACTAGCTGGTGCCGCGGGCGGGCTGCGTCTAAGGGAGGAACGACCGAGCAGCCGCCGCGGCAGTAGCGGAGAACTTACTTCTTACCCTGGTTCGCTACAGCCAGAATCGCATCTGCTGCTGCCTCGGGGTCCAGGTACGTGCCGCCCGGGTTGATCGGCTGGAAGTCTTCATCCAGTTCGTAGACCAGCGGGATGCCCGTGGGGATGTTCAGTCCTGCAATGGCGTCATCGCTGATGCCATCAAGGTGCTTGACCAGGGCGCGCAGGGAGTTGCCGTGCGCGGTCACCAGGACGGTCTTGCCGGCCTTGAGGTCTTCCTTGATGTCCGATTCCCAGTACGGGAGGAGGCGGATAAGGACGTCCTTGAGGCACTCAGTGCGCGGGAGGGCGTCGCCGAGGTCCTTGTAGCGGACGTCGTGCGCCTGCGAGAATTCGCTGTCATCGGACAGGGGCGGCGGCGGGGTGTCGTAGCTGCGGCGCCATTCCATGAACTGCTCTTCGCCGAATTCGGCGAGGGTCTGGGCTTTGTCCTTGCCCTGCAGCGCACCGTAGTGGCGCTCGTTGAGGCGCCAGTCGCGCTTGACCGGGATCCAGCCGCGGTCGGCCTTGTCCAAGGCCATGTTGGCGGTGTTGATGGCGCGCTTCAGGAGCGAGGTGTACAGGATGTCCGGGAGGATGTTGTTCTCAACCAGGAGTTCCCCACCGCGCACTGCTTCCGCGCGGCCTTGGTCGTTCAGGTCTACGTCCACCCAACCGGTGAACAGGTTCTTGGCGTTCCAGTCGCTGTGGCCGTGGCGCAGCAGAATCAGCTTGTAAGTCATGGTTTTCATCCTAGCCGAGGGGTCCTGTGCCTTGCCGGGCGTTACGTTTCTCAACGCGGGGTCATTTACGGCCCATAAAGCGGCTCCGCATGGGCCGTAAGTGACCCCGGGTTGCAGGATAAAGTGGGGGCCGTGGTGCAAAAAGCGGAACGGGTCAGTACTTCCCGAAGTCGAAGTGGGAAACCTGTTGGCAACGTCACCCGCGGCACAACCAATCCGAACCGTATGCGTCGCTTGGATCGGTGGCTCGCCGGGCCGCAGGCGTGGCGGCTGCGCGCCGCCGTCGACCCTTTGGTTGTAGACCTGGGCTATGGCGCCTCGCCAGCCACCGCCGTCGAACTTTTTGAACGGCTCCAGGCCGTCCGTTCGGATGTGCGCGTCTGCGGGATCGAAATTGAGCCTGACCGGGTTCGTACGGCCAAGGCGCTGGAACGCCCCGGGCTCAGCTTCCACGTAGGTGGCTTCGAAGTGCCCGTTCCCGGGGACCCCGTACTTGTGCGGGCCTTTAACGTTCTCCGCCAGTATGAGGAGGCGGACGTGGCCGGGATCTGGGGCCTGGTTCAGTCCCGCTTGGCTCCGGGCGGCCTGTTCATCGATGGCACCTGCGATGAGATCGGCCGATGCGTCACGTGGGTGGCCTTGGACCGGGACCGCCCCCTGAGCCTTAGTTTCTCGGTGCGGTTCGGCAGTTTTGAGCTGCCCTCGGAAGTGGCCGAGCGGCTGCCCAAGGCCCTTATCCACCGGAATGTGCCAGGCGAACCCATCCATGCATTCCTGCGGGCCATGGACAAGGCATGGCTGGAGGTCGCGCCGCTGGCATCGTTCGGCAACCGGCAGCGTTGGACGGGAATGTGCCGCTTACTGCGCGACGCCGGGTGGCCGCTTCAGGATGGTCCGTCGCGGTGGCGCCTGGGTGAAGTTACGGTGGCGTGGGACGCGGTGGCGCCGAAGTAGCGTTCTTTACCCACGCATTTTTCTACCAGGGTCCGTAGGGACCGACGTTGCGGTTGCCGCCGCTGCCTGCTTCGCGGACTGCTGGACGGACGTCCGCAAGGTATACGCAGGACGCGGTCACTGCAGCAATGCCGAACAGGCCCAGACCGCTACCACCGCTCAAGAGGGTCAATGCGCCGATGGCAAAAGCGACGCCGGTGAGGGCCAACCAGAACGTCTTGGTGCGCTTGGAGGCGGCAACAAACAGCGTCGGCCGGTGGCGCAGGCAATCCACAAAAGCCCACAGTTCAAGAACAACGGCCACCAAGCCAAGGATGAAGTAGACCGCGTTGGTGACAATCGCGATCAAGAATTTTCCGTCCACGCCCCTTAGCCTAACCGTCCAGCGACTTCAGTGCTTGCTCGAGATCGGACCAGAGGTCTTCCACATTCTCGATACCCACGCTCAAACGAACCAGGTTCTCCGGGACACTAACCGGTTCAGCCGTGTGCCGGCGTCGACGTTCGATCAGGGACTCAACGCCGCCCAAAGATGTTGCCGGGAGCCAGAGCTGAAGCGCACGGACCACTTCGTCGGCGGCCTGGGCGCCAGTGCGGGCTTCGTCTCCGGCGATTTGGATGCAAAGGATGGAACCAAACCCCTTCATCTGGTCCTTGGCGCGCTCATGCCCCGGATCCGAGGGGAGGCCCGGATAACGGATGGACTCTACCCTCGGATGAGTGCTGAGGCGCTCGGCGAGCACTGCCGCGGACGCCTGCGAACGCTCGATCCGCAAGGCGAGGGTGCGCAGTCCGCGCAGCGCAAGCCATGCCTCGAACGGGCCGGCGATGCCGCCGTGGATGATGCGATGGTGGAGGAGCGTGGCCCGCAGTTCCGCGTTGGAGGTCACCAAGGCGCCCAGGACGACGTCGGAATGGCCCGCCAGGTATTTGGTCACGGAGTGAAGCACGACGTCGGAGCCCAGGCTAAGCGGCTGCTGCACCAACGGCGTGGAGAAAGTATTGTCTGTGACCACGATCGCGCCCACAGCGTGGGCGGCGTCGGTAAGCGCCCGAACATCGGCAATGCCAAGCATGGGGTTGGTGGGGCTTTCCAGCCAGAGCATGTCCGCGGCTTTGCCATCTTCCGGACTGATCACGGCCTTCACGGCCTCCGTGTCCGTAATGTCCACGATTCGTAGGTCCAGGAAGCCCTTCTCAGCAAGTTCCGTCGCCATGACCAACGAGCCCGAGTAGCTATGAGACGGCATGACAACAACGCCACCGGCAGGTACCAAAGAGAGGGCCGAGCTGGCGGCAGCGAGCCCGGATGCGTACAGCAAGCCGGGCAGCGTCGCGCCTTCCAGCTTGCCCAGGGCGTCCTCGAACGGGTCCCAGGTGGGGTTGGCGTAGCGACCATAGCCGCGATCGCCGTCGCCAAGAGAACCAGTTCCAAAATATGTGGAGGACAGGACGATGGGCGGATTCACCGGCTCATCATGTTTACGCTCGGGGCGGCCCGCAGCCACCACAACGGTTTCCGGGGACAAATCGGCAGCACGCTGATCGGAAAGGCTCATGGTTTCAGGGTAGTCGTGGGCGAGCCTGTGGATGAAAGCCGTTACGGTTTGCGCCTGATCGGTAGGCTAGACAGGTGAGTATTCAGAGCCCCGGTCTTTTCATCGCGTTCGAAGGTGGCGATGGAGCCGGCAAGTCCACCCAGGCTGCCCGGCTCTGCGACGCCCTCGAATCGCGGGGCCTGTCCGTGGTGCGCACCCGCGAACCCGGCGGGACGCCCATTGGAGAAAAGCTGCGCTCCCTTGTCCTGGACCATGGCCACGGCACCATCGATGCCCGCACAGAGGCGCTGATGTTCGCGGCGGCCCGGGCAGCGCACGCCAGCCAAGTGATCCGCCCGGCGCTTGCAGCCGGTCGTGTGGTCATCACGGACCGCTACATTGACTCGTCCGTTGCCTATCAAGGTGCTGGCCGCGGGCTTGGGGCAGAGGGGGTTT
This sequence comes from Paenarthrobacter aromaticivorans, assembly GCF_019038615.1. NCBI lineage: Bacteria > Bacillati > Actinomycetota > Actinomycetes > Micrococcales > Micrococcaceae > Paenarthrobacter > Paenarthrobacter aromaticivorans. The sequence continues at coordinate 27,949 of NZ_JAHOPC010000001.1, forward strand.
TGTCCCTCAACGAATGGGCCACGGAAGGCCTGCATCCGGACCTGACTGTACTGCTCGACGTCGAGCCCTCCGACGGCCGCGAACGTCGCACCGCCGGCGCGGCTGCGGAGGACCGTTTGGAATCGGAACCGGACGCGTTCCACTCCACAATCCGCCGTGCCTTCCTTGACCTCGCTGCGGCGGCTCCCACAAGTTATTTGGTGCTCCCAGCCAAAGCCGAAATTGGGACGCTGGCCGCGCAGATCCTCGAACGGGTGGAATCCCTGCTGGTTGAGCGTGGGCTGGGCGAGCGTGTTTCCGGGAACCACCTATGAGTGTTTGGGACGACCTCCAAGGCCAGTCGCCGGTCGTTGCCCAGCTCAAGCAGGCAGCGCAGGGCGAAACCGGCCTCACTCATGCCTGGCTCTTCACCGGCCCTCCGGGATCGGGCCGTTCCAACGCTGCCAAGGCTTTCGCTGCCGCGCTGAACTGCGAGCAGGACGACGTCACTTTGCGTGGCTGCGGGGAGTGCGCCGCGTGCCACACGATCCTCGGCGAGACCCATTCGGATGTGACATTCGTACGGACCGAAAAAGTCACCATCACCATCGACGAAGCCCGCGAACTCGTCTCAAAGGCTGGCGACCGTCCCGCCACTGGCCGTTGGCGGATCATCATCGTTGAGGACGCGGACCGCATGGCGGAACGAACCACCAACGTCCTGTTGAAGGCGATCGAAGAACCGACTCCGCGTACCATCTGGATGCTGTGCGCCCCATCGCCGGCAGACGTACTGGTTACCATCCGATCGCGCTGCCGTCCCGTCAGCCTGCGGCTTCCGCCAGCCTCCGACGTCGCCGCACTGCTGGTAAGGCGTGACGGCATCGATCCTGAACTCGCGGACCGGGCTGCCCGTGCTGCGCAAAGCCACATCGGGATTGCCCGCCGGCTCGCCCGGGACGCGGACGCCCGCGAACGCCGTCTCGAAACGGTTCGCATCCCCTTGGGACTCCGGGGGGTTACGGCAGCGGTGATGATGGCCGAGAAGCTCGTCAAGATTGCCACCGATGAAGCCAACAGCTCCAATGATGAACGCGACGCGGCCGAGAAAATTGCGCTCCTGGCAAGCCTTGGCGCACCAGAGTCGGGCACGCTGCCACCGTCCATGCGGAGCCAGGTGAGGCAGCTTGAGGACGACCAAAAACGCCGTGCCAAGCGCTCCATCACGGACTCGCTGGACCGCACGCTGACCGATCTGTTGTCCTTCTACCGGGATGTCCTGATCATCCAATTGGGGAACGCCGTGGAGCTGGTCAACGTTGAGCTCAAGAGCGATCTTGAAGAATACGCCGCCCGCTCCACCCCGGAAGCGACCCTCGCCCGGATGGACGCGATCAACAAGGCCCGTGTCCGTATTACCACCACCAACGTGGCGCCGCTGTTGGCGGTCGAGTCCATGGCGACCAGCCTCATCCAGCAATAGGAGAATCCATGAAGTCCGCACCTCGCCGGCCCGCCGGTACCCCTATAAGGGACCGGTCTGTCCAGCCTGCTGCGGGCAGGAGTGCCAGGCGGCGCGGGTTCGCGGCCCTCTGCTTGGCCCTTGCCTCCCTGCTGGTGCTCAGTGCCTGCTCGTTGCCCTTCCTGCCGACACCTACGGCGAAGCCAAGCACCAGCACTGTTGACCCGTCCATTGCGGCCTCGGCGCCTAAAGGCCTCGAAAAGTACTACTCACAGGCCGTGAAATGGAGCTCGTGCGAGGACGGGTTCCAGTGTGCTGAGGTCAAGGTTCCCCTGGACTATGGCAAACCGGACTCCGCCGACATCACGCTGTCCGCCATCAAATTGCCCAGCACGGGCACCAAGAAGGGTTCCATCCTGGTCAATCCGGGAGGTCCGGGCGGCTCCGGCGTCGATTTCGTCAAGGATGCGGGAAACACGCACTTCACCGAGAAGCTCCGCGCCAACTACGACATGGTGGGCTTCGACCCCCGCGGCGTCAAGCGGTCCGCTCCGGTCACCTGCCTGTCTGATGCAGAACGCGACGCCGCTCGCGAGAAAGTATTCCGGAAGGACACGGACCAAGGCCTGGCTGCCGCCTTGGCCTTCAACAAGTCCCTGGCTGAGAAGTGCGTCGAGAAGACCGGACCCGTGCTGGAGCACATCGATACCGTCAGTGCTGCCAAAGACCTGGACGTCCTGCGCGCCGTCGTCAATGATGCCAAGCTCAATTACCTGGGCTATTCCTACGGTACTTTCCTGGGTTCCACCTACGCCTCGCTGTTCCCTGAGAACGTCGGGCACCTAGTCCTGGACGGTGCCGTGGACCCGTCCATCAGCAACGAGGAACTGACTGCGGGGCAGGCAAAAGCGTTTGAAAAGGCCCTCCGCACGTACGTCGACGACTGCCTTCGTCAAAAGGGGTGCCCCCTGAGTGGTTCCGTTGACAACGGAGTCCAGGAAATCAGGGATCTCATCAACGCAGTGGACCAGAACCCCCAAACAGCCAAGGACGGGAGGCTGGTGACCGGGACCGAGTTTGTCAACGGGCTCTTCCTCCCGCTCTATGACAACCAAAGCTGGCCCGCATTGACCCAGGCCCTGGACAGTGCCTTCTCCGGCGACGTGTCCCAGATGATGCGCATCGCCGATCTCGGGGCGGACCGCGAAGCCAACGGTACGTACAGTTCAAACTCGGCATTCGCGTTCCAGGCCATCAACTGCCTCGACTACCCAATGGTCAGCGATACCGCCGGAATGAGGGCTGAGGAAGTTCGCCTCAAGCAGGAATCTCCAACATTCGGCGCATTCTTCGCCTACGGCGGGGTGACCTGCAAGGACTGGCCGTACAAGAACACCCGCACGCCGGCCCCTGTGGACTACACCGGCTCCGCCCCCATCGTCGTCATCGGTACCACCGGCGACCCGGCCACCCCCCTGGAGTGGGCACAGTCGCTGCGCAAACAGCTGGAAAATGCTGCCCTGGTCACCTGGGAAGGTGAGGGGCACACAGCCTATGGCCGCTCGAACTCATGCGTCAGCACCGCCGTCGACGATTACTTTGTGGACGGCAAGCTGCCGCAGGACGGACTCCAGTGCTAAGTCTCCCGTGACGTGACGGGCCTGGATTCGTGTTTCTCCAGCAGGAGCGGGAGTTGCTTGATGGAATCCACGACGACGGTAGCACCCGCTGCGCGCAGCGTCGCCTCGGAGTGGGAGCCTGTGAGGACGCCGGCAATCAGGGATGCACCCGAGCGGACGCCTGAGAGCATGTCTGAGCTGGTATCTCCAATCACGGCCACCTCCCGCACGTCATCGAGGTCCAAGGCGAGCAACGCCGTCAGGATCATGTCCGGGTAGGGCCGGCCGCGGCCCGCATCTGCCGGACATAAACTAAGGTCCGCCAGCCCCATCCACCCCAGTGACTCGAGCACCATGTTCTGCGTATGGCGGCCGAAGCCCGTGGCAAGGCACACCTGGATGCCGGACTCCCGCATCCAGATAATGGCATCCTCCGCGCCAGGGATAGCCCGGATACCAGAGTCCTCGATCAACTCGTCATAAGCCCTCTCGAAGACCTTGTTTGCGCTCTCTGCCACCGCGGCGTCGCCGAAGAGGTCCCCAAAGACCGCCATTTTCGAGAAGCCCATGGTGTCACGCGCATAACCGAGCATGCTCTCGAAGCGCCTGCTGCCCGGTTTCACGCCGTGCTCCACCAACGCGCGGGACAGAGCCCGCTCCGTGCGGCCATCGTCGGTAATCGTGGTACCCACCATGTCCACCACGGCCAGCCGTAGCCGGTGGGGAGTGTTGTTCGTATCCCTGGTTATTGCGTCCTCGGTCATTGCGCGGCTCCTTCGGCTGGTTTTCGTGGCTCCATGTAACCGCCACCGTTGATTTCCCAGCTTCCGGCCGCCTGGAAAAGGCCGCCTGAACCCGGCCCGACATGCAGGTGAACATCCCCGCAACGGCCACCACTGCCCTCGTTTTGACCCGGGCGCGGTGCCTCTATTACAGTTATGTCTTGCGTGATCGCCCGGGAAACCGGCGATGAACGCGGTGCTTCCTTAGCTCAGTCGGTAGAGCGTTTCACTCGTAATGAAAAGGTCATCAGTTCGATTCTGATAGGAAGCTCGGTAGAGAACCCCTGGAAATCAAGGATTTCCAGGGGTTCTCTGTTTTTCTGACTAAAGCGATTACGTGTGCCTGCGTCCGAATTCCGGGCCTCTACTGTTTGCTGCTTCTCGCACGGTTGTTTGACTTGGCGCGGACGTGCATCCGTTCGCCCTGTCCGCCGAAGACGCTGAGGACTTCTGCGGGCTGGTCTCCGGTGCTGCCGAACCAATGAGGGACGTGCGTGTCGAACTCCGCCACTTCCCCGGGTTCGAGGATCAGGTCATGGTCGCCGAGAACAAGACGCATGCGTCCTGAGAGGACATAAAGCCATTCGTATCCTTCATGCGTCTTGGGTTCGGGGTGGATCTTCGTGGTGGGGATGACGATCTTCGCGGCCTGCATGCCACCAGGCTGGCGCGTAAGCGGAATGACGGTCCGCCCGTTCGAGCCGGCGGCTTTGAGGCGGACACGGGGGTCTCCGACGTCGGGGGCGCCGACAAGGTCATCCAGTGGCACGCGGTACGCCTGAGCGAGGGGCAGCAGCAGTTCCAGGCTGGGGCGCCGCTGCCCTGTCTCCAGCCGCGACAAAGTACTTTTCGAAATTCCGGTAGCGGCAGCGAGAGCTGTCAACGTAACGCCGCGCTGGGTGCGCAGTCGTTTCAGCCGTGGTCCAACCTGCTCAAGGGCGGCCGCGATCGCTGGTACTGAGTCGGTCACAGGGCTATCCAACGCTTAATTCCCAGAAACGCCTAATTCCCGGAAACAGCAACGTTTGTTGTCGCAGCGCAGGATGCCGGACAGCCTTGAGCCATGACTGAATTTGACGTAGTGATAGTGGGCGGCGGAGCGGCCGGACTCTCGGCGGCCCTGGTGTTGTCACGGGCCCGCCGGAAAGTCCTCCTAGTGGACTCCGGCGCCCCCCGGAACGCGCCGGCCCCGCACATGCACGGCTTCCTGTCCCGTGATGGTATGCCGCCGGCCGGGCTGCTCGAAGTGGGCAGGGACGAAGTGAAAGGTTACGGGGGCGAGATCCGTGCCGGTGACGTGACCGAGCTGGTGCCGTCGGGCGGATCGGGGTTCTGGGTTCTGCTCTCGGACGGCCAGCGGGTTTCGGCGCGCCGCCTGCTGATCGCCACCGGCCTGCGTGACGAACTGCCGGACATTCCCGGTCTTGCGGCCCGATGGGCCCGGGACGTCCTGCATTGCCCGTACTGCCACGGCTTCGAGGTCCGCGACCGACAGCTTGGCGTGCTCGGCGGTTCTGCTGAATCCGTTCGGTATGTGCAGACTGTGCGGCAGTGGACGACGGACGTCGTGTTCTTCACCCCGCCCGGATCCCTAACACCGCTGCAGCGCTCCGAGCTCGTGGCCCGCGCGATCGGGATCGTCGAAGGCACCGTGAAGCAAGTCCTCGTCGAGAACGACCAGCTCAGCGGAGTGGAAATGGACGACGGACGGATTATTCGCCGGCAGGCCCTGTTCGTCCCTCCCCGCTTCGTCCCTTACAACGACCTCCTAGCCAGGATCGGCTGCGAAATGGATGATTCCGGGTGGGTGGTCCGCGACGGCACAGGGCTCACCACCATTCCCGGGGTATGGGTTGCAGGTAATGTAGCGAACCCCCGCGCCCAAGTCATAACCGCAGCAGGCGAAGGATCCACTTCAGCAATAGCCATCAACGCCGACCTGATAGAAGAGGACACCCGAAATGCTGTCCGCGCCTTCAGCCTGGGCTACTGATCCAAACCCCATCACCAGATGCCCAATGAATACCAAAGGAGCCTTCATGTCCGATCAAGCAACAACCCAGCGCCCCACCCAGACCCCGCCGCCAACCCAACATCAGCTCGCCCTCATGATCTGGCTGGCGGTGTTTCCCACACTGACCGTCATCAACCTCGTAGTCGGCGACTGGCTAGTAACCCTGCATCCCGTACTGCGCACCTTCCTTCTGGCTACCGTTGCCGTGCCGATCGTGATCTATGGACTGATGCCGCACCTCCACCGGCTTCGCGCCATCCTGCTGGCCCGTCTGGTCCGCAACTGAACCCGGGGCCATCACTGCGCACTGTCATGGGAGGGTCCGCCGTGCCTGAAACATCGGGCGAGCGCCCCCGGATTCTGGCGCGCGGGATGGATGTTGGTTCTCCGCGTCATCTTCTTTCCCCGTCATCGTAGCGTTCTGCTTCCTCGGCGGCGGTACATTCGAAATCAAGGACCGGCTCATCCCGGTCGACGCCCTCGCAACCGGATTCTGACAGGATTGCCATGGAGAACAAGAAAATCTTCGCCCGGCCGGGCGGATCGCCTTATGATCCGAACCCGGTCAACGTCCGCCAGTTCGAGGAGCAGTATGGGCCCGGAGGTGTCCCCGGAGGATACTCGATGGCGGCCGTCACGCCGCTCCAGGACCCGACAACCATCAGGGGGGCGGCCTGCTTCCTTACGCTCCTAAGCGGTGGGATGCTTGCCCTGGGCGTCTACTGCCTCACCCTTCCTGACGAAGTGGGGACGGGTATCTGGAGCATAATCCTTGGGCTCGCCTCCTCCGTCATGGTCTGGTGGGCTTTCGTTATCGCCAGCCGCCGACGGCGGTGGTTGCAGGCGCAGAAGGCCCGGCAGGCCTGGAGCGCCGAATAGTGAACGAGCTCATCGGGATTGGCGTGGGACTCGGATGCGTACTGGTGATCATGGCAGTGGTGTTCGGATTGAACACCGTCTGGCAACGCAGGCACCGCCGGACCAGGCCGCCGCGGCACCAAGGAGAGCCCCAGTCTCAGCGGGGCCGGGTTTACAAATACCCGCCGCCCACCAACCATAACAAGGATCAGTCGAGCGGCTGGCCCTGATTGCATGCTCCGCGAGAAGTGCAAGGATCCAGCGCTGAGCCTTCACCGGCCGGGCCGGACGACGCGCGCCGCACTGATGAGACCTCCCTCGAGATGGCCCGCATCAGGGAACGAAGCCCATCCAGGCCGTGTGGCGCCTGCCGGGCGCCGTAGCCTTTGCTGACTCATGTGTCATCAGGACCGGGGCATTCCCTCGGCAACGGCGAGCGGCAACACATGAACCGGCACCTGTTGGTGCCACTGGGTTGCGCGCTCGTAGGCGTTGGCGATCGCCAGGACTGTGGCATCGGCGTGTTGCTGTCCCATGATGTGCAGACCGACAGGTTGGCCGTTGGCAAAGCCGCAGGGCACACTGACCGCCGGCATCCCAGTGAGGTTGGCCGCCGAGAGCATCCGCAACGCAGCCGCAAGGGAATCCTCGCCCGGGGATGCTGTGAGTTCAGAAGACATGGAGCTGGCAAAAGGGGCGATCGCCGGCAGGGTGGGCGAAACCAGTGCCTGGACCCGGGCCTGCGCCATGACCCTTGGTATAAACGACCGGAGGTAATGCCTTACCTGCCAAGCCAGCTCAATATCTCCCTCCGAGGCCAACGCTCCCGTTTCAATCATGATTCGGGTGGCGGGCAAGTATCGCTCAGCGGAGGTTCCTAGCCGCGCGCGGTGATGGACTACCGCTTCGGAGAGTGAAATCGCAACACTGGCATGCAGTGCGAGATCAAGTTCGGGAAGCGGGAGCTCCACGATCTCGAACCCAAGGTCCGCGAGTACGCGCAGCGCCTTTTCCACAGCCTCCACGACGCCGTCCGCGACTCCCCATTGTGTCCAAATGGCGCGATCAACCCCAAGTCTTGCAGGCCCGGAGAGTTTCCGGATTTGCGCCGACACGGGTCCTCCGAGCAAGGAAATCCCCTTCGGCTCCGCCATCCCATCAAGAAGCGCCGCGCAGTCTTCAACGCTCCGGGCAATGGGGCCCACGTGGTCCATGGTGTGGGACACGTGAACGACCCCTGAAGAAGACACGACGCCGTAGCTTGGCTTCAGCCCTACCAAACCGTTGATGGCAGCCGGGTTCCGTACCGAGCCGCCTGTATCGGTGCCCAAAGCGCCGGGAATCGATCCAACGGCCACCGCTACGCCCGATCCAACGCTGGAGCCTCCCGCGTATCGGTCAGGGCTCCATGGGTTTCGTGACGGCGGTGTCCCCTGCCCGAATGCGAACTCGTGTGTTTGAAGCTTTCCAAGGATCACGGCACCATTGGCCCGGAGCTGGCGTACGGCTCCGGCGTCTTCTTCCGCGATAATCCCGCGAAGACTCTCTGAGCCCCCTTCGGTTGGCATGCCTCGGACATTGATGACGTCTTTCACTCCCAGAGGGATGCCGTGGAGGGCGCCCGCGAACTGACCCTTCGCTGCCAGCTCGTCGGCGGTGCGGGCCGCTTCCCGCCCCGCGCTCTCATCCACATGCGCCCAGGCGTGAGCGTACCCCTCTGTGGCCTGGAGGCGATCCAACACGGAGTCGAGCAGTTCAACTGCCGAAAGCTCCCGTCGTCGAAGGAGGCCCGCCGCCTCGGCGATGCCCATTTTCCATTCTTGGTTCACTGCGGCACCTCCTGCCCTGCTGTGGTTTTCTGTTCGTCGACGCGTAGTTGCTGTTCAAAGTCAGCCTTCAGTGAATCCATCCCTGCGCGAAAGTCGCGATACGCTTTTTCCAGCGCGGGCAGGTCCTGCTGCGCAATCGCATCGCCCACTAATCCACGGATGACAGTGAGTTGTTCCCTGTTCAAAGGTGGGACCCTATTCAATGGTGGGACTCCGTCCACGTTTTCGCTCATCGATGCGCCTTTGGCGTGAGTTTCCCATCGCGGACCACACAGACGCCGTCCACCAGGACCAGCCGCACATCGCGGAGTTCATCGGCACTGGCCACAACCACGTCCGCCATGCGACCGGCCTCAAGCCGCCCACGTCCGGGCGCGATGCCGGGAATGAGGTCGGCCGGGGCCGAGGTAGCCATGGCAACGGCGCCTGCCAACGGGCGGTGTCCACGCACGGCTATGTCTTGAATGGCCGAGATCAACTCATCATGGTCTCCGTCATGCCCATAATCCGTGCCGATGACCGAGATCAGTTCTGGTTCCCGAAGCAGGATGTCCCAGTGCTCGCGTGTCTTCACGGTGTGCCGGCGGTGGAGGAGATCGAACACGGATGCCTCGGCGGGCCACCCCATCTTCCTTCCCAGAACAGCCAGCTCGCGGGCCTCATCGGGAGTATGGGACGGATGGTTTGCGTGCGCGGCTATGACTGTCGCCCCACTCCCGTCAAGCTCAAGCATCATCTGACGCAGAACCTTGGCGGTCGCGGACGCGCTGTGGACAATTGCCGGCACGCCGAACGTTGACGCTGCCCGAATGCCTTCCCTGATCCCTTCGATAGCCGGAACAAAGGATGGCATGACCGAGTCCGTCACGAGTTTCGCAAGCTGGGTTGCAGTGAAGGCCTCAGTAAGCCCGGCCTCCTTGGCAGCTTCCGCCAAGGCATTTACGTTGAATGCCGCGACATCGATGAACCGGCCCAACACCGCTTCTTTGATGCGCCGGGCCTGGTCGATGGTGATGCGGATCCCGGAGGCCTTGTGGATGGCAGCCGGTATGTAGACCAGATCCTGGCCTCCTCCACCGAGCGTTTGGCCGCCGCCCAGTTCTCCAATGGCGACAGCACCGTCGTCGAGCATCTGTTCGACGCTCAGTTCCCGGGAGACGGCAGTGAGACCGTGCCCGTCAGCCATGGCAGCCGCTTGCACGCAGTGCGGCAGATGGGTGGTGGCGCCCCGGACGTGCACCGAGTGCCGGCGGTCGGCTTCGCGCACTTCGTCCATGGAAGCGAAACCACACAGGTTAAGGACCGTCGTGGTGCCCGACAGGAGATGCCTGTCCAAGTTGCCCATCCAACGCTCCTCGGGCAGCGCCGGTGCTGCGCTCGGGAACAACGGGCCGGGCGTCACTCCGTGGGTGTGCACGTTGATGAGGCCGGGCATGACGACGCACCCGGAAGCATCAATGACCTCTCCAGCGAAACTCAGGGTCATGTCCCAGTGGTCGAGCACATCTGCGATGCGGCCATCCCGAACCACGACCGCTCCGGCGGGCAGGACGGTTTCGCCGGAGCCCGTAACAACGGTGCCTCCGCGAATGAGCGTAGACATTCGCGCCCCTCTCGGCTAGTTTCATCATATCGAAGTTTGCTTCACTATAGCCGCAACGATGCGGCGTCGGAACCCCCGGACGGAGAACGATGGTGGCAAGGGCAGGGACGGAGCGGGATTTCATCGGGTACGGCGAAACCCCGCCTGATTTCCGCTGGCCGGGCGGTGCGCGAGTGGCAGTTTCCTTGGTGATCAACGTCGAGGAAGGCGCGGAGCGCAGCATCGCCCGAGGCGACGGTGCCAATGACCTCGGAGCCCATTGGATCCCCGCCAGTGCGTCGGCCGCCCGGAACCTGACGCTGGAATCCGCCTTCGAATACGGCTCGCGCGCAGGCATTTGGCGCTTGTTGCGGCTCCTCAGGAAACACGACGTCCGGGCCACAGCCTTCTGCTGCGCGGCGGCGCTGCAACTCAATCCTCCTGTTGCCGCGGCCCTGGTGCGCGACGGGCATGAAATAGCCGATCATGGTCACCAGTGGGACACGCACACCGACCTCGACGACGACGCAGAGGCCCGCCTCATCCGCACCTCCCGCGACGCGATCGAGGCGAGCACGGGACACTCCCCCACCAGCTGGTATTCCCGGGATGGACTCAAACCGGGGACGCGCACAGTGCTCGCCGGGAACGGATTCTCGTACGAGTCGAACAGCTTCAATGACGACCTGCCGCATCGGGGATCCGGATCCTCCAACCCGGATCTCCCCGTGCTGCCCTACGCCGGCGACACCAATGATTCCGGCCTCTTCAAGCAATTTCCCACTGCCGCAGCATTCGGAAACCACCTGATCGCCGCCCTTGAGCTGCTCGCTGATGATCCCCGCGGCGGCCCTTCAGTTATGAGCGTCGGGCTGCACCCCAGGCTGATCGGAAGGCCTGCGTATATTGGCGCGCTCGACCACTTCATTGCCCATGCGCGCAAGAACGGGGCGTGGATTGCCACGCGCGAAGAGATTGTGAACGCCTGGATTCAGATCACGACGCCGGAGCAGCCGACGGCGGCCGGCTCAGCGTAGGCGTAGGCGTAGGGCCACCTTATGGGCGGACGGGAAGAGTGAATGCCCGGCCGACAATACGATGCCGGCTGCTAATTGGCGGCGAGCAGCGCTCCCCATCCTTGGATTGGACGAGCGACGCCGGCTATGCGGAGGATGTGCCACAGCGTGGCAATCGCACTGTCCACCACAGGAATGCCGAACTCCTGTTCCAAGCCAGCCACCAAGTAGCCGGAACGCAGGTTGGTGCCAACGCACACCACTGCGTCAACGGCGTTCCCGAATGCGGGGCGAATCATGGCCTCGATCTCGCGGGCTCCCAAAAGGGCTATCTGCGGATTCGTCATCGACGCCTCCGGAACCGACATGGTCTGCACATCGACTCCGTGGTTGGCATACTCCTGCCTAATCCGGTGGGCGATGTCATGGGGACCAGGAAAAACGAGCCCGATTCGAGTGGCTGACAAGACCTTCACGGCCTCTACGACAGCCACGGACGCGGTGGTCGCCGGCGCGCCGCAGACGGCCTCCAGCTCGGCGCAAAGACCCCTATCGCGAGTGATTCCCGTCCAGGACCCTGACGTGCCGTGGAACGCGATGGCCTGCAGATGAGCGTCGTTCAACAAAGCCGGCGCCTCACCGAGAACGCCTAGATCCACGGCGTCATCGAGGCTTGGCGGCAAGCGGAACCGGCTGTAGTGGACTCCCAGGTCCGGCTGACCCGCCAGTATCGCGGCGGTGAGGGTTTCCGCATTCGAGTTGCTCGACGGGACAAGAATCCCCAGCCGCGTCGCCGGTCCGGGAACGCCCACGCCTAGTGGGCCTTGCCTAGGGACGGCGGTGTTGAGATTGCAAGCATCACGGCGGCCGAGTTCGTTTTGTTGCTCCACCAGTGCGGCAAGGAAGCATCATAGGTGAGGCTGTCTCCGGCCTCCAGCACGAAGTCCTGACCCCCAATGGTTGCCACCAGGTTGCCTGCTTGGAGGATGACGCACTCTTCGCCTTCGTGCGAGTGCGGAACGTGTGCGCCCTCAAAGTTCGCCGGAATGGTCATGCTGATGACACCCAGCTTCCGCTCCGAATCGGGGACGATGAGTTCCATGATGATCCCCTGCGACGGGATTTCGATGCGGCGCCGGTCTGCGCGCCGAACCAACATATGGTCCTGGCCCTCGTTGGGGTCAGTGAACATGCTGGCCAACGGCAGGTCAAGGGAGTTCGCAAGGCGAAGGAGGGTGGCAAAGGACGGATTGCCGATGCCGCGCTCGATCTGGCTGATGAGACCGGCGCTAACACCTGCGCGTTCAGCAAGCTCTTCCACGGTAAACCGGCCGAGACGCTGCTGTTTGATCATGACCCCGAGATGTGAAATCCAGAAGTCGCGTTCTTGTGGCTCGGCTACTTCGGTGCTTGCCGTTTCGGTGCTTTCCACGCCGACTCCTTCACTAGCCCTCGGATTTCCGTCAGTATATCGAAGATGATTTCGAGTGGGCATCTTTTTTGGTGCTGCAAATTCGACGGGCGCGCCGCCCGGGCCATTGGCGCTCATGCGGCACGCGAACCGGCATAGTTTGTCAGAAGCGAGGCGACTTCCTTCTCCCAATAGACCGCACAGCGATCGGCACCGCGGTCGAATACGCTTGCCGCCTTGGTCAAACCGGGGGCCGGTAGTCCGATACTGCTGCCTGCGCCTGATACCACGTCAACTACCCGCTGCGTGGCTTCCTGCAAGGCTTCGGGCCGCTCATCTCCGTGCCGTAGGAGGTCTGCTGCCAGGTCGGTGGGTCCCACCCAGCCGCCGCCAAAAGCATCACTGTAAACGAATTCTTTGACCCGCTCCACGGCTTCTGCCGTCTCGAACAACACTGTGAGCAGAGGAGATAACGAATAATCCATGCCAAAGGCCGAAGCGGGCGTGACCTGTCGCGGACGGGATCCCCCGGGGGCATATCGGGTGGCTTCAAATGCACGTTCAAGCTGGTCTACTGTCCGCACTTGAGGCAGCACAATCTCTTCAACGCCGGTATTGGCGAAGGCCAGGAGCGTGTTGGGGTCCAAGTCAGGCACCCGCACCGCAACCTTCACGCCGGAGCCTGCCAGCCGCTGGACCACATCGCCGCAGTCCCGGATTGTGATCCCGGTTTGCTCTGCATCGAGGACCACGAAATCCACTCCGGTACGGGCGAGCAGGGCAAGCAACGTCGGGGTGGGATCTGCAGTGATGATGCCAACGCTGCGCCCAACGGCGGCAGCCGGTTCCTTGATCATGGGGATTCTTTCTGAGAATGGAGGAAATGGAACAGCGCAGGGCACCCGGGCGCAGGGGAAGTTATTCGTCCGGAACGAACTGCCAGTCGGCAGGTTTGCTGACTCCGACGATGAGCTCCACGTGCTCCTTGCCATCGTTGGTGATCCCGTGTGTGGTGCCACGCGGGATGTAGATAGCGTCGCCTGGTTTTGCCCGGTATGTGGTGTCTCCGAGGTGGACGATCGGCGTTCCACCCAGGACCACATAGAACTCGGATGCGTCCGGGTGGTGGTGGCACAAGTGGTGTTGGCCCGGCAGGATCCTTCCCCAGCTGACGCAGAGGTCATCAGACCCGCTAAGGTCCCTGGAGATGAGTGTACTGACCAGTCCTTGGTCACGCTGTCCGTTGAGCCCCACCTTATCCAAGGCCGTGAAGCCTTGCTCATGGACGTTGTGCACCAGTCGATCAAGTCTGACTGGGGCTGTGCCCGCCTCGCCCGGACGCATCACGCCGCACCTTCGAATGCTGCTTGGGCCTTGATGCCTTCGGACTGTACAGGCGGGTGCTCCTTCCACCACCGCGCGATTTCCTCACGCGTAGCGAACCAGACGCCGGTTTGGGCAAGGGCGTATTCAAGGAACCGGCGCACTCCGTGGGCAACGCTGGGCCTCCCACCGATGCGCAAATGCAGCCCTACCGACATCATTTTCGGTACCGTCTCGCCTTCGATGAGAAGGCAATCGAGGGTGTCCTTCAAAACGTTGAAGAAGTCTTCCCCGGTACCCAGGCTGCCGTTACCCCAGAAGCGAGCATCGTTAGTGTCTCCGGAGTAAGGCACCACCAAGTGGGGGTGCGAGCCCGCCTGGACGTAATACGGAAGGTCGTCGGCGTAGGAATTCGAGTCGTAGAGCACGCCCTCCTCGGCCAGAATCGTCCGCGTGTTCTCAGTGATGCCTTCCCGCACATACCAGCCGACCGGCCTCACACCGGAAACTGCCTCGACGGCGGCCAAGGACTTGCGGATCTCCCTGCGTTCTTCGTCCGGTTCCATTCCCACGGTTCCGCGCCACTTGTATCCGTGGGCGCAGATCTCGTGCCCGTCCCGCACAATCGCACGGGCCGCCTCAGGATTCCGCTCCAGTGCTGCTCCACAAGCCATGACCGTGGCCTGCAGGTTGTATTCCCGGAGCATCCCAAGGTAGCGCCAGATGCCTACACGGCTGCCGTACTCAAAGAAGGACTCCTTCATGAGACTCCGCCGCGACGGGTCGGCTGACCAGCCGCCAAAGATCGAGACATCCTCGTCGAGTTCGTCACCGGCCTCAATGGAGCTCTCGGCGCCTTCCTCATAGTTCAACACCAAGGAGACAGCCACTTTGGCGCCATGCGGCCAAGTGACAACAGGAGGGTTCTCCCCATATCCAATCAGGTCCCGCATTGTCTCTCTCCTTGCTGTTGGTTGGCATCCATCGCAGCATCCTTCTCGGATTCCTGCTGACCCCGGATCACTGGAATGGCTAGTACGTTTCTCTGGCAATCGCGGCATGCATTTTCATTATATTGATGAGTCTTCACTTTACAATCGTGACCCTTCATAAACTTTCCGGTGCGCCGCCAGAGACGTCTTGAGCATGCTGTCGACGTCGTCAATGACGTTTCCATGCGCGGGGGCGATCAGCCGGGCCGGGTGGCTCGCCAAAGTGTCTTCGATTGCCTGGAAGGCTAAGCTGACGTCGACAAATTTGGTCCAGTACAGTGCACGGCCCGTCCCGTACGCCGCCTGTTCGACGGAAGGGGGTGCCGGCATTTCACTGGAGAGCAACCGGCACTGCCCTGGCAAATGCACGGGCTCATCGTCCTCATCCGGCGCCGGAATGTCATGGATGTAGGAGAAGCCGTCGGAAACGAACATGATCCTGGCACCGGAGTCATACCCCCAGAGCGTATTCTCCAGGTCCCGGATGTAGGCCGGAAGGAACCGGAATTCCCTGCCGCCCAAGTCCAAAGACTCTCCGGCAGCCTTGGCCATGAGGCGGTCCGCATACTCGGGAAAATGCAGTGCATAATCGCGGACGTCACCCACTACCACTGCCGACGGGTAACGGGCCAGAAGGAACGGAAGGTTTCCTGCGTGCGGGATTTCCGGATGCGTCGGGAAGACGTAGTCGAGCGTCCGTCCTCCGAGAGCACGCTCCAGCTGTGCCAGCACAGTGCCCCGGTGGGCCGGATCCCCCGTGTCCACCAGAATGGAAGCTTTCGATCCGATCACAAGGTAGGAAGACACGTGGTAGTGGACTTCCTGGCCTTCGGCACTGGCTGACAGGCATCCGCCGAGCCAGTATGCACCTTCACCAATGACGCGGCCAGTAGCGGTCTCCCCGCCCGGAATATTGAAACTCATTGAATGCCCACCCTCCTGATCGCAGCGGCAAGGGCCTCGGCCGCAGCAAGGGATTCCGCTCGGCCAACAATGGGCTCGCCATAGCTGGGCCCGATGGCATTGACGTGTAGCCGGCCAACGATTTCTTCAACGTCCCGCGCAATGTCATGCGTATCAGCCATGGCAAACCACCGGAACTTATGGAGGCCTGCACTGGCATTCGACGCGCCATAAGAGCCGTGGGTGAAGGAATCCGAGGTCAACAGTGCCCCACATTCGGGGTCGAAGATCCACAAGGTCGGCAGGAGCCGCATCAGGGGCGAGACAAACTGCAGTGTCAGGCCGTCCATGACCTCAACATCAAGTGATGTCCCCGGGGTGACCATGATGCGCCGCGGGACAGCTGTGGTCCTTGGCACGGTGATGCCGCCGGTGTACCAGACAGATTCGACGTCGAACCGGGCCTCGATCGCCGGAAGGTTCAGGCAGCATTCCATTTCCGTTCGCGTCAGTACGACGGCGAGCCGTTCGCCTGGTTCAAGAAGGGCGTCCAGTTGCCGAATGATTTCCGCCTCGTGAAGCCGGATGCCGGTGTCCACCAGCACTGAACCTTTGCTTCCCTTGATGAGGTAGCAATTGACGGGCTGGGTGACGTGCACGCCAGGCGGACACCAACTGACATGCTCGTCCAGGAGGATGTCAGCTCCCAGACGGTGAACGCGGCTACCGATGAGGCTATGGGCGTCGTTGGCGACGACTGCCGCTTGGGCTGTGTGTGACTTCAACGCCTTCTCCTCTCTCAGTCCCCGGAGGATGGCCTAGGCGGCCTTGGCCGAGTCCCAAACCGCAATGGCCTCATCCAAGCTGCAGACATCGTGGCGGGCCTTCATCACCGTCAATGCGGCGTCATGGACCACGGTGTCGTACGCGCCCACTGCGTCCTCCAGCAAGACCGCATAGAAGTCGTTGTGGACGGCATCACGCAGCGTCGCCTCGACGCATCCACCGGTTGAAACTCCCACGAGTGCCACGGATTCGATGCCCTGGCTGCGCAGGAGGAGCGCCAATTCAGTGCCCACAAACGCGCTGGGCCGGCGCTTGGTAATAACTACCTCCCCCTCCTCAGGCCGGCACTCTGCGCAGAACTCCGTGGCCGGATCGCCCTTGAGGCTGAGCCTGCCCAGGTCAATGGGCCGGCCATTGGCAGCCGTGTACAAAGCCCGCAACCAGGCGGGAGGTGAGCTGGCGCCGTCGGGCAGGTTTTCCACGCGGATGTGGAAGATCGGCACGCCATTCTTCCGGGCTGATTCGATGGCCCGTCCGCAGCGCTTCGCGACCGCCGGCATCATGCTGAGGTCGTGGCCGGAGTCACCAATTGCGCCACCGGCATACACTGCGCCTTCCTGCATGTCGATCACCACAAGGGCCGTCGTGGCCGGATCGAGCAATTCCTGAAGGGTATCGCGGACCTGCTTGCCGCAGATTTCAATCATGGGGGACTTCCTTCTGTGAGGTGGTGCCGGCCGGGTTCGACGACGATCGGCCGGCACCATGTGAGGCTGCGTGGACGCTAGCGGCCGAGCGAGTTGAAGTAGATCTGGCCGTTGGTCAGGGGCACTGCCCCCGACAACCCGGTCTTGGTGACCAGCACGCCCTTCGTTTCAACGAGCGAGAGGATCGCGGCGCCGTCATCTACCAGCCCGGCCATCTTCTTGAGAAGGTCGGTGCGCTTGTCCGCCTGGTTGTCCGGCGTCGCGGCGAGTTCCGCGCGGGCCTTGTCGAATTCCGGGTTGGACCATCCCGTGCTGTTGCTCGGGGCCCCGGTTCCGTAGAACGCGTAGCTGTAGAAGGCAGGATCTGCGATCACAATCGGCTCGGAGTACAACACTGCCTGGTAACGGCCTTCGATCAGTGCCGTGGAGAAGTCGGTGGAGCTGGCGACGTTCTGCAACTGGACGTCAATGCCCACCTCCTTGAGCATGGACTGGATCAGGACAGCAGACTTTGCGGCCACGGGACCCGGACGGGTGGCGCTGTAGCTCAGGGTCAGTGGGAAGCCATTACCATAGCCGGCCTCCGTCAGCAGTTTCTTAGCCTGGTCCTTGTCGAACTTATAGATGGCCGAATCTTCCACCATGGGGAAGATGGATCCTGCCGGTTCGCCGAAGCCAGCGTAGGCACCTTTCACCAAAGCCTCACGGTCGATGGCCATGGACAAGGCGTGGCGAACCTTGGGGTCAGCCAGCGGACCTGTCTTGGTATTGATCATCATGGTGTCGCGGGTTTGGCTGGGGCAGTTCAGGACAGTCACGCCCGGGGCCTTTTCCAGGGACTTGTACTGGTCGTAGTCGAAGCCGTTGGCCACCTGCACTTCGCCGGTCTCCACGAGCTGGCTGCGCGTTGCGGTACTTTGGACAGCTTTGACGACCACACGCTTCACAGATCCACGCGTGCCCTCCCATTTGGGATCCGCCGTCACTGTCAACGAGGCGCCCGGCGTGAATTCTTCGAGCTTCCAGCCGCTGTAGTCGGCGAGGTTTTTCGAAAGCCAGGCATTCGCCGTCGGATCGTCAGCAGTGGCGTGCTTCTTCGCCTCGGTGCTGTCGTGGATGTAGAACAGGTTGTTCTGCAGGGATTCTTCGGTGTAGGACGTCAGGCCAGTGGTGTTCAACTGGATGGTCTGGTCGTCAATCACCTTGACCAGATCGTCCACATTGAACCCGCTGCTCTTCAGCGTGCCCTTCATGACGGGTTGCCGCTTCATGCCGATATCCAGACTCCATCGGACGTCTTCGGCCGATAGAGTGTTGCCGAACTGGCTGGTGAGTTTGCGGAGTTTGACCACGACGCCGGCCCCGTCCGGGCTCGGCTGGGCGCTTTCGGCCAGGCGGCCGGTAACCTCCGTGGACGGCTCAGGGCAGGTCTTGCCATCGCTGGCT
This sequence comes from Paenarthrobacter aromaticivorans, assembly GCF_019038615.1. Taxonomy (NCBI): domain Bacteria; kingdom Bacillati; phylum Actinomycetota; class Actinomycetes; order Micrococcales; family Micrococcaceae; genus Paenarthrobacter; species Paenarthrobacter aromaticivorans. The sequence continues at coordinate 46,658 of NZ_JAHOPC010000001.1, forward strand.
GCGGATTTGTACTCGAGTAATTGCGAACCGAGGCCGCTGAGGACGACGTGAGAGGCACTGCCTCCCCAGGGCGCCGGCGTCAGGCTGTCCGGGAGGGCTCCAACAGCAACAACAACGTTGTCGATTGATTGGCTGGCTGCCGGCTGCGGGGTGGACCCGCCGCAGGCGACAAGGGACGTGGTGAGGGCGACAGCAGCGCCCCCGGTGAGCAAACGCAGACTTTTCATGGTGTGACTCCGTTTATTGGGGGGAAGCTACGACTGTGCGGTCTCGTAGCGGTAGGCCCGCTTGTGGCCAGCCCTGATAATGGGCTCCACGTCGCGGATGTTGCTGATGAAATTGCCGTGGGTTGGGGCCACGGATTTAACGCCAATTTCATCAATAAGATGAAGAACGCGATCGTAGACTGCGTCCGCGTCGTTGGCGAAGCGGGCCCAATAGAGTGCGCTGCCGGTGAAGAACGCAGCATTCTCGACGGCGATGGGCACCGAAAGTTCGCTGGTGGTGAGTCCGCATTCGCCCGGGAGATGTACCGGGTCTTCATCGTCGAGCTCGGGGCGGTGCATGTAGCAGAAGCCATCGGCAGTGAAAAGCACGCCGGCTTCGGGAGCGAACCCCCATTGAGTGTTTGGCAGGTCCCGGATAAGGGCTTCCACCACAACAAACTCCTGACCACCCAGGTCAATCCGGTCTCCAGGCACCTTTGCGTGGAGGTTGGGAACGATCTGAGGGTAGAACAGATGGTAGTCCCGGATATCGCCCACTACTTGGATGCTTGGGTACTTCTCCACAAGCCGCGGAAGATTTCCTGTGTGTGGAAGCTCGGGGTGCGTGGGAAAAACGTAGGTCAGTTCGCCGCCACCCAGCAATTCGTCGAGCGTGCGGGAAATGATGGGCCAACTGGAGGGGTTACCGGTGTCCACCAGTATGGACGAGTGCCCGCCCTGGACAAGGTACGTGGAATTGTGGCCGTGGATCACACGGTCGGCCAGGTGGAAAGGCAGGCAGGAACTCATCCAGGTGACGCCCTTCGCAACGCTGCGAGGGAGGTCGCTGCTCATAGTTTCTACGAGTTGTTCTTCCATGATGGTCTCCTAAACCAACTGCGGGGTAAGGGCGTCGAGCATGAAATCCAGGTGACGCCGCACGACGTCGCGTCCCTTCAAGACGCAACCGCGGGAGGGTGCCACGATCTCGGGGTCCAGGGAGTCGAACTTGTCCTGGAGCCATTCCCTCAAGGGCCCACATGTGGAGCGCGGAATCCACTCGTACTTCGCGTAGAGGTGGCCGGCCACCTGTTCCACTGTTGTGGTGTCTTCGACTGTGGAGTCGATGACGCGCTGGCCGTCGGGACGCTCCATGACGCCATGGGTGAAAGTGTCCGAAGTAAACAATGTGCCTGTTTCCTCGTCCCATCCCCAGAAGGTGGGGAGGAGCCGCAGCAGGGGAGATTCGACACTGAGTACGCGTCCAGGACCTATCTCGATCTCGGCGGCCCGCGCCATCGAATCGCCTTCCTCCGTCCGCTGCGCGTCAATCTGGTGACGGCGGCCGCGGAGCGCCAGCCGGCTCACGTCATCGAAAGCGTCGAAGGGATTGATGACCCCTCCAGTGAACAGCCGCTCGATGTCGAACCTGCCCGCTATGGGCTCAAGGTTGGACACGCAGTCCATCTCGCTTCTGGTGAAGAAGATGGAGACTCCCCCGCCTTCGCCGATCAGCGTTGCCAGGTCCTCCAGGATCTCTTCCCGATGGACAGCCAATCCGGAATCGATGAGGAGTCTTGAGGAGCCCTCGCTCAAGAGGTAGGCGTTGGAGGGCTGGAATCCTGTTGCACCCTGCGGAACCCAACTTACGCGGCCGTCGAGCGGGATTGACCCCCCGAGGACCGTCAACTTGTCTGCATGCAATGAAGTGAACATATCTTCAATCTATTGAATATCGAGGGTTTGTCAAGGATTTTCTTCCAGAGAGGGCCTCAACCCTGTTGCACGACCGGCTCTGCAACAGGCCGCAGCTTGGAAGGACGCTTCACGCCACGGATCACGTTGTTGCGCGTTCGCGGATCCATCAGCGTGATGAGGGCATCCAGCAACACGTAGCCCAAGAGGCTAGTGGCACCCATAATGAGGACGAATCCCTGAATAACGGGCACATCGCCCTTGAGAACGCCATCCAGCGACCATCCGCCCACCCCTGGCCAGGAGAACACGCTTTCGATGATGGCCGCGCCGCTGAGTGCAGCGGCAAACAGCAGGACCATGTACGTCATCAAAGCCCCGCGAACATCACTGAGCGCATACCGGAAAACTTGCAAGGGCCTCAGTCCGCATGCCCTGGCAAATTCAATCTGGGGTGAATTCAGCACTTGGAGCAGGCCTGTCCGAACGGTCTTTCCGAACGGGGCCGCGAAGAACAAGCCCATGGTGATAATGGGGAGCACAGCCCGGCTCAAGATGGATTGCATCGTTCCCCAATGTCCGGCTATCACCGCATCCAAGGCAAGTGATCCCGTGACCCTGGGCGGTGGAATATCCGAGCTGGACAGCATGCCCAGCGGCGCAGGGGCCAAATGGAGTTGTTGGTAGAAAATGAAGAGGAGAAGGAGAGCCAGGACAAACTCGGGCATTGCCATGAGGACCGAGACACCTGCCGTGAAAGCCCTGTCCGCGCCCCGCCCATATCGGTAGGCCGCCCATGTGCCCATCCCCATCCCAATGAGCAGCGCCAGGAGGAGCCCGGGCACCAAGTAGACCAAGGTGTTGGGCAGCCGCGTCCAGATCTCGCTTGATACCGGGCTTCCCGTGAAGAACGAGTTTCCGAGGTCACCGCTCAAAGTGCGGCCGATGTAATCCAGGTAGCGTTCCCAGAACGGCTTATCCAGTCCTAATTGAGCATTGATCCGGGCGATATCGGTGGGCGTGGCGTACTCGCCCAAGAGAGCAATTGCAGGGTTTCCCGGAAGCAAGGACACCAAGCCAAAACTCAAGGTAATGAGTCCCAGGAGAAGCAGGAAGGCAATGACGATTCGGGACAGAATGTAGCGGATCATACCGTGGCCGCCCTTTCTCCTGGAGTGTACGGAATGGGTGGCATTGCCGCAGCCATCAGGGCCTGGGTGTAAGCCTGTTGCGGATTGGAAAGGACATCGTCCGTGGATCCCGTTTCAACGAATTTCCCGCGGTGCATGACTGCAACGCTTGAACAGAAGTGCCTTACCGTCTCAATGTCGTGTGAGACGAACACGTAGGTCAAACCCCTCGCAAGCTGAAGCTCTGCAAGCATGCGAAGGATGGACGCCCTGATGGTCAGGTCAAGAGACGAGGTGGGCTCGTCAAGGACCACCAGCGTGGGATCCGTGACGAGGCAGCGGGCAATTCCCACCCTTTGCTGTTGGCCCCCGCTGAGGTTTGCGGGCCTGCGGTTCAGGAACTCCCGGGAGAGGCCCACTTCTTCCAGCGTCGCCGTTACCTTGCTAAGCCGTTCCGCCCGGGAACCGTACGTCTTCGCGACAATGAGGGGTTCCTCAACGATCTGCCGGATAGTCAGGCGTGGATTCAGGGATGCGAAAGGCTCTTGGAAGACAATCTGCCAGCGCCGGCGCCGTTTCCGCAGCTGCGCTTTCGACAATTGCCGGATGTCCTCCCCTTCCAGCATGATTGTGCCGGAATCTGCCTCAATGAGCCTGAGGATCAGACGGCCAAGTGTGGACTTGCCCGAGCCGCTTTCACCAATAATCCCCAAGGTCTCACCGCGCTCCACAGAGAGCGAGACACCATCAACGGCCGTCACCGGCAGCCCCTGCGGGCTTCGGAACGTCTTCCTGACGTCCTTCAATTCAATGATGGGCATGATCAGATGCTCCTGGATTCGGAGAGTTCAGTAGGATGCGTAACACCGGCCACTTTTGGCTGGCTCGTGTCCGAAACGACTGTGCGTGATGCGGCAGCGCGCGGGACGGCTGCGTCCGAGACGGCCGTGTCCGAAACGGCTGCGTCCGGGCGTCCCTTCCCGGACGGACCGGCTTTCGGCTGTACTACGGAATTAAGCAGCGAAACAGTGTAGGGGTCCTGCGGCCGGACAAACACTTCGGATACTGGCCCGTGCTCAACGATGCTGCCCTGGTACATCACCAGTACGCGGTCACAGTAGTTAGCCACGACACCAAGATCATGCGTGACAATGAGCATGGAACGGCCGCTCTCTTTCGTCAGCCTGGACAATGTGTCCATCACTTGGCGCTGCACCGTGAGGTCCAGCGCCGTCGTCGGTTCATCCGCGATTACCAAACGGGGGTTCAGGTACAAAGCCATGGCGATGACCACACGCTGGGCCATTCCGCCGCTGAGCTCGTGGGCATAGCCGCGCATCACGCGTTCTGGATCGTTGACGCCGGAGGAAGCCAACAGGTCCAGCGCCCGGCCACGCGAGCCGGCGTCGACTTTGACTCCGTGCGCCTTGGCTATATTCGCGAACTGCTTTTCTATGCGCAGTACAGGGTTCAAGGCGCTAAAGGGATTCTGCGCCACGAAGCCGATCTCCTTGCCGCGGACGCGACGGATCTGCCGCTCCGGCAAGCGAATGAGATCCTCACCGTGGAATTCGGCAGTGCCCTCCATGACACGTCCAGGCGGCATGAGGAGTTTAATGACCGAGCGCACCACAGTGGACTTACCCGATCCTGATTCGCCCACCACACCGACGATCTCGTTGGCGCCGACGTCGAAGGAGATACTGTGCAGGGCACGCGTCACGCCACTGCGGGAGTGGAACTCGGTCACCAAGTCCCGTACGTGAAGTCCTGTCATCATCGCGCCCGTTCCACTCGCTCGATTTTGGTTTCGATTGCCCCTGCGATCACGTTGAGTGAACCGATGGCCAGGAGCATTGCCAGCGTCGGGAATGCTGCAGCCCACCATTCACCACGGATAAGCATGCTCACTCCGTCATTGATCATGGCTCCCCACGTGGGGGTGGGCGGCTTGACGCCCACTCCAAGGAAATTCAGTGCCGCAATAGTTCCAAGGGCGTTGGCCGCGGTAAGCGTTGCCTGCACCAGGACCACGCCATACGCGTTCCGGAAGATGTGGTTGAAGGCGATCCGGATGGGCGAGCAACCAATCGCCGCCGCAGCCTCCACGTAGCGGGCCGAACGAAGGGCCATGGCGGACGCCCGCGAGAGTCGAACAAAACGCGGTGCTGCCACGATCGCTATGGCGAGAACGACGTCGGCGGCCCCGCCGCCCATGAGCTTAATGGCGACGACGGCGATCACGATGATGGGCAAGGCCGCGAAGGCGTCAATGATGCGCATAATAACGTCGCCCAACCTGCCGCTCGTGGCAAACAATCCCAGCGGAACGCCCACCACAAGCGACAACGCTGTCGCTGCGAGGGCCACGGGAAGGTCCAGCTTGGCGGCCTCAATGGTACGGGAGAAAATGTCCATCCCGTTTCCATCTGTGCCGAACCAGTGCGTTCCATTGGGTGCGATGGCGATCGCGTCAGTGTCCGGACGCAGTGGATCATGCGGGAGCGGGGCGAACATTGCCATGAGGGGCAGGCCAACGATGATGGCCACCGCAATGGCGACCAGGACCGCACTGGATTGGTTGATCAGAAGGGTCTGGCCCCGGCGCGCCCACCCCGCAACGCGGAGGCCCGGCGACGTCCGCGGGAGTCCTTGAATACTCATGGGACCTCCTTCGCGGAGTTGTCCGTGTTGTTGGGAGCGAAGTAGGAGGTGGTCATGGTGGCATCGAACCCACTCGCAATGTATTGAAGATCGTCCTGATGCAGGACCGGTGGCTGTTGCATGTTCAGCTCCTGTTCGGACCTTGTCGGGCAGGTGCCTCATATCAAAGTCTCATCACTTTATTGAATTTGACTGTAGCTGTAAGTGTGACGAATTGCACTCTTTTCCTGAAAATCGTGGATTCTGCAGGGATCGCGATGGGGTCCGCGCGCATTTTATGGTCCGACGGCGAGCCCTCCCGCCTGACGGCACGGGCGTCATAGGGGCCCCGCAACCCATTGACACCATGATGAAGTGACTTCAATATAGTGAGCAAGAGCCGATTGTGTTGAAGTTGGCGTGCTGTCGAGTCCAGCAGCCACAGACCAGATGAGGAACGAAACCCACTATGTCGAACTTTCAAGAATCAGCAGTAGCCATCAAACAGTCTGCCCACGGTCAGCCCGTGAAGTACTTGCTCCACGACGGCGAACTCGTCGACTACGCTGACGCCCGCCTCCATGTGCTGAGCACCTCGCTGAAATATGGCGTCGGAGTTTTTGAGGGTTTCCGTGCGTACTGGAGCGAAGACGAGCAACAGCTTTATGCCTTCAGGGTGGCGGACCACATGAAGCGGCTGATCGATTCCATGAGGGTAGTGGAGATCGATGGACCGCAGGACGTGCGTGAACTCGGCGATCAATTGTTGGGGCTCATCCGAGCCAACGATCTGCGCGGCAACCTCCACATGCGGGCCCAGGTGTTTGTTGACTCCAAGGATGGCAAACCGGAGGACACCGGCCCCTCCACCGTATTCATGGCAGCCATTCCCATGGGCAACTATTTCGGGGGCACTGGCTTGAATGTCCAGATCAGCAGCTGGGCCCGGTTGTCCGACCGGTCCATGCCACCGAGGATAAAGTCGATTGCCAACTACCAAAACGGTCGGCTGGCGTTGTTGGAGGCCAAACGGAACGGCTACGACGCTGCCCTGCTGCTTACGGAGAGCGGACACGTCGCCGAAGGCGCCGGTTACAACGTCTTCATGGTGCGCCAAGGAAAGCTGTGCACTCCCCCGGTGACAGACAGCATCCTGGAGGGAATCACACGGGACAGCGTGCTGCATCTCGCGCGCACCGAACTAGGACTCGACGTCGATATCCGCCCGATAGACCGCACCGAGCTCTACTCCGCCGAAGAAGTGTTCGTGTGCGGCAGCGCTGCAGAGGTCAACCACGTTGCATCAGTGGACCGCACCACCATCGGTCAGGGAACGGCCGGGGACATCACCCGCAGTCTTCAGGAACTCTATCGGCAGGCCGTCGTAGGACGCGTTGCCGAAGACCAGGGGTGGGCTACACCCGTCTACCCGTCCTGAGAGGAGGCCACGAATGGAGAATATTCAAACGTTGCCCACCGTCCCCCGCATAGGCTACGAGAACGCTTCCCCGTCCTTTGACGCGAACGCCCGTCCCCTCCTCACCGTCAATCAGGGCGAGCACTTCTGGCTGGACGCACGAAGCCTGCTCACTGGAGGCCTCTTCGAAGAGACAGGTGAGTACGAGAAATTGTCTATTCCCGTCACTGGCCCCGTTGCCGTCCGCGGCGTGAGTCCGGGTGATGCCATTCGGGTCGACGTCCACGAAATCCGAATCGCCAACCGTGGAGCGATGGTCACCCTTCCAGGACGAGGCGGCTTCACACGCGGCCTCGGCCGGGCCGGCCACGTGGTGGAGATCGTTGAGGATCAGGTGGTGTTCAGCGACGGGATCACTATTCCCGTCCGGCCCATGGTGGGGAAGATTGGTGTGGCACCTGTCGGTGCCGGCCCGAATTCCAGCACCGTGGGAATTCATGGAGGCAACATGGACTGCAAGGACGTGACGGCTGGTGCCGCCGTCGTCATATCTGCCCAAGTGGCCGAAGCGATGCTGTACGCCGGTGACCTGCACGCAGCCCAAGGCGACGGCGAATGCTCGCTGACCGCCGTCGAAGTGGAAGGCAGCGTCCGGCTGTCATGCACGGTTGTCCCCCGCGAAACCAGTCCCGACTCTGGTATCAAGCGGCCAGTGGTCCTCAGCGGCGGTTCAGTCATCACCATGGGCGACGGCGAGACGCTCGACGAGGCTGCGAGGCTCGCGTTGGACGACATGCTGGAGATGCTCCAGGCGGACAGGAAATGGTCGCGGGAGAGGACTGCAATGCTCCTTAGCGCGGCCGCGGACGTTTCCGTCTCGCAGCTCGTCAATGCCCGTGTCTCAGCCAAAGTAACCCTGGCCTCGCGCTATTTCAGCGTCGAACCCTTCTCCCTTGATGCTTCCGACACTATGAATGTGCAGGTTTCAGATGTTTGATCTCCTTCTGACCAACGGATTGGTCGTGACGCCCTCCGGTGCCAGCAAGCTGGATATCGGTATTTCCGATGGCAAGATCGTCTCGCTCCGCGCACCGGGCGCGGGCGCACCCGACGAAGCCCGGGAGGTGGTGGACCTTAAGGGTCAGCTTGTGGTGCCCGGCGGCGTGGACCCCCACGTCCACACGAATTCCGTCCTTCCAACCGCTGCCGAGAGCGGCATCATGTGCTTCGGACCGGACCGCGTCAGCGAGGGCGCCATTTACGGCGGGACCACCACGCTTGTTGATTTCGCACACTGGAAGCCCGGTGACGAGCTGTCCGAGTCGTTCGCACGGAAGTCGGCCGAGTGGTCAGGATCCACGTACACGGACTACGCGCTCCACGGTACGTTCAAGGAACCTGAAATCCCCTTCGAAGTTTTGGAGCAGATTCCAGACGCCGTGGCAGGCGGGCATGGCAGCTACAAGGTGTGGATGACGAATACGACGCCCACCCGCCCGAAACAGAAAACTGACCTGGGCAACATGTGGGGGTTGATGGAGCAAACGGCTGCCGCCGGCGCGATGCTTGCCGTGCACGCCGAGGACGACGACATCGTCATGTACTCCTACAAGAAGTTGCAGCGCGAGGGCAAGACCGGCATCGAATACATGCATCACGCACACAACAACCTCTCAGAGAAACTCTCCTTTCAGCGCGCGATTACCCTTGCCCAGCACGTAGGTGCACCCATCTATCTGATGCACGTCAGTGCACGCGAAGGCGTCGACGCCATCCGCGAGGCCCGCGGACGTGGCCAGGCTGTATACGGCGAGATCCTTCCGCACTACGCCTATTTCACAGCCGACGACTACCGGCAGAAGAACGGCGCAATTTACCACACGTACCCGTCGCTGAAGTCCGAGGATGACCGTGACTCGATGTGGGAATCGCTGCTCAATGGCTCGCTCAGCACCTTGGCCACCGATGGAGTGTGCACCGATCTGGACGTGAAAACGCGTGGCAAGACCATATTCGACGCCACCGGTGGTCACGCCGGAGTGGAAATGCGAATGGCCGTGGCGTACACCGAAGGCGTGGCAAAGCGTGGCCTGGACCTGACGCGTTTCGTCGATATAACGTCTGCGAATGCGGCGAAGATCCTTGGCCTTTATCCACAGAAGGGCGTCATCTCGATCGGCAGCGACGCTGACCTGGCAGTACTGGATACCAGTGCGGAGCGGAAAATTACTGCCTCGGATCTTCACGAGGCAGACTACACACCCTGGGAGGGCTACAAAGTCGCTGCGTGGCCGAGCATGACCGTGCTTCGCGGAACAATCATGGTGAAGGACCGGAAGCTGCTCATGGGCCCCGGCGGTTCGCTGCTCAAACAACGAGTATCCAGCGACGTGCTCAACCGGCCGGCTTGCTGAGACTGAATTTGAGGTGCCCACGCGACCAGGCGAGTACCGCCGTCGGGCGTTAACGGCGAGTGCCCCACCCCAAGTAAAGGACATTTGGGTGTGGGGCACCTAAGTTAGGCTTCGGGACTAAGTCAGGCCACGCGACTAGGCGAAGTCGGAAACTGCCGGGTCCGGGCCGATGCGGCCTTCGGCACCGCGGTCCAAGCCACTGATGGCCTCGACGTCGGCGTCGTCCAGCTTCACGCCCAAGGCGGCGAAGTTCTCTTGGATACGGGATTCCGTAACCGACTTGGGGATCACCACGTTGCCGATGGCCAAGTGCCATGCGATGACAACCTGGGCCGGGGTGGCGCCATGCTTGGCTGCGATTTCGCCGACCGTGGCGTTCTCCAACAGCTCCCCACCTTGGCCCAGCGGCGACCAAGCCTGCGTCAGGATGCCCTTGGAGGCGTTGAACGCGCGCAGTTCCGCCTGGTTGAAGAACGGGTGCAGTTCCACCTGGTTGATAACCGGAACAACTCCGGTTTCATCGATGATGCGCTGCAGTCCCTCAACCGTGAAGTTGGAAACACCGATGGACTTGACCCGGCCGCGCTTCTTGAGTTCGATCAGGGCCTTCCAGGTGTCCACGAACTTGTCCTGCTTGGGCTGCTGCCAGTGGATGAGGTAGAGATCCAGGGTCTCAAGGCCCAGGCGGTCCATGGATTCTTCGAACGCGGCAAGGGTGGACTCATAGCCTTGGTCGGCGTTCCAGAGCTTGGTGGTGATGAAGATTTCTTCGGCGGAAAGGCCAGAAGAAGCAATTGCGCGGCCCACCCCAGACTCGTTACCGTAAATCTTTGCGGTGTCGATGTGGCGGAAGCCCGCTTCGAACGCTTGGCGCACAACTTTTTCGGCTACATCGTCTTCAACTTGCCACACCCCGTAGCCGAGCTGGGGGATGGTGTTGCCGTCGTTGAAAGTAAGTGTTGGTGACGAAGTCATGTTTGCCATCCTGCCAGCAATGGGTTGCCTGAGGCACCAAATATTACAGAGATCAGCTATCCGCTTAACTATTTGCGCTCTCACAATATAGGCGGGCGCCAGTAGTTGCGCACGCTTCCTTTATTGGATCTCTGGAGCCTGCAGTTGGCGTTCGGCGTCGGCAACCTGCTCGAAGACTGACTCCGCACGGCGCCTAACGGACAATGCGCCCACAGGGACGGGTCCAACGGCCAGCCGAAGCATGGCAGCTGCTTCTGCTGTAGTGGCCAAGGAATTCCCAGCCTTGGACAGTGCGCGGTGGACACCCGCGAGAGAACCAGGAACGTCCAGACCATCGCTCGGCGCCCTCTTTTGGGCTTCCACGCAGATGGTTCTCACACGAGGAGACAACTCAGCCAGCTCATTCGCGATCTCCACGAGTTCCTTGTAGAGCTGGTCGTCGTCGACACCCTCAAGGACTTGGTGGTACCGGTCCAATCCGCGGTGAAAGCGATCGTGGGCGCGGCGCCACAGCCCCTTACCCAGCTCAAGATCGTCTTTCCGCCCTTGCCGGACGGCCCCAAAGAAACCCACGGTCAAGCTCAGAGGTACTGGCCCGGGCCATGGTCCGGATCTTCGGGACGGCCCTGGGCCGCTGCTCCGGGCGCACCCGGTGCGGCGGCCCGCTGGGGTTGACCGTTTTCGCCGATGACAATGCCGGGCGCAATGACAGTTCCTGGGGGAAGCTGACGGAGTTGCATCTGTGCCTTTGCGGCCTGCTGTGCCGCGACAGCAGCCTGAATGCCGTGGAAGAGTCCCTCCAACCAGCCGACGAGCTGGGCTTGGGCGATGCGAAGCTCTGCATCCGATGGCGCCTTCTCCTCTGGGAAGGGAAGACTGATGCGTTCCAGCTCTTCGATGAGCTCCGGCGCTAGTCCGTCCTCGAGTTCCTTGATGGAGCGCTCGTGAATCTCTGCGAGCCGGCCCCGGGCAGCATCGTCCAGCGGTGCACTCTTCACCTCTTCAAGGAGTTGGCGGATCATGGTGCCGATCCTCATTACCTTGGCTGGCTCGTCAACAAGTTCCTGGAGGTTCGTGCCCCGGGGTTTGGAATCCTTGACAGGTAGCGCATTGCCCGAATGCTCTTCTGTGGGCGTGCTGGTGCCCTCGTCCAAGGTGGTTCCCTCCACGGGGGTGTCGTCCGAAGCCTCATCCGTGGGCTGAATGTCGTTCAGATCGCTCATCCGTTCATACTCTCATGCGGTTCACGGGAACCTGGGTCCAGGCCCGGATTTTGGACTTCGTTCGTAGCGAAACTAACCGTCAGCAGCAGCGGCCTTGTGGGTTGTTGTCCTGCCGGTCCGTCCGGTCCCGCCAGAACTCGCGTTCTGTCATGGCGGGACCGGGGTGGCCTGTGGCGGTGAAGTGGTCCAGGTACTTCCGGTACGCGTCAGCGCCCATGAGTGAGCCCATGTAGGCGGCGAAGCCCCGGAAGCCCTTGACGACGGCGTGCATTAGTGGTGCCCGGCCTTTTGTGTGCGTTGCCCGGCCGGCAAGGCGTTCCATTCGGCGAGCAACTCCTTCTCTGCCGGGGTCGGGAACAGCCCGGCGGGGGCGAAGACCTTGGAAGCTACTGCTGGATCCTCGTGGTCCTTGCCTCCACCGGCACGGAAGGCCTTGATGGTAGCGATCACTGCCGTGAGGATCACGATGATGCTCAAGACCACGAAGATCACGGACAGCACGCCCTGGATCATAGTGTTACGCACTACCGCCTCCATGGCTTCCACCGTTTTGGCGGTGCCGAACGACGTCTTGCCATCGGCCAAGGCCTTGGAGAACGCCTGGTTGTTGGCAAAGTAGCCCACGGCGGGAACCGGCGAGAAGATCTTGTGGAAGCTTGCCGTAATGGTCACGACGGCGGCAAAAGCCAGCGGGACCGCGACGATCCACAGCCACTTGAACACCCCGCGCTTGGCAACAATAGCCATGCACACTGCCAGGGCAATGGCAGCCAGGAGCTGGTTCGCGATGCCGAACAACGGGAAGAACGTATTGATCCCACCCAGGGGATCCGTAACGCCCAACAAAAGCACCGCACCCCACGCTCCCACCATGACGGCCGTGCACAGCCAAGCGCCCGGGCGCCATGCGGGCTCCTTGAACTTGGGCACGAAGTTGCCGATGGAGTCCTGCAGCATGAACCGGGCTACGCGGGTTCCGGCGTCCACGGCCGTAAGGATGAACAGGGCTTCGAACATGATGGCGAAGTGGTACCAGAAGGCCATCATTGCCGGCCCGCCAATGAATTGCTGCATGATGTGGGCCAGGCCCACCGCCAAGGTGGGCGCTCCACCCGAGCGCGAGATGATGCTCTCCTCCCCCACGTCCTTGGCCGTCTGCGCCAAAACCTCAGGAGTGATGTTGACGTTGGCCAAGCCAAGGCTGTTCACCCAGTGCGCTGCGGATTCCACGGTGCCGCCCGTGAGTGCGAGGGGTGCGTTCATGGCGAAGTAGATACCGCGATCGATCGAGATGGCAGCCACCAGCGCCATGATGGCCACAAAGGATTCCATCAGCATCCCGCCGTAGCCAATGAAGCGGGTCTGGCGTTCCTTCTCGATCAATTTGGGCGTGGTACCCGAAGAGATGAGTGCATGGAAACCGGACAACGCTCCACAGGCGATGGTGACGAACAGGAACGGGAAGAGAGCCCCGGAGAAGACCGGGCCGTTCTCACGTCCCGCGAACTCACTGAACGCCGGGACACTGATTTCCGGGCGGACCACGATGATCGCGACGGCAAGCATCACGATCACACCGATCTTCATGAACGTGGACAAGTAGTCCCGCGGCGCCAGGAGCAACCACACAGGCAGGATCGCCGCGATGAAACCGTAAATGATCAGGCCCCACGCGATCGTGACCTTGTCCAGGTGGAAGAACGCTGCGCCCCATTCGGTACCGGCCACGGCACCGCCACCAATGATCGCTGCCATCAACAGCACGAAGCCGATGATGGACACTTCCATGACCTTGCCCGGACGGAGATAACGCAGGTAGACACCCATGAACAGTGCGATGGGAATCGTCATGCCCACCGAGAACACACCCCACGGGCTTTCACCCAGGGCGTTGACCACTACGAGGGCAAGAATGGCCACGATGATGATCATGATGAGCAGCGTTGCCACCAGCGCCGCCGTGCCACCGATGACACCGAGTTCCTCACGGGCCATCTGGCCCAGCGAACGGCCACCACGGCGCATGGAAAAGAACATGACCAGGTAATCCTGCACCGCGCCGGCAAGAACGACGCCGATGATGATCCAGATAGTGCCGGGCAGATAGCCCATCTGGGCCGCAATGATCGGGCCCACCAAGGGTCCAGCACCCGCAATAGCCGCGAAGTGGTGGCCGAACAGGACGTTACGGTCAGTGCGAACGTAGTCCTTGCCGTCAGCCTTGTACTCCGCCGGAGTCGCTCGCCGGTCATCAGGCTTCAACAAGTACCGCTCAATGACCTTGGAATAGAAACGGTAACCAATCAGGTAGGTACACACCGCAGCGAATACAAACCAGATGGCGTTCACCGTCTCCCCGCGGACCAAAGCCAGCATGAACCACGCCACGGCCCCCAGCAGGGAAACCGCCACCCAGATTCCAATCCTCGCCGGAGTCCACCTGCGCTCCTCGGCATCCAGAACAGCTTCATCAACGGCAGTCGGGGGCAGCGCAGGATCCAGCCCTGTCGCAACTTCTGTTTGGTCAGGTTCTGTATGGTCAGGGGTCATGCCCGTGTCTCCTCCTTGAGAACTGCTGCGGTTGTGGCCGCGGGTGCGCTGAACAGTCAGGGCACGGTAACAATGAGGACAGACAGAAGATGGGGGTGACACAGGAACCCCGGTGGTCTTGCGGTAAGCGGTAGTAGCGCTGCGGTGGGCGTACTAACTAAGCCCTCTGTTTCCCTGCGACTGGACCATGCGCGCCTCGCAAAGATCCAGCCAGCGCACTTCCGCTTCGGCTTGAAAAATCAAGGAATCCAGCACAAGCAGCCATGCCGTATCGGAGGACCGTTGGTTGGCCGAGACAGCCTTTCGCGCTTGCGTATGTTCTTGCAGGGCCCGAACGGAAACTTCGCGCTGTGATTGGATGACGGCCGATGCATCCACGCCCGGCAGCGTCACGGCGAGCGCAAGTTTGATGGCAATTTCATTCCGCGGCGGATTGTCGCGACCCACCGCTCCCTCAAACCAAGCCGCAACTTCCTCCACCCCGGCGTCCGTGATGCTGTAAACGACGTGGCCACCGCCGTCGTCGCCGTCTTTGCTGACAAGGCCATCGCGCTCAAGCCGGTCCAGCGTGGTGTACACCTGACCGATGTTCAGCGGCCAGGCAGCACCGGTTCGGTCCTCGAATTCCACACGCAGCTCATAGCCGTACCGGGGCTGGTCCTGAAGCAGGGCAAGCAGGCTGTGCCGGATGGACATGGGGCTCCTTGCTACTGGGGATTTGGTGGGGGACGTCCTGCATTAACGGGCTGCTGTGGTTGTTAGAGGAGCAGGAGGACCTTTCCTACGTGCTCTCCGGAATCAAAGTATTCATGTGCCTCGCTGACATGGTCCAGCGGAAATGATTTGGCCACCAGGGGCTTGATGCGGCCGTCGGCGAGCATGGGCCACACGGACTCGCGTACGGCGGACATGATGATGCCCTTTTCGGCCACCGTCCGCGGCCGGAGGGCTGTGCCTATGACGGCGGCACGTTTGCTGAGGAGTTGGCCCAGATTGATCTCGGCTTTGGTTCCACCCTGCAGGCCAATGATGATCAGCCGGCCGTAGTCGGCGAGCGCTTCAATGTTCTGTTGCAGGTACCTGGCGCCCACGACGTCGAGGATCACGTCTGCGCCTTTGCCTCCGTTTTGTGCCTTGAGGGTTTCAGGGAAGTCTTCTTCGTTGTAGTTGATGGCGATATCGGCACCTAGGAAGGCCTTTGCTGTGCCAACTTTTTCATCAGAGCCGGCGGTGGTGGCAACCTTGGCTCCATAGGCCTTGGCGAGCTGAATGGCCATGGTGCCAATGCCGCCGGTGGCACCGTGGATGAGCACAGTCTCCCCGGGTTGCAGCTGGGCCGTCATGATGAGGTTCGAGTAGACGGTTGCCGCCACCTCGGGCAGTGCCGCAGCTGTGACCAGGTCCACGCCGTCGGGTAGCCGCAGTACTTGCTCTGCCGGCACGGCGACCTGCTGGGCATATCCGCCGCCCGATAACAGCGCCACCACTTTGTCCCCCACTGAGAAGGCTTTGGTGACTCCTGGCCCGAACGCGGCAATGCGACCGGAAACCTCCAGCCCGGGAATCTCTGAAGCCCCTGGTGGCGGTGGGTAGAAGCCACGGCGCTGCTGGACGTCGGCGCGGTTGAGGCCAGCGGCCACGACGTCGATCAGTACCTCGCCCTCGCCCGGCACCGGAGCCGGTACGTCACGGACTTCGAGGACTTCGGGTCCGCCTGGTTCAGAAATATAGACGGCTTTCATGACGAACTCCCGGTTTCTTGCTTGTAATCCAGGCCCGGGGCAGGGACTGGAGCACGTGATGTTTTGGAACAGCCAACTCCCTATGAAACACTACTAGGCAGGGAAGGTTGTCCGAGCGGCCTAAGGAGCTGGTCTTGAAAACCAGTGTGCGGTAACCCCGTACCAAGGGTTCAAATCCCTTACCTTCCGCCAGCAAATGCCCCGGGTCTACGAACCCGGGGCATTTTTGGCTTAACACCCGGGGCATCTCGGGCTTCAAACCGGGCCAGAAGTTGGGCTGCCATCCGGATCTGAGAACTGACACCCAGAAAATCATTGAAACTGTCATAGCCCCCGCATAGTGTTCTGCTTGTCCTCGCAACCGCCCATAAACAGCCGTAGCTTCCGCCGCGGAACGAACACAGGAGCCTCACTTATGCCTACGCCTGACATCACCCCCGGCGCCCCGTGCTGGATTGATTTGATGACATCCGATACGGAAAAGGCCAAGTCCTTCTACAGCGCACTCTTTGGCTGGACTTACGAGACGGGCGACCAGGAGAAGTACGGCGGCTACATCACAGCTTCCAAAGATGGACGCATGGTTGCGGGCATCATGCAGAAACAGGCAGACATGGGTGCCATGCCTGATGTGTGGTCGACGTACCTGCGCACGGACGACATCAAAGCCACCACTGAGGCAGCTGCCGCCCATGGTGGCCAAGTCCTCCTGGAGCCCATGGAAGTTCCTGAACAGGGCAGCATGGCCATGTATGGCGACTCTTCAGGAGCTGCAATCGGGGCCTGGCAGTTCGGTGAAATGAAGGGTTATGAGGTGGCTGCCGAATCCGGCGCCCCGGCATGGCACGAACTACTCGCGAAGGACTACGAGTCAGCAGTCAGCTTCTACCAGAGCGTCTTCGGTTGGGAAACTGCCGTCATGAGCGATACGCCCGAGTTCCGCTACACCACGTTGGGCGCTGGTGACGATGCCAAGGCCGGCATTATGGACGCTGCCGGTTTCCTCCCGGACCAGGTTCCGTCCATGTGGAGCGTGTACTTCGCGGTGGACGATACTGACGCCACAGTGGAACGGGCCGTAACTCTGGGCGCTACCGTCCTGCAGGCAGCAGAAGATACCCCCTTTGGACGGCTGGCCACGTTGTCGGACCCTACAGGTGCCGCCTTCAAGGTGATCCAAAGCATGGCGCCTGCCAGCTAACCCGTGCACCTCCGGTTCCTGCGGCTGCCTCCTGACCCGAGGCAGCCGGCAGGATCCGGGCGTCCTCCATCCACCACTGGTCCACTTCCTGTTCATTCCGACGTGTTCTGCTATGCCCGATACCCAGGTTTACCCGGAGTAACTTCCGGCATATCGCCCACTTCACAAGAAAGCGGGCGTAGTCCAAAGAGCCCCACAGGGCCCCTAATGAAAGTTAGAGCGGATGCACAAAAAACACTGGAAAACAGCAGCTGGAGCAGCCCTTTCGGTTGGTTTGCTTGCTGCCCCGCTGACAGCCGTTCCCGCAATTGCCGCCGACGATCCTGCATCGCCGCCCGGCAACTCCGCAGTAATCATCAATGAGGCCTATCTAAGCGGAGGCAGCAGCGGCTCTGCTTTCAAGAACAAGTTCGTAGAGCTCTACAACTCCTCGGACACTTCCGTCAGCCTGGCAGGGTGGTCGCTACAGTACCGGTCTGCAACCGCCACGGGAGCGCCCACGGGAATCACTCCCCTCACCGGCAGCATCCCGGCCAAGGGCTATTACCTGATCCAAGGGGCTACGAACAGCGGCACCTCCACGGCACCCGCCCTGCCCACCCCGGATCTGCAGGCCACCGGAACCTTGAACCCGGGTGGAACTGCCGGCACGTTGGTCCTGGCGAAGCAGAGCAACGCAGTTTCTCCGCTCGGCGTGGGCTCAGTGACGGACAATGCCGCCATAGCGGATCTCCTGGGCTACGGCGCATCAAACACTTTCGAAACTTCGGCAGCAACTGCGCCCACGGGCAACACTGACGTCAGAAGCCTCAATCGGAGCAACGGTGTGGATACCGGCTCCAATGCTGCCGACTTCAGCTTGAGCGCCACCATCACGCCCACGGCGTCCGCCGGCGGAACTCCGCCCACTGAACCCGAGCCGGCCCCCGGGTTCAAGACGATCGCCGAAATCCAGGGAACCAGCACGGCAAGTCCGCTCGTCGGCAGCACGGTAACCACCCGTGGCAAAGTAACTGCCGTGTACGCTACGGGCGGTTTCAACGGCTACTACGTCCAGACCCCGGGAAGCGGCGGGGAGGATGCAGGGGCGGCCAGGACGGCGTCGGACGCTTTGTTCATCTACTCCCCCGCGACGACGGGAACGGTGCAGCCCGGCGACTACGTGGAACTCACGGGGGTGGTCAGCGAGTTCGCCAACCAGACACAGCTCACGGTTGAGGCTGCCGGCCTGCAGAAACCGAGCGAAGCTGCGCCGGAGGTAAAGCCCACTGCCTTCGAGATGCCCGCCAACGAGGCCGCGCGCGAAGCCCATGAGGGCATGCTCGTCGCCCCACAAGGCCCTTACACCGTGACAGACAACTATTCGCTGAGCCAGTATGGCGAAATCGGCCTCGCGGCCGGGACATCGCCGTTAGTGCAGCCGACGGCGGTCGCGACCTATGGTTCGCCAGAATATGCCGGCGTGGTGGCAGAGAACGCCCTCCGTGCCATCAAGCTCGACGACGGCGCATCCACCAACTTCCTCAAGGACGCCACCACCAAGGCCCAGCAGCTCCCTTACTTGACTACATCCGATCCTGTTCGGGTAGGCTCCCCCGCCCGGTTCCGGACCGATGTGATCCTGGGCTACGGCAATAATTCGTGGAAATTCCAGCCCCTCACAGCGCTGACTCCCACGAATGCGGACACTGTGCAGCCTGCAAGTTTCTCCGCTTCCCGCCCGGACGGCCCCGCTGACGTCGGCGGAAACCTAAAGCTTGCCTCCTTCAATGTGCTGAACTACTTCACAACCACCGGCGATCAGCTCAGCGGCTGCATTTTTTACACCGACCGGGACGGGAATCCGATCACGGTCAAGGAAGGTTGCAATGCCCGCGGCGCTGCCAATGCTGAGAACCTCCAACGCCAGCAGAACAAGATCGTCGCTGCGATAACCAAGGCCGGTGCGGACGTCGTATCCCTTGAGGAAATAGAGAACTCCGCCCAGTTCGGCAAGAACCGTGATGACGCCCTGTCCAAGCTCGTGGACGCCCTCAACGTGAAGACGCCGGGCGTATGGGACTACGTGCGGACACCCGCAAACGCTCCCCCTCCAAGCGATGAGGATATGATCCGCACCGCGTTCATTTACAAGAAGGCGGTAGCCGAGCCGGTCGGGGAGTCAATCATCCACAACGACACCGTGGCCTTTGCAAGCGCCCGCAAACCGCTCGCGCAGGTCTTCAAGCCGGTCGGCGCGGACGAAGACAAGAAGTTCATCGCGATCGTAAACCACTTCAAGTCCAAGGGTTCCGCTGCCACCCCGGATGACACGGACAAGGGCCAGGGCGCCTCGAACATTGCCCGTACAAAGCAGGCTGAATCACTCCTCGCCTTCTCCAAGGACCTCCAAGCCTCCAAAGGCACGGACAAGGTCTTCCTGATCGGCGACTTCAACGCCTATGCCAAGGAAGACCCCATCAATGTCCTCACTGGCGCAGGCTACGCCGACCTCGAAGCTGGTACCGGCAAGCATTCCTACCTCTTCGGTGGCATGGTGGGCTCGCTGGACCACATCCTTGCTTCCCCGGCAGCGGCCGGGATAGTCACGGGAACCGACATTTGGAACATCAACTCTGTGGAGTCCGTGGCGCTGGAATACAGCAGGTATAACAACAATGTGACCAACTACTATGCAGGGGACGAGTTCCGTGCCAGCGACCACGATCCTGTGGTGGTGGGCATGAACTTGGGATCGGATATGCCGGCCACTGTTGACCTGCAGTTCCTGGGCATCAACGACTTCCACGGCCGGATCGACTCCAACACTGTCCTCTTCGCCGGCACTGTGGAGAAGCTCCGCGCTGCGGCCGCCCCCGGCGCAACAGCCTTCATTTCTGCCGGGGACAACATCGGCGCTTCACTTTTCGCTTCCTCGGTTGCGAAGGACCAACCAACCATCGATGTCCTGAACGCGCTGGAGCTTCGGGCTTCCGCACTAGGTAACCACGAGTTCGACGGCGGGTGGCAGGACCTGCGCGATCGCGTCATCGCCGACGGTACCAACGCGAAGTTTGCCTACCTGGGCGCGAACGTTTACCAGAAGGGCACCAAGACTCCGGTACTGCCGGAGTACAAGGTCCTGGATATGAACGGCCTGCGGGTGGCCGTCATCGGCACCGTCACGCAGGAAGTTCCGTCGTTGGTGACCCCGGCGGGAATCACGGATCTCGAATTCGGGGACCCTGTTGAAGCCATTAACCGCGTAGCCGCCAAGATCAAGTCGGAGAACGCGGCGGACCTGATCATTGTGGAGAACCACGACGGCGCAGCATCGGGCACACCGGAGGGTGCCACCCTGGAGCAGGAAGTCGCAGCCGGCGGACCGTTCGCCAAGCTCGTCAACGAGACCAGCCCTGACGTGGCCGCCATCTTTACCGGACACACCCACAAGGAGTATGCCTGGGACGCACCCTTGCTGGATGCCAACGGCCAACCCACCGGCAAAACCCGTCCCATTGTGCAGACCGGCAACTACGGCGAAAACGTGGGAAGCGTGACTCTCACGGTCGATACCGCTACGAAATCCGTGACGGGCTATAAGGCCGCCGTCGTGGACCGGACCACGGAGACTTCAGAAAGCCTGGCTGCCGCGTATCCCCGGGTGGCGACGGTAAAGGCGATCGTGGATAAGGCACTGGCCGAGGCCGCCGTGATAGGGAACCAGCCTGTTGGCGCAGTGACAGCTGATATCACCACCGCCTTCACGCCGGATCCGCTTGGAGGTGCCCCCAAGCGGGACGACCGCGCGAGCGAATCCACCCTCGGAAACCTGGTAGCGGACTCCCTGGTGGACACGCTCAAGGCGCCCGAACTGGGCGGGGCGGAGATTGGCGTCGTAAACCCCGGCGGCCTGCGCAACGAGCTCTACTACGCCCCGGACGGCACCATCACCTACGCCGAGGCGAATGCGGTCCTGCCGTTCGTGAACAACCTGTGGACTACATCCCTCACTGGCGCCCAGTTCAAGACCCTTCTTGAGCAGCAGTGGCAGACCAACGTTGACGGAACTGTTCCCAGCCGCCCCTACCAGCAGCTGGGATTCTCCAAGAACGTCAACTACACCTATGACGCCGGCCGCCCTGCAGGGTACCGCATCACCGGCATCTGGGTGAACGGGACCGTGATGGACCCGGCGAAGCAATACAGAATTGGGACCTTCAGCTTCCTGGCAACGGGAGGCGACAACTTCCGGATCTTCAAGGAAGGCACCAACACGAAGGACACCGGTCTGGTGGACCGCGATGCGTGGATCAAGTACCTGCGTGAGCACAACCCCGTGTCTCCGGACTTCGCGCGCCGGTCAGTTGCCGTGGTTAACACCACCGCCACAGAGGTCAAAGCAGGTGAGCCCATGACACTCGCTATCTCCAAGCTGAATCTCACCTCGATCGGCAGCCCGGCCAACAACACCCTCAATGCGATCTTCGTGGACAGCAAGGGCGCAGCAGTGCCGCTTGGATCGGTTCCAGTAACGGCAGGAGCAGCCACGGTGGACCTCAAGGTTCCCGCTGCGGCAGCTGCAGGTACCGGCACCTTGGTGCTGACCGCCGTCGAGAGTGGAACCGTGGTGAAGGCCAGTGTTCAGGTAGCTGATAGCGGGCCCAACCCGCCGCAGTGCACTCCGCCGGTCAAACCGTCTACGTGGTACGACCTCGTGGGCTGGCTCCGCTACGCGTGGGCGTGGCTGGAGTATCAGAAGTGCCTGAGGGGCTAAACAGCCCCTTTCCTTAGGCTGCCCCAGGGGGCACCGCACGGTGATGAATCGTGAGGTGCCCCCTGGGGTTTGGCAGCTACTTCTTTGCGAGCTCGGGCTCTTCCGCTCGCTTGGCGTCTTTCTCAAGCTCCGCTTGGAACTCCTCGTAGCGAACCAGATGCGCGGGCCGACGACGCAGGATGGACCAGGCCACCCCCAGAATCACGAACCACAGCGGCGTAGCCAGCAGCGCAGCAAAAGTGTCCGGCTGCGTGGTCAGGGTCCAGAGCACGAAGGCAAAGAATGCGAAGACCACCCACACCATCACCACGCCGCCGGGCATTTTGAACGCCGAAGAATCATGCAGGTGTGGCCGCCGCTTGCGGAACGCCAGGTAGCTGGCCAGGATGATGGACCATACGAACACGAAGCAGACAGCTGACACGGTGGTCACCATGTCGAACGCCTTGCCGATGTCCTGCCCTGCGTACATGAGAACGACGCCGGACAGCAGCAGGACGCAAGAAAGGAACAGGGCGTTGCGGGGTACTTTGCGTCCTGAGAGCGCGCCGAACACAGCTGGGGCGTCGCCTTCCTTGGCCAGGCCGTAAACCATGCGGGACGTGGAGTAGATGCCGGAGTTGGCGGAGGACATCGCAGAGCTGAGCACCACAAGGTTGACGATGGTGGCGGCAGCACCCAGTCCGGCCAGGGAGAACATGGCAATGAAGGGGCTATGTCCAGCCGCGAACTGGGTCCACGGGGTGACGGACATCAGGATGATGAGGGCGCCCACATAGAAGAGCAGCACGCGGATCGGGATCGAGTTGATGGCCTTGGGCAGGTTCTTCTCCGGGTCCTTGGCCTCGGCGGCCGTGGTGCCTACCAGTTCAATGCCGACGAAAGCGAAGACGGCGATCTGGAAACCGGCGACGAAGCCCATGAATTCGTTGGGGAAGAAGCCACCGTGGCTCCACAGGTTGGTGAAGCTGGCCGGTCCGGCGTCGGACTGGAAGCCGCTGAAAATCATGAACAGGCCGACGATGATGAGGGCCGCGATAGCGACGATCTTGATGAGGGCGAACCAGAACTCGGTCTCGCCGAATGCTTTCACCGTAGCCAGGTTCAGGAGCAGCAGGATACCGATGGTGATCAATCCGGGTACCCAGAGCGGAAGGGAAGGCCAGAGCTCCTTGGAGTACCCGGCGATCGCGATGACGTCAGCGATGCCGGTAATGACCCAGCAGAACCAGTAGGTCCAGCCGGTGAAGAACCCTGCCCAGGGACCCAGCAGGTCCGCTGCGAAGTCGCTGAAGGATTTGTAGTTCAGGTTGCTCAGGAGCAACTCGCCCATGGCGCGCATGACGAAGAACAGCATGAAGCCGATGATCATGTACACGAAAATGACAGACGGACCAGCGGCAGAAATTGTCTTTCCCGAGCCCATGAACAGGCCCGTGCCAATTGCACCGCCTATCGCGATCAGCTGGATGTGCCGGTTACTGAGCTGCCGTTCGAGGTGTGGTGAGTCTGCTCGATGCGAGTCGGAGGATGGTGGGCGCTGAATCGTCAAGAGGAACTCCATTGTTCAGGCGGCACTGGGTGCCACGATGATTCGGGTTCCTCCCCGCTCTGTCGTGGACCTGAGAGTTTCCGCAGGAATGGGCCTGCTTGCACCTTCGGTGAGCCCGGTTGCCCGGACTGCTTTCCAGAGTTGCCTCGCCGCGGCGGTACATGGGCCTGAGAGATTCCTGGGGAGGGTTTGCTCCTACGGCGCCTGACGGGATGTACCGGCAGGACTCTCCCGCCGCAGATCAAAAGCGCGCACCACTTTGCCGGTGATGCAGCTCACACACTAGCGAAGCGTTGGACTCACCGCAAACGAAGGCAGCTAACTGCCCAGAATGCTACGAGCGATTTCGTCGGCATCCCGCAAGGTTCGCTGGCCACTGGCGTAAGCCTTCCCGGTTGCCGGACGCGCCTCCGCAGCAATCGCTGTTCCCCACTGGGTCGCGGACAATTGCAGGCCCAAAACATACATCCCCTGCGTCACAGAGCCGTTGGACGCCACAGGCCGGTACGGGTGCGGTTCCACATCCAGTCCGGTTGTCTGCACTGGCGTGCCCTCGGCACTCATCATGATTTTGGTTCGCACAAGGCCGTCGGCCATGAGTTGTTCCAGGAGCGGGGAAATATTGATGCCTACTCGGTTGGCTGGCGACATCGCTTCAATCAAAGTGGATGCCTCCACAGGTCCATCGTGAACCCAAGGCGAGACCGCCCGGAAAACCTTGGCGCTTCTATCCACGCTGAACTTGGGATCGGGTCCAACGAAACCAACGACGCCGGCACGCGCCAAAGCTGCCAACTGCTCCGAACGCAGCGCTGGGGCTCCGCTTGCAAGGCCTTCAACAAACGACTCGAACCATCCCCGCAGCTCAGCGACCCACGATTCGTCCGTGATTCCGCCGTCGGCGACGACGGACTTGAGGATCGCCCTGCCTCTGTGGAGGGCTCCGATGGCCATCTTCACGGGGTCGGCTTCCCCGAGGGCAGAGCGCCGCGCGTCGTCGTCAAGGTAGGCCGTTATTGCCAGGTCCAACTCCCGGCGGGACGCGAACGTCCGGCCAGCCAACGGCGCAGCGAGCCCGCGGACATTGAGTCGGCGGGAGGCAACCACGTGCTTGTCCACGAGGGCGGCGACGTCACTTTCCCATTTGGCAGTGGTGTGCGCGTGGGGCTGCAAGGCATCCTCAAGGTCCGCGAGGAACTGCGCTGCATCGCGAATGGCGGCGGGCTGCGACCTTGCCAGGGTGGAGTAGTAAGCCCACAAGGCGTCACGATGCAGGAGCGGCCAAAGGTCATGGTCGAATCCTGGCTGGATGCCGGCTGCCCTGAAGCGGTCCACTGCTGCCTCGGTCAGGTAACTCATGGTGATGCTGCTGGGGTAATACCCTGCCAAACCAGCCTTGGCCCGGTACGGGGTTCCGCGCCGGGATGCTGCGATGATCTTGGGTTCCCTGCCTGAGGGCCGGTACTCGAGAACTCCGGCTCCCGGTACGCCGGCTTCGACGAACTTGCCTCCGCGGCCCTCGGTCAGCTGGCCCATGACATCGAAGAAATTCAGTCCCATCCCACGCATCAGGACGGGCTCGTTGTCCGGCACCCGCTGCCAGTCGACGTCGGCCGGCGGTGCAGGCGGGAAATAGAGGAGGCCGTGCTCGTCGGCGGCCCGTTGGAACGCACGCTGCTCCGGATTCAAACGGGACTCGACGTGCCCCAGCGCGAGGACCACCGAGCCGACGGTGAGCGTAGTGCCGTCGGCCAGTTCGACGTCGAACGCTTGCCCGCCTGTGGTGCCTGAACTTGCCGGGACCGGGCGCGCCGCTACGGCGGTCGTTTCATGGAAGGCGACCTCCACGCCGTCGGGCATTCGCTGAAGCAGCTCCGCCAAAGTCTGCCGCAGGTACCTTCCATATATGGCCCGGCTCGGAAAATCGTGGGACTCGAGCGTGGCCAACTCCGCCTTTTCGGCGTCATTCAGGCCCTGTCCATCACGACGTCGGGCGGCGCGCCACTGGTCGAAGGAACCGCCCGCGAGGGGCTGCGCAAGCTTGGGATCTTCAGGGATGAGCGTCGGATAGAACGCCTGTGTGTTCATCAGGTACAGCCTGGACTGCTCCGGCTGCCACACATGGCCGGATGCCGGTGGGAAAGGATCTACAACATGGATGTGCAGTGCGCTCCACCCTGGATCGGCCCGGTTCGCACGGCTGGTGGCCCCTGCAGCCCAATTCGCGAGCAGCCGCTCAAGGACACTCGTGCCCCGGGGGCCGGCCCCAATCAGGGCAACACGATTGATTTGCGATTTAGCCACGCTCAAGCCTAACTTCCTGTGACTTGCTTCCAGTTGAAAAGTGTTGCTTGGATGGGGCGATGACCACCACAGAAGCTGATCAGACGCCCCTTCCTGACAATGACACGGATCTGGAGACCACGTCCGGGCCTCGCCACGCTGCGACCATAGCGCCCGAACCCACGGATGAGAACGTGTGGTTGGAGGACATTCACGGCGAAGAACAGCTGGCCTGGGTCGGTGAACAAAACGCGCGAACCGAGGATTTGCTGGAGGACGCAGAGTACGCAGCGGTTGAAGCCGGCATTCTGGAGGTCCTGGATTCCACGGACCGGATTGCCATGGTGAACAAGCGCGGTGATTACTACTACAACTTCTGGAAGGACCAGGAGCACCCCAAGGGCCTTTGGCGGCGGACCACGTGGGAGAGCTACGTTTCCGAGGCACCCGAATGGGACGTACTGCTGGACATCGATGCCCTCGCCGCCGCAGAAGGCGTCGAGTGGGTGTTCCATGGAGCTGGGTTTCTCCGTCCTTTGGACGGGGACATGTACCGCTTCGCGATGGTTTCTCTGTCCCCCGACGGCGGCGATGCCAACCGTCACCGCGAGTTCGACGTCGAATCCCGCACCTTTGTTGACCCTGCCGCTGGCGGATTCGATCTGCCCACGGCAAAAGGCAACGTGAGTTGGCTGGATGCGGACACCTTGCTGGTCTCCAGTACGGCAGAGGGGTTGCCTGCAACCAGTTCCTCGTACGCCCGGACCGGTGTGAAGCTGCGTCGCGGCCAATCCCTCGCCCAGGCAGAGCAGATCTTCGAGATCCCCGAAGACCACATGCTGGCCATCGTCGCCCACGACTCAACGCCGGGCTTCGAACGGACCTTCGCCGTGGATTACATCGACTTCTACAACCGCAGGACGTGGCTGCTCCGCGACGACTCATGGGTTGCGATCGACGTGCCTACGGACGTGAACATCAGCGCCCACCGGGAATGGCTGATGTTCCGCCCGCAGAAGGACTGGGACGTTTCCGGCGTTACCTACGCGGCCGGTTCCTTGCTGGCCGCTGACCTCGAGGGCTACTTGGCTGGATCACGGCAATTTGTGGTGCTGTTTACCCCCGATGATCACACGTCGCTGCAGTCATGGAGTTGGACCAAGGACTACCTGCTGCTCAACCTCCTGCGCGACGTCTCTTCCGAAATCAGGGTGCTGGACCCTTCCCGCGTCGATTCCGACAGCGGCTGGGTTGTCACCGCCCTGGACGCGTGCCCGCCGCTTCACGACGTCAACGCCTATGCGGTGGACGACGAAGACGAATCCGGGGCCGGAAATGACTACTGGTTGGTCGCCACCGGGTTCACTACGCCAACTACCCTCACCCGCGGCACCCTCACGGCTGGCGAGGTTCCTTCATCCGGCGGATCGACTGCCGGAGTGACGAGCCAGCATGCGGTGGTGAAGCGTTCGCCGTCGTTCTTCAATGATGGTGACTATGAGGTCCAGCAGCATTTCGCTGTCTCGGCGGACGGGACCAAAGTCCCCTACTTCCAGGTGGCATCCAAGGACCTGGTCCTGGATGGACAAAATCCCACGCAGCTTTCCGGCTATGGCGGATTCGAAGTTTCCCGCACCCCCGCCTACAGCGGCACCATTGGCAGGGCTTGGCTGGAGCGTCGCACTTCCGCTGCTGCCCTGGCCGACGGTCCCGGCTCGCACACCCGCGGCGGTGTGTACGTTGTGGCGAACATCCGCGGCGGCGGCGAATACGGCCCCTCGTGGCACCGCGCAGCCCTGCAGGAAAAGCGGCACCGTGCCTACGAAGACTTCGCCGCCGTGGCACAGGACCTGATCTCCCGCGGCGTGACCAGCCGCCGTCGACTCGGTTGCGTGGGCGGCTCAAATGGCGGGCTCCTGGTTGGCAACATGCTGACCCAGTACCCCGAACTGTTTGGCGCGGTGTCCTGCGGCGTGCCATTGCTGGACATGCGCCGCTACACCAAACTCTCTGCCGGATATTCCTGGATCGCGGAGTATGGAGACCCCGACGTGCCTGAGCAGTGGGAATTTATCCGTACCTTCTCCCCCTATCACCTGCTTCATGACGGCGTCGAGTACCCCGAAACCTTCATTTGGACCGCGACCTCGGATGATCGGGTAGGCCCCGTCCAAGCCCGAAAGATGGCAGCTCGGATGCAGGCAATGGGTATCCCGAATGTCTGGTTCCACGAAGCACTGGAAGGCGGGCACGCGGGCGCTTCGGACAATAGGCAGGCAGCCGCACTCCAAGCGCGAAGCAACCACTTCCTATGGCGTGTGTTGGCCGGGAGCAACTGAGGTTCCATTTCGATGGCCCGCTGCACGCAAGGCCGTGCGAACGGCTTGGCTGGCAGCGAGTCATCGAAATGGGCAGCGGATCGCAGGCGGTTTTGCACTGAACGGCACGTTCTGCGTATCCTTGGTGGGCTAGCAATAGCAAACGGAGACGTGCCAGAGCGGCCGAATGGGCTTCACTGCTAATGAAGTGTGGGGCACAACTCCACCGGGGGTTCAAATCCCCCCGTCTCCGCGGATGGGTCCCGGTTTTCGAACCGGGACCTTTTGCGTTTAATCCCAAGCCTCCGTAAGTTACCGGCGCTTCGCTCCGTGACTGACTTCCGCACCAGCGTGCCGGTGCAGGGTCAGGCTGTCCACTGTGCTGACCAGCATCAGGACAGCCATGGCGATAAATGCCCCTTTATAGGCCGCTACCTGGTCCGCCCCGAGCACATCCGTTGCCTCGAACAGCCTCAGGAACAACGCGCCCACGGCGATACCTGCCGCAGCCGCCAACTGTACGAGGGTGGCGGAGATGGCGTTGGCCGAGGGCAGCTGCCCCGGGACGATGTCGGCATACTGCACGGAGGCGTAGGCCGAGAAGCCTATGGATCGGAAGGCACCGCTGAGCAGCAACAACGCGAAAATGAGGGGCTCGGGTGTTTGGGCATTGAGCAACGCACACAAGGCAAACGTCACGGCTGATGCCAACGATGCAAAGACGAGCACGGGTTTGAACCCGAAGCGCCTTATCAGGGGTGTGGTGGCCGGCTTGATCCCGATGTTGCCCACGAAGACTGCGGCGACCATGATCCCGGCCTTCAACGGATCCCAGCCAAATCCATCCTGAAACATCAGAGGCAGCAAGAACGGAACCGAGCTGATGGTCAGTCGGTAAACGAAACCTCCCGTGGACGTCGACCTGAAAGTCCTGGTGCCAAATACGCTGAGGTTGAACAGCGGAACCTTTGCTTTGCTCATCCACCAGACGGCGCAAGCCAGGGACACCACGCCGGCAGTCACCACCACAATAGCCAGCAGATTGGATGCGTGTCCGCCCAGCGTTTCCAGCCCCACCACAAGGGAACCCACACCCAAGGTAGTCAGCAGCAGACCAAACCAGTCAAGACGGCGTTTGGCATCAAATTGAGTCCTCGGAACCAATCTCAGTGCCGCAATGAGGGCAGCCAGGCCGAGGGGGACGTTAATGATGAAGATCCAGTGCCACGACAGGAAAGTTGTGAGGGCGCCGCCCACCATGGGAGCCAGAACGGGGGCAAGAAGGCCTGGCCATACCAAATAGGCGGTGGCACGGAGAAGTTCGGATTTGGGCGTGCCCCGCAAGACCACCAGGGTGCCCACGGGAACCATCATGGCACCGCCCGCCCCCTGCGCCACCCGACTCAACGTCAGCATGGTCAAGTCGGTGCTTACTGCGCAGAAAAGGGAGGCAATAGTGAACACCGATATAGCCAGGCAAAATATCCTGCGGGCGCCGAACCGCTCGGCAAGCCAACTGCTCAACGGGATCCCCATTGCCACCGTCACCAAATAGGCAGTCATCGTGATGTTGATGTCTGCCGGCGCCGCCCGGAAATCGGCTGCAATGCTGGGGATGGCCGTGGTGAGGATAGTTCCGTCGAGAAACTCCATGAAGAACGTCGCCGCCACAAGCAATGCCAGGCGCGGGCGCCAACTGGTTTCAGTGGCCGCTTCGACGTCGGTGTTGCTCGGTTTTGTGCTCATGGCTCCGGTCCAAGTCTTGTCAGGTGGCCCGCATCGGCAGGCGGGCGTTTTTGCTCGATCCTCGTCTTTGCTCGATCCTATAGAGGCGCGGTGGGAGCGTTCACAACATGACGGTTTTCAGCGCAGTACCCGCCTGCGCGCTAACCCGCCTGAGCCAGGGCGAGCGGTAGCACTGCACCTACCCCGGACCGCCTGAGCGCCCTCGCCGCAACGGTCAGCGTCCAGCGGCTGTCGACGAGGTCGTCCACCAAGAGCACTGGTTGGTCACCAATGCCTGCGAGCGCTTGTGACAGTTCCGGGCCAACCGCCAAACGGTCCCATACTCCCGCGAGCCTGTAAGCGCTGTTCCCGCCACGTGATCCTGTGGGGCCTCCGTGCTCTGGCTGCAGTTGGCCCAGGTAAGGCATCCGCCCTATGCCGGCGATCCCCTGCGCCAGGGAGTCCACAAGTTGTGGCTTGCTCCTTGAGGGAATGCTGACAACGGCCGCCGGGCGCCCAACCCCGCTCCAGGCAGTTCCGCCGTCGGCCCCTGACCATTCGCGCAGCACCTGAACGCAGGCCTGCAGCATAGCGGGGTCCACGGACCGATCGGGTGCCCCGGCAGCAAAAAGCTCGCGGAGCGCACCACCCCAGCCCAGGTCCGTCAGCCTTGCCAGGACACGGCCTTCGGAAATGCTTTCGTCCGGCTTGATCTTGCCTTTGACTCCCACACCCAGCCTGTCCATTCCGCTGGGCCATTGGAGCCGCGGCTCCACCACGATCCCGGCTCGGCGCAGCGTCTGGCCTGCTGCATCAACCGCAGCCGCTGCAATGTCCACTGGGAACCAGCGTCCAGCACAGTTGTCACAACGGCCGCAAGGGGCGGCGGT
This sequence comes from Paenarthrobacter aromaticivorans, assembly GCF_019038615.1. Lineage (NCBI taxonomy): Bacteria > Bacillati > Actinomycetota > Actinomycetes > Micrococcales > Micrococcaceae > Paenarthrobacter > Paenarthrobacter aromaticivorans. The sequence continues at coordinate 77,378 of NZ_JAHOPC010000001.1, forward strand.
CTCGTCATCGAGCACCGAGGTGATGTACTCCATGCGACAACCTGCGGTGTCCTGGTAAATCACCATGGAGTCCTGCTCATCCACGCGGGCTTCGGCAATGCGTGCATATCGCTCGGCATCGTAGCTCCATGACCGTCCGGTAGCCCGCCAGCCGCCGCCCACGCGTTCAACTGCCCCGTCAACGGCCAAGACTTTAAGGAGGAGTTCCAGAGGCGTGCGCCGAAGGTCCACTCGGGCTTCCAGCGCCACCGTGGACATGGCGCCGTTAGCCTCACCAAGTACCCTCAGGACGGCGTCAGCCTTTTCGGCTGAGGGCATGGAGGCGGTGGCGAAATACTGCCATATTTCCCGGTCCTCGGAGCCTGGAAGCAACAGGACATCGGCGTTGGCTGCGCCTCGGCCGGCTCGACCAACCTGCTGGTAATAGGCGACCGGCGAGGACGGCGCCCCGAGGTGAATGACGAAACCCAGATCCGGCTTGTCGAATCCCATCCCCAACGCCGAGGTGGCCACAAGCGCCTTGACCTGGTTGTCCTTGAGGAGTTGTTCTGCCCGCTCCCGATCGGCCGGATCCGTCCGGCCGGTATAGGACAAGACATTGTGTCCAGCCTCGGAAAGAAGCCGGGCAGTGTCCTCTGCGGCTGAGACGGTCAGCGCGTAAATGATTCCGCTGCCGGGTAGGTCCGCCAAGTGCGTCAGCAGCCAGCCCAGGCGATCGCGGGAGTCGGACAAGTTGAGAACGCCGAGCCGCAGCGACTCGCGGCCCAGTGCACCGCGGATGGTCAATACTGCGGCGCCGAGTTGTTCCTCGATATCGTGAACAACGCGGGAGTTGGCGGTAGCCGTGGTGGCGAGGACTGGAACCGATTTGGGCAGTTGGGCAATGAGATCGGCGATGCGCCGGTAATCGGGCCTGAAGTCGTGGCCCCAATCCGAAATGCAGTGGGCTTCATCAATAACGAGCAGTCCGGTCCTCCGGATCAGCTCGGGCAACTGGTTCTCCCTGAACGAGGGATTGGTGAGGCGCTCCGGCGACACCAGAAGAACGTCTACCTCGTCAGCTGCCAACTGGGCCAGGACAGTATCCCATTCAAGTGCGTTGGCCGAGTTGATAGCCACTGCCCGGACTCCCGCCCGTGCGGCCGCTGCTACTTGGTCCCGCATGAGCGCGAGAAGAGGGGACACGATCAGCGTGGGACCCGCACCGCGCTGGCGCAGCAACAAGGAGGAGACGAAGTAGACCGCGGATTTTCCCCAACCTGTGCGTTGGACCACCAAAGCGCGGCGCCCCGCGTCCACCAATGCCTCAATGGCCTCGAACTGGCCGTCATGGAAATCTGCTTCAGGGTGCCCCACTAGCTCACGAAGACAAGCCAAAGCCCTCTGGCGGGTAGGGGATTCCACGGAAACAGCGGCATTTGGGGAGGTGTTGGCCATGGACCAAGTATCCCAGCAGCCCCCGACAGCCAGAACCCGTGGCCCCGGCTATGTGGAAAGCGGCTCGCCAGTGGGACTGGTTTTTCCACTTAGCAGGCTCCCCGGTTCATGCTCAATTGCGCTACCACAGTAGGATTGAGCCCGTGACTAGCGAGCAGAACAAGAACTTCGACCTCTCGGCTTCCTTCAAGGCGTACGACGTCCGGGGCATCGTGGGGGAATCCATCACGGCTGAAATCGTCGAGGCGGTCGGTGCTGCCTTCATCGACGTTTTGGGTCTTGAAGGTGAAACCGTCCTTGTTGGTGGAGACATGCGCCCGTCCTCGCCGGAGTTCAGCCAGGCCTTCGCGAACGGTGCTGCCAGGCGCGGCGCCAACGTCCAGTTGCTGGACCTCATCTCCACAGACGAGCTCTACTATGCCTGCGGCGCCCTGAATGCAGCCGGTGCCACATTCACCGCCAGTCACAACCCGGCCGAATACAACGGCATCAAAATGGCCAAGGCCGGGGCGCAACCGATTTCCTCCGAGAGCGGCCTGAAGGAAATCCAGGTCCTTGCCGAGCAGTACCTGAACGAAGGCAGCATCCCCGCGGCAGCGGTGCGCGGGCAGATCGGTGTCCGGGACGTGCTGAGGGACTACTCCGAATACCTGCGCCAGTTGGTGGACCTCTCCGGTTCCCGTCCATTGAAGATCGTCGTGGACGCCGGCAACGGCATGGCCGGACTAACCACCCCTGCAGTGCTCGGCAACAAACTCCTCCCGGCCCTGCCGTTCGAGATCATCCCGCTCTACTTCGAACTGGACGGCTCGTTCCCGAACCACCCGGCCAACCCGTTGGAACCCGAAAACCTTCGTGACCTCCAGGCGGCAGTGATCAAGCACGGGGCAGACATCGGCCTTGCCTTCGACGGCGACGCTGACCGCTGTTTCGTGATCGACGAAAAGGGCGAGCCAGTCTCCCCGTCGGCAATCACCGGCATGGTCGCGCGCAGGGAGATCGCCCGAGCCCAGGCATCCGGGGAAGAAACCCCGGTGATCATCCACAACCTGCTCACGTCCAAGGCGGTTCCCGAGCTCGTGGCCAAGGACGGCGGCCGGGCAGTCCGGACCCGCGTGGGGCATTCATTCATCAAAGCCGTGATGGCCGAAGAAGGTGCCGTGTTCGGCGGGGAGCACTCTGCGCACTTCTACTTCCGTGATTTCTGGAACGCGGACACCGGCATGCTCGCCGCGATGCACGTCCTGGCAGCCCTGGGCGAGCAGGACGGTCCCCTGTCCGAACTCGGACGCCAGTACGAGCCCTACGTCTCTTCCGGTGAAATCAACTCCGAGATCGACGACAAAGCCGGCGCCGTGGAGCGGGTCCGCCTCGATTTCCAGAACGATGACGTCGAGATCGACCACATGGACGGCAGCACTTTCAGTGCCAAGGACGGCAGCTGGTGGTTCAACCTGCGCCCCTCCAACACCGAGCCCTTCCTCCGTCTGAACGCCGAAGCTAAAGACCTGCCCACCATGGAAAAAATCCGGGACCGCGTCCTGGCCCTGGTCCGGGCATAGGGAGCGTCAAACATGAGCGAGCAGCCCATCGACGACGCCGGTTCCACCGGGACCATCCAAGAGCGTGAACTCCGGGAGATTCTGGGGACTGCTCTGGGAACTGCCCAGGAGCACATTCTGCAGAACGGCGGCTTTCTCCCCTTTGGCATCACACTTTCGCACGAAGGTGAGGTGCGGATTGTCATGGTTTCTCCGGGAGAGCCGGACGAGGACGGTCACATTGATGCGGGGGCAATGTTGACGGATGTCCAGGAATTACTTCGCCAGGGCCGGAACGACTACCGGGCCGTGGCCATCGCAAGTGACGTCGCGCTGCCCGAGCATGGCTCGGACGGCATCCACGGCACCGCCGAGCACCGGGATGGTGGGGTCATGGCAGCCGTAATTCCCTATGTCCACACAGCCGATGGCTTCTCCTTCGGCGCCCTTGAGCCTGACACCCATGAGCCCTCGCTCTGGGTGGACTAGACCTGACTACGTAAGCTGATGCCATGAAAATCAACGCTTTCGCAGACGTGAGCCTCCGCGCCGTCATGGTGTTGGCGTCCGCCCCTGAGGGTACGTTGCTGACAACCCAGGCTGTTGCCGACGCCGTGGGTACTCCGTATAACCATGTCAGCAAGGCTATGGTCCGATTGCGCAGCCTTGGATTGATTGATGTGGAACGAGGCCGCTTGGGTGGCTCGCGCCTGAACGAAGCAGGACGCCAAGCAACCGTTGGCCAACTCCTTCGCCACTTGGACAGCCGGCAGGATCCCGCCGAATGCCAGTCCCCCAACCATGACTGCCCCCTCATCACAGAGTGCGCTCTCCGGCACGCAATGAACCGGGCCCGCGAAGCGTTCTATCGTGAGCTCGACACCGTCGTCATCTCGTCCCTGCCCCATGCCCGGCAGATGAATCCCGTCTTCCAAACAATAGGCCTCCGGCCGGAATTCAGGTCCCCCGCAACCCTGCCCTGACGGCGTGCGGACGCAATCGCGTTCAGCGATTTGCACATCTTTTCTACAAGGAGTAGAAATTGAGGTGTAAATATGCGCATTCCAAATGCTTGTATTGTGATGGTTCGAATGACCCAACCGGACCCCTACCCCCCCAGGAGAATCATGCTCTCGGAAAAATCCCGCCCCATTATTGAAGCCACCCTTCCCCTGGTCGGCTCGCGTATTGGCGACATCACCGCAGACTTCTACAAGCGCCTCTTTGCAGCGCACCCCGAGTTGCTCGATGGACTATTCAGCCGCTCCAACCAGCGCTCAGGCGATCAGCAACAGGCACTCGCCGGGAGCATCGCCGCCTTCGCAACCCATCTGGTGAACAACCCGGGCACGCTCCCGGAAAAGGTCCTGGCCCGGATCGCCCACAAACACGCCTCACTGGGCATCGCCGAAGAGCAGTACGGAGTGGTCTACGAACACCTCTTCGCAGCAATCGCGGCCGACTTGGCGGACGTCATTACACCGGAAATCGCCGAGGCATGGACGGAAGTCTACTGGCTGATGGCAGACGCCCTGATCAAGCTTGAGAAGGACCTCTATGCCTCCCAGTCAAACAACAAAATGTGGATGCCTTGGCGCGTGGTTTCCAAGGTAACGGCTGGCAAGGACGCCATGACATTCACCTTGGAACCTGCCGACGACACTCCCGTAACGCCGGCCCTTCCCGGCCAGTATGTGAGCGTCAAGGTCGCCCTCCCTGACGGCTTGCGCCAAGTACGGCAGTATTCACTGTCAGGCGACGCCGGCACCAGCCGGATCTTCACCACCAAGCTAAACGACGGCGGCGAGGTGTCCACCGCCCTGCATACCGCCGTCGAACCTGGCGACGTGCTCGAAATTTCCAACCCCTATGGCGAGATCACCCTCAAAGAAGGCGAGGGGCCGGTTGTGCTCGCATCGGCGGGGATCGGGTGCACGCCGACGGCCTCAATCCTGCGTTCCCTGGCTGAGGCAGGCACTGATCGCCAGGTTCTTGTCCTGCACGCCGAACGCTCCATGGACAGTTGGGCTCTGAGCGGCCAAATGACGGCAGACGCTGCGAGCATTGACGCCGAACTTCAGCTCTGGCTTGAGTCGCCCCAGTCCAGCAACGAAGTGCACCGCGCCAAGGCAGGCTTCATGTCCCTGAGGGAAGTCGACATGCCGGCAGACGCTTCCTTGTACCTCTGCGGGCCGTTGCCTTTCATGAAGAAGATTCGCGACGAAGCGATCGAGGCCGGGATTCCGGCCACCCGGATCCACTACGAAGTGTTCGGCCCTGACGTCTGGCTCGCGAACTAGTCAAAGCAAGAGCCAGGACAAAAGCAACAAGCACGACGGCGGCCCGTCACTTTTCCAGCGAAAAGTGACGGGCCGTCGTCGTTCACTTAAGAACGCCGTTGTCCTTAAGAGGTCTAGCCCAGACGGCTCTTGAGGCCGTCCAGCTCGGACTGCAGCGCCGCGGGGAGGGACTCGCCGAAGTTGGCGAACCATTCCTCGATGGATGCCAGCTCGGTGGTCCATTCGTCGGCATCCACACGGACAGCTGCCTCGACCTCGGCCGGGGTCATGTCCAGGCCTTCAAGGTCGATGCTGTCGCCGGTCGGAACGAAACCGATCGGCGTTTCCACAGCGTCCGCCTTGCCTTCGAGCCGTTCAATGGCCCACTTCAGGACGCGGGCATTGTCACCGAAACCAGGCCAGGCGAAGCCACCATCAGCAGTACGACGGAACCAGTTGACCAGGAAGATCTTGGGCAGTCGCTCCGGGTTGGCCTTCGCCGACAGGTTCACCCAGTGGTTCAGGTAGTCGCCTGCGTCGTAGCCGATGAACGGCAGCATTGCCATGGGATCGCGGCGGACAACACCTACGGCGCCAGCTGCAGCTGCCGTGGTTTCCGAGGAAAGCGTGGCACCCATGAAGATACCGTTGGACCAATCGCGGGCCTCTGTGACCAGCGGGATGGTGGTCTTACGACGGCCTCCGAACAGGATTGCCGACAGCTCCACGCCGTCCGGGCTGAAGTACTCCTCGGCGAGCATGTCGATCTGGTCGATCGGCGTGCAAAAACGGGAGTTGGGGTGTGCGGCCGGGGTGTCGGAGTCCGGAGTCCAGGACTCCCCGCGCCAGTCGGTCAGGTGCGCCGGAGTTTCCTCGGTCATACCTTCCCACCACACGCCGCCGTCATCGGTCAGGGCAACGTTCGTGAAGATGCTGTTGCCCTTGGCGATAGCGCGCATCGCGTTCGGGTTGGTTCCCCAACCGGTGCCCGGGGCTACGCCGAACAGGCCAGCCTCAGGGTTGACGGCGCGGAGCTCGCCTTCCTTGCCAAAACGCATCCAGGTGATGTCATCGCCAAGAGTCTCAACCTTCCAGCCCTTGATGGTGGGGTCGAGAAGCGCGAGGTTGGTCTTGCCGCAAGCAGACGGGAAGGCAGCGGAGACGTAGTAGGTCTTCTGCTCAGGCGAGGTCAGCTTGAGAATGAGCATGTGCTCGGCAAGCCAGCCTTCGTCGCGGGCCATCACGGAGGCGATGCGCAGGGCGTAGCACTTCTTGCCAAGCAGCGCGTTTCCGCCGTAGCCCGAACCGAAGGACCAGATAGAGCGCTCTTCAGGGAAGTGGACAATCCACTTGTCCGGGTTGCACGGCCACGCGACGTCGGCCTGACCGGGTTCCAGGGGTGCGCCCAGCGAGTGGAGGGCAGGCACAAAGAATGCATCGGTCTGCGTGATGCGGTCCAGGACGTCCGAGCCGATGCGGGCCATAATCCGCATGGAAGCTACAACGTAGGCGGAGTCAGTGATCTCAACGCCGAACTTCGGGTCCTCTGCATCCAGGTGGCCCATGACGAAAGGAATGACGTACATGGTGCGGCCGCGCATGGAGCCGGCGAACAGTCCGCGCAGCTTCTGCTTCATCTCCGCCGGAGCCATCCAGTTGTTGGTAAAGCCAGCGTCGCGCTCGTTCTCGGAGCAGATGAAGGTCTGTTCCTCTACACGGGCAACGTCAGCCGGGTCAGAGAACGCCGCGAAGGAATTCGGGAACGTTTCCGGGTTCAGCCTCGTCAGGGTGCCGGCCTCGACGAGTTCGTCGGTCAGCTTCTTGTTTTCTGCTTCGCTGCCATCAACCCAGTGGATGCGGTCCGGCTGAGTCAGCTCGGCAACTTCCTCGACCCAGGCCAGCAGGCGTGCATGCGTAGTAGGTGCCTTCTCAAGCAGCGGCAGTCGCGCCAGATCGCCCATTGCGGTTCCCTTCCTCGGGTTCAGTGGTGTGTCCTAAACGATAGGGGGCGCGGACCAGACCAATTCGTTGTCAGACATCGGACCTTCGAAGGCTTCAAAACGAAAAACCCCTAGAATTCAAGGTTTCAATTTCAGAGAAGGGCGTTTTAAGTGAGGAAGGTCACATAGACCGGTCTAGTTGTGTAGATTACAGCTTTTCGATTTGGAACTTCACATGAACTTCTGTAAAGTTTATTGAGGTTCGAGGGGGTCAGAGAAACAGACCGCCGAGAAACACACGAAATGCGCCCATAGCTCAGCTGGATAGAGCGTCTGTCTACGGAACAGAAGGTCAGGGGTTCGAATCCCTTTGGGCGCACAGATAGAGACCCGCACCGGTTCGCCGGTGCGGGTCTTTTGTTTTCCCCGCTTACCCAAGTAAGTAGCAGCAGTGCGCGTTTAGAGCACGCTAAACGCGCACAACTGCGACTCAGTTGGGCCGGCCGCGCGCAGAAACGCAAGGGCCGCCGTCAGTGGGAACGCCTACTCCCCCACGGCCTCGCTGATGCGGCGCCGAATGCCGTCGAAATGACGGTTGAGCAGCTCGGCTGCGAGGACCTTGTCTCCCGCTGCAACGGCGGCATAGATATTGCGATGGATTGCGGCGGTCTTTGCCAGGTCCTCGTTACCGGCGCCGATCTCTACGTGGATCTTCCGGTACACCTTCCAGAAAACCCCCATCAGGTTGATCAGCAGCTCGTTGTTCAGGGGTTCGAATAGCCGGCGGTGGAACTCGGCGTCGGCGGCCACGAAGTTCTCACCGGCGGCGGCGAGTTCTTCCATTTGCTTCACGGTTTCCTCGATGGACGCGAGCTGCTCTTTGGTCATCACATCGATAGAGGAGCCAATCAGCCCAGACTCCAAGGCCTGCCGCACGTCCACCAGCTGCAAGGCTTCGAGTCCCTGGTGTCGGAGGGAAAGCCGACCCCGGAATGTCAGGCCATCAGCCAAAGCATCGAAGTTGCTGGGCGCCACGAACATCCCGAAGCCATGGCGGATCTCGATCACACCCAGGGCCTGCAACACTTTCAGGGACTCACGCAACGTATTGCGCCCCACACCGAGGGCGACTGAAAGCTCGTTCTCTGTGGGCAACGGGTCACCCGCCTCGAGCTCGCGCTCAAGGATGAGTTCCATAATGTCCGACTGCAATGCACGCAGCCGGGCCTGTGCACTGAACCGCGCTTGCGGAACGACACCGGAAGTTGTCATGGCGCTCTCCTTGCCGATGCACTCTTCCCAGAGAGGCCTGTGTACCTCGGATGCAGAAGGAGTGCGGTGTTAATATTGAGGCGAGCTTTATGCCCACCGCAGATGAGTGACTCGCAACATACAATATCGGATGTCCCACCTCCTTGATAGGTATGTCTTCGGAATTCCTCGAGAATTCCGCCTTCGGGCACCCGGGCAGCGCGGAACCCGCGGGTTTCCAGCGTCCCAGGCAGCCTCACCGTGATCCATTTCTCACTTGACGTCCCCTTGTGACCACCCTTACAGTTTCAATACGAGCATCGGACGTCCTACATCCGATAACCCACGACAGTCGAATGGTGAGGCACCCTATGAGCAAGACCATCAACAGCCTGCCGCTGGTCAATGACGCCAGCCGCCGGAACTTCCTCAAGCTGAGCGGCGCCGTTGGTGCAGCCGCCGCCTTCACGGCGACCCTTTCTGCGTGCGGCGGCGCTGCCAGCACCACCACGGGGAACGCAGCGAACACCGCTGCTGTGAACAAGGACCTCATGATCGAAGCTGGCATCTCCTACGCCCTCTCCACAGGCTTTGACCCGCTGAGCTCCTCGGGAGCCACACCGATGGCAGCCAACCTGCACATCTTCGAAGGCCTCATCGAGCTGCACCCAGCTACCCGCCAGCCATACAACGCGTTGGCAGCCTCGGATCCCAAGAAAATCAACGACACCACCTACCAGGTGACCATCCGCGACGGTGCCAAGTTCCACGACGGCTCTCCCGTCACTACCGACGACGTTGCCTTTTCCTTCACCCGCGTGATGGACCCGGCGAACAAGTCATTGTTCTCCCAGTTCATCCCGTTCATCCAGGACGTCAAACCCTTGGACGCCAAGTCCGTGGAATTTACCCTCAAGTACGCCTTCCCCGGCTTTGGACCGCGTATCTCCGTTGTGAAGGTCGTCCCCAAGGCACTCGCCAGCGATCTGAAGGCCTTCGACGCCAAGCCAGTCGGCTCCGGGCCCTACAAGCTGGTGTCCGCAGTCAAGGACGACAAGATCGTCTTCGAAGCATTCGCCGACTACAACGGCCCCAAACCTGCTCTCGCCAAGGGCATGACCTGGCTCCTTCTTTCGGACGCAGCCGCCCGTGTTACTGCTGTCCAATCCGGCCGCGTCCAGGCCATCGAGGACGTTCCGTACCTGGACGTCGACGGCTTGAAGTCCAAGGTCAAGGTGGAATCCGTACAGTCCTTCGGCCTGCTGTTCCTCATGTTCAACTGCGCCAAAGCCCCGTTCGACAACAAGTTGGTCCGTCAGGCATTGCATTATGGCCTGGACAAGGATGCCATCATCAAGAAGGCCTTGTTCGGCAACGCCAAAGCCGCCAGCTCCTACTTCCAGGAAGGCCACCCGGACTACGTCAAGGCCAAGAACGTCTATGGTTTTGACACGAAAAAGGCCGAAGACCTGCTAAAGCAGGCCGGCGTCACGAGCCTCGAATTCGAGCTCCTCACCACGGACACCGCCTGGGTCAAGGACGTTGCACCGCTGATCCTTGAATCCTGGAACAAGATCCCCGGGGTCAAGGTCACCGTCAAGAGCCTCCAATCCGGCGCCTTGTACAGCGACCGCGTGGGCAAGGGTGACTACACCGTGGTTGCGGCCCCGGGTGATCCATCAGTGTTCGGCAACGATGCGGACCTGTTGTTGAGCTGGTTCTACTCTGGCGCCACATGGATGGAAAAGCGGGCCTTCTGGACCACCCCTGAGCGCGCCAAATTGCAGGAACTCATGAACAAGGGCTCCCAGGCTTCCGGCGAGGAGGCCAAGAAGGTCGTGGGCGAAATCGTGGATATGGTCTCTGACGAGGTTCCCCTGTATCCGGTCCTGCACCGCCAGCTTCCCAGTGCGTGGGACGAGAAAAAACTCAAGGGCTTCCAGCCTCTGCCCACCACCGGATTGTCATTCATCGACGTCGGACGTACCGCCTAGAAACCCGAGTTGCGAGGCCTGCTTTGCGCACTAAATCCCCCAAATAGCACGCAGAGCAGGCCACACAACCAAGCAGCACCCCAACCAACCGGAGAACAAATTGGTCACGATATTGCGTCTGCTTGGCCGCAGGCTTGCAGCATTGCCATTGATGATCCTGGGCATTACGTTGCTCGTCTTCCTCGTACTGCAGGGCGCCCCCGGCGACCAAGCCAGTTCCGCCCTGGGTGACGGTGCCAGCGAAGAAGCCAAGCAGCAGTATCGCCAGGAGAATGGCCTGAACGATCCCCTGGTCCTGCAATACTTCCGTTTCCTTGGGAAGCTGCTGCAGTTCGATCTCGGCGTCACTACCCCGCCGGCGAAGTCGGTGGCATCCATGATCGGCTCTGCGTTCCCGTTGACGCTGCAGCTCACCTTCCTGGGCGTCATTATCGCAATTGTTCTGTCCCTGGCTTTCGGAATCCTCGGTGCCCTTTACCGGGACAAGTGGCAGGACCAGTTGGTCCGCGTCTTCTCGATCGCCGCGATCGCCACGCCGTCGTTCTGGCTGGGTATCCTGCTCATCCAGTGGTTCGCACTCGGCGCCAACCCCATGTTCCCCTCAGGTGGAATTGCGACGCCGGAGTCCGGCTTTGGCGGTTGGCTCAACTCGATGGCCCTCCCGGCACTCGCCCTCGGCATCCCCGTCTCGGCATCACTGATCCGTGTAGTCCGCACCTCCATGGTGGAAGAGCTTGACCGCGATTACGTCCGCACCGCCATCGGCAACGGTGTCCCCTACCGCGAAGTGGTTTCCAAGAACGTTCTCCGCAACGCCCTCGTCACCCCAGTGACCGTGCTGGGACTCCGCGTGGGCTACCTGCTGGGTGGCGCCGTCGTGATTGAAATGATCTTCGCCCTGCCCGGCATGGGCCAGCTGATCCTCAATGGCATCACCAATCTGGACGTCAACCTGGTCCAAGGAGTGGTTCTCACCATCTCTGTCACGTTCGTTCTGGTGAACATCGTGGTGGACCTTCTCTACCTGCTCATCAACCCCCGAATCAGGACGGTATAGCTCATGCGCAGCAAGCTCGCAGAACGGCTAAGTGCCCCGGGCATTCGTTTCAAGGCCCTGCCCTGGGGCTCCCGTATCGCCCTGCTCTTCCTCGTCATGATCGTGCTCGCGGCCATCCTCGCGCCGGTCATCGCTCCGCACGATCCCCTCGAGACGTTCATCCCGGCAACCCCGCCCGGCGCCGAGCACTTCTTCGGCACCGACCGCCTGGGACGCGACATCTTCTCGCGTCTGCTCTTCGGCGCACAATCCTCGCTCATGATCGGCCTCGGCGCGGTTGGCCTCGCCATCCTCGCCGGTGCGCTCCTTGGCTCCTTCGCGGCGACCTCCAGCAAGTCGGTCAACGAGATCATCATGCGGCTTATGGACATCCTCATGGCGTTCCCGGGCATCGCGCTTGCGGCGGTACTGCTGGCCGCGTTCGGCAACTCGGTTCCCACCATCATCATCGCGATCGCCATCATCTACACCCCGCAGCTTGCACGAGTGGTCCGCGCCAACGTGCTCGCACAATATGGCGAAGACTACGTCCGTGCCGAACGCGTGATCGGCGCCGGCCGCTTCTACATTCTGGTCAAGCACATTGTCCGTAACACCGCCGCTCCCGTACTGGTGTTCGCCACAGTGATGGTGGCCGATGCCATCATCCTGGAAGCGTCGCTGTCCTTCCTCGGCGCCGGCGTGCAGGATCCTGCTCCGTCTTGGGGCAACGTGATCTCCTACGGCCGCAACCTTGTGCTCTCCGGCGGATGGTGGGCAACAACCTTTGCCGGCCTGACCATCCTGCTGACCGTGCTGTCCCTGAACATCCTCGCCGAGGGCCTCACGGACGCCATGGTGAACCCGAAGCTCCGCCGCGCCCCCGCGGTGAAGGACGACGACGGCTCCACCGCTGCTGTTGTTGTGGACACCGAAGTTGCCACTTCCGTTGCCCAGCCTTCCGTAGTTGAAGAACACGAGCTCGACGGCGTCCGTGCAGCTTCCGGCGATGCCGTCACTTCCAGTGTGGGAACCTCAGCCGTCCTCACCGATGTGAAGCTCGCCGCCGCCAACCCGCACCTCCTGTTGGACCGCGAACTGGAACTGCTGGCAGCCATCGAGGCGAAGCGCACCGACCGGCTCCCGCAGGTATCTCCGGGTGCCCGCAATGTGCTGGAAGTGAAGAACCTGTCCATCCGCTTCCCGGGCCGGTTCGGCGACATCGCAATCGTGGACAACGTCTCATTCACCGTCCGCGAAGGCGAGACCATGGGCCTCGTAGGCGAGTCCGGTTGTGGAAAGTCCATCACCTCACTGGCCGTAATGGGTCTTCTGCCCAAGACCGCACAGGTCACCGGATCCATCAAGTTCGATGGCAAGGAACTCCTGGACGCAAACACTCAGCACAGCAACCCCAAGGCTTACGAGGGCCTGCGTGGCGAGCAGATTGCCATGGTCTACCAGGATGCTTTGAGCTCGCTGAACCCATCCATGAAGATCAAGGACCAGCTGGAGCAGCTCACCAAACGCGGCGGCCGCAAGACACCGGCGGAGCTGCTGGAAATGGTGAAGCTGGACCCTGTCCGGACTCTTGCCAGCTACCCACACGAGCTCTCAGGCGGCCAACGCCAACGCGTGCTGATTGCCATGGCGCTCTCCCGCTCACCGAAGATCGTAGTGGCCGACGAGCCCACCACGGCCTTGGACGTCACCGTGCAAAAGCAGGTTGTGGACCTCCTCAACGAGCTCCGCGAACAACTGGGCTTCGCCATGGTGTTCGTTAGCCACGACCTCGCGTTGGTGGCCTCCCTGGCCCACCGAATCACGGTCATGTACGCCGGCCAAGTGGTGGAATCCGCACAGGCTTCCGAGCTTCTGCAGAATCCGAAGCACGAGTACACCCGTGGCTTGTTGGGGGCAGTCCTCTCCATTGAGGCCGACGCCGTCCGCCTGCACCAGATCCCCGGCACGGTCCCTTCACCACGGGATTTCGCTGCGGGCGACCGCTTCGCGGCACGCTCATTGCGCGCCGACGCGGATCCCAATCAGAAGCTCGTCCTCACCACGGTTGCGTCGTCCACTGGCGATGATGCGGACCACTACTGGGCCAGCCACTTGAAGGAGGATGCGAAGTGAACGCCACGCCCGTGATCGAGCTCAAGGACGTCAAGGTCTACCACCACGCCCGGACCGGCGGACTCTTCCGTCCAAACATCGTCAAAGCCGTGGACGGTGTGGACTTCAGCATCAGCCGCGGCGAAACCGTGGGCATCGTTGGTGAGTCCGGCTGTGGCAAGTCCACCCTCGCTTCAGTGCTTGTGGGACTGCAACCACCGACGTCGGGCCAGGTCTTGTTCCATGGAAAGCCAGCTATCAAGCGCAACGCTGCCATGCGCAAGCAGTTTGGCCGCTCGGTCTCCGTGGTCTTCCAGGACCCGGCAACTGCGCTGAACCCGCGTATGACCATTCAGGACATCCTCACCGATCCCCTGCAGATCCACGGCATCGGCAATGCGACAACGCGCGCCGCCAAGGTCAAGGAACTGTTGGCCCTGGTTGGTCTGCCGCAATCGGCGGCCGAGGTGACGCCGTCGCAGGTTTCCGGCGGCCAGCGCCAGCGTGTGGCGATCGCCCGCGCACTGGCCTTGGACCCGGACATCATCGTGGCGGACGAGCCGACGTCGGCCTTGGACGTTTCGGTCCGCGCGCAGGTCCTGAACCTGCTGTCGGACCTGAAGACCCAGCTGAACTTGGGCATGGTGTTCATTTCGCACGACATCCAGACCGTTCGATACGTCTCGGACCGGATCTGCGTCATGTACTTCGGCAAGATCGTCGAACAAGGCACCGCCGCACAGGTCTTCGACAACCCGAGCAACGACTACACCAAGAAGCTGCTGGGCGCCGCGCCGAGCCTGCTTCACATCTAGTTTTTCCCTTCACAAGTTACAAACAACGGAGATTTCTGTGTCCACTCAGTTCCAGGGCGTCATTCCCCCGGTCATCACCCCCCGCCACGCCGACGGCAGCGTCGACACCGCGTCGCTGAAGAACGTCGCCAAGCACCTGATCGACGGCGGCGTGTCCGGCCTTTTCGTCCTGGGCTCCTCCGGCGAAGTCCCCTACCTCACCAATGACGAGCGTGAACTGGTGGTCTCCACCATCGCCGACGCCAACGCAGGAGCGGTCCCGCTCATCGTCGGCGCCAACGAGCAGACCACCAACCGGGTGATCGAGGAAGCCCGAAAAGTGGTGGACCTGGGCGCTGACGCGATCGTGGTGACCTCCATGTACTACGCCATCGGCAACGCCGCAGAGACCGAAACGCATTTCCGCAGCATCCACGAGGCGATCGGCAAGCCGATCTTCGCCTACGACGTCCCCGTCCGCACCCACTTCAAGCTGCCCACGGACCTTCTGGTCCGGCTTGGCCGCGACGGCGTGATTGCCGGCGTCAAGGACTCCTCCGGCGACGACGTCTCGTTCCGCCAACTGCTCCTGGCAGCCAAAGACATCCCCAACTTCGACATCTTCACCGGCCACGAAGTAGTGGTGGATGGAGCCCTCCTAGGTGGCGCCCAGGGTGTCGTGCCGGGTCTTGGCAACGTTGATCCGGCCGGCTACCGCCGTCTGTTCGACGCCGCGAAGGCTGGCGACTGGGCCCTGGCCGCGCGGGAACAGGACCGCCTGGCCGACGTGTTCGAAATCGTCTACACCCCCAAGGGCCGTGTCTCCGGGGGCGCTGCAGGCCTGGGCGCTTTCAAGACCGCCCTGCAGGTGATGGGCGTCATTGAGTCCAACACGATGAGCGAGCCCATGCTGTCCCTGAACTCCGAAGAGACGGCGCTGATCCGCGAAATCCTGGAGCGGAACGGGCTGGTCTAGTCTTCGATGACCGCTTCCCTGACCCATGTGATCGGCGTTGACCTCGGCGGCACCAAAACCGCCGCCGGGGTTGTTTCCTCTTCCGGCGAGGTGTTGGCGTCGGAGACCATTCCGACGTTGAACCGGGCTGGTGGCGAGGCAATCCTTGATGCCACTGCAGCGCTGATCTCGGGCTTGGTGGAGCGCGCCGCCGACGCCGGAGTTACAGTTTCCGGCGTCGGCGTGGGCTCTGCGGGGGTCATCGACGCTGCTGCCGGGACCGTTGTTTCGGCGACGGATGCGATTCTGGGCTGGGCTGGAACGAACCTGGCCGCAGGGCTTTCCGCCCGTGTGGGTCTTCCCGTCCGGGCCGTCAACGACGTCCACGCACACGCCATCGGCGAAGCGTGGCTCGGTGCTGCCGCGGGGTCCTCAAGTTCACTCATGGTTGCGTTTGGGACCGGCGTGGGCGGCAGCTTTGTCCTTGGCTGCGCTCCAGTTTTGGGGCACCGCTTTGTTGGCGGGCACGTGGGTCACTTCGCATCGCCATACGCCACATTTGAGGGTGTTCCGTTGCCCTGCGTCTGTGGTTCGGCCGGGCATGTTGAGGCGATTGCTTCCGGGCCCGCCATCCACGAGTCGTACCTGCGATTTGGTGGTTCTGCCGTGGATGCTGTGGACACGCGCGGCGTGTTTGCGCTCGCCTCTTCTTCCACGCCCGACGGCGGTGCTGCCGCCACTGCCAGCCGAGCCGCTGCCTTGCGTGCCATTGATCTCGGCGCGGGCGCCGCAGGTCAAGCCGTGGGCGGGCTGATCAACATTCTTGACCCTGAAACCGTAGTGATTTCAGGTGGACTAGCCGACGCCGGCGGGCTCTGGTGGGAGCCCATGGAAGCCGCCCTCCGCCAAGAGCTGCTGGCGCCTCTCGCCCAGGTCCCCGTGGCGCGGGCAACCCTCGGCAACACCGCTGCCATTGTTGGTGCCGCGAAACTCGTCCTTTAGAAGAGAGACATCATGATCCTCACCCCCGAAGGCCTCGAAGCCCTCCGTTCCCAGCTGATCGTCTCCTGCCAGGCCTACCCCGGCGAACCCATGCGCGATCCTCGCACCACAGCTCAGGTGGCGGCCTCGGCTGTCATCGGCGGTGCCGCGGCGATCCGCGTCCAAGGGTTAGCCGACATACAGTTCACGCGTGCCGCCGTCGAAGTTCCCGTCATCGGCCTCTGGAAGGACGGTCACGATGGCGTCTTCATCACACCCACGCTCCGGCACGCGCTTGCCGTGGCGAACGCAGGCGCACATGTGGTGGCGATTGACGGAACGCGTCGTCCACGGCCAGATGGTTTGTCGTTCGCGGAGACCGTGGCCGGAATCCACGCCGAATCGCACGCACTGGTCATGGCCGACTGTGGCTCCTTCGACGATGCTCTGGCAGCCGTTGATGCCGGAGCGGACCTGGTCGGAACCACTCTGTCCGGCTATACCGGCGAGCGCCACAAGACCGACGGCCCGGATCTGGAGCTTTTGGAGCAGATCGCTGCCGGTGGATTGGGTAAGCCACTGATCGCGGAGGGCCGCATCCATACCCCCGCCCAGGCCCGTCAAGCACTCGATGCAGGGGCATTTGCCGTAGTGGTCGGCACGGCTATCACCCACCCGGCGTCCATCACGGGCTGGTTCAAGGGTGCGATGCACGCCTAGCCCTAAGTTGCGGGGCCTACTCTGCGCCCCAAAACCCACGCCAACCACACAGACCGGGCCTCACAACGCAGACGTAGCAGTTGTAGGCTTCTCCCATGAATGCCGAGAGCTCCCGTGAATTCGACGTAATCGTGATCGGCGCGGGTGCCGTCGGGGAAAACGTGGCGGACAGGGTGGTTCGTGGCGGACTGACGGCAGTGATCGTGGAAAGCGAACTGGTTGGCGGCGAATGCTCGTATTGGGCTTGCATTCCTTCAAAAGCACTCCTCCGGCCAGGCAGCGTGCTCCACGCGGCGCAGGGAATCCCCGGGGCTTCAGAAGCAGTCACCGGAGTCATTGACGCAGAATCGGCCCTGAAGCACCGGGACTGGTTCACGAACAATTGGCAGGACGGGGGGCAGGTCGAATGGCTGGACAGTGCCGGCATCGAGCTGATCCGTGGGCGGGGGCGCATCACAGGACCACGCGAGGTCCAGGTGGACGGGCTCGATGGCAACAGCTACGCGCTCAAAGCGCACCATGCCGTGGTTGTGGCCACAGGCTCTACTCCTACCATCCCGGATATTGAGGGCCTCAAGGACGTACCATTCTGGACTACCCGTGGCGCCACTGCGGCAAAAGTCATCCCACAGCGATTGGCCGTGCTCGGAGGTGGAGTGGCCGGCGTCGAATTGGCCCAGGCTTTTGCCCGCCTTGGTTCGGTGGTGACAATCATTGCTCGTGGTCGCCTTCTGAGCAGCTATCCCGAAGAGGCAGCCAATCTGGTCCTGTCCGGGCTGCGCGCCGATGGGGTGACGGTCCATCTCCACACGGATGTGGACAAAGCAGAAAAGAACGACGACGGCTCGGTGACAGTTACGTTCAACGGCCAGGCCGTCACGGCAGACACACTCCTGGTCGCGTCCGGCAGGCATCCAGCATTGGCCAATTTGGGCCTGGAGAATGTGGGCGTTGAGCCGCAGAACGGAAAACCCCTCCGGCTCACCACGGACGCCAGTGGCCTGGTGGAAGGCCCGGCAAGCGATGGCACCAGTGGACTGTGGCTGTACGCGGCAGGCGATGCCGCGGGCAAAGTATTGCTCACACACCAGGGAAAGTACGAAGCCCGTGCTACCGGCGATGCCATCGTTGCCCGGGCCAACGGCAAGCTCCAGGGCACGCCCCGGCCCTGGACCGCATATGCTCACACGGCCAACGAGCACGCCATTCCAAGTGTCGTCTTCACGGACCCGGAAGTTGCCTCAGTGGGTCCCAGCCTGGAGCAGGCCCTTCTTCAAGGCAAGCACGTCACAGGCGTTGAGTTGCCCATCGATGTTTCCGGCTCCCAGCTCTATTCCCCCGACTACAAAGGGTGGGCGCAGATCGTGGTGGACGAGGACCGGAAAGTCATTCTTGGTGCTACGTTCGTTGGCCCCGGCGTAGCTGAACTTCTGCATTCGGCCACTATTGCGATCGTCGGGGAAGTCCCTTTGGACAGGCTGTGGCACGCGGTTCCGTCGTATCCCACCATCAGCGAGGTGTGGTTGCGCCTCTTGGAGAAGTACGGACTCTAAAGCCCTATTTGAACTGACTGGTCAGTTCAGTTAGACTTTCAGCAGACACCATTTCTGCGAAAGGCTCATTGTGCTGTCCGTACAGCAACTCCAGATCAACGGCCGCCGGGACGATCTCCTTCCGGCGACGTCACTCCAGGCCCGTCGTGGCGAACTCTTGCTCGTGGCTGGCGAAGGCCAGGATCAACGGACCGCCCTGGCCTTGGCACTGAGTGGCCGCATGAAACCCAGCAACGGCGTCCTCAGTTGGGACAACAACAGCAAGACCAAGAAGATCCGGCTGGCGAGCGCCTTGGTGGATTCGCCCGGCGTCAATGAGCCTGAACAGCACCTAAGCGTTCGCGACCTCGTCACAGAGGACCTCTCCCTCATCCCCCGCCGTTACCGTGGTGCGCTGCTGAGCAAGCCGTGGCTGAAGATCAACAGCTTTGAGGACATCGCCGGCCTGTGGGTTGAACAGCTTCCCGCTGTCCGCCGGCTCGAACTCCTTACCGCCCTCGCCTTGGCAGATCCAGCTACCGACCTCCTGGTGCTCGATTCGCCCGATCGCCACAGCGCCGATCCCTCGGCTTGGTTGCCCCGGCTTGAGGCTTTGGCGTCCGACGCCGGGCGGCCGCTCGCCGTCGTCGCCGTCGTCAGTGCCCTCCCGGACAACTGGGCTGGCCCTGCTGCGGTAATTGGCAACTCAGTCGCCCACCCGCCGGAACCGGAAACCGTTGAAGTGGCCGAGCACGCACCGGCGACGAACGAGCAAGCGACAACGAGCCCAAGCCCGGCCCACGAGCTTCAAGACGAAGCATCCGAACCTGAATTCCAAGACCTTCAAAGGACTGCAAAGTGACTGTTCTGCGGCTCGCCCGCTCCGAACTCAAGCGCATGACCGGCGGGCTCCTGCCCAAGCTGACCATCCTGGCCCTGACCATGGTGCCGCTGCTCTACGGCGCGGTGTATCTCTACGCCAACTGGGATCCGTACGGCAACCTGAACCAGATCGACGCCGCATTGGTGGTTGAAGACACGGGGGCAACCTCCAAGGATGGCACCGAGCTGCAGGCCGGCAAGAAGGTTGCCGACAGCTTGGTGGATGGTCACGTCTTCAACTGGAAGCAGGTTTCCAGTCCGGAAGCTGCGGATGCCGGCGTCCGTTCAGGCGAATACGCCTTCGCGCTGCGCATCCCCAAGGATTTCTCCGCCAACCTGGTCTCCCCCGGCAGTTTCGATGCCGCCAATCAGGCAATGCTCCATGTCACTACGAACGACGCCAACAACTACCTCCTGAGCACCATCGTGGACAAGCTCACCACAGCCGTGCATTCAACGGTCGCAAAGGAGGTAGGCGAGGAAACGGCCAACCAGCTCCTCACCGGGTTCGGAACCATCCACGCCTCCATCGTGAAGGCTGCGGACGGAGCGTCCGAACTCGCCACGGGAGTGGGTCAGCTCAGTGATGGCGCTGCAACCCTGCATGACGGGACCACCCAGCTGGTCACCGGCGCCGATCAGCTCGTCGCTGGTCAAACGCAACTCCGCGATGGAGCTGTGCAACTCAATGACGGCGCGAGCCAGCTGAGCTCGGGCCTCACTGAGCTGAAGAACAAAACTGCCACCCTGCCTGCCGATTCCAAGAAACTCGCCGACGGTGCGGCGCAAGTAGCCGCTGGGAACGCCGAGCTGAATGCCAAAGTACAAGACGTCGTCGGGCAGCTTGATGCGGCAGACAAGGGCCTGCGCAATCGTGTTATCGAGTCCAATGCACGGCTGGTTAGCACTGGCGTGCTCACCCAGGAGCAGGCTGACAAGGTACTGGCCGATTTCGACTCCACTGCAACCTCCGGCCCGGTTACCGACGCAAAGGCCAAGATCGCGGGCGACGCCGCCAAGATCCAGCAGCTCTCGGACGGCTCAGCTGCGGTGAGCGCGGGCGCATCGAAGCTTGCGGCAGCCACACCAACGTTGACCGACGCGATTTCGCAGGCAGCGGCCGGAGCGGGGCAGTTGAAAACCGGGGCGTCCGCGCTGGCCGCTGGCCAACAGAGCGCACTGGACGGTGCCATAAAGCTCGACGACGGCGCCCACCAACTCAACGACGGCGCCGGACAGCTCGCCACTGGCGCATCGAAGGCCTCCGATGGCTCACACACCCTGGCCACAGAACTTGCCAAGGGTGCCGGAGAAATCCCGAACCCGAACGATCAACAGAAGAGCAGCGTGTCCAAGGTGATCGCCGATCCCGTCGCGGTGGACAACGTATCGCAGGCCAAGGCAGGTTCTTATGGCGCCGGATTGGCGCCCTTCTTCCTGACGCTGGCCTTGTGGATCGGAGTATTCATGCTGGTGCAGGCGATGCGCCCCATCACCCAGCGCGCGCTGGCATCCAACGCACGCTCTTGGAAAATCGCCGTCGGTGGCTGGCTTCCGTTCTTCGTCGTCTCGGTCCTGCAGGCCACTATCCTGACCCTCGTGGTGAATCTGGGCCTCGGCTTGAACGCCGCCCACCCCGTGGGCATGTGGTTGTTCATGCTTGCCGCCGTGATGGCGTTCAGTGCGATCATCCAGGGCATCGTGGCGCTCATGGGAACGCCGGGCAAGTTCGTGGTGCTGATCCTGCTGGTCCTGCAGCTCGTGTCCTCGGGCGGTACGTTCCCTTGGCAGACCACTCCCATGCCACTTCATGTGGTGCACGAAGTCCTACCCATGGGCTACGTGGTTACGGGAATGCGGCACCTGATCTACGGCGGGGAACTCAGCATGATCTGGCCAACAGTTCTGGGCTTGCTTGGATACACTTTGCTGGGAGCGGCACTGTCCACTCTCGCCGTCCGCAAACACAAGATGTGGACACTCAAGACGCTGAAGCCGGAGATTGCCGTATGAGTACCACCCAGCCGGCGGCCCCTTCAGAGCAGGGGCCGGCCGCAGGAACCGCGGAGAAGAAGCTGCGCCCCGGGCGCACCAATGCCACCAAGCAGCGCCTCTTCGAAGCGTCGATGGAACTGATTGGCGAACGTGGCGCTGCGGGCGTCACCGTGGATGAGATCGCGGCCGCGGCTGGCGTGTCCAAGGGGACGGTCTACTACAACTTCGGCAGCAAATCGGACCTGATCGCGCAGCTGCTGCGGCACGGCGTGGACATCATGCTGGTCCGTCTACAGGCAATCGAAGGCGAAGCCAGCGATCCCCTCGAATCCATGAAGAACATGGTGGGCCAGGCCATGGAATTCATGGACGAATACCCATCCTTCGCGCGCCTTTGGGTGAGTGAAAACTGGCGGACGCCGGGCGAGTGGAGTGCCGTGTTCGCCGAACTCAGGGCAGAACTGCTCGCCGTCATCGGCTCTGCGGTGGAACGCGTGGCCGCCGGATACAAGGTGGACGAGTCCGTCGTCCGCGGCAGCCTGGAGGCGGCCATCTTCGGGGCCATCTTCGTGGTGGGTCTCGACCGGCAAACCTACAACCCGGAGCGCACCCGCGAACAAAGCGTTGCCGCGGTCATGACCATCATGCACGGATACGTCATCAAGTAGGTTCACCCTCACAACGGTATCCAACTGCAATCTACGACGGCGTGGCGTGGCCCGCTGGTCGGCGATGATTAGACTCATGCGTCACATGGGGAACAGCGGAAAGCTTGCGGTGGTAGCCGCTTTCGTG
Organism: Paenarthrobacter aromaticivorans; assembly: GCF_019038615.1. Taxonomy (NCBI): domain Bacteria; kingdom Bacillati; phylum Actinomycetota; class Actinomycetes; order Micrococcales; family Micrococcaceae; genus Paenarthrobacter; species Paenarthrobacter aromaticivorans. The sequence goes on from NZ_JAHOPC010000001.1 coordinate 99,625, forward strand.
TCCCTCGGGCTTTTGGTGCTCGCAGCCGTGGTCCTCGAAGAACTGGTCCTGTACCTGTTTCTGGGAGCGGTCCTGACCTGCTATTTGGCTTCGATAGTGCAGGTCTTCAACCGGCGTCGATACCTCGTGGTTCTCCTTGGCGCTGCCGGTACCAGCCTGTTCATCGGCTTCAGCATTGCATTCCTGCGCATGTGGGGCCTCGCGTTCAACCAGGACGCCAACGCCATGGGGACTGCCGTAAGCACGGAGGACTCAGACATCTACTTCTACTTGGCCGCAGTTGCAGGTGTGGGGACGCTGGCTGTGCTGTTCCTCGGGGCGGTCTGGCCATCGCTTGGTTCCAGCCGGTCCAAGCAACCCACGCCGGTAGCCAAACGAAGCACAACACCAACTAAGCGAGCTGCCAGCTCACGTCCAGCCGCGCCTGCCAAACGCCCAACTACATCGACGGCACGTCCTTCGGGCGCTGCCAAGGCCGCTCCGGCGAAGCGTCCCGCAGCACCCCGCACGCCAACAGCGGCAGCCAAACGTCCGGCGTCGGGCGTTTCCACACAACGCAAACCCGCCTCGAAGCGCTAACGACCCCCAATCCGCTGCGTTGTGGGGCCCGCTCTGCGTGCTTCAGGCGCGATTAGAGGCGCAGAGCAGGCCTCTCAACGGGAGTTTCCGTGCGTTTTCGTGATGCGCCGAGCACAGCAGTCGCGACTCCGACCAGCAGGATCAGCCCTCCCAAAATCTCGGGCGGCGTCGGGATTTCGTTCAGGACCAGCCAGGCAGCCGTCATACCCACCACCGGAACCAGCAGCGTGAAAGGCACGACGTCGGAACTCGGGTAGAGCGTCAGCAGGCGGTTCCAGATGCCATACCCAACAAGCGAGGCGAAAACCGCGGTGTAGATGGCGCTCAGGATGGTAGGCATTTGGAGGTCCGTGATAGTCGCCCACACGGTGCCCGGGCCGTCCACCACAAGTGACAATCCCGCCAAAGGGAACGGCACCACGGCCCCGGACCACACCACCAGGCCAAGGCCCGACGCCGCTTTCGAGTGCCGCGCAACCACGTTTCCGATCGCCCAGGACAAGGCCGCGGCCAGCACGATCATCAGAGGCAGGATAGGAGCCACGGCGCTGCGCCCCACAGCGACCACGCCAAGACCCGCGAGGCCGAGTCCAACCCCGAGCATCTGCCTGCGGCTGGGCCTCTCGCCAAGGAACCGCGCCGCAATCAGCACTGTGAACAGCACCTGCGCCTGCAAGACGAGGGAGGCCAGCCCCGCCGGCATCCCCAGAGCCATGCCCAGGTACAGCAGTCCAAACTGACCAGCGCTCATGAAAAGCCCGACGCCGATGATCGCCTTCCAGCTCACGTCGGGTTTGCGGATGAACAGAATGAACGGAAACACGACCAGGAGGAATCGGATCGCGACGAAAAGCAACGGCGGGACATTGCGGCCGTTGGCGTGCAGGCCCAGGTCTATGGCGACAAAGTTCACGCCCCAGAGGACAGCGACGAGGACGGCGAGGGCGGAGTGGCGGAGGTTCACAAGAATCACTCTGGCACTGGAATAGTTTAAGCACCAGCGTTGAATTCAGCATGAAACCAAGTAGATTTCCTTCATGATCGACATTTCAGCCCTGCGTGCCCTGGTAGCCGTGGAACAGCACGGATCGGTGGTGGCCGCCTCGGACGTGATGGGTTACAGTCCGTCAGCGGTTTCCCAGCAGATCAAGAAGCTGGAGAAGCAAACCGGGGTGGCCGTCCTGGAGCGCAACGGCCGCGGTGTACTCCTTACGGAACGGGGCCTTGCCCTCGCTGGCTATGGGCGGCGAATCATGGGCGAACTCGAGGAACTGCAGGCAACACTCCTCGCCGATCCCGCGAAGCCTTCCGGGCTACTGCGGCTCGTGGCGTTCTCCACTGCCTGCCGCGGCCTGGTGGGGCCAATGCTGGGACGCATCGGCACCACCGATTCTGCACTTGAAATCAGCGTGCTGGCGGAGGACCCACGTGAAGCCGTCCAACGAGTCGCATCGGGCGAGGCTGAACTGGCCGTGGTGCACAACTGGAACTCCGTGCCGCTGGTCATTCCCGAGAACCTGGTGCATGAGGACCTTTGCCTGGACCAGGCCGACGTCCTGCTTAACAGCACCCACGCTCTTGCTGGACGGGCCGTCGTCGAGCGTGAAGACTTACTGGACGAAATCTGGGTCAGTACGCCGGCCGGCGCTATCTGCAACGAAGCCCTCCTGCAGATCTTCGCCGGGCTTGGGCGGGTCCCCGATATCCGAGTCTACGATCCCGATTTCTCCACCCATATCGCCATGGTGGAGCAGGCTGTGGCCGTAGCGCTCGTGCCGCGTTTGGGCAGGCCATCTCTGCCACCCGGCGTCGTTGCCGTGCCGGTCGTCAACCCCGTTCAGCAGCGAGCCGTTGGAATCGTGTATCGAAAGACCATGACTGCCAGCCCCAATATCCGGCATGCCGTCCGGCTCCTGCGCGAGGTGGCGGCCGAGCATGAGCTACCTGTACGCCCTGAACCCAAGTAGCTCGCAATAAGGGTTGTTTTGAGCCCTCGAAAAAACCCTAATGCCAGTCAGTTGGGTTAGGGGCGCGGCGACGGCGACGGAGCACCCCGCCTCCGCCGCCGCTCCATTCCAACAGGACTTATAGTGCCGCCAAGCTCTGGTTGTCCGCAGTTTGGCGGTGCCAATCCAGAATCTGCTCCCCGGTCATGAACACAGATCTGGCATCGGCCCGGATATGCGCCAGCGCCTGCTTGAAGTAGGTCAGGCGGTGCGGCGCGGCCATGATGTAGGGGTGGATGACCAGCGCCATAACCCTGGCCGACTCCGCCGAGTCCTCGGCAAGCTGGTCAAACTGGTCCTTTGCACGCTGGAGATATTCACGGGCGGGATGGTGCTGGATGAGCATCATTGCCACGTCATTGCACTCCTGCGTGTAGGGGATGCTGGTGATGGGCTTTGTCCGCGTGCGGAGTTCAACAGGCTGGTCATCCAATACCCAGTCACAGACGTACTCGTAGCCCTCCTCGACCAGAATGTCCGGCGTCTCCCAGGTTTCCGTCAGGCCCGGCCCCAGCCAGCCACGCGGGGCCCTGCCGGTGGCTTGGCGGATGGCGTCGGTGGTCAGCCGGATATCTTCGCGCTCGTCCGGCACTTTCTGCATGTTTTTCTGGCCATAGCCGTGGCCAATGAACTCCCAGCCGCGTTCCTTTGCAGCCGCAGTTATCGCCGGGTAGGACGCGACGGCCTTGCCGTTGACGGCCAATGCCACCGGGATGCCGAACTCATCGAGGGCCTTCAAGAGCCTCCAGAAACCCACCCTGTTTCCATATTCATGCCAGCACCAGTTGGGCACGTCCGGTGTGGGGACGCCGCCGGCCGGAGGACTCAGGACAGTGCGCGGCATCGCCTCATCGTCATTCCACTCCTCAATGTTGACTATCACCCAGACCGCTACCTTCTTGCCGTCCGGCAGAAGTCGCACTGGACGATCAACAATCGCCTCATAGTCGATCCGTTCGCTGGGTTTCATGATTCCTCCTGTTCGGTCACTGCGATGCTTAGTTGAGGAAGGCCCGTAATCTCCACGGAGACCTGGTCGCCGGGAACAATGGCCGAAACGCCCGCTGGGGTACCCGTGTAAATCAAGTCACCCGGTTCCAGGGTGTACAGGGAGCTAAGCCGGGAAAGGATTTCCGGAACGGACCAGATCATCAGGCCCAGGCTCGTTCGCTGACGCTCTTTTCCATTGACAGTGAGCACCAAGGTTGCGTTTTCCAGGTCCTGCACCGATGCCGCTGGAAGGATCGGGCCGCAGGGAGCCGAACTGTCAAATGATTTTCCTGGCTCCCAAGGACGCGCTTGGGACACTGAATTTCTTTGCAAGTCCCTGCGGGTCAGATCGATTCCGGCAGCGTAGCCAAACACAGCATCGGAAGTATCCTGTGGCTGGCTGTTGCGAAGCCGCTTGCCCACTGCCACTACGAGTTCACCCTCGAACTGGAAGTCATCGGTTGATTGCGGGTAGGCGATGGCCGCGCCGTCCAGTTCGACGCAATCACTTGGCTTCTGGAAGAAGAACGGATCGTCGCGTTCGTCGCCTTCACGCATCTCGCGAATGTGGTCCACATAGTTCCTCCCCACGCAGTAGATGCGGCGGACGGGGAATCCGTGCTCGGAACCGGCTACGGGAACAAGGGCTTGGGTTGTTTTCCAAAGTGTTTGCATTGGTTACTCCTGAGTGGTGGCTATGGGGTCCGGAACAGTGGCTGAAGGGGCCAGCCGACTGAAGTCGGCCGTTCGCAGGGCCAAAGCGAGCAGACCGGACGCCAAGGACAGGCCTGTGATCTGGACCAGGCCGGCGGTGCTCCAGTCGGTACTTCCGACAAGAAGGCTGAAGGCCAAACCGGCGAAACCGGCTGCCGTGTAGATGCACGTTGTGAAGAGTCCTGAAGCGCGGGATGAGTGGGATTCATTCATGCTTTTGACCAGGGAAGCGACGAGCCCAACGTAGAGTCCGGAGCTGGCCACCAAGCCAAAGAGGAACGACCATACGGCCTGCCACGCAACGGTTGCGGGTCCTGCGAACAATGCAGCACCACAAACGGCCTGCGCGACGCTCAACGATGTGATGGCAATTTTGGGAGTCAGGCGATCAACAAGCCAACCCCCCAGGGGAGAGGCGAAAGCCGCAAGTCCGGATAACCCGACGGCAAGAGCTGCATCAGCCTGTTTGAAATGCAGGTGCTCGATCAGGAAACTGGCATACATTCCTATGTAGCCAAAATCTATGAGACCGAACAGCAGCGTGATCACCGCCAGGATCAGGGGATTACGGCTGAAAAAGCTGGTTGCCCCGCCTACGTAATGGGTTGTCTCCTGGACGGAGCGCCGTTCCGTGAATGATGATCGGACGAACACCGCAACCAGAAGCGCGGCTACGATCCCGATGGCTCCGAAGGCAATCATCGGAGCACGCCAGGAATCAAACTCCTGGTGGAGGAAGACTCCGAGGTTTGGCCCCACCAGTGCGCCCGTGGCGAAGGCGACGTTTACTGAACCGATCGCGATGCCACGGTGCCTGGGAAAGGCATGCGTTGCCACAGTAAGGATGGCCACCAACTGCAAGGCTTCACCTACACCGCTGAGGACCCGCCACAGCAGCATGTCCCAGAACCCGGCGCTCAACACCGTGAGTACCGTGGCGATGGAGAAGAGGACTGTACCCATGATCAGGACGTGTTTCCGGTTTACTCGGCGCAAGGCCATACCAGCCGGGATACCCGTAAGTCCCATTCCCAAGGCGAAGAGTGTGGATTGCAGCCCGGCCTCGGGAAGCCCAAACCCGTATTCTGTCCTGACCTCCGTCAGCAGGACCGGGAAAACCATGCGGTCCATTGCATTGACTGAGTAGGCCAGGAGGATAAGCAGGAACATGAACATGGCTCCGGAGGTGCCGAGCCGTTGGACACGCTCCGCTGACGCCGGAGGCCGTTCCTTGGGCACCGCCGTTGAGTCGTTTTGGCTTATCATCGTTGATTGCCTTCCTGATTGTTGCTGATTTATTTGTCCCAGGTTCCGGCTGCCATTGCGCGCTGGACCAGGGCGTCGCGCCGCTCTGTGGCCGTATCAATGGCTTGGCGGGCCGTCTGTTGTACCAGTTCGCCATCACGAAGAAGAACGCGTCCATCGCTGATGACGGTGCGGATTGCCGCGGAAGTTCCGTGATAGACGAGGCTTTCGGCAGGATCCCCCGTTGGAAGAAGCGAGGTACTTGACCTGTCGAAGACGATCAGATCGGCCCGCTTGCCCTGTCTGATGGATCCTGTGATGCCATCGATGCCAAGATCCTTGGCGGCACGGATGGTAGCCATCTCGAGGGCAATTCGAGGAGTCAGTGTTGCCCGTTTGGTGCGTGCGTGCTCAACGGAGAGCAACGCCCGCAAGCTGGAAAGTACGTCTGCATTTGCCGGCATGGCGAGTGTGTCCACAGAAAGTGATGTCAAAACGCCCGCTTCGAGGAACTCCGTGACCACGGGAAAGCCCATGGTGCGCATTTCCGAAAGTGGGCTCACCGAAATCCTGGTTCCTGTCCGGGCAATGGCTTCAATGTCCTCCGCGCTGGCGTGCACGGCGTGAACCACCTGGACGTCCGGTCCGAGCAATCCCTCACGGTCCAGTCTGGTCAGGCCACACGACTGACAACCAGGTTCCCGCATGCAGCGGTCGCAATGCATGGTGATGGGAACGTTGCGTTCCCTGGCACAGCTCCATTCCCGCGCAGCAAGCTCCGTGGATGTGCGATAGGGTCCCCGCAACGCCACCCCGAAATGGATCCGCCCGTCAAGGCGGTCGGAAGTCCATCTGTTGATGGCATCGTCCAGACCGTCGAAATCCATCACTTCGTCGGCACCCGAGGAATCCCTTGGCCCATAGGAGAATCGGCCCCTCAACCCCGAATCCAAATGCGCTTGGATGTTCGCATCTATATCCCCCGCACCGCGGACGTTGTGGTCCCAGTTATGGACGGTGGTGATTCCGTTCTGTACTGCTTCTGCCAGGGCGAACCTGGCGGACCAGTAGAAGTCATCGTCATTAAGGTGGGGGGCAAGGCCGCGCTTCACTGAGAAGTAGTCCCGTCCGGGCCCATCCCCCACTGTTCCCCGCAGAAGTGAATTCCACAGATGCCAGTGCGTGTCTACGAAACCAGGCACCACCAGGTTTCCGGTGCCGTCTATCTGTTCCACCCCGTCGGGGAGGGCGAGGCCCTGCCCGAGTTTTTCGATAATGCCATCCCTGATCAGGATGTCCGTGGTCCCGTCGGGGACGTCCGGGTCAAGGGACAAAATAAAGGCATTTTGCAGTAGCAAGCTAGTGCGTTGAGGAAGCATGATCCATCCAAAGAACGACGAAAATGACAAGGCCAAAAATGACTACACACCGCCGCAGCAGGACATCCGGAATGCGTCGGCCCAGAACGGCACCGATCCATCCTCCGAGCAGTCCAGCGGCGGCCATCACAAATGCCGCGGGCCATGCGACAGTCGCGAAGATACCGAAGAAGACAAGGGAAACAGCGCTCGCGACGGCGGACAGCACACTTTTGAGTGCGTTGAGCCGGGGAAGCCGCTCATCGAGGGTAATGCCCAAAACACCGAGCATCATGATGCCCAGCCCGGCGTTGAAGTAGCCACCATAGGTAGCCACACCCAACTGACCGAGACTGCTGGCATGCAGTCGTTCAGCTCTCACGCTTGAATTCTGAACCCCACCCACGCGTGCGACTGCCCATTTGGTCAAGACGGGCTGCGCTGCCAGCAGCAGGGTCGATGCAAGCACCAGCCACGGAACCACAGCAACAAATGTCGATTCCGGTCCCAGCAGCAGGAGCGCTGATCCCATTGTGGCTCCAACCACGGTGGTGGTTCCCAGGATCGCGACCCTGCGGGCCTGTCCTTTGAGTTCCCTGCGATAGCCCCAAACGCCGCCCACATAACCCGGGAAGGCTGCCACCGTGTTGATGACGTTGGCCGCGACGGGCGGGTAGCCCAGCGCGAGCAGGGTTGGAAAGGTCACCAGCGACCCGCCACCTGCAACCGCATTTATTGCGCCGGCAGCTGTGCCGGCCAAAGCCATAAGGGCTACAGACCCAATGTCCATGACCACCTCCCACACTCAGCGTACGCATTGCATGCAATGAATGCAATAGGTGTTTTCGCATGCCTTGTATACTTAGGTCATGAGTACAGACGCGGCAGGAACAGGATCAGCACGGTCAACCTACGACGTCCTGTGGGCCAGATTTCTCGACGGCACCTACACCGCCGGGGACCGCCTTCCGGAGGCAGCGATAGCAGAGGAATTGGGAGTCAGCCGCACACCCGTAAGGGAAGCACTGAGCCGCATGCTTGCCGAGGGCCTGCTCACGCCCGCAGCACGCGGCGTAGTAGTTGCAGGTTTGGACCACGACGCCAAACGCCGCCTGTTTGATCTGCGACGCAACCTTGAAGGATTCGCAGCCGAACTGACAGCCGCGCGGGCCCGCGATGGACAGATCGCTCCCGTCTGGTTCGCGCGGCTGAACGACGCAGCAACGGGCTTCGCGAAAGCCATTGAAAGCGGTGAAATACGGGAGTCAACGCGAATCAACAGGCAGTTCCACGACCTGATCGTCGAAGCCAGTGGCAACGAATTCCTGGCCGATGCGCATCGCCGGGCCATAGCCAGGCTTGCGGTTTCCACCGCAGCGAATCTCGGCAAGGATGACTGGGCGCACAAGGCCGCCGAACAACACGTAGAAATTGCCCGGGCAATTGCGGACGGAGACGTAGCGTCTGCCCGCGCACTTTCGGAAGCCCACATCAGTGACGCCCAAAAGGTGGCGGATCTGGCGGCCTAAAGTCGTCCCGGGATCATACAGCCTGGCGGGAAAGTCAGTGACGCGGCACTTTGAAGTGCGTCAGACGGGCGTCCTGCCCATCCAGCTCCGCCCATGGCTTCTCAGTCTCCATCACCGTCAAAGCACTGGTTGGGTAACGTGTGGCGGCATCCATATAGGCATCATGGTCCGAGTCGCGCGAAGCAAGATGCATGGCCAGGTCCTGGACGCCGGGCATGTGCGAGATCACCATCAAGGTGGTGACGGTGTCAGGGACATGGTTGATCACGGTCAACATCCGGTTTGCCGAGGCGGCGTACAAGCCGTCCTCGAGCTTGGGCGTCGGGGCTTTGTCCCCCAACTCATCGCACACCCACGTGCAGGTTTGGCGGGTCCTCAGCGCAGACGAGCACAGAATGAAGTCTGGAACTACCCCATGCTTGAGCAACCATCGCCCAGCCAGCGGAGCCTCACGGTGTCCGCGTTCCTCGAGGGGACGTTCGTGGTCGGGGACCCCCATGGGCCAATCCGCCTTGGCGTGGCGCATGATCACCAGGCGCCTGATGTGATGGTCACTCATTCAACAACCTTATAGCCGTACATGCTCGCGTCCCGTGATAGCGAAAGCGCCCGCCCCTTTACAGGACAGGCGCTTTCGGCTGCAGCAATAGCTAGATCGAGTATTCCGGAGCGGCCCAGACGATGACCTCAGGGTGCTCGTAGAAGCGGTAGCCCTGCCCACGTACGGTGCGTACGGTGTTGGCGAGGCGGCCCAGCTTGGAGCGGAGGCGGCGGATGTGGACGTCGATGGTGCGCTCGTTGGGCACTTCTTCGGCGTTGCGCCACAGGCCCTCAAGGAGTTCGTCGCGGCCTACCGTGCGGGTACCGTTCTCGACGAGGTAGTTGAGGAGCTCAAATTCCTTGAACGTCAGGTTCAGGGATTCGCCGTCGAGGTGGACTTCGCGGCGGGCGAGGTCGATCAGCACGCCGGAGGGGCGGGCTTCCTGTTGCGGTGCCGGGCGGGCAGCCTCGGTGCGCTGGCGTGCGGCGACCGTCGGGTCACCAAAAGTTGAACGTACGACGTCGAGCGCGGACCCGGGTGCCCCGGCCGGTGCGACGGCGACTGCAGCGTAGCTCTCAGCGCCGGTGACCAGCGACTGGGCGTAGGCCCGGATTTCCTGGGCGAGCTTGGCAATGGAGGTGCCGGCCGCTGCCGCTGTCTCTTCGTCAATACCCATGTAGAGCACGAAACCGCGGGCCACGTTGTCGTTGGCGACGGGGCGGAGGCGGTCAGACTGCGCAATGACGGGAGTAGGCGCCGTCATGGGTGCTGGCTCGTTGGTGGGAACTGCCCGCAACTGGCCATAGGAGTTGGGGTTGTAGCCCTGGGGCACATAGCCGGGAGCCTGCTGGCCGTTGCCCTGGGTGGTGGGGGCGTAGCCGGGGCGGTTGCCGAACCCGGGGCGGAGGCCTGCGTTTGAAGCGGCCTTGTTGGCGTTTCGGACGGAGATGTGGACGTAACCGGATGCAACTGACATGGAGTGATTACCTCAAAAGTGAATAGCCGTCATCGCGGCTTCGAATGCTGGTTGTCCCCGCAATGAGTTTGGGGAAGGGCGCCCAACGCTGGGCTAGGGGGCGAATGCCTGAAACTTCTTTGGGGTGGAAAGTTAGGCTTGCATTCGACAACAGCGGGTCTCGTCGCCAGCGGGTGTGCTGGACCAGATTGCTGCGGCTGCAGGTGCTGTTGAGTTCTTGTTCACATTGGAAGTGTGCAACGTAACAATGGCAACACGCAAGTAACAAAGCGCCAAAACGTCCACATTTTGAGACAAGAGGGTCTATTGTGCTGCAGATCACAATTCTTTCACCATGGAAAATGAACGTCATTTCATTCGGCGGCGATGAGAAATATTCGGCTTGGGGTGAATTTTCTTCGGCAGATAGTGCATGATGCCCTCCCTGATTCCCATCAGGCGCAAAACGACGGAATCTCAAGATCTGAAACACTTGCTGTCCAATCCCAAGCGACTCCAAGCTCGAATTTTTCCCCCAAAATCTGCTACAAGCCGTAGAAACGGCACCTGTTGGGGCGGGCGCGCTCGTGAACGCCTGCCGCCGAACTCCCACGTGGCTAGTGTTGACCTCACAGCGTCCTCACAGGACCGGCAAAGCTTCGGCAAACCAGCAGAATGGAGAGTTGTCACATGGCATCCCCGCACTCCATGACGAACAACCTTCCCCAGCTTTCCCACCCGGACGGCTCCCCTATCCGAGCCTTGGTGGTGGACGACGAGCCGAGTCTGTCCGAGCTCATGAGCATGGGCCTTCGCATGGCCGGCTGGTCCGTCGCGGTGGCAGCCGACGGACCGGAAGCTGTAAAGCTCGCCAAGGACTTCCGCCCCGACGTGCTGGTGCTGGACGTGATGCTTCCAGGATTCGACGGCGTCGAGGTCCTCAACCGGATCCGCGCCTTCGCGCCGGAAGTGCCCGCACTGTTCCTCACGGCCAAGGACGCTGTCCAGGACCGCATCGTAGGCCTTGCCGCCGGCGGGGACGACTACGTCACCAAACCCTTCAGCATGGAGGAGGTTCTCCTGCGCCTGCACCGTCTTGTACAACGCTCGGGTGTTGCGGCCATGGATACAGCGGAACTGGTGGTGGGTGATCTCACCCTCAACGTGGACACACGGGAGGTTTCGCGCGCCGGCGAGGACATCCAGCTCACGGCAACGCAGTTTGAGCTGCTTCGCTACCTCATGGAGAACCCCAAGCGCGTGGTCAGCAAGGCACAGATCCTGGACCGGGTCTGGGACTATGACTTCGGCGGGCAGGCCAACATCGTGGAACTGTACATTTCCTACCTGCGCAAGAAAATCGAAGCCAACCACCCGCCAATGATCCACACCGTCCGTGGCGCTGGCTACGTCATCAAGCCTGCGGACTGAATCTTGTCCACCCCTTCAGGCGTAACCCGCAAGACCCAGCGGAACTGGCTCAATCCCTCCACCTGGCATTTGCGCACGAGGTTGGTCCTGGTGGCGATGGCCTTGCTGGTGGCTATTTGCAGCGCAGTGGGAGTGGTTAGTTACGCCTCCATGGACATGTACTTCAACAAACAACTGGACAAGCAGTTGGAGCAGGCCTCAAGCCGCGCGAATGAATTCGGCAGGCCGCCGTCGAGCTTTCCCTCAAGCGGTCGGCCAGATCCACTGGAGGCCCGTGGCCAAGGTGCCGGGACGCTCAACGCGCGGATCGATGGTTCCGCGGTCATCAACTCGGGCTTCCTCAACGCAAACGGTCGCCGCGTGGCACTCTCGGCAGAAGACAAGCAGGTCCTGCTCTCGCTCCCCCGCGACAAGGGGCCCGTTGACCGTTCATTGTCCAACGGCGACTACCGGCTGGTGGCAGTTGAGACCCCCTACGGCGACATTATTGTGACGGGCCTACCGTTGGCTGACAAGCAAAACGCCGAGGCCTCGCTCGTATGGACCATGGTGTTTGTTTCCCTTGGCGGCCTGGTTCTGATCGGCCTCGCGGGCACTGTCATCATTCGCAGGACCATGCGGCCACTGGAGCAACTCTCGGAGGTTGCAACCAAGGTATCGCGCCTTCCCCTCGACGCCGGTGAAGTGGCACTCGCGGTGCGCGTACCGCCGTCGGCCTCCCATCCAGGAACAGAAGTTGGCAGCGTTGGCCACGCCTTGAACCAAATGCTCAACAACGTTTCCAGGGCCCTGGAAGCCCGTCAGGAGAGCGAAACCAAGGTCCGGCAGTTCGTTGCCGATGCCTCCCACGAACTTCGGACGCCGCTGACCGCCATTCGTGGGTACACCGAACTCCTTCGTATGACGGAGAACTTCACGGAGGACGGCAGGAAATCGCTGGCACGGGTCCAGAGTCAGTCGGAACGGATGACCACGCTTGTGGAGGACCTGTTGCTGTTGGCGCGTCTGGACGAAGGCCAGGCGTTGAAAGTCACCGATGTGGACCTGACGCAGCTGGTGATCGAGACCGTCAGCGACGAAAAGGTGATGGCACCGGACCACATATGGAAGCTCCAGCTCCCTGACGAGCCCATTACAGTGCGCGGGGACGCGACCCAGCTGCATCAGGTGCTGGCCAATCTGCTGTCCAACGCCCGCAAGCACACCGATCCAGGTACCACGGTGGTCACAGGCGTCATGCTCTCCGCGGACGGTAGTGCGGTGGTCACAGTCACCGACAACGGGCCTGGTATTCCCGCTGGGTTCCAGAGCCGTATCTTCTCGCGGTTTGCCCGGGCTGACGCGGCGAGATCGGGGTCGGAAGGAACCTCCGGATTGGGCCTGTCAATCGTCGAATCCATCGTCCAGGCGCATGGGGGAAGTGTGGAAGTGACGTCCCGGCCGGGACACACCGAATTCGCTCTTCGCTTTCCTACGGCTTTGAACGACCGCATATAACGAATCGGGCAACATGACGCGCCGTGAACGTGATCTCTGTTACCCAAATGTGACTTAAGCCGAAACCTCCTGTACCTTCGAAAGGGTGGGTCGCCCCTAACTGGCCCGCACCCGGGATGCGCCGAGCTCTGCCACTTCCCGGAGTTCCGTTCTCATTCGAGGCAGAGACGGGGGACCCAGAGTCTCCGGGCACAGTACTTTCCTTGCCCTTGGGGTGAAGCCGCAGCTACGCGCGCGGCCGGATGACCTCATCCGAACCCGACAGCTAACTCCGCAGGCGCTGAGAGGTAATCACACATGTCTGAATTCAACGATCAGACGCGCCCTTCCGCGCGTCACCGTGACGAACACACTGCTCCCCTGACGAAGTCGCAAGCCGTTCTGAAGAACGCTGCACGGCGCGGCAAGACCGGGCAACGAATGTCAGTTGTTGCAGGAGTCGTTGCCGCAGCATTGGGCGTTGCATCGCTCGGCCAGGCAGCAAACGCCGCATTCAATCTCCCCGAAACGAGCCAGGCGTCCGAGACGCAGGCTACCGCCCAGGTCAGCAACAAATCAGCGGAAATCTCTGCGTCCTTGGATGCTGCTGCCAAGAAGGGCGCTGCAGACAGGGCTGCTGCAGACCAGGCGGCTGCGGCACAGGCCGCTGCCGAGAAGGCTGCCGCGGAGAAGGCTGCGGCCGAGAAAGCCGCTGCCGACCAGGCAGCTGCCGCCGAGAAGGCTGCCGCTGATGCAGCCGCCAAGCAGGCTGCGGATGCCGCCGCTGCTGCAGCCGCGGCCGCTGCTGCGGCTCCCAAAGCCGTGGACGATCCCGCTGCTGCCAAGGCATACGCCGCCAGCATCCTCGCAAACTACGGTTGGGGTCCGGGTGAAATGACTGCCCTGAACACACTGTGGGAGAAGGAATCCAACTGGCGGACCACCGCGACCAACACATCCAGTGGCGCCTACGGAATCGTGCAGTCATTGCCGGCCTCCAAGATGGCAACTGCAGGCGATGACTGGCTGACCAACTACCAGACCCAGATCAAGTGGGGCCTGAACTACATCAAGGAACGCTACGGCTCCCCCTCCGCCGCCCTCGCCTTCCACTTGGCCAACAACTGGTACTAAGCCAACTCAATAAGCACGTTTGAGCCCACCCCAGCGGGCTCAAACGTTCAGGGCACGATTGCCGCCCCGTTTTCCGCCGTTCGCAGCAGGGATTACTGCAGCCAACGGCGGGACCGGGGCGGTTTTCGCGTTTAACCTGCCTTCCCAGGTTTAAGAAATCGGACGACGCCGGCTTGCACCTGACGTTACGTCAGGACTTAGCGTTGTGCTCATGACGGGAACAAGGGGATCCGGACCGTGGAGCATCGGTGAGCTCGCCACAGCATGTGGCGTCAGCGTGCGGACGCTCCACCATTACGACGAGATCGGGCTGCTGTCCGCAAGCCAAAGGACACCGTCCGGTCATCGCCGGTATTCGGAGGGCGACCTGCGCCGGCTATACCGGATCAGATCCCTTCAGATGCTGGGGCTTCCGCTCGCGGCCATCGGCAAGGCGCTGCAAACGCCCGAGGATGATCCGGAGTCCCTTCGGGGCCTCCTCCAGCAGCAGTTGGTCCATGTGCAGGAGCACGCCCAGCAGCTCCAAGCGCTCCAAAACCGTTTGGGCGAGCTCTTGTCACGCATGGACGGACACGCCATGCCCACCCCTGAACAATTCATGTCAACGTTGGAGATGATCACCGTGCTCGAAAACAACTTCACAGCCGAACAACGCCAGCAACTCGCGGACAAGCGGGAAGAACTCGGCGCAGAAAAAGTCGAAGCCGCCAAGCAGCAGTGGGCTGCCTTGGTGGAAGAAGGACTGGCGCACGTCCAAGCCGAGAGGCCCGTCACGGATCCCTCCGTCCAGGAATGGGTGCGCTCATGGGACGGTATCGGTTCCATGTTCCACTCGAGTGAGGACACCAAAGCTGCAGCGCGTGCAGCCTGGCAGGAAAACAGCCAGGCCATCAGCGCGGGACTGCCGTGGAGCGCTGAGCAGTTGGCCGGGCTGATGGCTTACCTGGAAAAGGCGCGCTCGGCCTTGTAACAGGACGTCGCTATGCTTCCGGTTCGGCCTCTGCCGCACCTCGAACGGCTGCGATCGAGGCAGCGACGTCACCTGCGTCCGTGGACCAGTTACTCACCGAAATCCGGAGGATTTCGCGTCCGCGCCATGAGGAACCTGACATCCACACAATGCCTTCGGCCATGAGTCTCTGGGTGACGCGGTGAGTGCGGTCATCGCTGCCGAAGGCGACCGACACCTGCGTGAAAACGACGTCGTTCAGAATTTCCACGCCCGGGATACCGGCGAGGCCCTCCGCCAACGCGCGGGCGTTTGCGGCAAGCCTGTCCACCATGGCAATGACTCCGGACCTGCCCAGCTGTCGCAGGGCAGCCCATACGGGGATGCCCCGGGCCCTACGGGACAGTTCCGGAACTTTGTCGAACGGATCACCCAGTCCGGTCTCGGTTGCAATGAGGTAGCTCGTATGGATGCTGAAGGCGCGTCTCAGGGCTTCGGGGCGGGAGACGATGGCCAGGCCACAGTCGTACGGGACGTTCAATGTTTTGTGGGCGTCGGTGGCCCACGAATCGGCCTCCTCTACTCCAGCCAGCCGCCCGCGTAGATGTGGGCTGACCGCCGCCCACAACCCAAATGCGCCATCCACATGCACCCAAGCCTCGCGGTCGTGGGCTACCGCAATGGCTTCGGACATCGGATCGAACGCTCCGGAATGCAGATTGCCCGCCTGCAGGCACACGAGGGAAGGTCCAGGTTGTTCATCCATGGCATCCGCGAGGGCGTCCGGCAGGATCCTGCCTTGATGGTCCGTGTCCACGGGAACGCATGCTCCCAGCCCCAGATACCGCAGGGCGAGGTCCACGGCGGCGTGCCGTTCGCGTCCGGCAAACGTAGTGATCCGCGGCGCCCCGGTCAGGCCCAGGTCCGCGAGGTCCCACCCCGCCTCGTCCATCAGGTATTGACGCCCGGCGGCCAGGCCCGCGAAGTTGGCCGTGGTAGCGCCAGTGGTGAACCCGACGTCGGATCCTCGCGGAAGATCCAATAATTCCAGGAGCCAGGCCGCTGCGGATTCTTCGATCGCGGCGGCAGCTGGAGTCGCAAACCTGAGCCCGGCGTTTTGGTCCCATGCCGAGACAAGCCAATCTGCAGCCATGGCAGCCGGCAGCGTCCCGCCCATCACCCAGCCGTAGAAGCGTCCGGACTGGATGGCCATCAACCCCGGCTCAGCCAATGCGGCGAGCTCATCTACTACGTCAGCCGCATCCGTTGCTTCATCGGGAAGGCTTGAGAGGAGACTCGAGGCGACCTGATCGGCGTCGGACGCTGGACGCACAGAACGGCTGGGCACCGATGCAAGCCAATCCGTAGCGTGCGCCATGGCCCGCTCCAGTGCAGCACCATACGCCTCCGGCAACGCAGACATGCGCACAGCCTACTCCGGCTTCACCGGTCGGAACAGCGGTGGCGAACAAGCTAGAGCGTGAGGGTGATGAGGTGACCGCCGTCGTCGTGTTTCATGGCCGTGACCGTCACGGCCGAGTAGTCCGGGATCCGCCACATACCCGGCTCAAGCTGCCCGCCGGCGTCGCCGACCACCACGGTTCGCATCCCGGCGGCGCGGGCGGCTGCGATACCTGCCGGAGCGTCCTCGAAAACCACGACGTCGGCCGGTTCCGCGCCCAGCAACGCTGCAGCTTTGAGGTAGCCCTCCGGGTGCGGCTTGCCCCGCGTAACACCTTCGGCGGTGACGGCGGTCGATGGCATGGAAAGTCCCGCAGCCTTCATCCGGATGTCGGCAAGGATGCGGTCCGCCGATGTGACGAGCGCGATGGCGTCCTCCGGCAGGGCAGCGAGTAGCGCTTCGGCGCCCGGGAGGGCAATCACGCCGTCGGTTCGCGTGCGTTCCATCTGGCCAAGCTCGGCAGTCAAGGCTTCCAAATCGGCTCCTGCCGGAGCATAACGCCGCACGGTATCGCCCGCTTGCACGCCGTGGGACGTCCGCAGGATCTCGTTGTAATCGAGGCCGTATCGTTCAGCGAACTCCAGCCATACCTGCTCAACGATCGCCGTGGAGTCAACCAGTGTTCCGTCCATGTCGAACAGGACAGCACGGACAGTCAAGGTTGGCGATCGTTCGGCTTGCGCGGAAGGTGAAGTTGGCTCGGCAGGATGGCTCATAGTTCCATCCTGCCGCACCATACAGGGGTGGGAGCGAAGTGTGACTAGCCGTTGGGCCGGTGCGGAATGTACTGCACAGCCCACTTATTGCCGTCGGGGTCCGCAAAATGGACGAAGTGTCCCCAGTCCTGGACATCGATATCGCTGACATCCACACCGTTTTCTTTCAGGTGGTCGTGGGCCTTTTGGATATCGCTGACCACGATTTGAAGCGACGGCGCCGTCCCCGGAGGGGCATCATTGAGGCCCTCCCCGATGGCAATGGAACAAGCCGAACCCGGCGGGGTCAACTGCACAAAGCGGAGGCCGTCCATGGGACGCTCATCGTAATCGGCGTTGAAACCAACTTTGTTGACGTAGAAGTCCTTCGCGCGATCGACGTCGGACACAGGGACAAACACCAGTTCAAGTTTCCAGTCCATGCGCCACAGGCTAACGGGACTCGCCGGAAAGCGGTAGGGGCGTGCGGATTAGCCGGCCACGCCGTAGAGGCGGTCGCCGGCGTCGCCCAATCCCGGAACGATGTACGACCTCTCATTGAGCTTCTCGTCAATCGAAGCGAGGACTACCTTCACGTTGGCGTCCTGCAGTTCCTCCTCCAACTTGGCGAGGCCTTCCGGAGCTGCCAGCAGGCAGATGCAGGTAACGTCCGAGGCGCCGCGCTTGAAGAGGAACTTGATGGCTTCGCGCAGGGTGCCGCCAGTGGCAAGCATGGGATCCAGCACAAAGATCTGGCGTCCGGTGAGGTCCTCGGGGAGGCGCTCGGCGTAGGTGATGATGTCCAGTGTTTCTTCGTCGCGGGCCATTCCCAGGAAACCGACCTCGGCGGTGGGGACCAGTTTGGTCATGCCCTCGAGCATGCCCAGGCCAGCGCGCAGGATGGGGACCACCAAGGGCGTTGGCTTGGTGAACGCCGTGCCGATGGTCTTGGTGACAGGGGTTTCGATCTCGACTGGCTGCGTCTTGACCTCACGGGTGGCTTCGTAGGCCAGGAGGGTGACGAGTTCTTCAGTGAGTTGCCGGAAGACCGGTGAAGGGGTGTTCTTATCCCGCAGAACGGTGAGCTTGTGAGCGACCAGCGGGTGGTCCACGACGAGTGTGCGCATGCGTTCAAAACTATCATTGAGACATGAGCGCCACCGAGCCGTATCACGCAGAACACATGGCTTGGATGGGCCTTGCCTTGGACGAGGCACGGCTGGCGTTGGAAACGGACGACGTACCGATTGGCGCGGTTGTCTTAGGGCCCGACGGCGGCGTGTTGGGTTCAGGTCGCAACGAACGGGAAGCGCACGGGGACCCAACGGCCCACGCAGAGATCGTCGCCATCCGTGAAGCCGCGGCCGCCCTGCAACGCCACGCCCTCGAATTGGGCGAAGGCGGCGATGGATGGCGCCTCGAGGACTGCACCTTGGTGGTAACCCTCGAACCGTGTGCCATGTGCGCCGGGGCAATTGTCCTGGCACGGATTCCCCGCGTCGTGTTTGGCGCGTGGGATGAGAAAGCCGGGGCCGCAGGTTCCGTGTTCGATATCCTCCGCGAGCGCCGGCTCAACCACTGGGTGGAGGTTTACGCAGGCGTGCGTGAGGAAGAATGCGCAACGCTCCTCCGGGACTTCTTCGCTACACACCGCGTACCGGCAGCGGAGCACCGCTCATCCGCCTGAGCTCTATGCAAAGGAGCCAATCATGACAATCGCTTTCAACCACACCATCGTCTATGCCAAGGACAAGCACGCGTCCGCTGCGTTTCTGGCCCGCATCCTTGGGCTTCCCGCTCCACAGCCGATGTGGTCCTTTGTCACTGTTTCCTTGGAGAACGGCGTCACCCTGGATTTCCTTGAGTCTTCGGAAGCCATAGCGCCCCAGCATTATGCCTTCCTGGTCAGCGAGAAGGAGTTCGATGCGATCTTCCTGCGGATCAGCGCCGAACACATCCCCTATTGGGCCGACCCCGCACGCTCCCGTGCGCAACAGATCAATCACAACGACGGCGGGCGCGGGATCTACTTCTGCGACCCGGACGGGCACTTCCTCGAAGCAATCACCCGGCCTTATGGTTCGGGCTAGTTGTCTCCTTGCAGCCCTAGCGCCCGGCAGCAGCATCCAAGGCGTCGATCCGCAACTGGCGCGACGCGGATGAGTCCACATGTCAGCCGAACTCCGCCGGCGGAAGTCAGCCAAGCTCCGAGCAGGCGGCGGGCGCCGTCGTCGTCGATACGGCTGCGGCGAAGGCCCCACCTGGTGTAGGCGTAACGCAGCTGGTGACGGCCCTATTCTGCACCCTCGCCGCTGCCGAGGGCTTTCAGGACCGTTGCTGCTGTGGTGTCCCACCCGGGAAGGTTGGACCGCGCCTGGAGCGCCGCAGTTCGCCACCTGTGTTGAAGCTCTTGGTCGGTGAGCCATCTCCGGAAAGCGCTGGCAAGGGTGTTGGGCTGTGTGAGGTCAAGCGCCGTCCCCGCTCCTGTGTTCCCGAGTGCTTCCACGGCACCGGTCCCCTGCCGGACAACAACCGGGACGCCATGGGCCAAGGACTCCGTCACTACCAGCCCGAACGACTCGGACTTCGAGATGAGGATGCTGAGATCGGCCGAGCGCCACTGATCCTCCAACGGTTTGCCGGTTAACTCCCCAGTCATCATGATGCGGTTTTGGAGTTTGTAACGTTCGACGGCGGCCCTCACTTCTGCCGCGTACGCGGGGTCAGGTTGGTCTGCTCCGATCAGGGCCGCCGTCCATGGCAGGTCTTTTAGGGTAGCGAGCGCTCCCACCAGTTCCGTTTGGCTCTTGTTGGGGAGCAGGGCGGCGAGGGCGATGATGTGCGGTGGTTCCGAGCCCTTTGCTGTTTCAGCCGCTTCAACTCCGGGCTGGGCAACCACGATGTTTTCGAGGCCATGCCTTTTTTCCAATGCGGCAGCAGCATGCTCGCTTGGGCAGATAACACCTGAGGCTGCGGCCAGGGCCCTGGCTTCAAGGTCCGCGTGATCGGCCAGCGCCATGTGGGAAAGAATCCACACCCGGGTTCCTGCCCTTACCGCGCCCGCCACTTCATCCGGGGCCCCACTCGCGACCAAACCGTCGGCAATCACTGTGGTGCCACCGTCGAGCATTTCGGCAAACCGTTGCCGGTCCGCCGCGCTCCCAACCGGCCAGCCGCCGTCGACGATGACTGTCTCTATCCCGACGCCCAAGGCTGTCAGGTGCTCGGCGAGCTTGGCGTTGTACTTGTTCCCGCCGGAGCCGTGCCGGACGTTTCCCGGCACCAGGAAGCGGATGTGCACTTACTTAACCGGGAGCTCCAGTGAATATCCTGCCCACGCATCCGGATTCTCGCGAAGGACGACGTCGATACCGTTGAGGGCTGCTCCATCCGGGGTGTCCGCGATGCGTGCGGCAACTGCGTCGGCGATGTGCTTGGCCAACGCCTCCGTGGTGGACAACTTGCCCTTGAAGGCTGGGTGGTCGTCGAGGTTCTTGTAGTTCAGGTCTTCAAGAACCTCCTCAAGAATGCCGCCTGCAGCACCGATATCCAGGACGATGGCGTCCTCGTTGAGGTCCGGGCGGCGGAAGGTCACCTCGGCGACGAACGTGGCACCGTGGAGGCCCTGCGCGGGGCCGAAGGCTTCCCGGGGAAGGCTGTGGGCAATCATGAAATGGCGTCGGACGGTCAGGCTGAACATGTCTTATTCCTCCGGCTTTGGATAGGCGACCACGTGGCAAAAGCCGCCCGGCTTTTCAAACAACTTAACGAGGCTGGTGGGCAGATTCTGAAATTGGCACTCGCTGCTGAGGAATGTGTCGAAGACCGGATCCTTCAGGGTTGCTGCCGCGAGTTGGAGGCGCTGGGCGTTGGTTCTTCTGTGCCTCCTGGGCAACGCCACGGCCCCCACTTGGCTGGAGCGGATGGTGAGCCTGCGCGCGTGGAAATCCTCGCCCAGCGGCAGGGTGACTTCCTTGTCAGCGAACCACGAAAGCTCGATCACGTCGGAATCGTCGCCGGCAAGTTGGAGGCTCAGTTTGAGTCCCTCGTTGGATGCGGAGCAGTGGAAGACGATGTCGCAATCGTTCTCTGCTTCGTCCGGGAGTGCGAAGTTGATGTTGAGCTTTTCGGCGAGATTTCTCTTCTCCGCGTCTGCATCCACGAGTTGCAGGCGGCCCAGCGGATACTTCCGGAGGATGGTCGCCAGGACGCCGCCCACCAAGCCACCACCGACGACGGCGACGCGGTCTCCCAGCCTCGGCCCGGCTTCCCACAGGGCATTGATTGCTACCTCCACGATGCCCGTGAGCACGGCACGGCGGGCAGGCACGTCCTCCGGTATGGCTGTGAGCTGGTTCGTCGGGACCACATAGAAATCCTGATGCGGGTGGAGGCTGAAGACTGTCTTGCCGATCCAGGTGTCCGGGCCTTGTTCCACGACGCCGACAGACAGGTAGCCGTATTTGACCGGCCCGGGAAAGTCGCCCTCTTGGTGCGGCGCGTGCATTCGTTCGGCCACCCTTGCTGGCACCCGCCCTTCATGGACTACGCGCTCCGTGCCGCGGCTGACGCCTGAATACAGGGTCCGGACGAGGGCTTCTTGGGGGCCGGGTGTTGGTATGGCCTCCGGGCGCAACTCACCGTGGCCCGACCCAGTGACCCAATAGGCCTGGGCCTCGTGTGCTTGTTCGCGCGAGATAGTCATGATGCTTATGAATCTATCGCTGGGCGGGTGCGGGCGGAAGTTGAGTCCACTTCTCGGCGTTTCCCCGGTGGTTGGCTGGGGGCTCGCTTGCGGGCCGTTTTGGGGAACAGGCCCCAACTCCGGTACCCTATTTCAGTTGGTGACGTGTCCGAGCGGCCGAAGGTGCAACACTCGAAATGTTGTTTGGTGTAAAAGCCAACGTGGGTTCAAATCCCACCGTCACCGCCACGTGAGAAGGCCCTGCTTCCCTTTGTTTATGAGGGAGGCGGGGCCTTTTGCTTTGCCCGGAGGCATGCCAGCCGTCTGTGACGAACTCCGCGCGGCTCCTTTAAGGCAGCTGCAACAGGAGCGGATTGACCGGCTTGAACCGCAG
This sequence comes from Paenarthrobacter aromaticivorans, assembly GCF_019038615.1. NCBI lineage: Bacteria > Bacillati > Actinomycetota > Actinomycetes > Micrococcales > Micrococcaceae > Paenarthrobacter > Paenarthrobacter aromaticivorans. Next base: position 121,767 of record NZ_JAHOPC010000001.1, read on the forward strand.
CAATCGGATGGTTTGCGCGAAGATGGCGATGCGGAAAATCAAGCTGAGGACGTTGGGCACCTCCCCTGTGGTGGTTACGACTGTCGTTTGAAACGCACGGAAGCTTCTTCTTGTTCGCTCATTAGGCCTTCTGGTCGACCTAAATCCCTTTCTAATCCCGCAGTCAGAGGCGTTTTCCAAGGTGAAACGAGTGCCCGGTGGCGGACGGTGAGCGGTGGAATGGTGATCATGGATTGGATGCAATGATCACCATTCAGCTTGATGGAACGTCCATTATCGGCGCTTAAACCACCGGACGTTCATTAGGTGGGAGAGCTCCCTATCCCTTCTCATTACGGATGTCAGGTTTCGCTCTCCAACCTGTCAGATGACGGATTTGGGCCATTATCGTCAAGCTGTCAACTGGCACACTTGCCCTGCCTTGCCTGGCGGAGGTCTTCGCCAGGCGCGTTCAGGCACATTACTGATTTACGGAACTGACCACAAGATTCCGCGAGATTTTCTGATCCAATCTGTCATTTCCCACGTTCGGTGGACGCCGTTTTCTGACGGGTTCCTCACTGCTCCTTCGGATGGGGAGGCTGTGGCCTTACGCGTGCTATGGAGCGCTATATCGTTTTTGAGGTTCTGCCGCATAGCAGCCAGTTGTGCTTTAGTGAAGCCATGGCTGCTCTCATTGAGGACTATGCGCTGCTGTCGGATCTGCAAACCGGTCCTCTGATCTCGAGGGATGGGAGCGTTGACTGGCTGTGCTTCCCGCGATTCGACTCGCCGGCGTTGTTCAGTTCCCTGCTTGGAGTCGAGAGTCATGGCCGCTGGCTACTGGCTCCCCGCCATCCCGAAGCAGCTGTGGTGAAGCGGCAGTATGTCGATTCAACATTTGTGTTGGAAACAGTCTGGAAGACGCCCACGGGGCTGGCCCAGGTCACGGACTTCATGCCGGTGGGGCATACGGGATCGTCCATCCTGCGCCGGGTAACGGGGATGGAGGGACGGGTTGGGATGCAGCAGGAACTCATCATCCGTCCGCGGTATGGCACGGTGGTGCCTTGGTCCAGACGAATCCAGGACGGTGCAGCTCCCGGTGAAATGGTGCTTCTGGCCATGGCTGGCCCGGATGCCGTTGCGCTGCGTGCACCGCACCTGCCTGAGGCTCACGCGCATGGGCACTCCGGTGAATTCGATGTAGCGGAGGGGGAGGTTGCTGACTTTGAGCTGACATGGTTTCCTTCGCACAGGCCTGTTCCCTCTGCGGTAGATGTCGACGCCGCACTTGAACAGTCCATCGATTACTGGACACGTTGGGGGCGCCATTGTCGTTCCGAGGGGCCCTACGGGGCCGCGGTGAAGCGTTCTTTGCTTGTGCTGAGGGCGCTGACAAATTATGAGACCGGTGGCATCGTTGCTGCGCCCACCACTTCGTTGCCCGAGGAGTTCGGAGGGCCTCGGAACTGGGACTACCGCTTCTGCTGGTTGCGTGACGCCGCACTAACGCTGGAGTCCATGCTTACCCACGGCTACGAATCCGAAGCCCTCCAGTGGCGCAATTGGCTACTTCGATCTCTCGCTGGCGAGCCCGAAGATTTGCAGATCATGTATGGCATCGGCGGCGAACGAGACCTGCCGGAGCGCACCTTGGACCATCTGCCCGGTTACCTGGACTCACGGCCGGTGCGCATTGGTAACGCTGCGGTGGCTCAATTCCAGGCAGACGTCGTAGGTGAGGTGTTGGTCGCATTGGAGAGACTCCGGCTGGCGGGCGGCAAGGAAGACCAGTTCTCCTGGGCATTGCAGCAGATTCTGCTCGGCTTCGTTGAGAAGCACATCGAGGAAAAAGACTTTGGCCTGTGGGAAATGCGGGGTGACCCCCAGTTCTTTACACATTCACGCGTGATGATGTGGGCGGCCTTTGACTGTGGGATACGTGCAGTCCGGAACCATGGCCTGGACGGACCTTTCGAGCACTGGGAACAGCTTCGCGAAAGGCTACGGGCTGAGATTCTGCGTGAAGGGTTCAACTCGGATCTTCATTCGTTCACGCAGACCTACGGCGGAGGGCAGACGGACGCGGCGTTGCTCGTGATTCCCCAAGTGGGCTTTCTTCCCTACGACGATGACCGCATGCGGGAAACCGTTAAGCGGCTGGAGGAGGAACTCGTTACCGATGACGGCTTGTTGTTGCGGTACCGCACCGAGACAGGTGTGGATGGGCTTGATCCGGGGGAACACCCTTTCCTTGCGTGTTCTTTTTGGTTGGTTGAGCAGTACGCGCGCACGGGCCGCAAGCTCGAAGCGAAGAACCTTATGGACAAACTGGTGGGTTACTCCAATGAACTCGGCCTACTGAGCGAGGAGTACGCCCCCAAGGAAGAGCGAATGGCCGGCAACTTCCCGCAGGCCTTCTCGCATCTGGCGCTGGTCCGGGCCGCCGATGCCATGCATGGGGTGGACCTTCTGAGCCTAGCGGCCGAGGCTGTGAGCTGAATTATGCAATTGAGCGGAAATCGACGACCCCGTATTAAACGCCCCTTAGCGTTGCATTCCGGCAGGCCGGTAGGGTTCCTGGCCCGGAAGGCACGTGCCTGGACTTGGCTGTCAGCGCCCCGGTTTGGGCGGACGTTGAGCCGCGAGACCTGCTAATTGACGCCTTCCATCTGATTCAGAACGTCCATCCGCTCCCGAGAGCAGTTGATGCTCTCAGCTTGTATCGCGTTCTTGTCCTGGCTCGGAGTGAGCCGCGATTCATTCGTGGGCCCCGTCTGAACCAGGGAATCTCCGATAGGAGCTAAGGCAGCGGGCGATAATTGGGTAAGGATTTGCTAAAGCAAGAGCCTCGGAGGGAGAAGGCTGGTCGCAGGCACCAAGCCATGGTCTTCATCAGCCATGCACGTGATACTCGAGGGTCGGGCTGCAGGCAAAAAAGCTGGGCTGAGTCACCGGGGCAAAGGGCACAATGAGCCATCGATTGCCATAAAACTCGACGTAACTGTCCGCCGGGCATTTTGCAAAGGCTTCTTCGCGTGTCATTGTCATGCTCCCTTCAAACCCGTCCACCGACCGCGGTTCCCACAGCTCGAGTGCGGGCGGCACTGGAGGTTCTCTAGTCAGAAGTGTAGCAGAAATTTCTATATAATAGTGCCTATTTGAAAAAAAATTCTATTCCAACCGGGATGCCATTTTAGGTCCTCGCTTATGCCGAGCCGTCGGTGCGTGGAGGAGGTCTGCTAAGAAGGTGGCTAAAGCTGTTCTGGAGAAGGGCATCCGTGGCCGCTGCCCAAGATTCTCAACAGGTTCAGGTCGGCTCCAACCACCCTTGCAAGACCCGCCTAATCCCATTTTCACGAATATCCGAGCAAGCCAGTCCAGAAACTAGCCCACCTTTGCTTTGTGCTCGACGCCGGCGCATGGCCGAGGTTAAGCCGCCCAGCCATGGGTCCCCAACGGCTACCATGGGGGGGTGTTTCGTGAACGTTCACAGCTGCAGGGGACCCTCCACTCGGCGGCATGGAGAGGCGGGCCCGCGGACTCTTTCGGGGGCGCCGCTTTCCCTCGTGGCTGCTTTATCTGGTCACAAGCCGTTCGCAGCGCTGCAGCACTCGCGCGAATCGCCGCTCGAACGAAGTCATGTCCGCATTTTCACGCTCTCATGCAGCGCGGGTAGGGTGTCGACCAGCGGGGCTAATTCAGGTAGTCGCTGTGCTTCAGCGAGGACGCGTTCCAGGGTTGCATCGTGGGCGGGGCGGGTTGCCTCCAGCAGCGTGATGCCGTCAGGGGTGAGCTCAGTGTAGATACCCCGGCGGTCATCAGCGCACAGAATACGCGTCAGAAGACCGCGGTCCTCCAGACGGTTCACCAAACGAGTAGTGGCGCTGGCGCTTAATGCCGTGGCCCGCGCCAGCTGTTGCATCCGCATGTGCCACCCGTCCTGCCGACTCAAAGCCTCCAGGACGGTGTATTCCACCACAGAAAGCTGGGCCCCGGCTTGCAGGGCGCGTTCTAGCTCGACCTCGATCAGACCATACAGGGCCGCCAACGTCCGCCATCCTTGCGCTCGGATCTCGACGCTGTCATCCATGATGGCCATTTGATACTTCCCTCGAGTCCTGTGCTCCGCAACCGCGGAACGAGTGAATAATTAGTTGCTTGCGCGCTATATTTGCGTGTGCAACAATATATACAGCGCCTGCAACTACAAGCGTACGCGCACTAAGCCCTTCCGTATAGATCCTAAAGGAGTATTCCAATGCCTATTGGCCTGATAGCCCTAGCCCTCGGTGGGTTCGGGATCGGACTCACCGAGTTCGTCATCATGGGCTTGCTTCCCGAAGTGGCCACAGACTTTCGGGTCAGCGAGGCGACGGCGGGTTGGCTGATTTCTGGTTATGCCTTGGCCGTCGTCCTTGGAGCATTGCTCCTCACTGCTGCGGTGACTCGCTTTGAACGCAAACCGGTCCTGGCCGTGCTGATGGTTTTGTTCATCGCAGGTAACGTCCTCTCGGCTCTCGCCCCGGACTACTGGACCATGATGATCGGCCGGATCATCGCAGCCCTATCGCACGGAGCCTTCTTCGGCGTAGGGGCCGTGGTAGCCGCCAATATGGTCGCTCCCACCAAGAAAGCCGGAGCCATCGCCATCATGTTCACCGGGCTAACAGCAGCAAATGTGCTGGGGGTTCCGTTCGGCACCATGCTGGGACAAGCTACGGGCTGGCGGTCTACTTTTTGGGCGATTACGGGTATCGGCGTACTCGCGCTGGCTGGCATCCTAGCCCTCGTACCTAGCACGGGTTCGGGCGACGCCGCCCCGGGCGGACTCCGGAGCGAGCTGCGTGCTTTCCGCTCCGGACAGGTCTGGCTCTCCATCCTCGTCACCATCCTCGGCTACGGCGGCATGTTCGGCGCCTTCACCTACATCGCCTTCACCCTCACAGAGGTCACCGGATTCTCCTCCTCCACCGTGCCGTGGCTGCTGATTCTCTTCGGCGTGGGCCTTTTCATCGGGAACACAGTAGGCGGCAAGGCGGCCGACAAGAACGTGGACCGAACCCTCATCGTCGTGCTTTCCGCACTGGTGGCCGTGCTCGTGGTATTCGCACTGACCTCAGGCAACCAGCCGATGACCATCGCCTCCATGGTGTTGCTGGGCGGCTTCGGTTTCGCCACCGTCCCCGGACTGCAGATGCGGGTCATGAAGTACGCCAATAACGCCCCCACGCTAGCCTCTGGCGCCAACATCGGCGCCTTCAACGTCGGCAACGCCCTCGGAGCGTGGCTCGGCGGAGTAACCATCACAGCCGGTCTCGGCTATACCTCCCCTATCTGGGCCGGAGCAGGAACCACCGTGCTGGGCTTGGTCGTCATGGCCTTCGCTGCAGCCGACGCTAAGCGCAGCCAGATAGTTGCCACCGATAGCGATACCCGCGCCGTCGCCAATGCATCGCTGTAGTAAGGAGAAATCAGATTCCAGATCGAACGGTGGCTTACGAAGTGACTAAGGTCCATATCTCAGCCCAGCCGAGGTTTCCCGCTTTGGATGCCCTCAGCGGCAAGGGCGGTGGAATGAGCCTCGGAGTCGAGCTCCCACTTGATAACGACTTCGCTCGCCAAACTTCACCGACGGGGGTGCCCTCAACTTTCGGCATACCGGACTTGAGACACCATAGAAAGCGAGCGGAACTCGCGGACAGATTGGGGTTCAGGGCCTTGTGGCTCCGTGATGTGCCGCTTTGGATTCCAGGATTTGGTGATGCCGGACAGGTCTTTGATGCTTTTACGTATCTCGGGTTCCTGGCTGGCGTGACCGACAACATTCTGCTGGGCACTGCAGCCGTTGTTCTGCCTCTGAGGCACCCACTTCACGTTGCAAAGATGGCGGCCACTGTCGACCAATTGTCTGGGGGGCGGCTGATCCTCGGTGTTGCCTCAGGTGATCGGCCGGGAGAGTATCCGAGTTTCGGGATTGACTTCCAATCCCGCGGTGAGCAGTACCGAACGGCGGTGGCTGCTCTTAGGTCGATCTGGCATGAGAGTGCTGGACTCCACAATGACCGGATTAAGGTACTTCCGGTGCCACAGAACGGGTCAATTCCGCTCGTCGCCGTTGGGCGCGGCCAGCAGAGCACAGAGTGGGCGGCCGAGAATATGGACGGCTATATGACTTACCACCGGCCGGCCCACCTAATGAAGCCTGTAACCGATAAGTGGGCGCACTCTATGCCCCCAGGGCAGCATAAGCCTGCCATCACTACGATGCTGGTCGATCTCCTCGAGGATCCCGACGCTCCGGCAGAGCCAATCAGGTTCGGGGCGCGCCTTGGACGCAATCAACTCCATCGCTATCTAAGCGGCCTTGAAGAAGCAGGCATAGCCCATGTGGCACTAAATTTCCGCCCCAGCTTCCGTCCCGTCGAAGAGGTGCTGGAGGAGATAGCCGAGCATGTGCTACCCGACTTTTGAGGTCATGCTCAGACACACGATCCCGGACGCGCGGACTCCGACGAGTTCCCAACTGGAACTGTCAAAAAAGAGATTTCTGATGACCGCACACGATTACCTCACAACACAGGACGCGGAAAAGCTGATCGCAGCTGCGCACCATGCCGCCAATGAAGTGGACGTGAGCATTAGCATCAGTGTTCTCGACGCCGGCGGAAATTTTCCGGCCTTCAGCCGGGATGACCGCGCAGTCCTCATCTCGAGGGAGACAGGCACCCGCAAGGCCTTTACCGCGCTTCAGATGAATGCGTCAACCGACGAGTTGGTTGAAACCACTAAATCAACCGGCCCGTTCTACACACTTCAAACGGCTCTGGACCGTACATTGCTATTTATCCCCGACGGCATCCCCATCCAACGCGAAGGACACCCCATCCGAGCCCTGGGGGTGGGAGGCGCCTCCCCGGAGCAGGATCACGCCATTGCCATGGCAGCCTTGGCAGTGCTCGACGGATAAGACGCTTGGGTTGGGCGTGTCGGCCTCACGTTCGTAGAAGCCGACACGCCCGCCTATCCATTGCTGTTGGTTCGCGCTCTAGACCGAAGTTCAGACGCCTCGGTCCCTGCAGCCGAGGCCTGACACGTGGTCATCGACGTACGATGCCACGGACGCTGACTCTTTCACCGCTACCGGGAAATAGTTTTCCCATGTGACACATACTGGCCGGGGACGTGGTCAAGGGGATCCGCTATCGTGATGTAAGTTCCTATGGTGTTTTCTTCGACTGCACCCGTATACCCCCCAGCGGCTCTTGGCTCGCTGTTTGTCGACACGTATTGACCACGTAGAGGCGAAACGGAGATGGGCGTTTCGGTGCTGCCCGTTCGGACGTTGCTTGGGGAATCCATTGGCCCTACTTTCAGAGTTTGGATTTTGAAGCGTGACCAAGCGGCAGTGCCACAACAGGCCACACTTGGGCAGGTTCGGCTAGAAGTGGCGATAACGCGGCATTCAGCGCTTTGTTTTCCGCTGTTGCAAGGTGCTGATCCCACAAGGGTCGGCTTTCCCATCGCTCGATCACTACAAATGTGTCCGGACCTTCATGGAGAGCGAGTAGCTCACATCCTGGTTCTTCCTGGATGCCGGGCCAGTACTTACGGCAGATTTCCAGCAGCTGTACACGCTGACCAGGTATGGGAGTCAGAGTGACGACGACAACGATTTCGTTCATGGTTTCCTTTGGTGTGGCTTTTGTGACATGGCCTATTGGGCTGTGCTTCCACGGCGCAGGCGGTCCACGAAGACGGCCAGGAGAATGACGGCGCCCATGATGATCTGCTGGTAGAAAGACTGCACGTTCAGCAGGGTCATTCCGTTGGAGAGGACCGCGATGAAGAGGGCCCCTACCAGTGTTCCCAGCAGGGATCCGCGGCCACCCATGAGCGATGTTCCACCTAAAACTATTGCTGCGATTGCGTTCAGTTCGTAACCCGTTCCTAAGTCCGGGACTGCACTTTCAAGCCGGGCTGAGACGATTACGCCGGCAATTCCCGAGCAAAGTCCTGAGATCACGTAGACCAAAAAGATGATGCGGCGAACCGGGATCCCGCTGAGTCGTGCCGCTTCGGCATTCCCGCCGATTGCATATACTTGGCGGCCGAAAACGGTTCGTTCCAATAGCAACCAGCCAGCGAAATAGACGGCAAGCAACACGAACGCAGCGACGGGTATGCCGAGAAGCTGTCCTTGTCCGATCCATGAGAATGCGACGTTGTCCGGGACCAGGGTTGTTCCGCCTGTTCCGACGTATACGAAGCCGCGCAGGTACGTGAGGGCGGCAAGCGTGACAATGAAGGCCGGCAAGGCAAACCGGGCGATGAATGCGCCATTGATTGCGCCGATGATCCCGCCTGCAAGGAGGGCAAGGGCGACTGCAACGAACCATGGCGCGTCTGTGTTGGCCATGACGATGGCTACCATGGCTGTCACGCCTAGTGCTGATCCCACAGAGAGGTCTATTCCGCTAGTCAGAATCACAAAGGTTCCGCCTGCGGCCAAAATGGCGATTGCCGCCACCTGGCGCACGACCTCAAGGAGGTTGTTAACGCTCCAGAAGTATGGGGCTATAAACGCCATAACGGCTACCAGCACGATCAGGGCCGCGATGATACCCACTAGTCCACTGCTTGCCAATCCGCTTGGGAGCATGCTCTCTTTCGGCTTGGACGCTGGAACGGTGGGTGAAGGCGGGGCTTGAAGCTGATTATTGGCCATGATGTACATCTCCTGGGGTATGGCTCGTGGAGGTTTCAGGGATTCCAAAAGCGTGGTTCATGATCGCCTCTTCGGTCAGGCCCTCGGCGTCGAGTTCTGCGACGAGGCGACCCTCACGCATGACATGGACCCGGCTGCTCAGGCCGATGAGTTCGGGCAGCTCGGAAGAGATAACCAGCACCGCCACACCTGCCTGTGCGCACGCATTGATGACCTGGTAAATCTCTGCTTTAGCCCCTACATCGACGCCCCTTGTCGGTTCGTCGAGAATCAAGACCTTAGGTCTGGTTTCAAGCCATTTCGCCAGCAGCACCTTTTGTTGGTTGCCGCCGGACAGTGTCCTAATTTCCTGCTTCAGGGAGGCGGACTTGATGCCGAATTGCTCCTTCGCCTTTGCAGCGACCTTTCTCACCGCCGAAGGCCGCACCCATCCGGCGCGCCGGACGTGCCTAAGGCTGGCCAACACCACGTTGGAGGTGATGGATTGGTCAACAATGAGCCCCTCAGTTTTGCGGCTCTCTGGGACCAACGCAATCCCCGCCCGGATGGCAGCAGCTGGGTGGCTTACGTCGGCGGGCACGCCGTCTACTCTGACCGTGCCGGAGCTGGCCCTGTCAGCACCGAAAATAAGGCGGACGAATTCACTCCGGCCCGATCCGATGAGTCCCCCGATTCCAACTACTTCGCCGGCCCGGACCTTGAGGTCTATGGGCCCGATGTTCTTTCCGTCGGTGAGTTGTTCCACTTCCAGTACGTCGGGCCCAGGGGTGGGTCTGTCCGCGGTGAAAAGTGACTCGATCTTACGGCCAACCATCCTCAGCACGATGGCATCCGGGGATGCCATCGCTTTGGGCAGTGTTTCGACGAGCGAGCCGTCCCTCATGATGCTGACCGTGTCCGCAATAGCATCTATTTCGTCCATGCGATGGGTGATGTAAATGATGCTGGTGCCCGCTGCCCTCAACTCGCCGACGATGCGGAGCAGCCGCTTGGTCTCTGCGGATGACAGAGCTGACGTTGGCTCATCGAGGATCAGGATTTTTGGACGTTGGGCCAATGCACGTGCAATTTCGATCTGTTGGTGGTCGGCGACCGTCAGGTTGCCTGCCTTGGCCGTTACCGGAAAACTTGCGCCAATGTACGCCAGTTGCTCCCGGGCGTTGCTCTTGGTGGCGCCCCTGTCAAGCCCGCCAAACCTGTTTCGATTCTCCTGGCCCATGGCAAGGTTGTCGGCGACCGAGAGATTCGGAGCAATGAGGAGTTCCTGATGCACGATGGTGACCCCGGCGGCTCGTGCGGACTTCACATCGAACGGACCACTCTCGCCGAATATCTCTACGCTCCCGTGGTCGGGTTGGTGTATGCCAGCAAGCAGTTTGGTGAGCGTGGACTTTCCGGCACCGTTTTCACCCGCGAGTATGTGGACTTCACCCGCCCGGAAGTCGAGGTCTACGTCCCTGACGACCGTGTTTCCAGCAAACGACTTTGTGACACCGCGCAGCCGTGCAACGACGGCTTGGTTATGTTCTCCTGCCATGGTCTGCTCAGCCCCAAGGGGTATAAGCCGAGACGTTGCTTGCGTCCACGAGTTCGGTGGGTACCAAGACCAGTGACTTCTCGGGCTGCTTGCCCTTCTTGATCGAAATTCCCAAATCAATGGCCTGTCGCATGAGTGCTGCAGGATCCTGGGCCGCCGTTGCCGTAATCAACCCCTTAGCTGCAATCACATCGGTGGCCGAACTGGCCCCATCCACCGACGTGATGATGACTGAGACGCCCTTCTGTTCTGCGGCCAGTTTGACGCCAACAGCCGTAGGATCGTTGATCGCAAAAAAGCCATTGATGTCCGGATTCGCGGTCAGGATGTCGGTGGCAATCGGCAAGGCTGAATCCCTGCTGTTTTCACCTCGTTGGTCCGCCACGATCTTGATGCCTGGGTACTGTTCGAGGATCCGCTTGCAGCCTGTAACCCGGTCGTCAACAGCTGAGACGGGCGTGCCATTCAAGATCGCCACTTTGCCTTTGCCACCGAGTTGTTCAGCCAACGACTTGCAAGAAATTTCACCCGCCTGGGTGTTGTCCGTTGTGATATTCACGGTGGCATTCTTGGACTGGTTGTCCACGCCGATAACTGGGATCCCTGCACTGATGGCACGCTTAACGGCCGGGCCAACTCCATCGGTGTCCGCAGCGTCAATCACGATGAAGCTGACGCCCGACGTAATGAACTGGTCGATCTGGTTCGACTGGGTCTGTACGTCCTCGTTGGCAACCTGGGAGAGGACTTCAGCCCCGGCTTCCTTGCCATACTTCTCGGCAGTCTTCGTCTCCTGCTGAAAGAATGGATTGGTGGAGTTGGCGACCGTCACGCCGATCTTGAGGGAGCCCGATCCAGAATCGCTGGCGGCTGCGTTGCACCCGCTTAGCGCCAAAGCAGCGGAGGAAGCCAGGAGAGCTGCGACTCCCAGGCGGAAGCGGGAGGATTTGGATGGTTTCATTGGGTTCTCCTAATTTTGGGTGAAAACGGACACACGGCTTCGTGCGTCCCGTTCGGTACTGTTGGGGATGATGACTGATTTGATTTGTTCTGAGTCGTGAAGGTTGTCGAGGGCGTGCTGGAACTGTTCAAGCCCGATTGCGCTGGTGATGATTCCTTCGGTGGAGACTTGTCCGGACTGCAGGGCGAAAAGCGCCCTGTCGATGCAGTGGGCCTGCGCAAACGAACCCTTGATGGTTAGTTCCCGACTGAAGATCTCGTATGGCCGCACCTTGGCCAGAGCCTGTTCCCCGGCAAGCCCGTATACCAAAATCGTGCCGCCGTTGCGTGTCAGACCGACCCCCATTTCCAGGACTGAAATGGATCCTGTCGCTTCAACAACTGCGTCGAATCCCTCCGGGGCGATTCGTCGCAGCTCTGCCTCCGCAACCTGGGGGTTGGAGCGGTCAACCTGAACGGTGTGGGAAGCGCCCTGCCGTTTTGCCAGGTCAAGCTTCGAAGCGGTGGGCGCGGCAACGGTGACTCGCGCAGCTCCGGCCATGCGCAGGAGCTGGGCAAGGATGAGACCGGTGGGACCAGCTCCGAAAATAAGCACATCTGAGGCGGGTTTGAGTGCCAGAATATCCACCCCGTGCATGGCGCATGCCGTGGGTTCGGCGAGCACCGCCACGTCGGGGCTGAGGCCGTTGGTGGGAAAGATTTTGGACGTTTGGGCGACCAGGAACTCGGCGAAGCCACCTGCCCGATCGCAGCCCAGGGAGCCAAAACTGCTGCAGTAGCCGGGTTGGCCGCGCTTGCACGCGGGGCAATCGCCACAGAAAACTGTCGGGTCAACTACTACTTGGGTCCCGATGTCTGGGCCGTGCGTGCCATCACCGTAGCCGACAATCTCGGCAACGATTTCATGTCCTGGAATGAGCGGGAATTTGGCGATGAAGCCACCGTGCAGGAGATGCTCGTCGGTCCCGCAGACTCCAACGCGGATCGGCCGCAACAGCACTTCGCCAGCCGATGGTGATGGTGTCGGCACACGGTCGAGGCGACTCGATGATCCTTGGTCGAAAACGACTGCGCGCATTGTTGAAGGGGGGGCCGTTTCTGGCATGTTCGCTCCTTTGCGAGATTCAATCCAGCTCAATCTCACTTCGAGGGATCATGAACGATGGATGAAAATAACTACCTAAATAGTAGTTCTAGTTGGAAATATTTTCTAGTAGGATTTGAAGGATTCCAGGGTCGCTCGAATGGCCCTCATCGACTAGTCTATCGTGAGACGGATCACTTGTCCGTAATATGATACTAGGTGATGGGTGAGGAGGAAGTGGAACAGTGCCCTTGATTAAGACTCGCCCGGCAACCCTCGTGGCTTCGGGCTTCACGTTCCTGGAGGGCCCGCGCTGGCATGCATCCGGACTGTACGTATCGGACTTCTACTCTGAGACGGTCTTGAGAATTGAAGAGGATGGATCCCACGTACCGGTGTGTTCTGTCCCGGGACGTCCCTCCGGGCTCGGCTTTCTGGCAGACGGGTCGATGTTGATCGTCTCAATGCTGGGCAGAACAATAATGCGGTGGGACGGGACGCGTCTGACAACGCATGCAGAGTTCGGGCATCTTATTGACGGATATGCCAACGACATGCTTGTGACTCCTGAAGGCTGGGCCTTCGTCGGAAATTTCGGTAACACGGATGCCGACCCGGGGTCCCTGCGGACGACCGGGCTGGTACGGGTATCACCGTCTGGAGGGGCAGACATCGTCGCCAGGCCACTCGTCTTCCCAAATGGAATTGTCTTCAGCTCAAACCACGACCAGATCATCGTCGCCGAGACATTTGCGGGCCGGTTAACGGCCTTCGACTACACGGTGGATGCTCGGGGCGGGCCCGTCCTCGGTGGCCGCCGGGTATTGAAGCAGTTCAATGTGGCTCCCGAGTACCTGGATATAGAAAGGGCCGCGCGTGAGTTGGATGCACTGCCAGATGGGCTTGCCGTAGACGCGGAAGGCGCCGTCTGGGTTGCTTCGGCCAATTCCCACGCAGCTCTCCGCATAGCACCGGATGGGGAGATCCTTGAAGCAGTCGACGTAGGTGAATTGAGCGCTTACGCGGTCGCGCTGGGCGGACATGACGGCCAAACCCTTTATTTGTGCTGCAGCCCTCCCCTTGGGGTATCCGATCCGAGCACAACCTTTGAATCCGTCCTCATGGCTGCCCGAGTGGATGCTCCGGCTGCATCATTTGAAAGGAAACCATGTCACAGTCAATTCGCGCTCTGAGATTTGCCGATAAAGAGAGGGTGTCCGTCGTCGATGCACAGGTGCCCGACCCGGGGCCCGGAGAGATTCTCCTTGATGTCAAAGCTGCCGGTCTGTGCGGCAGCGATCTGCACTACTTCCACATGACGCATGAGGAAATGCAACACGCAACGCAACCGCGTTCCCCAGAGATGACCCCCGGCCATGAGATTGCCGGCGTTGTTCTATCTGTTGGCCCAGGAGTCAACTATCCGGCAGTAGGCGATCGTGTTGCTGTTCAGCACTACTCAGGCTGCGGCTCTTGCGAAACATGCCGCAAGGGGTGGGATGTGCACTGCGAGCAGGCAAGCGTTTATTCCTTGAATCGGCCGGGGGGGTGCCAGGACAAGCTTGTCGTAACAGCCAAGGACGCCGTAGTGCTACCCGAATCGGTGAGCTTTGCCGCAGGTGCCTTTCTCGCGTGTGGAGCCACGACGGCCTACCAAGCGCTGAAGCGTTCGGAGGTAAGTCCCGGAGGCACCGTGCTCGTCATCGGAGCAGGACCCGTGGGTCTTGCCGTCCTGACTTGGGCGCGCTCCCTTGGTTTGAACGCGATTGCCACAGATCCCAGTCCCGAGCGGCGCAGGTTTGCCAAAGAGATTGGATTCGGCGACGTGTACGACTCCGCCGACTTCGACATTCTTCGATGGCACTCTGACAAGGCCGACGTCGTCATCGAAACCTCCGGTAACATTCACGGCCGGCGAGCTGCTCTCGCAGGGGTGAAGACCTGGGGAACCGTGGTCTTCGTGGGATTGGGTCCGGGATTCGAACTTGACCCCGTGCCAGATCTCATCATGCGCCAGATCACCCTGCGCGGCATGTTCGTGTTCAGTGTTCCACTGATGATGGAAGCTGTTCGCGAAGCTGCAATACGTCAGGTACACCTGGACCCGATCATTACGCGCGTCGCAGGTATCGAGGACGGGCCGGCGGCTTTTTCCGACTTCGCCAACGGCAGCGTGGGCAAAACTGTCATCGGTTGGGCCTAAAGTGAGCATTTCGCAGAATACCGATGGGCAGACCTTCCAGCTGGACAGCGACTTGCTATCCGTGACCATCAATCCTGAACGTGGAGCCGATATCCTTTCGATGCGTTGGCGTCCTACGGATACGGAGATCCTTTGGCGCAACCGACGGTCTGAAGGAATACCTCCAAAGCGCGGTGGCTATGACGCTGATGCCAGCTCATACTTTGACCGGTATCCAGGTGGGATCCAGGAGTTGTTCCCGAATGCTGGCCCGGCGTCTGAATTCAGAGGGGCAGTGCTCCCGTTTCATGGCGAAGCCTTGAGGCGTCCATGGGCCACAGTGGTGGACGGTCAGACGTTGAAGTGCAGCACTGTCCTCACGCGATACCCATTTGCCATGCAGAAGACGTTCAAAGTCGATGGCGGGGTGCTCCAGATCGCGGCCAGTGTCACGAATCTGGCGGAGCAGGACCTGCCGGTCCACTGGGGATTTCACCCTGCTTTCAATACACAGACGGTCGCCAGAGCTGCGACTGTCTACGGTCCCTTCGAGTCACTGCGGAGTCATCCCGAACAGTTCGCCCCGTCGCAGCAGCACGCCGCGGGTGCGGCAGTCGATGCGTTCGCTGCTGCCGGGGTCGGCAGACTTGACTTAGCTCCCCCTGGTTCGCACAGCGCCGATCTGCTGTACGCAAAAGTAAGCGCCGGATGGTTTGGTCTCAAATCCGCCGATTCGGATCTTCTGGTTACCATGACGTGGCCGAAGGAGGTCTTTCCAGAACTGTGGATTTGGGAGGAATCGTATGCGCCTGGCGGCTATCCATGGTGGGGTTCGGAACACATCGTAGCAGTGGAACCGCATACAACCTCCCCTTTTGCACCCCTGAATGCTGAGCCTGATCCATTCCGAGTCGCTGGCGGCGAGACGGTGCATGTTGATCTCACACTTGCCGTGCAACGTGTCCGATCCAACCAAGTCCCTTTGGGCGTGGATGCATCAGGTCAAGCACAACTAGGAGATGTTTAGTCTATGAACCGGTTCAAGGAAAAAGTCGCTATCGTTACCGGCGGCGGGGCAGGCATAGGTCAGGCCACAGCGCTGCGGCTGGCTTCGGAGGGCGCTGAAGTGGCAGTTTTCGACATCTCGCCCGACCGGGCAGACGAAACAGCTGGCATAATCAGGCAGGCTGGCGGCCTTGCCGTGGCCTACCGGGTAGATGTCAGTGACGAAGAATCTGTAAGTGCCGCCGTGCAGGAAGTCGTCAATCTGCAGGGAGTGCCTTTCTCGCTGGTGAACGCCGCCGGCATCCTCGAAATCATGCCGGCGTTGGAGATGTCGGCTAACCACTTCGATCGTGTCATCGGGGTCAACCTACGCGGTGTCTTCATGATGTCGACAGCGGTTGCCCGACACGTTGTTGCCAGTGGGCTCGCTGCGCGCATAGTCAATGTTTCTTCAATCCATGCTGCAATCTCCCTCCGCGACGCCGCCAGTTACGCAGCTTCCAAGGGCGGAATCGAAGCTCTGACGTTCACTCTCGCCGCCGACTGGGCGCAATATGGGATAACCGTGAATGCGGTGAGGCCAGGCGCGACGTGGTCCGCACTTACGACTCCGATGTACACGACGGAGGTCCTGGCTGCATTAGGCAAACGCATCCCGCTTGGCGATGTCGCGCAGTCCAGCCAGATCGCCTCGGCCATTGCCTACCTCGCCTCGGAGGAGGCGTCGTATTCTACCGGGGCCGTTCTTTCCGTCGACGGCGGCTACACAATCAACGGCAATATGCCAGGCGAAGAGTACGCGGTCCGCTGAGCACCCGGTTGGCGGACCGATACGGAGAGGATCAGGGCAGCAGCGTCTGCTGTCCTAATCCTCCCTGTCCGTTTAGGCATCCAGATAAAACGTGCGAGATGATCGCCGGCAAAGGTCAAAACTCGAAGCGCCCGGCGGCGACACCCTGGTTTCCCTCCGATCGGCCAACATTCGCTGGCTGGCCGGCCGGGTGTCATGGCTTGGTTCAGTCAGGGAAGCCGTGTTGACAACTTTGGTTCTAATAGTCGCCGCAACATCTTGTCTATGACGATGTAACAACCACGTCGTCGTGAGTGATGGTACAAGCTGGCCAATGAGTATCCCCATACGCGAGCGACATGCAGGGCTACCTTCTGTGACCGCAAACGGAAGGGTCCGGGCGCGTTGTGGAAACCGTGTCCGGACCCTTCCAAGTTGAGGATCTTATTCGTCCATCGTGGGTATTTTGGCTAAGAGTCTCCCCGGGCTGGGCCCACGAAGATTCTAGAAGATGGCCCGGCGGGTACCGCCGTCAACGGAAACGGCTGCACCGATCGTGGCTGATGCCTGCGGCGAGCTGAGGTAGACCACCAAGTTAGCGACTTCCTCGGTGCTGGCTGCCCGCTGGAGCAAGGACGTAGGCCGGTGTTCCTTGACGAAGTCGTCGGTCTGCTGCCTTGCTGACAACTGCGAGTCACCGCCCATCTTGACCACGAAATCCGACACACCTTCCGAAAACGTGGGTCCCGGCAGTACGGAATTAACCGTGACGCCCGACCCGGCAGTCAGCTCGGCGAGGCCGCGCGAAACACCCAGTTGCATGGTCTTCGTTGCGCCGTAGTGCATCATTTCCGGGGGGATCTGCAGGGCTGACTCACTGGAGATGAATACGACGCGGCCCCAACCGTTGGTCATCATGCCGGGAAGGTACTGGCGCGCCGTTTTGATGCCCGACAACACGTTGACCTCGAAATAGCGGATCCATTCTGCGTCATCTATCTCAAAAAAGGATTTCGGTTCGAAAATGCCGAGGTTGTTGATGAGGATGTCCACGGTGGGGAGGGCTTCGAACAGGCGTGAAGTTCCCTGTTCTGTGGACAGGTCCACTGTGATCGGCTGTAGCTTTCCGGCCAGGCCGAGGTTATTGACGTCTTGGGCAGCCTTTTCCAAACGTTCTGCATCACGGCCGGTGATAGTGACAACGGCGCCAGCTTCAGCCAGGCCCTTGGCAATGGCCAGCCCGATGCCTTGGCTGGATCCGGTGACGAGGGCGGTTTTCCCGTCGAGGTTTATTTTCATGTGGTTGTTCCTTTGTTGGTGGGTGATCCTGGGTATCCGGACTAGTTGGCTCGTCCCCGGAGGAAGCGGGTAGCCGCAACGGCGGCTATAAGGGCTGTCCCCGTAAAGAGGGGTTCGATCCAGAACGGGGCGCCGAGAAGGGCCAAACCGGTTGTGCCCACTTGGAGGGTTATGACGGCTACAACGGTCCCCCAGACGTTGAACAGGCCCGGCGAAAAGGCTGTCGCTCCGAGAAAGACGGCAGCGTAGGCCGGTAGCAGCATGGGAGGTCCAACAGTGGGACTGCCGCTGCCCAGGATGCCGGCTTGGACAACGCCCGCGATACCGGCTAGCGCGCCTGCTCCGGCGAAGGCTCCGATGGTCAGCCGTGGAACGGCAATCCCGGAGAGCCGGGCGGCGTCCCGGGATCCACCGATGGCGTAGAGAAACCGCCCCGCGGGGGTCTGGGAGAGCAGATACCACATGATCAGGCTGACGGCGGCAGCGACGATCACGGGGATGGGGACTCCGACGATATTGCCCTGTCCCAATCCGGTCAGTTCCGCGGGAATGTTCTCGTAAAACACGTTGCCCAGTGTGTAGGCGCCAATCAGGCCGGCGAGAATCGTGGACATGCCGATGGTTACGATGAAGGAATTGATTCCGACCTTGCTGACGAGCAGGCCGTTGATCACTCCAACCCCTGTGCAGGCCAGGATACTGATAATGATCGCTGGCACTGCAGGGAGTCCCTGTTGGGAGGTAAGGCCGGTGGCAAGGATCAAGCCAAGCCCAAGATTCGCGGCGACGGAAAGGTCAAGTTCCCCGACGATGAGCGGAAGCAGCAGCCCGACTGCAACAATCGTGAGCACGGACTGAAGATTCAGGACTGTCTTTAGATTGTCCACGGTTGCAAATGTCTCTGGTCGGGCAGCTGAGAAGATGCCGATGAGGAGAACGAGTAACAAGGGCAATGCGATCCGGGAGAAGAACACCGGCAAGGATTCCTTGGACCGGTTGTAGAGAGGGCGACGTCCTCCGGCCGGTTGGTTCTTTTGTGTGTTTGGCCGTGAGGGGCCCAGGGTAGAAGTCATGATGATGTTTCCTTGATGGGTTCTTCGTCGAAGTACATGGCACGGGTTACCGTGCTTGCCGCCAGTCCTGGAGTTGGTTCATCAGCTACGATTCTGCCGCGGCGGAGTATGAGGACGCGATGGCTGAGACTGATCATCTGGTCAAGTTCGGAGGAAATGAGGATGACTGCCGCGCCCTGGCTCGCTGCTTGACTGATGAGGCTGAAGATTTCAGCGCGGGCACCGATGTCAACGCCCTGGACTGGTTCATCGAAGATGACGACGTCGGGTTTGGTCTCCAGCCATTTGGCGATAACCACTTTTTGTTGGTTTCCGCCTGAGAGAACACGAAACGGTCGGGCTGATTCTGCAGGTCGCACGTCGTAGTCGTGGATCTTTTGTGAAATCCACTTCTCTTCCGCGGTCTTGGCTATCCTGACGCCCTGCCAGAATTTCTTGGTCGACGGTATGGTGAGGTTCTTCCCTACACTCATGTCCAGTACTCCGCCTTCTCGTCGGCGGTCTTCGGGAATCAGCGCAATCTTGTGATCGACGGCGTCGCGCGGGGTCTTGAAACAGGTTTTCCTGCCTCGCACGAAGATAGTTCCTGCTGATGGCTTTTGGGCACCGAAGAGAATTCGCGCGAGTTCGCTCCTGCCGGATCCGAGCATGCCCGCAATGCCGATGATTTCTCCTGCCCGGATGTTGAAAGACACATCACGCAGTCGCGTGCCGGAAATCCCTTGGACTGCCATGAGCTCGCGTTCGGCCGTGATGTGGGGTTTGGGAATGTCCGAAGTGGCCGCGACCTCTTTCCCTACAATCAGGTGGACAAGTCGGTCCCGGTCTGTTTCACGGATGTCGACTGTGTCTACGTTGCGCCCGTCGCGGAGGACAGTGGCGCGGTCCGCAAACGCCGGCAGTTCCTCGAGCTTGTGGGTCACGTAGAGCACGGCGACGCCTCGATCAACGACCTTCCGCACGGCATTGAACAGGAGCACTGCCTCAGCATCGGGCAGTGCCGCTGTTGGTTCGTCCAAGACCAGCACTTTTGCGCCTTCGGAGGCCGTACTGAGTGCCCTGGCGATAGCCACGATAGTCTGATGGGCTATCGGAAGCCGACCCACAGGCGTAGTGGGATCGAGATCCCCGTGGCCTAACTCGGTCAACGTCGCCTTGGTGTTGGCCGTCATCCTCGCCCAGGAGATCTTCGAAAAGAGCCTGGTTCCGTAGCTTCTTGATGCTTCGAAGTTTTCCGTAATGGACAGGTTAGGAATGAGACCCAAATCTTGGTGTACGAAAACCAAGCCGAGGGAAGCAGCCTTTGTTGGTTCATAGGGAAAAGCTACGGGTTCCCCGTCGAGCAGCACCTGTGCGCCTTCATCGGCGTGATGGAAGCCTGCAAGACATTTGATGAGGGTCGATTTTCCGCATCCGTTCTGCCCCAAAAGTGCATGGACTTCGCCGGCTCGGAGGTCGAGGCTCACCTCGTTCAAGGCCCTTTGTCCGGTGAATGTTTTCGAAAGGCCCTGCACCGTAAGGACATTCGTCTGCGGCATGGCCATGCCCACCTAACCGACCTTCCACAGATGCTTGTACAGCGTGGTCGCGTCGAAGTCTCCATCCCAGCCTCCGGACCCAGGGACATTGTCCTTGGTGACAAGCTTGCCGGTGACACCTTGGTCCACAGGCGCCTGTCCGTCAAAGAGCCTGTTCAGGTTATCCACATGTCCGTATCCGGCCCTGCCAAAGGCAAATCCAACCGATGCGGCCTGGAAGCCCCCCTTGCGGATCATTTCGGTGTTGGCCACGTCCGCATCTACGGAGATGCCGAAGGCCTTCTTAGTGTCCGCGAGTCCCGCCTGTTGCAATCCTTGGGAGAAGAACAGCATTGCTGCGTCGAACCCTGCGAACATGACGTTGTAACCAGGGTTGCTGCGGACCAGTTGGGCCACGCGACCAGGTGCAACGGTGCTGATTTCGCCAGCCAGGAACGAGCCCTCCGCGACCTTTTCGCAGCCAGCTCCCGCTGCCTTGCAATCGTCGATGAACTGCTTCAGGCCACTGACCCTGGCTTTGACCGTGTCAAACTCCGGATCGGTGAGAACAATGAACTTGGGAGCTGAGTTGAAGCGCTTGCGGGCTTCGAGGTAGGCAAATTCACCCAGAAGGTACCCAGCTTTGTTATTCTCATCCAGGCTCGGAACCATTGACTCGTAGAGATCATCTTTGTTACCGCACATGTTGCACGTGACAGCGATGCCTGCGTCCCTTGCCGCCTTAATATCCCCTTGAACGGCAGCAGCGTCAATTGACGTGAGTGCAATGGCGTCCGCTTTCTTCGATACAGCCCGCTGGATGGCTGCAGAAATCTTGGTGCTGTCGCTGGCCGGATCATCAATACTGGCCTCCCAGCCCAGCAGATGTGCAGCCTCGATAATTGAGCGCGCTGGCCGGGCGCAACCTTCAACGGCCATGGAGCAAGGGATAACGACGATCTTCTTGCCGTGGACGATTGGGTCGCTGGTTGCCGGCACGGGGTTGGTGGAAGCTGTCTGCGCAGCTGTCGCCGTGGCTACGTCAGCGGCGACTTTGGCCGTGAAGGCCGAAGAAGCTCCGGAGTCTTGGGCTGATGATTGAGTCGTTGCAGCTGGTCCACAACCTGTGATGAGTGCAACAAGGCAGGTGAATACTGCGACGACAGCACCTGCTTGATTGGGGTTTCTCCGTCGAAACATGGTTCTGCCTCTCTAAATGTGCGCCTGCAGACGGTTCGCGAACGGTGGAGTTGCGTGCGTCATGCGGTGCAGTGGCTGCCTTCATTGGCAACATCATCAAAATAGCAGGAAGTTTCAGTCTTTACTATAAGATCGGAAGAAACTTTTTTGATTTCTTTATTCGACGGTTACCGACTTTGCGAGATTCCGCGGCTGGTCGACGTCCATGCCCCTGGCGAGGGCAATATGTGCCGCAAGCAGCTGCAGGGGAACTGTGGTAAGCAACGGCGCTAGCAGTGGGTGCGTTGGAGGCAGTGCTACCACCTCGTCGGCCCAAGTGTTCACAACGCTGTCACCTTCTTCGGCGATACCGATGATGGTGGCGCCGCGGGCCTTTATTTCCTGGATGGTGGACATCGTCTTGGCGTGCAGGATCGGGCTGCCTATAGGTGAAGGCACGATGACCACGACTACCTGGCCGGGTTCGAGCAACGCAATCGGTCCGTGCTTCAGTTCGCCTGCGGCGAATCCCTCAGCGTGGGTGTATGCCAGCTCCTTGAGCTTGAGTGCGCCCTCGAGGGCAACCGGGTATCCGACGTGACGGCCTATAAACAGGACTGCGGGCGCACCGGCCAGAGCGCCTGCCAAATCCTTGATCTGCCGCTCGGATGCCAAGACCTGCTTCACCTTCTCTGGTATCCCCCGCAACTCCTCAACCGCATCGCCTATTTCCGCGCCCACCCCAACATCGCGAAGCTGCGCGAGATATAAGGCGAGTATCAGGACGGCCGTCACCTGAGTAAGAAAGGCTTTGGTTGAGGCTACTGCGACCTCGGGTCCGGCCTGCGTGTAAAAGACCGCGTCGGATTCCCGTGGAATAGTTGCGCCGGGAGTGTTACAGACTGCCAGAACCCTGGCACCCTGCTCGCGGGCATAGCGTACGGCCATGAGAGTATCCATGGTCTCGCCAGATTGAGATATGGCCAAGACCAGGGTGTGCTGGTCGAGCATGGGACTTCGGTAGCGGAATTCGTGCGCGAGGTCGACTTCCACCGGGACCCGGGCCCATCGCTCGATGGCGTACTTGGCTATTTGGCCGCTGTAGGAAGCCGTGCCGCAGGCAATGACGATGACCTTTTTGAGACCCATCAGGAAATCGGCCTCGATGTCCGTGTCCGCGAGAGTAATGCGCCCCTGGGCGTCCACTTTTCCCTGCAGGGTTCGGCGGACGGCATCGGGCTGTTCTTGGATTTCCTTGGCCATGAAGGAGGGGTAGCCGTCCTTGGTGACTGCAGAAGGGTCCCAGTCCACGTGGAATTCCTGCCCCTGGATCTCGGCGCCGCTGAAATCGGTGATGGTCACTTTGTCCGAGGTCAGGCTGACTACCTGGTCCTGACCGAGCTCAATCGCGTACCGGGTGAAGTCGGCGAACGCTGCCACGTCCGAGCCAAGAAAGTTTTCGCCTTCGCCGCGTCCGATCACGAGGGGGGAATTTCGACGCGCCGCAACGATGAGGCCGGGATGGTCGCGGTGCACGGCGAGCAATGTGAATGATCCCTCAAGTTTCGCGCAGGCGACCCGCATCGCTTCGGCAAGTCTGTCGTCGGCGACCTCTGGATCAAGGGTCCGGTACGCGTCCGCCAAGAGGGCGGCGGCAACTTCGGTGTCCGTGTCTGAGGAGAAGGCGTGTCCGGCGGCTTCAAGCTGTCGCTTAAGTAACGCGGAATTCTCGATAATCCCGTTGTGGACCACGGCCAGTCGACCATGGTCAGCCAGGTGCGGGTGGGCATTGCCGTCGGTCGGTGCCCCGTGCGTTGCCCATCGTGTATGTCCTATCCCGACATGCGCCGATGGCAATGGATTGCTGGTCAGTGCATCTTCCAGATTGCCTAGCTTGCCGGCCTTCTTTCGAACATTGATGCCTTCCCGCCCCAAAAGGGCGATACCCGCGGAGTCATACCCGCGGTACTCCAAACGCCTGAGGCCGCCCATGACCACACCAACTGCCCGGTGTTCACCCCAAGCAAGATCCTCTTTGCCAACATAGCCAACGATTCCGCACATAGTGACAGGGTAGTAAAGGAAAAAGTTTTTTCCAACTTGTATTGCTCATTGGAAAATTCTTGCTAATCTAGTCCTGAGACCGCCGCAAGGGAGCGGACACGAACTCTTTAGAAGTCCAGAAAGGCACTGGAACATGCTTGACCGTACACAAAGGGGTGCGACGGAGTCGTCGAGGCTGAGCCGCCGTCGTCGCCGCACGAACGCAGCTGCCGTTGCGTGGGCCCGGACAGGCTTTTCCACAGAGAGGGCCGGTAAGTGAACAGCCCAGCAGTCCAGGAACTCCCCGACGGGCCAGGAGTTGATTACTTGACTCGGGCGACTGATTCGTCGATGCAACTGAGGTTCTGGTGGCTCGGGCAGGCCGGCTTTGCCGTTGAGCACAATGGACGCCGACTGCTCATTGATCCCTATCTTTCGGACACGCTTGCCGTGAAGTACGCAGGCACGGTCTTTCCGCATACACGGCTTCATGCCGTGCCTGTCGGTCCGCGGGAGGTACGGCACGTAATGGCCGTGCTGCACACGCACGCCCACACTGACCACATGGATCCCGAAACTATCCAATCGCTGCAAGTAATGAACCGCCCCTTCTTCTTCGCCCCCAGGGCCCGTACCCGGATCGCCCAAGACCGGCACATCCCGGAAGAACTCCTGATAGCAGTAACCTCCGGAAGCAGCGTTGAACTTGATGGCGGCATCACCGTGACGGCGGTTCCGGCAGCTCACGAAGAGCTTGAATTCGACGCCAATGGCGATTCGGTGTTCCTGGGCTACATCCTGGAGATCGCCGGTGTGCGGATCTATCACTCAGGTGATTGCACTCCGTACGAGGGGCAGGCTGAACTGCTGCGACGTCACGGCGTCGATGTCGCCCTGTTGCCCATCAACGGGCGTGACGAGCACCGGAAGCAGAACGGTGTTCCCGGAAACTTTACGGTGCGCGAAGCGGCAGCCCTCTGCCAAGAGGCGAACATTCCCGTCTTAGTGGGACACCACTTTGGACTTTTCGATTTCAACACCGTTGAGCGCGAGGACGCCGCCAGGGAATTGGGCGGCGTTGCCGGGGACCTGCAATGGACCCTCCCGGAGGTCGGCCACTGCTACCGAATCGACACTCCTAAACCAACCATCAAACTTCAGTAAGGACGCTGACATGGACCTTGAAGACGCCCTCCGGCAATTGCGGATCGTACCCGTCATCGAAATAGCAGACGCCGCGGACGCCGTCCCCTTGGGACAAACGCTGGTGGAAGCCGGGCTGCCAGTGGCCGAAGTGACCTTCAGGACACCGGCCGCGGCTGAGGCCATCGCCCGTATGGTGCGTGAAGTGCCGGGGCTGCTGGTGGGTGCCGGTACGGTCCTTTCCGAAGCCGATGTGGATGCGGCTGTCGAAGCCGGCGCTCACTTCCTGGTGTCACCCGGGCTGAATCCCGGGGTGGTCGGCAGGGCACAGGCGGCAGGGGTGCCGATCATTCCCGGAGTCACCTCACCCACGGAGATTGAAGCCGCCCGGGCACTTGGCCTCCGCCTGCTGAAACTCTTCCCCGCCGAGGCCGTGGGCGGGCTGCCGCTGGTCAAAGCCTTCGCGGCACCCTACCCGGATGTCACGTTCATGCCCACTGGCGGAATCACGGCTACGTCATTGGAATCCTGGCTGCAGGCGCCCAACGTGGTGGCCTGCGGAGGATCCTGGATCGCCACCAAAACGGACATCGCCGGCCAGCGCTGGGATGACATCCACACCAAAGCCAGCCAGGCCGCGCGCCTGGCCTCCCCCTCGGTGGCGTCGCTCTGACGACCACCGACCCCATCAAAACCACCTATACAAGGAGAACAACAATGAGTGAAACCTACGTCCCCCAGAACGGCATTGCACTGGCAGGCAAGGTAGCCATCATCAGCGGCGCCGCCTCGGGCATCGGTGAGGCCGTGGCCCGCATCTTTGCCGCCAACGAAAGCAAGGTCCTGCTCGTGGACATCGACGAGGAGCGTCTGGACAAGGTCACCGCCAGCATCCGTGGCTACGGCCGCGGCGAAGTACACTCCATCCTTGCCGACGTCACCGACGAACAGTCCGTTATCGACCTCTTCGCCTGGGCAAAGACCAACTGGGGCAGCGTAGATCTGCTGGTGAACAGCGCCGGCCGCGACTCCCTCGCCCCGCCCGTCACGGACGTCACCCTGGACGAATGGAACAAGACGCTGAACCCGAACCTGACCGCCGTCTTCCTGATGTGCCGCGAAGCCTTCCGCATCATGGAGAAGCAGGAAAACGGCGGCCGCATCATCAACATGGGCTCCTCGTCCGCCCGCGTCGCCTCCGGCCCCGGCCACAGCCCCTACCGCGCCTCCAAGCACGGCCTCATGGGCTTCAGCAAGAACATCCTGCTTGAAGGCAAGGACAAGAAGATCGGCGTCACCGTCATCAACCCGTCCCACGTCAAGACCCCGATGACCGAAATCATCGACAAGGGCCTCTACGACGGCGATGTCCCCGCCTACATCGACGGGTGGCTGGACAAGAAGGAAATCGAAGAAGGCATTCACGCCAGCTGCATCGAGGTGGACAACGTCGCCGAGATCACCCTCTACGTCGCCACCCGCACGCCGGACGTCACGATTCCGCAGATCGCCCTCTACCCCACCCACAAGGCTCACCGCTACGGCATGGAGGTCTAACCTGCCATGAAAGCTGCCATTCTCAACGGACTCAATGACCTGGAGTACCAGGACATTCCCGAACCCGAACCTGTAGGTGAGAACCCTGTCCTTGTGCGTGTCGGCGCCGTAGGGGTCTGCGGATCCGATGTCCTCCGCTACGGCCACGGCAAGGCGTACCACTATCCGCTGGTCCTCGGCCACGAGTTCTCTGCGATCGTGGAAGAAGCCCCAGCGGACTCCGGGCTCAAGCCCGGGGACCGCGCCGCGGTCTTCCCGCTGCTGCACCAGCACGGGGACCCCATGTCCGAAATCGGCGAACACGCTTTGGGCACGGGATACGACTACTTTGGCTCCCGTCGCCACGGCGCAATGTCCGAGCGCATGTGGGTGCCCGCAAAGAGCATCTTCCGCGTCCCGGACCATACTCCCTTGACCCACGCAGCCATGGTGGAGCCGGCAGGTGTTGCCCTGCACGCCATGCTAAAGCTGGACATTCCCACCCACGCAACGGCCTTGGTCATCGGCGCAGGTCCCATCGGCGCCCTGGCCGCGCAGTGGCTGCGGATCCTCGGATGTTCGAGGGTCCTTGTGGCCGATATTGATGACCGGAAGCTGGAGATCATGTCCGGCCTGGGCTTCGAGACGCTGGATGCCAAGACCGGCAACACGGCCGATCTCGCCCGGACTGCCACCGAAGGTTGGGGACCACAGATTACCGTGGAAGCCACTGGCAACCCCAAGGCGTTGGTACAGGCTATCGACGCAGCATCCGTCCAGGGCCAGGTTGTACTGCTGGGCGACCTCAGCGGCGACCTGCAATTGGCAAAGGCGGAAGTTTCCTCGCTTCTACGCAGGGAACTGCGCCTCTACGGGACCTGGAACGCCAAGGTAACTCCCAAGGGCCACAGCGAATGGGACATGGTCATCGCGCATCTGGGCAAGGACCTGAAAGTGGAAGAACTCATCAGCCACGTACGTCCGCTGAACGAAGCCCCCGGGCTGTTCCGGCAGTTGACGGACCGCTCCATCTGGTACAACAAAGTGCTGTTCGCTGTCTCGGAAGAAGCGCAACGGGAGGTGCTTTCCCGGTGAAGGCTGCAAGGCTCCACTCAGCCGGCACCATCACGGTGGATGAGGTTGACCGTCCGGTGGCCGGACCCGGTGACATTGTCATCAAGGTCCGTGCAGCGTCCATTTGCGGCACGGACCGCCGGATCGCTGCCAACGGCCACTTCAAACTTCCGGAAGGAACTCCCCGGGTCCTTGGCCACGAGTTCGCTGGAGACATTGTCTCCGCGGGTGCCGAGGTCGCTGGTTACGCCGTGGGCGACAGGGTCAGCGTCACGCCCAACGTGGGCTGCGGACGGTGTGCCAGTTGCCTGGTGGGGCTCAACAACATGTGCCCCTCCTACGAAGCCTTCGGCATCACCATGGACGGCGGCTTCCAGGAGTACGTCCTCATTCCGCGCTTCGCCATTGAGCGCGGCAACGTCTTCCATCTTCCTGACACCGTGGAGTATGCCGAAGCAGCCTTGGTGGAGCCTCTGTCCTGCTGTTACAACGCCATCAGCAAACTGGACATAGGCCCCGAAACCACCGTACTGGTCATGGGCGCCGGGCCCATCGGAGCCTGCCATGTGATGTTGTCCAAGCTCTACGGTGCAGCCAAAGTCATTGTGTCCAACAACCGCCAGGCACGGCTCGACTTCGCCAGCTCCGTAGGGGCCGACGTCCTGGTCAACCTCGGCGAACGCGATCTGGCCTCCGTGGTTGCGGAAGAAACATCCGGCAGGGGCGTGGACGTCGCGCTGACGTGCGTGTCCAAGCCGGAAGTCCAGGCCGAAGCGGTGGACCTGCTGGCCATGCACGGGCGGGTCAACTTCTTCGCGGGCCTCGGCAAGGCCCAGCGGGTCCCGGTAGATACCAACCGCGTCCACTACCAGGGCCTAACCTTGACGGGAACAACCGGTTCGAGCAACTCCGACTACGCCGCCTCGCTGAGGCTTGTTGGCCAGGGCCGCTTGAACCTCTCGCCACTGGTCACGGAGACCTTCACACTGGATGACATCGAGAAGGCCATGGACTACGCAGGATCGGGCGAAGGCATGAAAGCCATGATCCTTTTCGACTCGAAGTGAAGCGCGGCCCCGCAGGCAACGCGCAGGCAGAAACGGACATCCGATGACGACGAAGTACATCATGGCACTGGATTCGGGTACCACAGGAATCAGGTCAATCCTGTACAACCAGGAACTTGAAATCGTGGGAGAAGCCAGTCAGGAATTCACCCAGATCTACCCCCGGCCCGGCTGGGTGGAACACGACCCCATCGAGATTTGGAACACCCAGTTGGCCGTCGCCAGGCGTGCCACCGAGGCGGCAGGCATAGACCCCCGCGACATCAGCGCAATCGGTGTGACCAACCAGCGTGAAACCACTGTCATCTGGGAGCGCAGCACCGGCAAGCCCATCATGAACGCCATTGTGTGGCAGGACCGGCGGACCGCAGGCTTGTGCGATGAGCTCAAGGAAAAGGGCTTCGAAGAGCATGTCCGCGCAACCACCGGCCTGGTGGTGGATGCCTACTTCTCTGGAACCAAAATCGCGTGGATCCTGGACAACGTTCCAGGAGCCCGGGCTCGGGCAGAAGCCGGCGAGCTGTGCTTTGGCACCGTGGACAGTTGGCTGATCTGGAACCTCACCGGAGGCACGGCGCATGTGACGGACTACTCCAACGCGGCGCGGACCATGCTTTTCAACATCAACACCCTGGACTGGGACGACAAGCTGCTGGACGAACTGGGTGTTCCGCGGATGCTCCTCCCCCAAGTCCGCCCCAGTAGCGAGATCTACGGCCACACCTGCGATGCGATCTTTGCCGGGGCCCGCATCCCCGTGGCCTCGGCCGTGGGGGACCAACAGGCAGCACTGTTCGGACAGGCTTGCTTCGACCGGGGCATGGTGAAGGCAACCTACGGGACAGGGGCCAGCCTGGTCATGCACACCGGGGACGCACCTGTGAGCTCAACCAACGGGATGCTGACCACCATTGCGTGGGGCCTGAACGGCAAGGTGGAGTACGCGCTCGAAGGACTGATCTTCGTCGCCGCTGCCTCCATCCAGTGGCTGCGTGATGAACTGCGGGTCATCTACGACTCCGCGGACAGTGAGTACGCCGCCATGCATGTGGAGGACTCCGGCGGGGTCTACGTCGTGCCGGCGTTTACGGGCCTGGCAGCGCCGTATTGGGACCCTTATGCCCGCGGAGCGATCCTGGGCCTCACCCGTGGATCGAGCCGCAATCACATCATCCGGGCAACGCTTGAGTCCATTGCCTTTCAGATCAAGGACGTCATCGACTGCATGGAAACGGATGCAGGCATTCCGGTGTCCGAGATCCGGGTGGACGGCGGGGCTGTCCGCAACAACTTCC
Organism: Paenarthrobacter aromaticivorans; assembly: GCF_019038615.1. NCBI lineage: Bacteria > Bacillati > Actinomycetota > Actinomycetes > Micrococcales > Micrococcaceae > Paenarthrobacter > Paenarthrobacter aromaticivorans. Next base: position 151,261 of record NZ_JAHOPC010000001.1, read on the forward strand.
TCATGCAGTTCCAGGCGGACATGCTCAACGTCCGCGTGCTGCGTCCCCGTCAGGTGGAGTCAACGGCACGGGGGGCCGCCCTCTTGGCTGGACTAGCCTGCGGGATGTGGAGCGGCCAGGACCAGCTCCGCGAAACGTTCGCGTTGGACCGGGAGTTCGTTCCGGACATGGCCGAAGAGAAGCGGCACAAGCTGTACTCCGGCTGGCAGCGGGCCGTAGCCCGCGCTTCCGACTGGGAAGAGCACTAGACCATCCATTACTGCATATTGAGGAGAGGGCCACTATGTTGATGCCCGCCACTGAACCCACCATGTACTTCGTGGGGGTCACCACCAAGCAATCATCCATCATGCGCGTCTTCCCGGCGTGGGCGGAGGAATTGGGACTGTCCGCGGTCCTGAAAGGCATCGACCTTCCACCGGGAGCGCCGGCCGCCGATTACCAAGACGTCGTGCGCTTCCTCAAACAGGATCCGCTGTCGCTCGGCGCGTTGGTTACCACCCACAAGCTGGACATCGTCAGCGCAGCAGGCGAAAGCTTTGACGACTTCGGTGAAGATGCGCAGGTGCTGCACGAAATCAGCAGCATCTCCAAAAAGGACGGGAAGCTGTGGGGCAACGCCATGGATGCCGTCACCAGCGGGCTCTCGCTTGAGGCCATTGTGCCTGACAGCTACTGGGAGGACGGACAAGCTGAACTGGTACTGCTGGGTGCCGGTGGTTCGTCGCTGGCTCTGACGTATCACCTGCACAAGCGTGCACTCGCAGGGCTCCCGGTACCGGCCAGGATCACGGTGACCAACCGCCGGATCAGCCGCTTGGAGGAAATGCGTGCCATGCATGCCAGCCTTGGCAGCACCCTGCCCATCACTTACGTCCAAGTGGCTGACGCCACTGAAAACGACGCGGTTGTGGCAGCAGCGGCGCCCGGATCCGTCATTATCAACGCCACAGGGCTAGGTAAAGACCGTCCGGGCTCACCACTGACGGAGAACGTAGTCTTCCCTCAGGATGCCATCGCGTGGGACTTCAACTACCGCGGCGACCTCGTCTTCCTGGACCAGGCCCGGGCCCAGGAACCCGGCTTGAACGTCCGCGTCGAGGACGGCTGGGTCTACTTCCTGCACGGCTGGACCCGGGTAATCGCCGACGTCTTCGCCATCGACATTCCTACCCGCGGACCGATATTTGACCGGTTGTCCGACATTGCACTAAACGTTTCCAAGAAGGAGATCTCCAAATGAGTACCACACCTGCTGAAACCACTGTTCAGGCCGTTTTGACTGATTTTGATGTCAAGACCGGGTTGTCGACCACCAAGGCACCACTGCAGCGGCGGCTCTCGGCCATGGCCGATATGTATGCGGACCAGGCCGCAGCAGCGGCACAGGTGGCCCAAGACGACGTCCTGGTCTATGAGTTCTTCGACATGGGTGTCCCCTCCACGTCCGGAGACGTGGCATACGGAACCAGCATCACCTACCCGGGCAAGGTGGGCGACGAGTACTACATGACCAAGGGCCACTTCCACGAGGTACTGGACACAGCGGAGATCTACTACTGCCTCAGCGGCAACGGCTACATGCTCATGGAAAACCCGGAAGGCGACTGGCAGGCAGCCGAGTTCAAACCAGGCCAGGCCGTCTATGTTCCCCGCCGATACGCGCACCGCAGCATCAATATCTCCGCCACAGAGCCGCTGGTGACGTTCTTCGCCTTCCCGGGGCACGCCGGCCACGACTACGGAACCATCGAAACCAAGGGTTTCCGGAAGCTGTGCGTCGAGCGTGACGGCAGGCCCGAGTTCGTCGACAACCCGCGCTGGCAGGCCTGAGCATCATGTCTCGTTTGACAACGCACGAGGGCGGCAAGCCCCGGGTTGTGGTAACCCCCCGTTCCATTTCGGACGGGGGGCACCCCGCGTTGCGGAAACTCGAGCAGGCGGGATATGACCTGGTCTATCCCGCACCGGGCGCCGTCCCCAACGAAGAGCAGCTACGTAACGCGTTGCCGGGCTGCGTTGGCTACATCGCCGGGACCGAGCGCCTCAGCGGGTCCTTTCTGTCCGAGTTTCCGGAACTGAAAGCGATATCACGGAACGGTGTTGGCATCGACTCCATCGACGTCGATGCCGCATCCCGGCAAGGCATCAGTGTGTTAACAGCGCCTGGCGCCAATTCCCAGGGCGTCGCGGAGTTGACGATCGCGCTTATGTTGTCAGCGATGCGAGGAATCCCCTGGCACGATGAGCAACTCAAAACGGGACAGTGGTCGCGTCGTGCAGGCAGGGAAATTGCCGGACAGACACTGGGGTTGCTCGGTTGCGGTCAGATCGGGAGGAGGGTGGCAACCATGGCTTTGGGATTGGGCATGAAGGTTCAGGCCTTCGATGCATTCCCTTTGGAGTCCTTTGCTCCGTCTGAGGACTTCGCCTGGAAATCGTTTGAAGAGGTACTGGCGTCCTCCGATATCGTGTCCCTTCACATGCCACCTGCGGCGAAACCCATCATCGGACCCAACACCATAGACCTGTTGAAACCGGGAGTGGGAATCATCAACACGGCCAGGGCGTCCCTGTTGGACGACGCTGCTGTCCTCGCTGCATTGGAAACCGGTCACGTAGCATTCCTGGCCACCGACGTCTTTGAAATGGAACCTCCGGGCCGCACACCCTTGGTGCAGCACACGAATGTCATCGCGACCCCACACATCGGTGGATACACTGGGGAAAGCGTTGACCGGGCCACTTGGGCGGCTGTGGACAACCTGCTTCAGGCACTCGAACCCTAGACATTCAGACGGAGACACCGACATGACGGAGACTTTTACCGACGGCGGCCTGCTGCACCGGATATCGGCGCGGTTGCCCTACCTGCCGCCGTCGCTCCGTCTTGTTGCCGAAGCCGTCCTGAAGTCTCCAGAACGTGCACAAGCCATGACAATCACCGAACTGGCGCTTGCCGCCGGTGTCGGCGAGTCAACGGTTTCGCGATTCGTCAAGGAACTCGGTATTGATGGTTACAAGTCCATGCTTCTAGGCCTGGCCGAAGCGACCTTCATTTCCAAAGCAGCCACAAAGGCACTGACGTCAGAGGCTGAAGTTGTCTATGAAGGTGTCAACCGCGGAGATGACGTCTCAGACATTGCCGGCAAGGTTGAACGGAGCAGTATCCAGTCCCTCCGGCGGACCGCACAAAGGCAGGACGGCGACGCAATTCGGCGCGCAGTCGAGATGATCGATGCAGCCAACACCTTGGTTTTTTGCTGTATGGGATCCTCCAGCATTGCCGCCGAAGAGGCCGTCATGCGCTTCACACGGGCCGGAAAGAAATGCATGCTGTACCGGGATACCACCATCCAGGTCATGCTTGCCACGATCCTTGCTCCAGGGGACCTGCTCATCGGTATCAGCGACTCCGGGCGCAGTACCCCAATTATCGAAGCCATGCGCTTGGCCCAGGAACGTGGCGTGGAAACCATTGCCCTCACGGGTTCAGAAAGTTCGCCTCTTCAGCAGCATTCCAGCGTTGTGCTTTACACGGCGACAGTCCCCAGCGGCGGGGAACTGTACGGTGAATCCGTGACAAGCAAATGGGGTCAGTTGCTGGTCATCGATATCCTCTATGCAACATTTGCCAGTCGCAACTACGATGCCACCGTTGAACACCTCAAACGGACATACCAAAGCGCCATTCGTCAATCCAGGACAAACCTGTCCGGTACCGTTGGTGGCGCTTAACCATGTAACCAAGCGTGGCCAGCTTTTCATTTGTACCCTAATAGGTACGCGGGCAGCCAGAAACGCTTCAGGAGTCCCTTCCAGATCAGCAATGGGAGGAACTAGGTTCGGCAACCCCAGTGCTGCACCCAGTCGGACAAAGCACCGACCTCCAGAGAATCAAAGGTCACGTCCCCAGCGGGTTGCTGGCCTGGAGAAGGTATCGCGATGACCCTCATCCCGGCCGCGACGGCGGCTCTCGCGCCGGCTTCGGAATCTTCAAAGGCAAGACAATCTTGAGGACTTAAGCCAAGATCAGTACAGGCAGCGATATAGACATCTGGGGCGGGCTTCGGGCGTGTCACCTCATCAGCTGAGACAACAACATCGAACAGCCCGGCGAACCCTCCATGATGCAGGGAAACATCCAAGATGGGCCTGGCAGAATTGCTGGCGACGCCCACAGGGCGTCGTGAAGATACCTCTGTTACAAAACGCAGGGCCCCTGGCATGGCGACGGCGGACTCGCGAACCAATGCAAGATTTGTATCCAGCAATTGCGTTATGACCGCCCCGGATTCAACGCCAACATGCGCGGCAATACGGGGCCCTATCACGCTCGCCGGTAGCCCGACCAGCTCCGGAGAGGTGCGCTCAGCCGATACCCCATAGCTTTCCAGGACCATCCGCTGTGTATCTATCCACAACGACTCAGTGTCCATCAATAGGCCGTCGCAATCGAAAATCACGCCGTGTGGTCGCCAACTGCCGAAAGCCCTACAAATATCCGACATCCCGGGCGCCCTAACGTTCTTCTGCCATTGTATTGACCTAAATATTATCCAGCGGACACATGTTTCGTAATATAATAATAGCAGTTCCCGCCAAGAGCTATACGCAGTCGCCAGTTATTTTGCAGCAGGCACTGTCGTGACATTCAAGAACAGCACTAGACAGATGAAGGCCCCCGAAGATGCCCGTGTTACACAGAAATCCTGACCATGAAGTGGAGGCGCCGGAGGTGACGTCAAGTGCTCTCGCCGACGTGGATCTTCGCAACGGCATAACAACCCGTTCGAGGGCTGCTGTGCTGCACCCGGGTGTCGTCGCTTGCGGGCTTCCGGGCTGCGAGGACGGGTGCAAAGCTTCGCCAGGGCAAGGATATGAGGTTCGACCGGCGCGGAGTTCTAATTAACCCGCCACAGAGGGCTGACCGGCATCTCCTTCCACCCAGCGGCCGCGAGCCAAATCCAGGGGATGATCTGGCTTGATTCGAACCGCCATGCGTCTAGGGCGCCAGCCTTCCCGACCTTCTTGAGGGTGCATTCTCACGCCCGGCCGTCGCGACAGATCAGCTGCCACGATGGAGAAGCAACCGCGGATTTCAGGCCGGTGGCCTAACTGATGGCGTCGACTGCCTCGGAAATGTTCGCCGCAGCTTGAAGCAAGAGGCTGCCATATTCATGCTCATACGGAATGATACTGTCGCGAAGCCCCGCGATAGAGATAGCACCGCGCAGATTGCCCCGTGCATCGAACAACGGAGCGCCGACCGCTGCCACACCAATGGTCACGTCCTCGTCGGAGACACTGTATCCGCGGGAACGTGTTGTGGCCGCATCGGCCTCAAGTTCGTCTGCGGAAACCAGCGTGTGGTCGGTTAGCTTCTCCAGAGGTGCAGCCGAGGTCACATCCCAGCGGAGGGACTCATTCCAGGCGAGAATCGCACGGGATGAGGCGCCTGCATGCGGTGGGAGATGGCCACCAGGATTGAGCTGCATCAACGCGACCCTTGTTCCTTTGACCCAGTCCAGGCAGGCGATCGTCTGGCCACGCAAGGCACACAAGTAAACAGTTTGCCCCGTCACATCATTCAAGCGGAGCATCTCCGCTCGTGCGGCGCGTGCTTCTGGAATCTCCCGGAGCGCGGCGTCGGCAAGGTGGAGGACCTGGGTGCCCAACTGGGCACGGCCGTCGTCTCTCATCCCGACAAGGCCAACACGCCCCAGGGCGTCCAGGAGCCTGTACACACTCGGTCGGGGCATGGATATAGCCACTGCAATGTCCGCGATGCCCAGTGGTCCGTTGTCCGCCAACACATTAAGCAGTTCAGCACTGTTGGCCAGGACTTTGATGGGTTTGGCGGCCATCAGGCAATCCTGCTTTCAGCCACTGGTTCCATAAGATCTTCACGCGGGATTGCGCCCAGTGCACGGCTGACAGTTGCCGCAGCATCAGTCACGAGCCGCACCGGGTCATGGTCGCTGGTGAAGACCCGGTGAGTTTGGCCGCTGACGGACAGTGCGCCCACGACGGCACCTTTGTGATTGAAGATTGGCGCTCCAACCCCCCCAATACCTTGCCCCCAGTCGCTGTGCGCAACAGCAACGCCTGCTGAAGCAGTCTCTCGCAACAGCTCCCTCAGCTCCATCGCGCTCTTTGCCACGGGTCCAAACAGTTCGTCCTCCGGTAGCTCGCGCAGATAGCGTTCCACCACTTCCGTTGACTCGAAGGCCAGGATCGCGCGCGGCGCCGCGCCCTGCCCCAGCGGCATAGATTCGCCGAGTCTCAAATTATGGATCTGGACGTCAATGCCATCGATCCGATCAATGCACACGGCCGACAGGCCCCGTCGGATACACAAGAAGGCTGTCTGGCCTGTAATCATGTGGAGCTTCTCAAGCTCAGGCCGTGCCAACTCGCGCAAATCGAGTTGCGCCTCCAGCTTCGCTCCAAGGCGTACGAAGTCCAGTCCCAATCGGGTCATCCCGCGACGCGAACCATCCTCGACCCAACCAATCTTCTGCATAGTTGCAAGCAGTCGATACAGAGAGCTGGCGGGTTCTCCGGTGCGCTCCGCCAAGTCGGCCACGGTTAGCTCGCCCGCAGCAGCGATCGTCTGCAGGATGCCGGCGGACTTGGTAACCAAGTTCATCCCACCGATTGACTCGTCTGGTTCCGTCATCGAGCACCTCTCACGCAGCGGACAAAGTTCAGGAATGACGATACGTGCGGCAGTAGCTCGACGCAACAAGGTCCAATGCAAAATTAGCATAGAGTGGTCACTGCGTCTGAATGGCGATAATTTAAAATGGACGAACAGGAGCGCTGATGCCATCAACGACAGGCGGCGAAAATACTAAGATTCGGGCGGCAGTTCTGGAGGCGCCAGGAAAGTTCAGCGTCCAAAACGTGCCTCGTCCCGCCCTGGCAGCCCACGAAGTCCTGGTCCGTATCGCCTACACGGGAATCTGCGGCTCGGATTTCCCTATAGTCGACGGGATTCATCCACGCGCCACCCTCCCTTTGGTGCCGGGGCATGAAATGGCAGGCATCGTTGAAGAGTCCGGCGACGGCGAACTGCCCAGTGGAACAGTAGTTGCCGTCAATCCCCTCCTTTCATGCGGCGGCTGCGGCGCCTGTGCGCGCGGCCTGCCACACATCTGTCGAAATCTCAGGCTGCTGGGCATTGACGCGCCCGGGTCGATGGCGGAGCTCATGGCTGTGCCGTCGGCGAGTCTATTTCCGCTCCCAGCCGGCACCCCCTTGAAGGAGGCGGTGCTGGCAGAACCCCTGGCCGTCGCGGTCCATGCGATTCGTCGGTCGCGCCTGGTTTCCGGGGAAAGCGCGCTGATCTTCGGCGCCGGGCCGATTGGCCTGCTGATTGGCCTGGTCGCCCGCCACATCGGCGCATCGGTGACGTTGGTGGAACCAAACGACCGGCGCCGAGAGGCGGTGGAAGCTCTGGGGATGCCCGCCATTACGCCTAACGCCGCCCCTGTTGCCCGCGCGCTTCGGGACGACGTTGCTGATGTGGTTTTCGATTGTGCCGGACATCGCACGGTCACCCCGCTGCTTACTGAAGCCACCCCAGTCAGGGGAAGGATCGTTATTGTGGCCGTTCACCACGGCCCTTCGGAAGTCGACCTACGCGAGCTCGCGTTCGCCGAGCAGGAGATTATCGGCGTGCGCGTTTACGAGCGACGGGACTTTAGCGAGTCTGTCCGGCTGATCGGTGCCGGGTTGTTGCCAGTTGGTGCGGTACCCATCTCGGAGTACCCCCTCGAGTCGGCAATGGACGCTTTTAGTGAGGCACGTTCGGGCAGTGGAGCAGTGAAGGTCGTCATTAGAAGCTAAATTACTTCTTGGTGGACACTACGTCCGTTTTGCGATAATAATTGGTCATACGCAAATGACGAGATCGATGAGGACAGAGTCATGTCAACCAAGCAAGCAAGCAAGATGGGAACAGCGGAGCTCAACAAGCTGTCTGCTGCCGGACGGTGGCACGTGTTGAACACGGTGGCCTCTGCGAAGGCTGGCCACATTGGGGGGCCGCTGTCGGCCATGGACCTGCTGGTTTCGCTATATTTCAACGAGCTCACCCTTAACCCTCAGCAGCCGCAGGATCCGACCAGAGACCGCTTCATCCTTTCCAAGGGACACTGCGCAATCGGGCTCTATGCCGTACTGGCCATGCGGGGTTACTTCCCGCTCGACGAGTTGGCTACCTTCGACCAAGGTGGCTCGCGACTCCAAGGGCATCCGGACATGAAACTGACTCCGGGTGTGGACTCCTCCAGCGGGTCTCTGGGACAAGGGCTTTCGGCCGGCGCGGGAATGGCCATCGCGGCCAAGCGGCTCGGGGCGGAATTTCACACCTGGGTGATGTTGGGCGACGGGGAGCTTGAGGAAGGGATGGTGTGGGAAGCAGTCCACACTGCGCGGCGCTTTCAGCTGGACAACCTTACCGCCATCATCGACCTGAACGGTCTGCAGCAGTACGGATGGCCGGTAAAGGAGGAGGGCGACCGTTTCGACCGCTCAAACCCTTGGGCGGGAGTGGACCTCGAAAAGGTCTTCGCAGGCTTCGGATGGAACGTCGTTGCCGTGGACGGCCACAATTTTGATGAGATCCAGGCAGCATTCCACCAAGTCCGCGCAGGCCGCGGCTCGGGTAGGCCGACAGTAATCCTCGCCACCACCACCAAAGGCAAGGGCGTCTCCTTCACCCAGGGCACCTACAAATGGCACAACGGGGTTGCCACGCCGGAACAGCTGGCTATTGCCGCTGCAGAGCTCGGCCAGACCTTCGAAGGAGAAGCAAAGTGAAGGCACAACGCGATGTATGGGGTCACACACTGGTGGACCTCGCCCGGGAGGACGACCGGGTGGCTGTGGTGGACGGTGACTTGGCAACATCCACCAAGGCCGACCTCTTCGCTGAGGCCTACCCGGACCGGTTCTTCGAAATCGGCATAGCCGAACAGAACATGGTGGGTGTCGCATTCGGTTTGTCCACCCTTGGGTACCGGCCTTGGCTTTCCACATTCGGCGTGTTCTTGACCCACCGCGCCTTGGATCCCATACGCATGCTCGTGTCCCAGACAGGTGCCCCGGTGAAAATCGCTGCGTCTTATGCGGGACTCCTCAACGGCAGCAGCGGAAAAACACATCAGGACATCGAGGACTTCGCCATCATGCGCGCGATGCCCGGCATGACAGTAATTGCCCCGGCCGATGCTGTCGAGGCGGAAGCAGCCATCCGCTGGTCCGCGGACTACGACGGTCCCGTCTACTTGCGGCTGGCACGGGACGCCGTTTCCGATCTCTTCGCCCCTGGTCACGTCTTCACCCCCGGATCAGTGCATGTGCTCCGCGAAGGGAATGACGCAATCCTCGTTTCCACTGGTGTCCAGAGTTCGCGCGTCATGGACGCCGCGGCGCTGTTGGCCGACCAAGGAATCGAAGTCCGGGTAGTTCACGTTCCCTGCCTCAAACCCGTGGACGAAGCGGCACTGCTGACTGCCCTCTCGGGCCCCATGCCCATCTTCACCATCGAAGAACACAGCATTATTGGAGGACTGGGCGGGCTGGTCAGCGAACTGGTCACCAGCACTACGCTGGGCAAGACCGTCACACGGCTTGGCCTCGCCGATGCCTGGTCTGAATCGGCCCCCAACAGCTATTTGCTGGACAAGTACGGCCTCTCTGCAACGCGCGTCGCAGAGCAAGTCCGGCGCGCGTTGGCCGACGACTGAGTCGCGGGTCCTGAGCGCATGAGCAGCCTTACCCACAGAACCATTCGTGCGGGATCGGCCTATCGTTCCCACGGTGCAGGACAGTCAGTCCAAGGACAGAAGGTCCGCCAGCGCCTGCAAACCGTGGTGACCCTGACGCCGTCGCCGGTGGTGGACCGGGTGTACTTCTTCGAAGACTTGGTGCCCGGCGCCGTGAACCGGGCGTTCGCCGTCGAGGAATACCTGGGCGGCAACGGCATTAACGTCGCCCGGACACTGACACTGGCAGGCAATACCACCAGCGCCGTCATCCCCGTGTGCCATTTGGACAACTCGGGCCTCGCCCTCGTTCAGGGAGAGGGCGATCTGGTCCGCATCGTGTCTGTTTCAGCGCCCATCCGGGTCAACACTGTGCTGGTAAGTTCAGGCGGGTCCACCACGAATGCCAACCAAAAGCCGGGGCACTTACCGGAGCCCGAGTGGCGGTCCGTCTGCGAAGCCACACTCGACCAACTCCGGGCTATGGACGCGGACTGGCTGGTTGTCGCCGGGTCATTACCCCAGGCTTCGGATGGACACACAGTTGATTTGCGGTGGTTGCTGCACCAAGCACGTGAACTCGGAGCCAAAGTGTGCTTGGACATCAACGGACCGGACCTTTGCCGATGGGCCAACAGCAATCTGGTGGACCTCGTCAAACCCAACGTTCCGGAGCTTGAGCAGTTTGCCGGGCACCCGCTGCGAACGGTTGGCGACGTAGTCAACGCAGCACGATCTCTCGCCGACGCGGGCATCGGCACAGTGCTGGCCAGCATGGGAGGGGATGGCCTGATAGGGCTCGGCCCCGACGGCGTCCTGTGGGCTCGGCCGCCCAAAACGCCGGTGGTCAATACAACCGGCGCGGGTGATGCGGCCCTCGCCGGGTTCCTCAGCGAAACGTGCCTGGATCCCGGTGGCCCCACCGGAGCACACAATCGCCGGACCTCCTTTGCTGAGGCGTTGGCGCGTTCCGCCGGCTGGGGAGCAGTCGCCGTCGGGCGTTCCACAACAGCCCTGGGCGGCCTCACGGAAGTCCCGGACGTCATCGTCCAGGAGCCGGACCCCGTCTATCGCCTCGGCAACGCCTGAGGCGCCTCAACTAAGCATAGGAGCACATCATGAACTCACGTACTGCCCTGATCACCGGCGGCGCCCAGGGAATCGGCGCCAAGGTGGCACATACTCTCGCAAACCGTGGTTGGCGCGTGCTGGTGGCCGATCTGAACGAAGGGCCGGCCAAGGAATTGGCTGACGAACTCAACGGCAGCTTCCCCGCTGCCGCTCCCCACCTCGGCTTCGGCGTTGACGTCGCTGACGAGGACAGCGTACTGAATCTCTTCACCGCCCTTTCCAGCGAAACCGACCGGCTGGATGGTCTGGTGAACTGCGCCGGCAACATTCTTCGCCAGCCTGCCGAGGAACTCGACATCAAGCAATGGCGCCGACTGCTGGACATTCATCTCACCGGGTCGGTCCTCATGGCGAAGAACGCGTTCCCTCTGCTCAAAACAGGCAGCGGCTCGATCGTAAACATTGCTTCCGTCGGTTCCACGTTCGGCCTGCCAGGCCGCTCCGCGTACGCCACCGCCAAGACGGGAATGCTCGGATTGACACGCACCCTGGCCGTCGAATGGGGCCCCCACGGCATCCGCGTCAACGCGGTAGCTCCGGGCTACGTCAACACCGAAATGGTTCGAAGCGGCCTGCGGAACGGGACCCTCAGCGAGCAGGCCCTCATGGGGCGGACACCGTTGGGCAGGCTTGCTGAGCCGAAAGAGATCGCTGCCGTGATCGCCTTCCTGCTCTCGACGGATGCCTCGTTCGTCCACGGTGAAGTCATTAAGGTCGACGGTGGACTCACGATCGACGGCACGTTCAGTCAGTAACTGCTCAGCGAAATGGGCGGCCGGAACAGTTGTTCCGGCCGCCCATTTATTGCGTTAAGGCGAAGTCAGGGTTCGACGGCGATTTTCGGCATGGCGCCCCGGCCCACCTTCTCGAAGGCAACAGCAATGCTGGTGAGCGGCACGGTTTCCACCAGCAGGTCCCCCAACCCGGGATGTGTCTGGAGGATGTCGAGCGCCAGCTGGTAGTCCGGGCGGTGGGAACTGTAACTGGTGGTGATGTCCAGCTCCTTCCGCACGGCGTCGTTGGCTGCCAACGCCGGTGGCGCTCCATAAAGCGCCACCACCACCAGCCGCCCCTGGGCCGGGAGCTCACGGACGGCGTCGGCCAAGGCCGAGGAGGCTCCGGCAGCTTCGATCCACACATTTGGCTTGAAGCCGGGGGGAAGGGTTTCCACCAAGTCCAGACCCAGCCGGTCGGCGAGACCGCCACGGGCTGCCACATCATGGGCCGTACCCTTGAGAACAACACGAGCGCCGAGATGCCTGCAGACTAAAGCGGACAGGATACCTATGGTTCCGGGGCCGCTCACCACAACGGTGTCCGCGGCTGTCACACTGCCACGGTCCGCCACTGCCCGCGCGGCCACCGATAGCGGCTCGGTGAGGACCGCTGTCCGGGCCGGCACATCATGCGGCACGGCCAGCAGCTGAGTGGCGGGGATAGCGACGAAGCGTGCGGCGCCCCCGTCGCGCGTCAGACCCAAGGTGACCTTATCCGGGCAACCGTTCGCGTAGTCCATCATACAAGCGGGGCAGCTCCCGCAGCCGGACTGAGCGATGGCCACCACGCGGGTCCCAGGCTTTAGGCCGCCGGGGTCATCGCTGCGGACAATCCTTCCCACAATCTCGTGGCCCAGGACGGTTCCGCACGGCACCCAGCCGTAGCCGTCGTCGCCGTTCCAGATGTGCAGATCGGACCCGCAAAGACCACAGTATTCCGTCTGAACCAGCACCTCGCCAGCATGAAGCTGCGGGGTTTCCCGCATTCTTACCTCGATGCTCCGTTGGTCCATCGAAGCACGGACGGCGGCATGGGCCGCCGGGAACATGGTTGCCATGGTGTTTCCTCCGGGATATGGCAGTTCCCGGCGTGCCACTGGCGCCGCCGGGAACTGATTGACGTAAGCAGTACTAGACCTGCTCCAACGGAATGCCGGTGTTGTTCTCCCATTTCAGGACTACAACGCTGGATACAGCCGCAACTGCGATTACGTAGATGTTGAAGACCCAGCCGCTGCCGATCGAGTAGAGCCAGGTGCTGAGATAAGACGCTGTCCCGCCGCAAATGGCGACGCCTAGGGATATCGAAACCCCAAAGATCCGCGTGCGGTAACGGTTGGGGATCTGCTCAGAGATGGCAGCTGGCTTGGAGCCGGTGATAAAGGCGACCAGCAGGAGTCCCGCGGTCTGGGCGACCAGCAAAGTCCAAGGTTCGTTTGTCATGAGGCCCCACAACGGGAACACGGTGGCCGCGATGCCTAGCAAGGAGATCAGTGTGGTGGTCTTCCTTCCCCAATGGTCGGAAATCCAGCCTGAGACAGGCAGGAAGACAATATAGACCACTTGGGCGATCACGCTCATGACGAACGCCTGCCCCGGGTCCATGCCCCTGACTCCGATGGCGTAGATAGCTGCCGAGGTGACCCACGTGTAGTAGGTGAGGGTAGATCCAGCTTCATAAAGAAACAACTTCACGCCGGCCGAAAACACTTGTTTCTTGCTCCATGGAGCTGGGGCGCTGGCACTTGGAACTGCGGCGACATGTTCGCTCTCCATCATGCCGCTTCGCAGCCATAGAGCTGCTACCGCCAGCATTGCACCCGCCGCAAAGGGAACTCGCCAGCCCCACTCCATCATTTCCGACTTGCTGATCAGACCGGTCAACACAGCCATGAAGAGCGTTGCAAGGAGGGATCCGGACCCCACTGCGATAAATACCGTGCTAGACCACAAGCCACGACGCTTGGCTGGTGCGATCTCGGCGGTGTACGCATAGGACGTCGTCGACTCCCCGCCGTGGGCAAAGCCCTGGATCAGGCGGGCCAAAAGGAGTAGTAAGGACGCCCAGCTGCCAATCGCGGCGTAGGAAGGAATCAAGGCAATCCCGAGGCTGGCGCCGGCCATTAGAAACATAGTGGTCAGCAGGACACGGCGTCGGCCGAGCTTGTCCGCAAGGGGACCGAAGACCAGCCCGCCAATGGGCCGCATGAGGAAGCCTACAGCAAAGACGGCCAGCGTACTCAGCAGTGCAGACATGGGGTTGCCGGAGTTGAAGAGGCTCCCGGCGATATAGACGGAGGCAACCGTATAGATGGTCCAGTCGAACCACTCAAGCAGGTTACCTACGCCAGTGGCGAGCAAGGATTTACGTTTCAGGCGCTGTCTTCTTGGGCCGGACTCCGGTTTTGCGCTGTTCTGCTCAACAATCGTCATTGAATGCTCCCGCCTTGGGAAGCCACACGAAGTGGCTCAACTCGAAATTGACCAAGGACCTCCCTACCTGAAAGCAGCGGTCTGGCCCTTGGAAGGGCGAGGTAAGCCGAGTGACTCACCTTCGCGGTTAACATCACCATCCGAACAAACTGTCTGTCAAATGATAATTTATAATCGGAATGATCCGTGTCTCAATCGCATCGCCTAAGAACCAAAAAGCGGCCCATGGCCCAGCTACAGGAGGAAGAAATGGACGAAAACCTAAAAGGTAGGGTTGCTCTCGTCACCGGAGCCAGCAGCGGAATCGGAGCCAGCGTCGTCCGCCGTCTCCTTGCCGCCGGCGTCAGGGTGCACGGCGTAGCCCGTCGGTTGGACGCATTGGAAGCTGTCAGCTCCGAACACCTGGACAGCGGTCAGTTCGTGGCACACGCCCTGGACGTAGCCGACATAAGGGCAGGGCGTGCCCTCGTGGCACAGCTCGCGCAGAATGATCCCATCGATATTCTGGTCGCTGCAGCTGGAACGAACGTGCCGCGGCGCAGGATTGCGGAACTCACGGACGAGAGCTTTGACCAAATCATGAAGACAAACGTGTATGGCGTCTTCACACTGCTCTCCGCCTCACTTGACCAGCTGCGCGAGCGCCAAGGAGATGTGGTCATCATCTCAAGTATCGCTGCCAACTGGCCAGACCACAGTGGTGCTGCCTACGGCGCGTCCAAGTCTGCACTTCTGGGCCTGGCCCGAGGTGCATCCAGAGACGAACACGGCAACGGCATCCGAGTTTGCAGCATATTGCCCGGCATCGTCGACACCCCTATTCTTGACCTGCGTCCCAGCCCGCCTCCGCGGGAAGTCCGCGACTGGGCCATTCATCCCGACGACATCGCGGAGGCAGTCCACTGCGCCGTCAGTCTTCCACCGCGGACCAACCTTGCAGAAATCAGCGTTGTAGCCACGAGGCTGCAATCGCTCAGTAACACTCAGGCCGCTACGCCCGAGCTTCCAGCAAGCATGCGGGGCAACAACTGAACTGGTTGTGCATCGAATTTGATTTGATGATCGAAACTGGACGGGTCAGCGTTTTGTTGGGTGCCAAGACTTCTGCAATAGATTGCCGCGGTGCCGTTCCACGGGACAACTGGATCCTATTCCAACGGATACGGCGCAAACTGGCTCCTTGGTCGCCCAGGCATTCGTGACTGCAGAGGCTAGCGCGGTGGGTGCCCTTACATCTCCTTGCTGTGCACCCATCGTGCTAGATGACGCACATTCTCTTGGGATTTGGCAGTTCAACGGTTTCAGAGCCCAGCTTGGACCCGGTTAACCGGGAACTTTTACCGGTGCGTAATTAGCCAAGAAGTAGAAGTGAAGGCCACGTTAGTCCCAGAATGCCTGGCCTTGTACCCCACGGGGACGCTCGAGGTACAGGGAATTGATCGGAGGATCGTTGGTAGGCAAAAGATCAACTACGCGTCCGCCTGTGAGGTCATGGCGAATCAGATACTGCCGCAGAAATGGTTCGCAGCGAACAACTGATCGCACGGTACCGAGAGCGCATCTCATGGCTCGGATAAGGTGAGGAGAGTCCGGCAGCAGCGTTCGGATTCTGGATGCGTTTTAGTGACCCTGTGAGCACGACGCTGCGGTCGTTCTCGGCGCCGTAGAGACGCTGCGGTCGTTCTCGGCACCGTAGATTAGAATGCCGATGGTTTCGTTGTGGTGCTCGCGGCGGAGTATGTCATCGACGAGGGCGACGTAGAAGTTGAGTTTGCCGGCGTACTCAGGCGAGTTCGGCTTGGCTCACGCTGAGCCGGTTGCGGTGCCAGGATTCCATCCCAGCAGACTAACGTCTCAGTCCGCACGTTCACATGCGTGTTGTCCCACTCCCGCTAGGCTAGTGACACATCGGGCCGCCACAGGGGGATTTCATGCGTCGCCGTATCGCGTTAGTGTCTATTGCCGCATTTTCGCTGGGAATGCTCACGGCCTGCGCCGTCCCCAGCAGCCTCAAACTGAATCCATCGGAAACCACTGTCGAGTACAGATTCCGCGACAGTTCCGTTCCGCCCAAATACCATCGCAGCTACACCATCAAGGCCTCTGACAAGGAAGCCAGCATCACGGTCGATTCCTACGGCGACGTGCTTCGTCAGGAAACTGCTGCCATGCCCGCAGAGACGTGGACAGACGTCATGGACCTTGCCCGAAGCCTTCCCGAGCGCACCAAGGACGTCCCCGCTCCAAAGCCTGGCTGCGCAGGCGGCACTGCATCGAAGATTGTCGTCCGTGAAGGCGAGCAAGAGCGATACTCCCAGCGAGTTGAAGATTGCGGCGGAGGCCCTGTCACACCACTTACGGACACAGCTGCGCCGCTGGAAGCACTTTTCGACATGAAGGATCTGCTGAAAACCGGCGCATGACGTTTAGCTTTGCCCTACAAGGGACAAAGCTAAGGCGCCGGGACCAGCCTCTCGGTACGATTAGCAGCGGAGGCACCAATGTCCAGGTCAATGCAACGAACCAGCAAAGCACCGACTACGAGTTCCTTACGGTCTGGAGAGTGGCCGGAACGCCCGAGGAAGTGGTGGATGTCCTCGGTAACGCGGGCACCCTTAAGCAGTGGTGGCCTTCGGTGTATCTCAAGGTGACACCAGTGGCGCGAGGCAACGCGGACGGCGTGGGCTCCTCGTTCGATCTCCACACCAAGGGCTGGCTCCCCTATACGTTGCGCTGGCGACTCACCGTTACCGAACCCATCACCCTGCACGGATTTGCGCTCAAAGCCGAGGGCGACCTCAACGGCACTGGCCGCTGGACCTTCGAGACGGACGGCCCTGAAGTCGTGATCACCTACGACTGGCGGGTGAGCACCGCCAAGCCACTGCTCCGCAGGCTGAGCTGGCTCCTGAAGCCTGCGTTCTCGGCCAACCATCACTGGGCCATGGCGCGCGGCGAAGAAAGCCTGAAACTTGAGCTTCGCCGTCGTCGTCCCGGGGCGGACCTCAGCCGCATACCTGAGCCGCCAGGACCAACCTTTGTCCGCACCAAGGGCCAACTTTCAACGCAATAAGGGTGGAGCCAGCATCCCCGCACCCGCGAAAAGTATCCACATAGGCAACAATCCGAGGCCAGTCGGGCTCCGAACTCCCGATAGAATCAAGACGCTGACAACAGACAGCATCCAGCCAGGCGATCGAGGGAGGACTCCGTGCGCTCATTGCAGCCCCGGGCACCCTTCCATGCGTTGCGGTCCGGCGCGATCTCGCTCGTAATCGTGCTTCTGGCAGCTGGGGCTCACGTGATCGGCGGCGGGGAACTTCCCGCTATCCCGGTCCTGTTGGCACTTGTCGCGTTGACAGGATTGGCCGCGACGCTGGCCACTCGCTTCAAGCTCAACTTCACCGCCATGACGGCATTGCTGGGAACCAGCCAGCTCGTACTCCACGAAGCCTTCACGGCTTTGAGTCCAGTAACGGCAACAGCTCCAGGGAACTCGCACCACGCTGGCGAACCTCTGAATCCCTTGCTCTACACGGCGACGCCCCACGTCCATGAGTTGGGCACAACTCTGGGCACTGCGATGTTGGTTGGCCACATCCTGGCGACGATCGGGTCTGCCGTGATCCTGGCCAAGGGCGAGGACGCCCTGTGGCAGTTGGCGGCCTGGCTGCGCCCCTTGGTTGCGCTGCCCACCCTGCTGTTCAGGCCCGACGCCGGCGCCTCCCCTATCGCCGTCGACTCACCTGACGTTTTCCTGCCCCGCCCTTGGCGGAACCTGAGGCAAGACAGCCGCCGCGGCCCGCCCGCCGCCGTCGTTCTTCCCTGATTCCGCCCGGCACCAACGCAACGCACTCAGCAGACGCCTTTGGTGACGGGCCACAAACCCGTACCCGCGCCAGTTTTCGGCGCCCCGAAAGGCAATCCCATGAAGAAGTCCACCCTCCGCCGTACCCTGTCCGCGACCGCTGCCGCTGGCGGAACCGCTGCCCTGATGATGGCCGGTCTTGCCGGAGCATCTGCACACGTATCGGCAGATCCGAACAAGACTGCTGCGAACTCGTACGCCTTGTTGACGTTCGGCATCCCCCACGGCTGCGACACGTTCGGCACAACAAAAGTCGCTATCTCGTTGCCCGAGGAACTGACCGATGCCCAGCCCACGGTCAACCCAAACTGGACGGTTGAGAAGGTGACGGAGACGTTGCCAGGGCCGAAGAAGTTGGCTGATGGCACCACCATCACCAAACGGACCAGCCAGATCGTCTACACAGCCAAGGCCCCGCTGGATCCACATCTTCGTGATGCTTTGGTTCTCTCGGTCAAGCTGCCCGACGCCGCCGGCAAGACGCTCTATTTCCCGACGCTGCAGACCTGCGAGCAGGGCCAGACTGACTGGTCGGAGATCCCGAAGGAGGGACAGGACGAGCACGATCTCAAAGCCCCGGCCCCGTCCGTCACCATCACACCTGCCGAAGCCGAAGGTGACCACCACGCAGCAAACGCGGTGTCAACAGAGCAGGCGTCATCGGTAACCGACGACGGATCACAAGCGCGAAGCTGGGCGGGCCTTATTGCCGGTATCGCCGGTTTGGGCCTGGGCGGCGCCGCATTCTTCCGCGGCCGGTCAGCAAAGACAGCAGCAGCCAAAGTCGACGCCAAGTAACACGGTGGTTGGCGTCCGGAATATCACGATCCGGACGCCAATCCGCTTTCCTTGCCGTGGCTCAATTGACTCACGTCACACCCGGCGCAAGGCTGGTGCCCATGTGGACTCAGCGCATCAAAACCGGACTTGTGACGACGACGGCCGCAGCCTCGCTGCTGCTCCTTGCTGCTTGCGGGCCAAGCCCAAGCCCCGCGGGAAGCAGCAGTGCCCCGCCCACCTCATCTTCCGCATCTCCGACGTCGGCCTCCCCCAGCGCGAGCAACTCACCTTCGCCGTCCGGTACGGTCACCTCCGCAGCACCCGCCGAAGGTCAATGCAGGGCCGATTCCCTGACTGCCGCCACTGATTCCACTGGCGGCGGCGCTGCCGGAAGCATCTACGAAAAATTGATCCTGACGAACTCCGGAACCACGCCTTGTACCT
Organism: Paenarthrobacter aromaticivorans; assembly: GCF_019038615.1. Taxonomy (NCBI): domain Bacteria; kingdom Bacillati; phylum Actinomycetota; class Actinomycetes; order Micrococcales; family Micrococcaceae; genus Paenarthrobacter; species Paenarthrobacter aromaticivorans. The sequence continues at coordinate 170,469 of NZ_JAHOPC010000001.1, forward strand.
TGGAAGGCTTCGCTGGCGTTTCCCTGACGGCCGACGCCAACGGTGCCCCTATCGGCGAGCCCGCTACCCGTGAAACCACTACGCCGGTCACCAAGGTCGAGCTTGCCCCGGGGAAATCGGCATGGGCTGAATTGCGTTACACCCAGGCTGGAAACTACGGCGATTGCACCAAAGTTCCTGCTGCTGGTTACCGCATTTACCCACCTAACGACACTGCGTCACTGTTCGTCGCTGAGCAACACGATGCCTGCAGCAACGCGGGCATCAAACTCCTGACCATCACTGCCTTCCAGGCTGTCTAACCGTCAGCCCACGGCTCGGGCTTATTCTGTCTGAGCCGTGGGGCATGATGGAGGAATGCAGGAGCAGCAGGCGTCCATCGGCGCCATAGGCCGTTTCAGCCAAGCAACCAGGGAATGGTTCCTCGGCGCTTTCTCCGCGCCCACTCCCGCCCAGGATGGCGCATGGAACGCTATCTCTTCGGGCTCGCATGCCCTAGTTGTGGCCCCGACTGGTTCCGGCAAGACTCTCGCCGCCTTCCTTTGGGCCTTGGACAGGTTGCATTCCACGCCGTCGGACGCGTTGCCCGGATTGGAGTCCGTCTCCGACGGAAAGGGTCGCGCGAAACGTCCCAAGACCAAGACCCGCGTCCTTTATATATCGCCGCTCAAAGCACTGGGCGTAGACGTGGAGCGGAACCTGCGGGCACCGCTTATCGGGATCACGCAAACCGCCAAGCGACTGGGGCTTCCGGCACCTCTGGTTAGTGTCGGCGTCCGTTCGGGAGATACGACGGCGGCAGATCGCCGCTCGCTGTTATCGAACCCGCCGGACATCCTGATCACTACGCCGGAATCCCTGTTCTTGATGCTGACGTCCCGGGCCCGGGAAACGTTGAGCGAAGTAGACACCATCATCATTGACGAAGTGCATGCTGTTGCTGGCACCAAACGGGGCGCCCACCTTGCGGTGTCCCTGGAAAGGCTGGATGCCCTTCTACCGAAGCCTGCCCAGCGGATAGGCCTCTCCGCTACGGTGCAACCGCGTGAGCTTGTGGCCCAGTTCCTGGCTGGCCAGGCCCCTGTGGAAATTGTTGCTCCGCCGTCCAAGAAGAACTGGAATCTCACAGTCACTGTGCCTGTAGAGGACATGTCGGACCTCCAAGGAGCTGCGGGCGCGTTTGACTCCGGTCCTGCCTCCGGGCTTCAGCCGCAAGCATCCATCTGGCCCCATGTTGAGGAACAGATTGTCGATCTTGTCCTCTCCAAGCAGTCCACTATCGTCTTCGCCAACTCACGCCGCTTGGCTGAACGGCTAACCGCCAGATTGAACGAGATCCATGCCGAGCGGCAAATGCTGGCCGCGGCCGGCGGTGAGTGGGGTGCTGCCGAAAAGGAAGAGGATTCGGGAAGCTGGGGCACCGGGCCGGCCGCCAAGTCTGCGGGGACCGCTCCCGTGTCCACTGCGACCCCGGCGCATATGATGGCGCAGGCCGGCAGCACGACCGGAGCAGATCCTGTCTTGGCGCGCGCCCACCACGGTTCAGTCTCCAAGGATCAGCGGGCCATGATCGAGGATGATCTGAAGTCGGGCAGGCTCCGCTGCGTCGTTGCCACATCGTCACTGGAACTTGGCATCGATATGGGAGCCGTGGATCTGGTCATCCAGGTGGAGTCGCCGCCGTCGGTAGCCAGCGGCCTGCAGCGTGTAGGGCGTGCCGGCCACCAAGTGGGCGAGATCTCCGAGGGCGTGTTGTTCCCCAAGCACCGGGCTGACCTCCTTCACACCACCGTCACCGTGGAACGGATGCTAAGCGGCCAAATCGAACGGCTCAGCATTCCCACAAATCCCTTGGATATTCTGGCCCAGCAAACCGTCGCCGCCACTGCCTTGGGCAGCATCGACGTCGAGGAATGGTTCAGCACTGTCCGTCGGTCGGCGCCGTTTGCAAGCCTGCCCCGATCCGCGTTTGAGGCCACACTCGATCTTCTTGCCGGAAGGTATCCCTCCGACGAATTTGCAGAACTTCGGCCACGCATTGTCTGGGACCGCCATGCAGGCACCATCGAGGGCAGGCCCGGGGCACAGCGACTTGCGGTCACTTCGGGTGGCACCATTCCGGACCGAGGTCTGTTCGGCGTGTACATCATCGGCACGGAAGTTGAAGGATCCTCATCCTCCGCCAACGCCGATGCTGAAGGCCCCAGTGCCTCCGCCCGCGCCGCGAAAGGTGGTCGCCGCGTTGGTGAACTCGACGAAGAAATGGTCTACGAATCGCGGGTGGGCGATATCTTTGCCCTCGGAGCCACCAGCTGGAAAATCGAAGACATCACCCACGACCGCGTTTTGGTCTCCCCTGCTTTCGGTCAACCGGGAAAGCTGCCCTTCTGGAAAGGCGATTCGCTCGGCCGTCCGGTGGATCTCGGCCGCGCTTTGGGAGCCTTCATCCGCGAACTCTCCGCGGCCGACCCCGCGCCAGCCATGGAGCGCTGCCAAGCGAGTGGGCTCGATGCCTTTGCGGCCGGCAACCTGCTGCAATATCTGGAAGAACAGAAGCAAGCCACAAACATCGTTCCCAGCGATCGGACCTTGGTTGTGGAACGTTTCCACGACGAGCTCGGGGACTGGCGTGTTGTTCTCCACAGTCCGTTCGGAATGCCTGTCCACGCGCCGTGGGCTTTGGCCGTTGGACAACGCCTTCAGCAGCGTTACGGCTTGGACGGTTCAGCCATGGCCGCCGATGATGGCATCGTTCTTCGTGTCCCCATGATGGAGGACGAGCCGCCCGGTGCTGAGTTGTTCCTGTTCGATCCCGAAGAACTCGAACAGATCATCACCGCCGAGGTGGGCGGCAGTGCCTTGTTCGCCTCCCGGTTCCGTGAGTGCGCGGCCCGCGCCCTGCTGCTGCCCCGCCAAAACCCAGCCAAGCGCCAACCCCTGTGGCAGCAACGGCAACGCTCTGCCCAATTACTGGATGTCGCCCGGAAGTATCCGTCCTTTCCTATCGTGCTGGAAACCGTCCGCGAATGCTTGCAGGATGTTTATGATCTGCCCGCCCTCAAGGACATTGCGGCATCAGTCGAGCGCCGTGAACTGCGCATTGTGGAGACCACCACCCAGCAGCCTTCACCTTTCGCGAAGTCCCTGTTGTTTGGCTATGTAGCCCAGTTCCTCTACGAAGGCGATTCCCCCTTGGCGGAGCGTCGGGCCGCAGCGCTGGCCTTGGATTCCACGCTGCTCAATGAGCTTCTGGGCAGAGTGGAACTCCGCGAGCTCCTTGACGCCGCGGTCATCGATGCCACGGAACGCGAGCTGCAGCGGCTGGTACCGGACCGTCGCGTGCGCGGAATGGAAGGTGTCGCTGATCTCCTCCGGCTCCTTGGTCCGCTCAGCGTCGAGGAAGTGGCGGAGCGCCTTGAAGAAGGGCCGGACGCGGGCTCACACCTGGCCGCTCTCCAGAAAGCCAACCGGGCGCTGAAGGTAACGATCGGCGGCGTCGAGCGTTTCGCAGCAGTGGAAGACGCCGCCCGGCTGCGCGACGCCATTGGTGTCCCTCTGCCCATGGGCGTGCCGCTCGCCTTCATTGAGCCCGTCCACGATCCCTTGGGCGACCTCGTCTCACGGTATGCGCGCACCCACGGACCATTCACAGCAGCCGAGGCCGCGTCCAGGCTGGGACTTGGCGTCGCCGTCGTCAATACTGCACTGAAGCGGCTCGCTGCCGATGGCCGTGTTGTGGAGGGCGAGTTCCGGCCACATGCCGTGGCGACGGAGAGCGCCCCACTAGAGCCTCTGGACTCCGAGCTCATGTCCGCCGAGGCACCGCCGTCCAGCGAATGGTGTGATGCCGAGGTCCTGCGGAAGCTCCGGCGTCGTTCACTGGCTGCCTTGCGCGCAGAGGTTGAGCCCGTTGACGCTGCCGCCTATGGGCGGTTCCTGCCGGCCTGGCAGAACGTGACGGCGCCTGGGAAATCCCGGAGCCAGGCATTGCGCGGACTCGACGGCATCATCACGGCGGTTGATCAACTCTCAGGCGTTCCCATCCCCGCTTCCGCATGGGAACCATTGGTGCTCTCAAGCCGCCTGGCGGACTACAAACCAGCCATGTTGGACGAACTCATGGCCGCCGGTGAGTTGCTGTGGTCCGGGGCTGGGGCCTTGCCCGGAAACGACGGCTGGATCAGCCTCCACGTGGCTGACTCCGCCGAGCTGACGCTCAATCCTGCTCCGGACTTCGAACCCGGCGACGCCCAACAACGGCTGCTGGACTACCTGGGTGCAGGTGGCGGTTACTTCTTCCGCCAACTCACTGAGGTGGCAGGCGGAATGGACGCTGTGTTGAGCGATGACGCCGTGGTCTCGGCACTCTGGGATCTGGTGTGGGCCGGCCGCGTCACGGGTGACACCTTTGCGCCGGTGCGGGCCATGATCGCCGGTGGGCGCACAGCGCACCGGCAGGTCGCCAAGGCACCTCGGGCCCGTGCCCCGAGAATGAGCAGGTTGGGGCGCTCCCACGGTACGGGCCTTCTGGGATCCCCCGGGCTAACGGGTGGGCGCTATGGTTCTGTCTCCGGCACCGCTCCCGCCCCGCCATCAGCGGTAGGACGCTGGTCTGCGCTGCCTTCGCCCGAACTTGACCCGACCATCCATGCACGCGGCACCGCCGAGCTCCTGCTGGATCGGTATGGCGTGGTCACCCGGGGCTCGGTCATGGCCGAGAACATCATTGGCGGTTTCGGACTCATGTACAAAGTTCTGGCCCGGCTCGAAGAAGCCGGGCGTTGCCGCCGTGGCTACTTCATCGAGCATCTGGGAGCGGCCCAATTCGCCGTCCCCGCAACCGTGGACAGGCTCCGTTCCTTCACCGAAGATGCGCGCATCACCAAAGCAGAACCCGCAGCCTTGGCACTCGCAGCCACGGACCCGGCCAACCCTTACGGCGCCGCGTTGCCTTGGCCGGCGCTGTCCGTCGACGCCGGTTCCGGACACCGCCCCGGACGAAAGGCCGGTGCGCTGGTAGTGATGGTCGACGGCGCGTTGGTCCTTTATGTTGAGCGCGGCGGTAAGACTCTTCTCACCTTCAGCCATGATGACGCCGTCCTGGCGGTCGCTGCCGAAGCTTTGGTGGACGTGGTGCGACGCGGAGCGGTGGACAAGCTTTTCATGGAAAAGGTCAACGGTCACGACCTCCTGGACACGCCGATTGCTGCTGCGCTTGCGGCCGCCGGAGCCTACTCAACCCCGAAGGGGCTGCGGATCCGTGCCTGAGGGAGACTCCATTTGGCGTGCAGCCACGCGCCTCAACGCCGCCTTGGCAGAACAGGTCATCACAGCTTCAGACTTCCGGGTACCGCGCTTCGCCACCCTGAACCTTGAGGGTTGGACCATGACCGAGGTGGTTCCCCGGGGCAAGCACCTGCTCATGCGCCTCGTGGGACCTGCCGACGAGGAACCCGGCGCGAGCAGGAAACCCCGCGAGCTGACCATCCATTCCCATCTCAAGATGGAAGGCAGTTGGATGGTCTACCCGCCGGGAGGCCGCTGGACCAAGCCAGGCCACACCGCGCGTTGCGTGCTACGAACGGCTTCCGCTGACGCGGTCGGGTTCTCGCTGGGCATTCTCGAGGTGGTGCCAACCAGTGAGGAAGATCGGATCGTCGGGCATCTCGGGCCTGATCTGCTCGGCCCTGACTGGGATGAAGAAGAAGCCCTCCGCCGGCTCCAAGCTGAACCTGACGTCCCCATCGGCTACGCCCTGCTCGATCAGCGGAAGCTGGCCGGGATCGGCAACATCTACCGCTGCGAAGCGTGCTTCCTTTCCGGAATCCACCCCGCATTGCCTGTGGTCTCGGTGCCGGACCTCGCCAAGACCGTCAACGATGCCAAGAGACTCCTGGGCGAGAATCTGGGTCCAGGCCTGCGGAGCACCTTGGGTCCTCGGGCGATGAGGCCCGGCTACTGGGTTTACGGCAGGGCTCGCCAGCCATGCAGGCGCTGCGGGACACCTATTCGTCGCGATGTCCTCGCAGCGCCGGATGGAACCGAGGAGCGGGACATCTACTTCTGTCCCAGATGCCAACCACGTCACTAGGACTCGAAACCCGTCAGGACGGCTATCCATCAGGCAGCCGGCGCGGCCTCCACAGCTTCTGTGGGGGCCGGAGCCTTGGCTGGTTCCGGGACCATGAACTTCGGCAGGAGGACCTGCACAATCGGACCGATTGCCAAGGCATAGACCACGGTGCCCACGCCCACCGATCCACCCAGCAGGAAGCCCACGGCCAGGACCACCACTTCAATTCCGGTCCGGACAAGGCGGACAGACCACCCTGTCCGGCGAACCAGTCCCGTCATCAGGCCGTCACGCGCTCCCGGGCCGAGGCGTGCTCCGATGTAGCAAGCGGACGCGATTCCATTGAGGATCACCGCGCCGGCCAGCAGCGCAATTTGTCCTCCCAGGTGTGAGAACTCCGGGATCAGCCATAAGCCCAGATCAGCAAAGACTCCCACAAGGATGGCGTTTGCCAAGGTGCCGAATCCGGGCATTTGCCGCAGCGGTATCCAGAGGAGCAGGACGAGGAAGCTGACGGCGATCACCACAACCCCGATGCTGAATCCGGTCTTTTCCGAAACGCCCTGATGGAAGACATCCCAAGGGTCAAGGCCAAGCCCGGCGCGGATGAACATGGCCAGGGAAATGCCGTACATCGCCAGGCCGATCAGGAGTTGAGTGATTCTTCGGGTCATCATGGATCCATACTCGCGAAGAACTGGCCTTGTATTCCATAGCCAGTTTGCAATACTGGTCCTATGCCCGGCTCACTGAATCCCACCGCACTCGTCCGCCTCCTGGGCTCTTGGAGCAACGGAGCGCTACCCGCCTACCGTGAGCTGGCCGACGTCGTGCGTTTACTGGTGATGGATGGGCGCATTCCGCTGGACGTCGCGCTGCCCAGTGAGCGTGCGCTGGCGCAGACGCTTGGCCTGAGCCGCACCACGGTCACCGCGGCTTATGCGAACCTGCGCGAGCAAGGCTTTCTCACCGCTGGCCAAGGCAGCCGGGGCAGGACGAGCATTCCCCACCGCAGCGCACCGGTGAGCGTACCGGGCCTTGCCGCCCCCGAGGGACTCCAGGATCTTGCCTACGCATCGCTTCCCGCCGCCGGAGAAGTTGTGCACCGGGCGTTCGCCGACGCCCTCACTGAATTGCCGGCGCTACTGCCCGGTTTCGGGTACGACGCCCTTGGAGTGCCGGCCCTGCGTGAGGCGATCGCGCAGAAGTACTCTGCTGAAGGAGTGCCCACTACGGCGGACCAGATCCTGGTGACGTCCGGCGCGCAGCATGCCCTGAACATCGTTCTCCATACCCTCGTCGGGAAGCAGGACAGGGTTCTGGTGGAACACCCTACCTATCCCAACGCCCTGGACGCTATCCGGGCGGCTGGCTGCAAAGTGCTGCCTGTGGCGTTATCGCCGCACGCTTCCTCTGGCTGGGAAATCGACGCGTTCGTTTCCACCATGAACCAGCAGCACCCCTCAATGGCCTACGTTGTTCCGGACTTCCACAACCCAACCGGGCGCATCATGTCAGACCTTCAGCGCCGCCAGTTGGCACGGGCGGCTGCTTCTGCCGGGACGGTGCTTGTGGTGGACGAGACGTTGCGCGGGTTGAACCTCGACGGCGTCCAGTCGGCGCCTATGTCAACCTTCAGTCCCAGCGTTGTTTCGATCGGGTCGCTCAGCAAATCCCATTGGGCCGGGCTCAGGACGGGCTGGATCCGGGCGGAGGAGGCCATGATCACCAGGTTCGTGGCGACGAGAACCACCATGGACCTGGGCGGTCCGGTGGTTGAGCAGTTAGCTGCCGCGCGGCTGGTGAGGTCATTCGCAGAACCGCTCGATGCCCGCCTGCAGGAGTTGCGGCACAACCGGGAATCGCTGCTGGCGCTGCTTGCTGAACATCTGCCGGAATGGGAAGTGGAAAGGCCGCTCGGCGGGCTCACCGCTTGGTGCCGCCTGCCCACTGCATGCAGCACCGCCCTCACCGTGCTGGCGCCGGATTTCGGGCTTCGGCTGGCGGCGGGACCGCGATTCGGAGTGGGCGGCGCGTTCGAGCATTACCTGCGCGTCCCCTACACCTTGCCGCCGGCGCAGCTGGAATTCGCCGTGGGTGCGTTGCGAGCGGCCCAGGACAAGCTCGACGCTTCTCCCCAACTCCGCCGGACCCTCAAGGCCGGGCGGCCACCCGCCGTCGCAGTCGCCTAGGCGCTTTTGGCAGGCGCCGCTGCAGCTGAACCCATGCGCTGTTTCGCCGTGTTGCTGCCCGGTCCGACGGGGACATGGGAGGTGGCCTTCGCCAAGCCAAAAAGCGGCATCCCATTGTACACCACTTCAATGCCCGACGCCGGAACCTGGTACGTCTCGTGCCACACCCCAATATCACCGCTGCCGGCAATCTCCTTCATGAATTTCCGCCACGGACCCAGATGTGGGGAATCACGGTCCGCTGCGAAGCGCCTCAGATGCTCTGGGCTTTCCCAGTAACTGAGCAGGATTGTGGTCCGCCCAAACCATTGCTCGCTGCCAAGCAACCCGGCCTCGGGGTTGGCGGCGAGGTGTCGCATCATCATGGGCATGGCTGATGCCACACGACCCACTTTGCCCATCTTCCACCAACGGTTGGCTCGCATCCCGATCAGGAAGACAGTCACTGTTTCACGCCCGATGTCCGCGGTAAAACGTCCGGGAAAGATCTCCTGTGCCATGTCGCTCCTTTTGGTGGGGAATTTTCGGGATTTCCCAGTTTCGTAACGATGTTATGAAACGATGTTATGAAACACTTGAAGGCATGGCAAGACCCGTCCTTCATGATCAGCACGTCCAGCAACGGCTTCTGGCAGTGACCGCAGAACTTGTGGACCGCGAAGGTCCCGCGCGGGTCACTCTCCGCGATGTTGCCGCAGCCGCAGACACATCCACCTCTGCGATCTACTCGCTCTTCGGCGGGAAAGCGCAACTCCTGACGGCCGCCGTCGACGACGGTTTTCGCTCCTTTGGGGAGTCCCAGCAGGCTGCGGCAAAAGACGGACTCCTAGGCCTGGGCAGCGCCTACCGCGAGTGGGCCTTGCAGCATCCGGCCCTTTACCGGCTGATGTTCGGTGGCGCACTGGCCGCCTATGTAGATTGCAGCCCGACGCCGGAAGTCGCCTCGGCGTCCATGCTTCCCCTGGTGGAGGCGGTAGTTGCCGCCCAAACGGCCGGGAGGATCCGTTCCGATGATCCCTCCGTCATCGCAATGGCCATCTGGGGGCAGGTGCACGGGCTCGTCAGCCTGGAGCTGGCGCAAGTGGACAATCGCGGCACGGACTGGGCAGGAATCTACGAGGCCTCCCTCGAAGCAGTTGCCCGCGCGTGGGCCCAGTAAACGCAAAGTCACTGGCGGGAAACCCCTACGTATAAACGTTCTCCAAGAACGCGCCCCACGCCTTGGCAGTGAGGTCCGAGTCTCCGGATCCACCGAACTCATGCACGGTCATGCCAACCGGCGCACCGAAGGCGTTCCGGCCGAAGAAACGGTACATGGTGTCCGATGTCCTGAGCCCGAGGAAGTTCTCATTCGAGAAGTCCACCTCCCCGCTCAGCCGGCCCACGCCGTCGACGTCCACCTCAAAAGGTGTGCCGGCGGCAAGACCATCCACGCCCAAAGCCTTTTTCAGTTGCACAAATCCGTCGGGAGTCTGCGATGAAGCAGGCGCCTGGATATCCGTGAAGACCACGGGCTGACCATCGAAATACTGCAGGTACTGGCCCAGGGTGTGGAGGTAAAACTCCGTGTGCTTGCTGGCGCCGTCGTACTGTTCGTCCCAGTTGTCGGCAAAGATCCCGCTGTGGACGTAGTGGAGCTTTGCCCGGCCACCCTCCACAGGCTCCAGGACGTGCTCCAACTGGTTGAACCAACCGTTGGGACCCTCCATCCGCGACACAAGATGGGTGGGATATTCCTCCACCGTTTTCACATCGGGCCACTGATCCGTGGGGAACATCCAGGCCGCCGTGTCCTTGGTGACCGCCTGCCACACCCGCTCGGGAGTGCCCGGCAGTTCGGCGTCCGCCACAATTTCGAATTTCCGGTTGTCAGTCATTGCCTTGTTCCTTTTCTGCTGATTTTTCCGTTGACGGGGTCTTGAATGCGGGGTGAAGTACGACGACGAGCCGGTGCTTGCGTGCCCCGCTCGCCACTGCGGCAGCACCGCCGTCGTGATACTTATCGACGAGCCGCGTCACCGCTACGCCCAGCTCTTCTGCGAAAGCGGCGCGTTCTGCGGCTGAACGGAAAGTAATTTCGCCGTCGATCGCGAAACTTGCGAGCTTTTTCTTGGCGGCGGCAGCACCGGAGATGAGCTTCCCCATTTCCTGGACCGTGCGGGAGGCGAGCGCCAGGAGCCAGAAGGCGGAGAACCTGTCGGCGAAACGCTGCGGATCCGGGGCCACCGAAGCCAGGGCGACGGGTGAGATCAGGTACGAGGCCGCCGTCGCTTGAAGAACGCGTTCGGTGACGTTGCCCTTGCGGCGTTCTTCCACAAGCTCCACCAAGCCATGCCGCTCGAGTGCCTTGAGGTGATAGTTGACCTTTTGCCGGGGCAGCCCTACCTTGGCGGCCAGTTGAGTGGCCGACCCCGGAACGGCGAGCTCCTGCAGTATGCGCGTGCGGATCGGATCCAGCGAAGCCTCTGCGGCGGCTGCGTCCTCAATCACTTCGATGTCCAACATGCTTCCAGTCTGCCTACCGACAATTTTTATTGTCAAGAACTTTTTTATCGTCGGTTTCCAGCTGCGTTGCGGGGCCTGATTTGCGTGCTCCTCGGGCCCAATGCCACGCAGGGCAGGCCCCACAACGAGAGCCACAGTAGAATTGTCCGGTGATGCAATCCCCCCTTCCCGTGCGCGACGGCGTAAACGCAACCCGCCTGCGCCTCCCGGACGAAGGGCCATGGGATACGGCGATGGACTACATGATGCATCGCTGGGGGCACATCGACCCCCAAGGCATCGAGGACCGCTTCGATGCCGGCGAGATCGTTGGCGAAGGCGGAGTGCGCCTGAACCGAAGCACCAAGCTCGAGGACCACACCTTCATTTGGTATTACCGGACACTCCCTCCGGAGACCCGCCTGCCCGTGGAAATCAACATCCTGCACCAAGACGAACACATCCTCGTGGTGGACAAGCCGCATTTCCTGCCCACAACGCCCGGCGGCACGTACATCCAAGAGTCCGCCTTGGTCCGCCTGCGGAACCTCCTCGATCTTCCTGACCTCATTCCGATGCACCGCCTCGACCGCATGACCGCCGGCATTTTGCTGCTCTCAACCAACCCCGAGACCCGCGGCCGGTACCAGGTTCTCTTTGAGAAACGCCAGGTCCAGAAGGAATACGAGTGTGTGTCCGCCGCGGCGCCAGCGGACGGCTATCCCGCCGTCGAATTCCCCGTAGTGGTCCGCAACCGCATGACCAAGTCCCGCAGCTATCTGCTCGCCGAAGTTATCGACGGCGAACCGAACGCGGAAACGCGCATCGAACGGGTCAGGACGTTCGACGCCGGTGACGCTACCGATGGCACGGCTACTTCTCCCCGTGCCCTGTACAGGCTTGAACCGCACACCGGCAAAACGCATCAGCTCCGGGTCCACATGGCATCGCTGGGTCTGGGCATCGTCAACGACGCCTTCTATCCGGACCTCCTGGACAAGGCCCCGGACGACTACAGCAAGCCGCTTCAATTGCTGGCCCGCGGCATCACCTTCGTGGATCCCATCACCAAGGAGCGCGTGGAATACCGTAGCCAACTGGAACTCAGCGAAGCCCACGGCTGAGCCCGCCCCGGAGGGAGAACCTATTCCTTCAGGTTGGGCCCGGGTCTACCATGATTCTGCTGGGCAGCATCCGGGAGCGTCTGATGGATAGTTTCGTTGAGGTCCCAGGCGCTAAGACTGCATCCGTCTTCGCCTACTCTGCCGCTGCGGTGGGCGTGGCAGGGGTTCTTACGCTTGGCGCCATGTTTGCCATTGAAGTGCCCAAGGGCGGCCCCTTCGTGTTTGGGACCATCAACGACGCCACCGGAGCTGTATTCAACGTCCTGGTCATTCCGGTGATCCTCCAAGTGCACAAACGTCTTCCCGAATCCCGTTGGAATGGGCCGTTGAAATGGATCACTGTGGGCGCTTGTGCTGCCGGCGCAGCAAGTTCCGCACTGCTGGTGTTCAAAGTCCTGGACTTCACACCATCTACCGTGGTGTCCGTTGCTGCCATTACCGTCCAGGCCGCATGGTTTTTGGTGGCAAACAACAAACTTCGCAGCGTTGATCGATACCCCCGGGAACTGGCACAACTTGGACGGTTCATCGGGGGTGCACTGCTTGTGGGGCTGCCCGTGGCCGGCCTTGGCTACCTGATACCCGGCCCGGAATGGCTGAAATATGTGGTCATGGGGGCTGGCTTCGTTGCCGGTTCGGCGTCGTGGGTGGCGTGGCCATACTGGTACTTCAAAGCAGGCAGGTTCCTGCGCCATAAAGGCGCGGTCCAACCGGCGGGCGGTGCACCTATGGGCCGTCCCGAACCCGCCTGAACGACGAGCAGCCCAGCGGCCGGTCAGGACTGCAACACAGACCGGAAGATCGCCGTCGTATCCGCGGAAAACAGCACGAACTCCACCAGCTCAAGTCCGCCGTCCCTCGCGGCACCTTCTGAAGACGCAGACGAAAACGAGCCCACGGCGTCGAACGCTACTTCCGCGACCTCTCGGGCATCCCAACCATAGATTCCGGCGCTGATCGCCGGAAAAGCGACGGACCGTGCACCCACCGTAATCAGGCTTTCCCGGAAGCAAGAGGCGAGCAGAGCAGGATCGGTTTGGCCAGCGTGCCGGTTGGGACCCACAGTATGAATCACCCAGCGCGCCGGGAGCCTGAACCCGGGAGTCACGACGGCGGCGCCGACCGGCAGCCCGTCCGGCACTTTGGTGCGACGAACCTCGCGACAGGCCTCAAGCAGTTCTGGCCCGGCGGCCCTGTGGATGGCGCCGTCCACTCCCCCTCCACCGAGCAATGACGAGTTGGCCGCGTTGACGATCGCGTCGACGTCGCGCGTGGTGATGTCCGCGTGCATGATTTTGATCTGCATTGCGCCAGTCTCCCGCCGAGCGGCGAGACCGGCAAGTGCGGTACCTTGTGCGAATGGACTTCATCGCCCCCGACACGTGGGGATCCGCAATTTACTTGTGGATCGTTCCCATGGTCCTGGGCGATGCCATCTTCCCGCCGATCCCGTCCGAAATGGTGGTCATCACCGGCGGAGCGCTGGCAGCCGACGGACACGCCAATTTCTGGCTCATCCTGCTGCTTGCAGCTTTCGCGTCCTGGCTCGGAGACATGGCAGTCTACTTGCTGTTCAAGCGGCGGGTGAGCCACGTACTGGATCGCTGGGCATGGGGCCGGAAAGTCCACCGTGGAATCCACGAGGCCATCGCCAAGGCAGGCCGATCCTCCACTTATGGGGCTATCATCGGTGCCCGGTTCGTTCCTGGCGGCAGGCTCGCAACCTCGTCCGCGGCCGGAATCGCCAACGTCTCTGTCCGCGGTTTCAGCCTCTGCGCCGGACTGGGCGCAGTGCTTTGGGCCGTGTGGCAAGTAGGCCTGGGCTACTTTACGGGCTCTACAACCAAACTCCCGTTCTGGGCCAGCTCACTGATCGGAGTGGGCGTCGGCCTGGTCATCGGCGTAGTGGTGGGGCTGATCGTCACGCGGCGGCGCGGGAACCGCTCCCCTGTTGATGAACCGTTCGACGGCGACGTACCCCAACCGGAATAGCGTCTGCCTAGATCGGCGCCCAGCGTCCGCGGCTGCGGCGCAGCACGTAGAGGCTCCCGGTCAGCGCAACGCGTTCGACGGCGTCGCGCATCATGGCAGCGGAGGTCCGCGCTTCGTCGTTCTCACCCGTGTAATCGCGGGCATCCACCATGAAGCGGAGGCTGAGCTGCGGGACCCCTCCCACGATATCGAGCTGGTTCGATTCGACATGATGGCGGGTTTCCAAAGCTTCGATGGCCGCCGCCATGACCGACTCGGGAGGGTTGCCAGGCTTGAGGCCAGTGATCTTCAACTTGGTCTGGAACGACGGCATCCAACAACCCTAACGCTCAGGCGCAGGTGCTTTAAGCCGGAACGCTCCCCCACCCCGATCGGCATTTCGAGGGGTGAGAGAGCGTTCGGGAAAAACCAAGAGGATGTGCGAGAGCGTCTAGCCTGTGTTCCGAAGGCCGGCCGCAACACCGTTGACGGTTATCAGCATGGCGCGCTGAAGCCGTTCATCAATCTCTGCGCCGGACACCGATTCCTCGCGGACACGGCGAAGCAGCTCCACCTGCAAGTAACTGATCGGGTCCAGATACTGATCACGGATTTCCAGCGATCGCTTCAGGGTGGGCTGGGCGTCAAGGAGTTCAATCTCCCCGGTCAGCCGCTCGATTTCAGCAACTGTGAGCTCGTACTCGTCCCGGATCATGTGGAACAAGCGGTGCAGTTCCTCAGGAACCAAGGAAGAAACGTAGTGTCCCGCGATTTCCATGTCGGTCTTGGCCAACGTCATTTCGACGTTGGAGATGACCGACCGGAAGAAATGCCAACGATCCATCATTTCCATAAGCTGCTCAGCGTCACCGGCTTCCCGTGCCGCTTTCAGGCCTGAGCCCACACCAAACCAGCCGGGAACGATCTGGCGCGACTGCGTCCAACCGAACACCCACGGGATGGCGCGAAGCCCACCCAGGCCAGCACCCGAATCAGGACGCTTGGAGGGTCGCGATCCGATATTCAAGGAACCCAGCTGCTCCACGGGCGTGGACGCCAGGAAATAGGCCGGAAGATCGGCGTCGTCGATCAATGCCCGGTAGCGTGCAAAGGCAGCATCGGAAATGGTTTCCATGACGTTCGCGTAGCGCTCGCGCTCGTTTTCGGAGGTTCGCGGAGTCCGGTGCAAGGCAGAGCCCTGCATGACGGCTGCCAAGGACAGCTCAAGGTTCTCGCGGGCAAGCTCGGGAAGTGAGTACTTGTCCGAGATGACCTCGCCCTGCTCGGTGAACTTGATTTCGCCCTCGAGCACACCATTGGGCTGGGCCATGATGGCGTCATACGTAGGACCACCACCACGGCCTACGGAACCACCACGGCCATGGAACAGGCGGACCCTCACGCCGTGCTTGGCAGCCACATCGCGCAGCTTCCGTTGGGTCTTGTGGATCTCCCACTGGCTGGTCATCACACCGGATTCCTTGTTGGAATCGGAGTACCCGAGCATGATTTCCTGGACGTCGCCGCGGAGACGGACCAGTTCACGGTAGGAGGGATCCGAGAGCAACTGATCCACAATCTCAGCGGATGCGCGGAGCTCCTCCACGGTTTCCAGCAGCGGTGCAAAGCCGATCTTGGCGTGCGCCTTTTCCCCGAAGAGGTCAATCAAACCGGCCTCGCGTGCCAGCACAGCGGCGGCCAGGACGTCGTCGGCGCCCCGGGTCATGGAAATGATGTATGTTTCCACAACGTCCGGACCGTAAGTGTGCAGGGCCTGGCGGATGCTCCGGAAGACGTCGTAGGTGCCATCCGCGGCGCCGTCGAGCTTGATCGGGTGGCCGGAGAGTGGACGGCGTGAGGCCAGCTCGGCTCCAAGGAATTCGAAACGTTCCTCACGGGTCAAGGAGGCGTATGGCTTCTCGCTACCAAGACGGTCCACGAGCTGTCCGACGGCATCGTGGTGGTAATCGGCATGCTCACGGATGTCCAGGGTTGCCAGGTGAAGGCCGAAGGCTGCGATCGCACGGCGAACACGGGCCAAGGCGCCGTCGGCAACAAGACCCGCAGCGTGGTTCCGGAGCGAGGCTTCGAGCAGGCCGAACTCGGCCAACAGCTCACTTGTGGTGGAGTAGTCCCGCCCGGGCTCATGATAGGTCGAGGCGGAAACGCGGCGGCCCGTATTGATGAGCTTGGCCTTGATACACGTGAGCTTGAGTCGATAAGGCTCCTGGGCATTCAGCTCCAGGATGCGCTTGTCCAGACCGGGGAGGTTCTTGAGGTCCACGTCGATCGAATCCAGCAGCTCTTGGTCAGCCCCGAACAACGCGGTGGAGTTGGACAGGACCGAGATCAGCTCGTCGATCAGCGCGATACTGATCCGAACCGCGTTCTGGTTCTGCAACTGCAGGATTTCGCGTGTAACTGCCGCGGTAACGTTCGGGTTTCCATCGCGGTCGCCACCGATCCAGGAACCGAAACGCAGCGGCGCGCTGGCAGCGGGCAGGACCACGCCGTGCTCGGCAAGGAGTTCAGAGAGGTCAGTCAGCATCTCCGGCATGGCATCGGTGAGGATGCTGTTCAGGTAATAGATCGCGTTCCGCGCTTCATCCACGGGCGTCGGCCGGACCTGGCGAAGCTCATCGGTCTGCCACATTTGGTCGATGATTTCCGAGAGTTGGCGATCCTGGCGGCGTCGGGCAGAGGTTCCCTCTTCCGTGGGCTGGGCCAACACGTCAGAGAGCTTGCGGACCTTGTCCAGCACTGAGCGTCGCGAGGCCTCCGTGGGATGTGCCGTGAAAATGGGCCGCACATCGAGCTCGTTCACAACATCCTGAAGGACCTGCGGCCCAGCCTGGCCGGCAATTTCCGTAACGGCCTTCGCAAGCCAGCCGTCCTTCTCCTGTCGGGTCCTCAGCCCGCGGACGCGGTGGACCTGCTCGGCTGCATTGCTGAGGTGGAAATAGAACGCGAAGGCACGGACCAGATCCGTCGCCTGGTCCAGCGGGAGGGAGGCGAGCAACTCGCGGACCTGGGCTACGACGTCGTGCGCGCTCCATGGACCGGTCGCGTCCGCCCCGCCCCGTGCGGCTTCTTTGGATTCCTTCGTCAGCAGGCGGACCTGCTCCACGAGCTGCAGCAATTCCGGGCCGTGTTGTCGCACCAGGGACTCACCCAACAGGGTGGAAACGCGGCGCACGTCGGCCCGCAGTTCTGCTGCGAGATCGGTGTCTTGATGGGCAGTGTGAACCATGGATGCTTACCTTCGGGATCTGGTTTGGCTCGTACACTGCGCTGGATACTGTGAGCCGGGTTACTAATGTTTCCTACGGGATCTTACCCGCACAGGACTCTACTGCGGGAATACGTCTCAGATTTTGGCGTCCCCGGACTGCTGCTTGGCTATCCTGTCGGCCGACGGCGGCAGGACCACCTTCCCGGCGAACAGACTGACCTCTGCGGTGCCGGGGCCGGCTACCAATTTCTCGTGCCTTCGCTGCCGCATCTCCTCGCGGGCTGCCGCGGCCTCAATTTTGGTCGGCGCACCAGTGGACGGCTCGATCATGGAAAGGACACTCCCGAGCGTGCCCGTTGCCCCCTTCGCGGAAACGCCCTTCTGCACCAGCCGCGTGCCAGCCCAAACCGACCCCACAATCAGTGCAAGGCTTACCACTGCCGCCATTACGGATTCCATGCCCATGCGCTCAGGGTACGCCTCGGGATGGGCACCGGACAGACCGTAATTACCGGGCCCAAGCGTTCCGCAAGACCTCCCAATGACCGGCGGTCATGAGGCTTGCGGGCGTCACGGACACGGATGTGGCCCCGCCCCGGGCAGCCTCGCGCAAAGCGGTTTCGAACCTTTCCGGGGAGATCGTGCCGTCATCGGACCAGAGACCGACAGACAATGACATGCGGGAGCCCGCGCGGCGGGTCAGGGCTTTTGCGAGATCCTTCGTCTGCGGCGAGCGCTCGGCGTTAATTCCTACGTACTCCCAAACGTGGAGCCGATCGAGCTGCTTGAGCAAGAGGTCGTAGTCATGGCCGCTGTCGGCGCGGTCCGCCGACGGTGAATCCCGCGGCGAGCGCACATCCATCTCCAGCCGGACACCATAGGGGTCGACGGCGGCTCCCACCCTGCGCACGATGTCAGCCATGGCTTCGCTCCGCCACGTGCTGATCCGGGCATCCGATTGGTCGATCCCGCCTTCGCGGTTTCTGGGCCAGTCATCTTCTCCGGTGGTGGCTTTGAAGTCATCGAAGTCTTCACTGCCAAAGGTGAAATCATCGAACATCAATTCCGTGAGATTCACCGCCGTGGGCCGGTACTTCTTCGCGACGGCAGCAGCCAAGGAAGCCAGTCGGGCACCGGCCTTGCCGTGCCGCAGGGACGACACACTGGCAAAGGCTTTGGACCGCTCCCCAGCGATATTCCGACCCGCCAGGGAGGGGTCCTCACTCAGCGCACGGCCCAACAGGACGTCGATCGTGAGGATCACATCACGTTCCTTGCCATTTTTCGCCAATGCTGAGATCGCCTCCCCCACGAAGTCCCGCCCAGTGCGGGAAACCTCATCAGAGATCGCGTCGGTTTGGCCGGGCCAGGGAAAGGCCGTCCAATCTGTGCGTCCCACGGAGATCGATACGGCGGTGGCGTCCACAGCTTCCAATCGTTCCGCCAAATCCACAAGGTGCGACGGGTCCTCGTTGATGACGTCCTCAAAGCCAAGATTCACCATGCGGTCCGTAGGACGATGCTCCGGTTCTTCTGCGCATGCAGCGACACCCGTCAACGCAACGCCAAGGAGAACGGAGCCCACCAGGGCAGCACTTAGCCTGGCAACCAGCATCGTGGATCCAAGAGCCTTCATACGCCTGCCTCGTAGCGGGGGCCGGCCTCTGTGGCAGTTACGGAAATAACGCCCGTCCGTTGGAGCTTGTTCCAGACGGCAGGGGTGCCGCGGATCTCCTTGATGATTGCGCTGGCTAGAGCCAGGCCAACGAATACCGAATACAGGGGCCACAGGGGCAGCGTCCATAGAAAGCGAAGGTCCTTCCATGAACGGTTGAGGCCAATGGAGAACACAATCAGAGCCAAGGACACAAACAGTCCCAACCAGCCAAGAATGGCGAGGACTTCAGCGGGTACGGGACCTGAACCGGCAAGGTAGAGGAACGGCAGCACCGCCAAAATGGCAAGTTGCAGCACAGGAATCACCACCATGGTGATGGCGTTGAACAAAAGAAACATGCCAAACAGCCCGTAACGCCGCCGCCCAAGCATCCCGATATGCATCCGGAGCGTCTGGAGCAGGCCCCGCGACCACCGAACGCGCTGCCGCCACAATCCGCCCATCGTTGACGGCGACTCGGCATAGACCAGGGCTGAGGGCTGGAACCTCACCCGGTAGCCAGCCTTATAGACACGCCAAGTGAGCTCAAGATCCTCACCGAGCGTATCCTCGTGAAAACCGCCTACCAGTTGGACTACGTCACGGCGGAAGGCACCTATATTCCCGGAGACGATTGGCAGGCAATGCAACAAGGACAAGGCCCTACGGACCAGGCCTGTCCCGACGTGGCTTAGGACGGCAAGCATCATCGTTTGAACGCGATTCAGGTTAACCGGCCGGTCGTCGCCGCATACCGCTCCCACCTTGGCGTGATCAAAACCCTCGAGCATGCGCATCAGGGTGTCGGGGGCAAATATCCCATCGGCGTCGACAAACATCAGGATGTCTCCATTGGCCTCGGCGATGCCATAGTTGAGCGCAGCGCCTTTCCCTGCATTCGCTTGGGTGAGAAATCGGACCCGATCATACTGATCTGCAAGTCCTGCCATGATGCTGGCGGTGGAATCAGTGGAACCGTCGTCCACCAGAATCACTTCCAAGCGTAAATAGCGGCTGGCAAGTATCGACTCGACGCAACTGGTGATCACCACGGCCTCGTTATAGCCGGGCACGATCACAGAGACCAGGGGCCGGTCAGTGATGACGGAGTAGCGATGCTTGGCAGAGTTGGAACGGTAAAGCCGGTTGAAATACAAGGCCAGTGGAACGTAGACGATCTTGACCACTCCGAAACTGAGAATCAGCACGCCCCCAACCTGGACAAACGCCAGGGCAGCATCAAGAGGTGTCACGCAGGCCTTCCGGTCATTCGACCGGCGACAAATCGGTCCAGGACGTTCTCCAGGAGTTCGGGGGCGAACGCACTGTTTGCACCGAACCTCGCGTTGATCTCCAGTACCACCGGACTTCCGTCCTGCAGGCGGCGCACGTCCACGTCGATGGGTCCTATCAACCCGAGCGCTGTCACGGCTGAATCGGCCAATTGGGCCACATCGGCGCTCTCGGCGCCCTCGACCCTCCTGACAGACACGGCATTACCCACGCGTCCCTCTTTGAGTTCCGTCTTCTCCAGCACCACCACAAGATCGTCCTGGCCCGGCTCAGGCCTGTGGCGGAGGACCACGGGCGCGTACTCCGTTCCAGGTGCGAATCGTTGCACAATCCAGGAATCGTCCAAGGAGGACCAGACGTGGGCGGCGTTCCGGCCGCCGTCGGCAGTCTTTTCCAGTACCTGAACCCCGCGTCCCCCGCGGGAAATGCGTGGCTTGACCACTAGGGATCCCCCTAGCCGCGCCATCGCCTGATCGACAGAGGCGAAATCGCCGGGCAACCCGAAATCGGGGACAGCGACGCCTGCATTGGCGAGGCACGTCATGGTGAGGAATTTGTCATTCGCGATTCGAACGGGTGCGGGGTCGGCAATAAGGACCTCGACATTAGGAGTGAAGCCTTGCCGGGCTTCGGAAACCAGGACGAGTTCATCGCTGACGGTGGGCACCACAAGATCGATGCCATGGGCGCCCACAAGTCCCCGCAGTTCCCATAGGTAGTCGGGAGAACTGGAGGCCGATACCAAGGAGACCATGTGAGCCGCGGAACCGTTGACCGCTTGCATATCAACGCCCAGGACCCAATGCCCCAGTTCTCTTAGCTGGCGCGCCAAGGAGGAGCCAGCTGGTCCTCCAACGCCTGTTACGAGTACCCGAACCATCAGAACTCCCCTACGGCCGAGCCAAGCAGTCGAACAGGTTCGAAACCCTCTGCATACGTGGTCTTCACTTGCGAGCCCCTGAACGCTGCGAGGCTGCGTACTCTTTCTGCACTCATGTAAGGCTTGCCCTTTTGGTTCCGGTGCATGGCAACGGCGTGAATCTTTACGTCCACATACCCCGCGATATCCACGAAGACGCTGGGATCGAACTGCCGTGTAGATGAGGGACTCTCGAAGCACAGGATGGAGGAGTGCTGGCGGGCTGCCCGCATGGTCGCACTGTGTACGGCCTGATGGTCCTGGTGATAATCGTTACGGGAATGGGTAATCACAACGTCGGGGCGGAAATCGCCCATCACAGCCTCAATCGCCTGGACCATTTCATCCCCATGTTCCGCGAGGCTGGTGTCCGTAAAGTCGTGGACATGCACCTTGGAGGCACCCATGAAATCCGAGCCTGACGCGGCTTCGGTCACACGGATGGCGCTGTCGCCTCCCTTGCCGCCTGAGCTCATCACCATGGTTCGGACTTCGTGCCCGGCATCGGCCAATTTGGCGAGGGTTGCACCGCAGGCCAATTCCAGATCGTCAGGGTGGGCTCCTATGGCCAGCACCCTTCGGGGTTGCAAGGCCACACCGTGGTGAATCCTGAAGGCGGGCGCGACAAGAAAGCCCACAATCAACCCCGCTCCTGTAAGCAGGACTACGACCTCAAGCCACGGGCGGTGCGCCGGCTCCATTGCGCACCCCACCAGTGACAGCAGCAACAGGGCGCCCAAACTTGCCATGGCCCATCGGAGGCCATGCGGCGAGCTGAACCTGCGGACGAACCATTTTTGACCGATCGGGACCAAAGCCCAAACCGCCGCCAACGCGCCCAGCAAGCCTGCAACGGCCAACAACGTTGCTTTCATATTTCCCCTAAATTGCACAGATAAAAGGGCGGCTGCCTTCTCAGGGCACCGCCTCTGAGTTAGTGGCCGTCGCAATAGGTTCGTGACGCTGTATCTGGCAATGATTCGTGGTCAGTACTTGTGCACAAATTCGCCCGCTGCAAGACCGCTCCCACTCAAGGAATATGTCAGGACACCGGCGCCCTTTTTACGCTTGGACTGGGCGGACACCTGAAAATGGAGGTCGTTCCGCCGGGCCGAAGCTGTAATGCAGGTGACGGCCGTCCGCCCCTCCATGGAGCAGGACCACCCCTCCGGGGCAAGCAGCGAACTCTCCTGGATCCGTGCATCCATCTCCACTGAGAACACGGCTTTGGCCGGTCCCAGGGACTGTGAGCCGCCGATCCCAAAATCCACCTCCATGGCCGTCATGCCCGCACCACGGTCCTTTGGTATCCGCACCGACGCTGTCACCGCTACAAGTGACGCGGGAAGGGCTGTTGCCGCTGGCGAGGCCGGGTCCGGCGAGGGAGCAGACTGTTGAGGCGCCGGCTGGGATTCCACGCCCGACGGTACCGGGGCAGCGACCACGGGTTCGGCCCCGGCGTTTGACTCCTCGGGCCCAGCGTTTGACTCCTCGCGCCCGGCGTCTGACGGCGCTGGCTCAACCGCGGCTGGTGACACAGGCGATGGCAAGCTCGGTAGCGGGGTCGCCGTGGGAGTTGGGGCGGGGGCCCCTACAAATGACTCCTGACGGGAGGAACTTGTCTCAATGGCCAACTGCTCCATAGGGACATCCGGCGTCAAGCGACCAACGATTCCAACCGCGCCTAGAGCCAGGCCCAAACCGGCCACCGCTACCATGGCCATTACCGCTGGTTGCCCAATAGCCGGCACCACGATCGCCGCCTTGATGGGGACCAGCCCGCCCAGAAAACCTAATCCGGCACCCTTGGCTGCCAAGGTGGCGAGAGGTATGCCAGTTACCAGCGGGATAAGCACAGCCCGCATGGTTCCCTGAACGTCCTTTAGTTCCGAGAGGGCGCCGGTGCATTTCGAGCAACCACTAAGGTGTTGACGCATTTTGCGTTCAGCAATCCTTGAAAGTCCTCCTCGAATGAATGTACCGAGCTTTGATGCGAATCCGGCGCACTCACTGTCCAGTTCTTCCGCCACGTGGGCCTGCAGGTATTGCCGCCTTAGGCCTTCCCGTGCCCGGAGCGCCAGTGCTGACACGGCATTCGCAGACAGACCCAGTAGTGGTGCCACCGCCGCTGGCTTCATTCTTTCCACGTCCAGATACCACAGCACGGCCTGCCACCGTTCGGGAAGCGCGCGAAATGCCTTTGCCACCGTATGCGATTCGAAGGCTTTGACTACGGCGTCGGGATCCGGCAACGTACGGTCAAGAATGGCGTCGTCACTGCTGGGCAGCGACCGCCCGGCCTTCCGGTTCCGATGATGTGACAGGCGGGTGACAGTGGACAGCAGGTACGCCCTGAAGAAGTTGTCCGGCCCCCGTCCCGCAACCAGGCTCTGCAATACGGCTTGGAAAGCCTCGGCCACAACATCCTCGGCGTCGCTTGGATTGTCCACGTTTCGCCGGGCCACTGTGGACGCGACAGACACATGACGTTCATACAGTTCGTCGAATGCGGACATGTCACCGCCACGCACTAACCCGATAAGATGACCGTCGCTCTCAACTCCTGCGCTGGAAGCGTTGTCAGTACCTGTCCCGGATGCCATTTAAGGCACCCCCACAACGTAAAAAATCGTGCCCATATATACGCAGTGGGCACCAAGCCCAGGTCATGACGCGAATTTGTATAGACTCTTTACCAAAGAGATCCTTATACCGCTTTTCGTCATGAATCCTTATTCGGACGCACTATTCGGATATGACATCGTTCCGGACAAAATCATTCGCTGAATGCACATTTTCCCGACACCTGTTGATGCGCAGATGGCAGACCACCAGCTATCAGCATGGTTGGCGGTTCCCTGCAGACTGGTTCCTGCCCGAGGTCCGAACGGTGGTGACGTCGCTGGCCACTCGGTCCAGTGTTCCACCTCCTACGGCACGGTCCTTGGGCGCGGCGCGAGCCCGGAACGGCGTTGGAATCAGTGAAACCATGACGGACTTCCGCGCACTCTTCCTTGCAGCAGACCGGAACATGGACATCGAGGCCCTCCAATCCCTGGCTGAAGGATGGGCAGAGGCCGCCGAATCCGCACCGCCGATTTCGTGCACGGACGTTCAGACCGGGCTGGCCACGCAAGCCCATTTCCAGCGGCGTATCCACGAACTCTCCATTTTTGGAACGGCATGTTCCCACCCGTACGCTCTTGCGATCCTGTCACTGCCCCAACCCCTTGAGAGCCGCGGCCATCGCTGGACCCTTCTGGCGCGGCTCGGCGAAACTGTTCAACGGCAGCTGCACGGGACAGGTGCTACGGCCATGTACAAGAACTCCGCTGTCCACGTGCTGTTGCCCCTCTCAGCAGGCAATCTTGGGCAGCTCATGGAGTGCAGGACTGCCATGGAAAGCCTGGGTGAAGGAGCTCTCCGGCCCGCGCGCATGCAGTTCTTCCCGTTGGCAAATGCCCCTTCAGAACCAGCGCCTCAGGATTACATTCCCGAAGCAATGTGAGTGAAGCCTGTTGGTGCCGTCACGAACAGCGTCGAGCCGCCACTCACCATGCGACGAGACACGCTTCCGCATTCGAAGGACCATCCAACACATGAAGAATCAGCTCCATCTAAAGTCCGCCTCCCTGGTGGCCGCACTACTGGCTGTTGTGGTGACAGCCTTCGGACTCGCCTGGTCGGCAGGGCCAGCGAATGCTGCCGTGATCCCGGGCGCGGCGGTCACCATCAGCACGGATTCAGTGGTCACGAACCAATGGGACCAAGTAGACCTGACCTGTCAGTGGTCCGTTCCTGACAACTCGCAGCCCGGCGATACCTTCAACCTGCAGCTGCCGCCGGAACTTCGCTGGTTTGGTGCCGCGTCATTTGATCTAGACAACGCCGACGGCGTAACGGTCGCCAAAGCGGCAGCCAACGATGCCGGACAAGTGGTCTTCACCTTGACCGACTTCGTGGCGGACTATCCCAACAACGTGGGTGGGACGTGTAATTTCAGCACGCAATATGCTGTGCAGCCGGGCACCGGCGAAACGACGGAAGTGAACTTCACCGTGGGGTCCACAGTGGTACGCGTGCCTGTCCATGTCGACGGTCCATGCACCCAGGACTGCGATCCCGCTGCCCCTACTTCGGCGGGCAAGTCCATGTGGTGGGCCGACGCTCCGCAAACTGAACTTGAATCCATCTTTTACATGCCTCCAATGCCCTCAGAATCAAACGACGTCGTTGTGACGGACACGCCCGCCGCTGGCATGGAAATCGATTGCGACCACATCACTCCGCGCGTCGGCAGGGTTGTCAACAGCTCCGGAAACATCACCGAGCCAATGGACAACGAGCTATACCCCGCAAATGTCGAGTGCACTCCCCAAGAAGCAACTGTGCGGTGGACGGGCCTGCCCAGGGGTGAACGGGTAGAGCTCTTCGTCGTCACCAAAGTGACGGACAGGAAGCTGGACGTCTACACCAACAGCGGAACCGTAAATATTGCGGGTGAAGAAACCCCTGTCGGTGCCGAAACGCGGCGAACCCGTGCTGACGGAACAGGCGACGGAACGGCAAGCCCCACGGCAACACCCACACCGACGCCGAGCCCAAGCACCGGAACACCCACGGCCACAGCAACGCCCACACCCACACCCACACCCACACCCAGCACAGCAACACCCACACCCAGCCCGAGCACCAGCACAGCAACACCCACACCCACACCCACACCCAGCACAGCAACACCCACACCCAGCCCGAGCACCAGCACCACAAGCCCGGTACTCGTAGCCACGGACGAGCCGACTCAGCCCGCAGAGGTTCCGGGACCAGAGCGGCTTGCTACCACGGGCGCTCAAAGCCCGGTGTTCGTCTTCGCAGCCGCTGCACTTTTGGCGTTGGGATCGTTGCTGGGTTTCCTGGGTGTCCGGCGGTCGGCTCGTCGTCAGCACTAAATAGCAAAAGGCCGAGTCCGATGGCACCGACATCCCAATAGCCACGCAAGAATGCAAGACAAGACCGCGAGGACTCACAGGCTCCACCGCGAATGGCGCTCCAAGCGAACGATGGGCCGTGCACACGATGCGCGGCCCATCGTTGTACTCCTCCGGAAGCACGCTCGGGGTTGCGCGCTCGGGGTTGCACGCTTCCGGGAATGCACCGGTGCGGCGCATAGTTGAGGAGATTGCAAAGCCGCCAACCGCGGCTCACACCTGCCGAGGAGAACCATGAGCTCGCCCACCACTGCAACAGACGCCCAGCTTGCCCGTTGGGAGCGGTTCCGTGCGTCACGGAATGCAGCACTGGCCTCGGATCACGGCTGGCTGACGCTGACGTCGTTTCAGTGGCTCGAGTCGGAGCCGGCAGATGTCGAGTTTGCCCCGGGACTGTGGTCAACGGATGGCACGACTGCAACCCTCACGGCCACCACTGCGGACGGCCTGACCCTCGTTGAGACCGGCGAGAGCGTTGATGGCACAGTGACGGCGACCTTGCAGGATGAAGAGTCCCTCATGTGGGTGCAGTACGGCGGTGCCGACGGGAAGCAGGTGGTGGTGGAGCTTGCGATGCGGGCGGACAAGTATGCCATCCGGACCAGGGACGCGGGCTCGCCCGTTTTTACGGACTTCGCTGGGGTTCCCACCTACGATTACAACCCGGACTGGGTGATTCAGGGTCGGTTCGAACCCTATGACCAGCCCGTGGATGTACCTATCGGAACGGCCAACCCTTTGGTGGACGGCGTTCATCGTTCGGTCGGGGAGGTGGTGTTCCGGGTTCCTGGCGTTGCCCATGAAGTCCGCCTCCATGCTGAGGAAGAGAAGCTCGGCGCCTTGAACGTGACCTTCCATGATGAGACCAACGGCGACACCACGGATGAGTGGAGGAAGGTTTTTATCCCCCGCCCACGCCCGGACGGATCCGTGGTGATCGATTTCAACCGCGCCATCAACTACCCGAGCGCTTTTACCCCTTATGGCACCTGCCCGATGCCGGTCCGCGGAAATTCCATTGATGTCCGCGTTGAGGCTGGCGAAAAGATCCCTCAGGAGTAAAGCGCCTGACTATACGATGGCAGAGACCCCCGTTACTGCCCGGCCCACGATCAATGAGTTGATCTCGTAGGAGCCCTCGTAGGTGAAGATGGCCTCGGCGTCGGCAAAAATCTTGGCGATTTTGTAGTCGGTGACGATGCCGTTCCCGCCCAGGATGGAACGGCCCAAGGCCACGCTTTCACGCATCCGTGCACTGCAGTAGGCCTTTGCGAGAGCCACTTGTGCCATATCGGCACCGCCGTGCAGGGCACCTTGCGCGTCGCGGGAAATGCCCTCTTGGAGTTGGGCGATCCGCACCATCATCCCCATGCTGGCCACGGCGTTGCCGAGCATGTCCACCAGATGCTGCTGGATCAACTGGAACCTGGCAAGGGGTTTACCGAACTGCAGTCGTTCCACCGCATACTGGCGCGCGACGTCGAAGGCTGCCAGCTGTTGGCCTACCGCCTGCCAGGCAACCATGATCCGCGAGCCGCGCAGCAGATGGTTGGTATCGGCAAAACTGCTGATTCCGCCGAAACGGTCTGATTCTGCAACGTGCACGTCTTCGAAGAGGATGTCGGCGTTCTGCACTGTCCGCAGGGCAATCTTGTTCTCGATCCGGCTCCGAGTGATGCCCGGCAACGAGGCGTCCACGATGAATGCCCGGACAGCGCCGTCGCTTTCGTCTTTGGCCCACACCAGCATGTAGTCGCAGAACGTCCCATTGCCGATCCAGCGTTTAGCGCCGTTAATCACCCAGTAGTCACCGCCGTCGGAGGCTGCTCTTGCCACACGCCGGGCTGTTGTCTGCATACCGCCGGCGACATCGGACCCATGCTCTGGTTCGGTGAGCGCGAAGGCCCCTGTGGTACGGAGGTTTGAGGCGTCGTCGAGGTATTTGTCCTGCTGGGCGTCGCTGCCAAAGTCGTAGAGCGAATCAACGAAGAGATCGTGGTGGACCATGAAGAACGTCGCGATGGAGGTGTCTACGCGGGTCATCTCGGCAATGACCAGCCCGGCGAACAGGTGTGTGTAACCGCGCTGGGCCGGGGCACTGAGGCGAAGGGCCGCGAGCTTGGGCAGGATGTGTTCGGGGAACTCGGCTTTGTCCCACCACTGCCCTGCATAGGGGGCGATCTCGGAGGCAAGGAAGGAGCGGAGTTCGTTGAGTTTCCGCTGTTCCTGGACGCTGAGGAGAGACTCGAAGTCGAAGAAGTCGGCCGTGGGGAGGTCGGCCGCTGAGGCCCCCACCTTACCCACCATGCCGGCGGGTACTGGCCCGCCGCTGTAGTCGCCCATCATTTCAGGCCCATACGGATGGCGCCGTCCAGCCTGATTGTCTCGCCGTTCAGCATGGCATTTTCGACGATGTGTGCCGCTAGATTGGCGTATTCGGCGGCGCGCCCTAGCCGGGCAGGGTGGGGAACCTGCTGGCCAAGGGATTCCTGGGCAGCTGGCGGCAACCCAGCCATCATGGGGGTTTCAAAGATCCCGGGCGCAATGGTGGCAACGCGGATCAGGGAGCGGGCGAACTCGCGCGCAAGAGGCAGTGTCATCGCCGCGACAGCACCTTTGGATGCGGCATAGGCGGGCTGGCCGATCTGCCCTTCGAAAGCCGCTACGGACGCCGTGTTGATGACGACTCCGCGCTCCGGTCCGCCCAATTCCGTCGAAACCGGCTCGCTCTCCACCATTGCTGCTACCGCCAGGCGGATGACGTTGAAGGTTCCAACGAGGTTGATCTGGATGACCTTGTTGAAAGTCTCAAGGGGCAGAACGCCATCGCGGCCCAGGACCTTGCCCGGCGTAGCGATGCCGGCGCAGTTAACAACTATTCGCAGGGTTCCCAGTGAAGCCGCGGCATCGACGGCGGCCTGCACCTGGGCTTCGTTGGTTACGTCCGCGGGCACAAAGACGGCCTCGGGATCCGAGCCTCCGCGGGTAGAACCAGTCGCGTTGGCAGAACCAGCAGCGTTCAACTCCGCCGCGTAATCCTCACCGGCAGAATTTGGCAGGTCCACCAGCACCACCGACGCCCCGCCGTCGAACAAGCGTTTGGCGGTTGCCGCGCCCAAGCCTGATGCCCCGCCGGTTACCAGCGCGACAGTGCCCTTGATGTCCATCCATCCTCCTTGATGCAGGCCAGAATCCGTTAATGCATGTTAACTGGAATTGTGATCCAGCGCACCTCGGGCCGCCCGATAGGCTGGTTCAATGCCCACCGAAAGCAACCCCGCCGGCCAGCAACCACCCACAACGGAGGCAGCAGTGTGGGCGATTCGCGCAGACGAGGCCGCCCGTTCCGTCACGCGACTCTTCGGCCGACGGCTGCTTTTCCTCCCAGGCACCCACATCGGCGCCGTCAGCATCCCCTCCCGCGGCATCCGCGGCCTTCTCGGTCCATGGCATTACTGGTGGCAGGCACACTACGTCGACTGCCTGGTGGATACAGGCCGCCGGGAACTGGCCACCAAGAGAAGGTTCGACGGCGACTCCCGCCCGAGCGCGGGACGGCTCGCTTCCCGGCTGGTCACCACCATCCGCCTCCGGAACTTCTTCAGGTTCGTCAACGATTACTACGACGACATGGCTTGGCTCGCACTGTCCACCCTCCGATTGGAAAAGCTGGCCGAGGAGACGCGAAAGCCCGGACGCCGCCGAAATGCCTATATTCGCCGGAAGCTAACCCTCCAATTCGATTCGGCCTCCACGGATGACTTGGGCGGCGGAACATTCTGGAGTACCAAGAGGGACTTCAAGAACACGCCCGCAACGGCCCCGGTTGCCCTGTACTACGCACGAACCGATCACCGTGAGCGGGCCCAAGCCCTGGTGAACTGGCTGAATGGCAAACTCCTTCACCCCGGCCGCGGCCTTTATCTTGATGGACTTCGCATACGGAATGGGGAGATCGTCCTTGAGGACGCGGTCTACACCTACAACCAAGGGCCAATCCTTGGGGCACTCCTGGAACTGGGCGGAGAGGAGAACCTGGACCGCGCCGCCCATCTGATCGAAGCCGTTGCGAGGGAGCTAACGGTGCCGGGCACGCAGGTAATCCATGGCGATGGAACCGGGGATGGGGGCCTCTTTACCGGCATCTTGATCCGGTACCTGGCGCTCGCTGCCCGGGATCAGCGGCTCCAGGATTCCGCCCGTGACATCGCTAAAGTGCTCGTTCTCAGCACAGCCCAGGCCTTCTGGGATGGCCGCAGGGAGTCCAGTGGTGATCCCAAAACTCCGGGCCTTACCTTCTCCCCGAACCCCTTGCGACCGGCGAGTGAAACGTATCCGGCGGGGACCGCCGTCGAGCTCTCCACCCAACTCCAGGCGTGGATGACGCTGGAGGCAGCGGCCACGCTGGAAACTTAGTCCGCAGTAATTACGGCATGCAATAGTTCCGTAATTGTTGTGATCCTCATCACTTAAGCCCTCTTAGCTTTGGAAGCATAGGTTTGCCTAACCTACGCTTTTCTCAGCGGGCTCCTCCAAACCCGTCCCGCTCACACGGACCCAAGCCCCAAACTTGGCACGCTGTTCTTTGTTCGCAGAAAGAAGCCCTTATGAAGCTCTCCAAAAACGCGCTGGCTGGAATCGCCCTGCTCGCTTCCGCCGCCCTTGGCCTCACCGCCTGTGGTTCCAACGCCGGCACTGCTCCCACTGCTTCCGGTTCAGACGCGGCTGCCTCCGGCGACGGCATCACGGTTTACAACGCGCAGCATGAGAGCCTCACCAAGGAATGGGTGGACGCCTTCACCCAGGAAACCGGCATCAAGGTCACCATGCGGCAGGGCTCGGATACCGAACTCTCCAACCAGATCGTCCAGGAAGGCGCTGCTTCTCCGGCAGACGTTTTCCTCACCGAGAACTCCCCTGCGATGGCGCAGGTTGAGAATGCGGGACTGTTTGCCGACGTAGACAAGGCAACCCTGGACCAGGTCCCGGCTGAATTCCGGCCTTCCACGGGCAAGTGGACCGGCATCGCAGCCCGCTCCACGGTCCTTGTGTACGACAAGAACAAGATCAGCGAAGACAAGCTGCCCAAGTCGATGCTGGACTTGGCGAACCCGGAGTGGAAGGGCAAGTGGGCCGCTTCGCCGTCGGGAGCCGACTTCCAGGCGATCGTCGCAGCGCTGCTTGAGCTCAAGGGCGAAGCCGCTACGGAAGAGTGGCTCAAGGGCATGAAGGAAAACTTCAAAGCCTACAAGGGCAACAGCACTGCCATGAAGGCCGTCAACGCCGGTGAAGTGGACGCCGCACTGATCTACCACTATTACTACTACGGCGACCAGGCCAAGACCGGCGAGAACTCCAAGAACGTCACGCCGTACTTCTTCAAGAACCAGGATCCGGGCGCGTTCCTTTCAGTCTCCGGCGGCGGTGTCCTGAAGTCATCCAAGAAGGCAGCCGATGCCCAGGCGTTCCTGAAGTTCATTACCGGGAAGAAGGGCCAGGAAGTCCTGAAGACCGGCACCTCGTTCGAGTACGCCATCGCCTCGCAGGTGGACGCCAATGACAAGCTTGTCCCGATCAAGGACCTGCAGGCACCCACGGTTGACCCGGCCAAGCTGAACTCCACAAAGGTCACCGATCTGATGACCAAGGCAGGACTCCTGTAATTCTGTGACCACTGATCTATCGGCTCCCGACCTCCCACAGTCGCCAGGGAGCACGCCGACGGCGGGCAAGGGCAAGCGCCCTCGCCCGCCATTCGGCGTTTCCACGGTGTCGTTGCTTGCGGTGTTGATCGCCCTGTTTTCCCTGATGCCCCTGGGCTACGTCATCTTCATGACGGCAGCGACAGGCTGGGACACCGCCGTCGCACTTATCGTTCGGCCACGGGTGGGCGAACTGCTGTTGAACACCATCATGCTGATGGTCCTCACGGTGCCGTTGTGCCTCATTCTGGGAGTTGGCGGCGCCTGGCTGGTGGAGCGCACCAAGCTGCGTGGAAACCGGTGGTGGGCGGTTGCCCTGGCTGCACCGCTGGCCATTCCCGCCTTCGTCAACAGCTACGCGTGGGTCTCGGCTGTACCTTCCCTGCAGGGTATCTGGTCCGGCGTCCTGATCGCCACATTGTCCTATTTCCCGCTGGTCTATATCCCCGCGGCGGCCACGCTGGGGCGATTGGATCCGGCGATCGAACAATCTGCCGCATCGCTCGGACTCGGTACCTGGGCCGTGTTCTTCCGGGTAGTGCTCCCGCAGCTTCGTATCGCAATGACCGGCGGCGCGCTGCTGGTGGCGTTGCACCTCCTTGCCGAGTATGGCGCTTTCGCAATGATCCGCTTTGATACCTTCACGACGGCGATCATGGTCCAGTTCCAGTCGACGTTCAACGGCACTGCCGGAAACATGCTGGCCAGTGTCCTGGTCTTCCTTTGTCTGCTTCTTCTCCTTGCTGAAGTCAAGAGCCGAGGCACAGCCCGCTACGCGCGGATTGGCTCAGGCGCCCAAGCGAAAGCAACACGGGCGCCCTTGGGCGGATACCAGGCTCCGGCTCAGCTCGCTTTGCTGGCCCTGACAGCCCTGGCGTTTGGGCTTCCTGTCTGGTTCGTCCTGCGCTGGCTTTCTGCCGGAGGCGCCGAGGTATGGGCCGCCGACGAATTCCTGCCCGCGCTGCTGCAAACCCTCTTGTACGGGGCTGTCGGTGCCGCAGTTACCACGATCGTGGCTTTTCCCATGGCCTACTTGGCAGTCCGGCATCCCAGCTGGTTCAGCAAGATGCTCGAACTGTCCAACTATGTGACCAGCTCCCTGCCCGGCATTGTGGTTGGCCTCGCCTTCGTCACCGTCAGCATCCGCGCAGTCCCCGGCATCTATCAAAGTGCCGGCGTGCTGGTGGCCGCCTATGTCTTGCTCTTCCTTCCCCGCGCACTGGTCAACATCCGCTCCGGGCTGGCCCAGGCACCCAAGGAGCTCGATGAAGCCGCTCAATCCCTTGGCAAAGCTCCGCTGGTGTCCTTCTTCAGGGTGACGCTCCGGCTCACGGCGCCGGCGGCGGCAGGCGGGGCCGCGCTTGTCTTCCTTGCTATCGTCAACGAACTCACGGCCACCCTCCTTCTTTCGCCCAATGGAACCCGCACCCTGGCGACGGAGTTCTGGAGCAAGAGCAGCGAGATCGACTACACAGGTGCTGCACCCTATGCGCTTTTGATGATCGTGCTTTCCGCCCCGATGACCTACCTTCTTTTCCAACAGTCCAAGAAAGTAGCCGGACAGTGACCGAACAATCTCCCTCCAGGCTCCCGTCACCGCGAGTGGCTCCCTCCATTGTGCCCACCACCAACACGCACTTGGACATCGCTGAGGTCACAAAGAACTTCGGTTCCCAGGCTGTCCTGAAGGGGGTCAATCTTTCGGTGGCCAAGGGTGGAACCACGGCCATTGTTGGTCCTTCAGGCTCCGGCAAAACCACACTGCTTCGCTTGATCGCGGGTTTTGAGCATCCAGACACCGGGACCATTGCGCTGAACGGATCAACGGTTGCGGGCAATGGAGTGTGGTTCCCTGCGCACAAACGACAAGTGGGATACGTCGCCCAGGATGGGGCTCTTTTCCCGCATCTGACCGTGGGACAGAACGTCGCTTTTGGTCTGGATTCCGGAAAGCTCGACGGCGGCCGCCGGGCCGTTGCTTCCCGTGTCCAGGAACTGCTCGAAATGGTGTCGCTGGACGCCTCGATGGCGAAGCGACGTCCGCACCAGTTGTCCGGTGGGCAGCAACAGCGCGTCGCCCTGGCACGTGCGCTGGCCCGCGAACCGGAGCTCATGTTGCTGGATGAACCCTTCTCCGCTCTTGACGCCGGGCTCCGTGTAGCTACGCGCCGGGCCGTTGCCAAGGTGCTCAACGCAGCCGGCGTCACCACCATCCTGGTGACGCACGACCAAGCTGAAGCTCTTTCCTTTGCCGACCAGGTGGCCATCATGCGCGGAGGAAAACTGGCACAGATCGGCAACCCCTTTGTGGTCTACACGCGCCCAGCAGACCGCGCGACAGCCGAATTCCTAGGCGACGCAGTAATCCTGGACGCGTGGATGGAAGGATCCCTGGCCACCTGTTCCCTGGGCGGAATTCCGGTCCGCCGGCCACCGGCACAGGGCAAAGTTCAGCTCATGCTCCGCCCCGAGCAGATCCGGATCGCACCCGACGGCCCGATCCGGGGCGTGGTTGTGGACACGGACTACTTCGGTCCCGAGACCACCGTTCGAATACAGCTCTCCGCTTACACCGCGGCTGACGGCGTCTTATCCGGGAATGGCCACCGTTACCCCGGCGGAGGCGAGATCATCACCATCCGGCACTGGAACGCGTCCATCACCAAACCTGGAACTGTGCTTAGCCTGCGCGTGGTGGGCGAGGGTGTGGCGTTCCCGCCCGAGGCATGATTACTTAGGCCCTGACGCTACTTGGGCCCTGACGCCGGGCGTTTCTTCTGAGGGTACGGTGCCTCGTACCGAGCAAGCATCTCCACAAAATCGGCGATCTTGCGCTCCCTCGTGTCTGCCCTCTTGACGAGGTTGGTCCGGTGTATGAGAGCGAAGCGGTTTTGGGACGTCAGGACGTCGAACATGGCCTGCGCCTCGGGAACAGCCGCGATGGCAGCTGCGAGATCATCGGGAACCACTGAATCCGCGGGTCCGGCATAGGCAGCTTCCCATCGCCCGTCGGCTTTGGCAGCGTCCACGGCGGCCCACCCGGCAGCGGTCATCTTCCCTTCCTTGTCCAAGCGGGCAATGTGCCCAACGTTGCGTGCCGACCAGATGCTGCGGCGGCCCCGGGGTGTCATGCGCTGGAAGTAGCTTTCGGCGTCGCGGCTTTTGGATTGGCCGTCGATCCAGCCGAAACAGAGCGCCTCGTCCAACGCGGCGTCGTAGTCCAACTCTGTGACGTTCCCGCGCTTTTTGTGCAGGACCAGCCACACGCCAGGACTGTCAACCGCGTGCTCCTCGAGCCACGCCCGCCACTCGGTGGCATCCTTGACGATCAATTCTTCGAGCTCGATAGGCATGGGTTCATTCTGCTGCAAACCGGACGGCATAGGCTGGAGGACGGAAGCCGAAATGCCAGTGAAGCCGTGCCAGGAGGACCCATGTTGCGAGCCCGCCCCATCCACTTCACCTCACGCCCGGAACAGTGGGCTGAGCTGCTGGAAGCCTTGGGCCTGGTCTCCACCTTTGAGGACAAGGATTGGTTCGAGTTCGACGCCGGCTCCGGTCGCCTTGCGCTGCGTCGCGTACAGCATGACGCAGCGGCGCACGACCCCGCAGGTCCTCAGGATGGCACCACGGTCTTCGGCGTCGAGGTTGGGGGCCTGGAAGAGTTTGCCCGGCGCACGCAGGAAGACGGGACCATCGCAGAGCTCACCGAAGCTTCGCACGGCCAGACGGTTCAGGTCACGGCCCGGGATGGCTTCACATTCCTGGCTGACCCCGCCCAACGAGCCGCGGACGGCACCTGGGCCACGTCGGACAAAGCCGACCCGGCTCTTGCCGTTGTAGCCACCTGGGTGAGTCCCGGCGTCGACGATTCCGCACAGGAGCTTCGCAACATCGGCGCCCGGCCCCGGAGCTCGGATGACGAATCAGCAACCTTCACAACCAAAAACGGCGGAATCCTGCGTGTGATCCACGGTGCGGCTGCGGAGTCCGGCGACCTCGCTTTTGAATACGACGGCGATCTGGACCCTCTGCTGCTCAAACTCCACGAAGCGGGAATCGAGGCGCGGATCAGCGAGGGCGTGCTCTACGTCGCCAACCCTGATGCTGTGGGCGGCTCCGCGCCGGCGTCAATCGTGGTTGAGCGGACGCCGGACGTGCGCAACCAAACATAGCCAGCAGCTTAATGCGGCAGCACCCGGGGGCCCTGCCACCGAACTTCGGCCTGGGATGGGGTAGAACTTAACCATGAGCGTACGTACACCCGACCCGTATCCAGGCTGGCTTTCCGACGAAGACCTCTTCGAAGCCCGCGGCCGTCTTCCCATGGTTTACGTGGAGGCAGTCCCCGTCCGCCTTGATCCGCTCGGGTACGTCAATGAAGTCGGCTCCCTCCTGCAGGGTGACGCCGACGGCAACATGGTGCGCTACCTCGTCTCCGGGCGTGTCCTCTACCGTGAAACCATCCGTGCAGCCCTGCTGCGGCACATGGAAAAAGACCTCGGCCCCCTCGCATTCCCGCAGCTGCCCATCAGCCCTGTTCCCTTCACTGTGGCCGAATACTTCCCCGCGCCGTCCCAGACGGGATTCACCGATGACCGTCAGCACGCAGTGTCGCTGGTCTTCATCATCCCGGTCACTGGGGAATGCGAACCGCGCCAGGACGCCCTGGAACTCACGTGGATGACGCCGCAGGAAGTCCTGAGCGAGGACGTGCAGCAGGAGTTCGAGGGCGGCCGCGGGAACCTGGTGCGCCAGGCGCTGGCTTTCTCCGGCATCGTCCTTTAGCTCGGCATCGTCGTCTAGCTCCGTCGTCGTCCTCTAGCGGGTCCCGACCTCCCTCGGCGGCCGGAGTTTGTAGACTGGACGGCGGACCGCAAGAGAACCAAAGGACTTCCGATGACTCACAGCCCAGCCTCACAGCAATACCGCGAAAAGCAGGCTGGGGACCTGCAACCCGGAGACTTTGTGTTCCTGCCCGGAGACGGGCCCGCCGAGGAAATCGGCACTATCGAGGTCCAGAACGATGATTACGGCGTACCCGCGCTGCTGCTCGTGACAACGGTCGACGGCGCTGCGGTACGGGTCGCTCTGGGGTCCAGTGTGCCCGTGGGGGACGGAGTTTCCGCTGGCTCTGGGGCATCCGACTCTTCCGCAGCTGGTGTTCCGGAATCCGAAGCCGCCACCGGCAACAGCACCTCCGCGGAAGACGACGTGGACCCTGAAGCTGGGCCCGCCGTCGTCGTTCCGCCGCGCCCGGAGACGCCACCCGCACTCACGCCGGTCCCGGAAGAGCTTGCGCTGATCCCCGAGCCGGAGGGGACGCCTGAAGCTGTGGTCCGGGCCGCCGTCGCTAATCACAAGGGCAAGAACGGCGTCCAGGTGCTCGCCGAGAGGCTGGCCAAGGGCATCAACACCAAGTCCGGAAGCTGCCTCCGGGACCTCAGTAATTTGGCGTTCGATCTCTGCATCGTGCTGCGCGACCCGGATAATGCCCTGAGGGTGGCGGATCTCCTGAACGTGCTGCCCTTTGACGGCAACCCCGACCGCTGGGCGTCGATTGAACGCGCGCTGGCACTCTCCAGTTTTATTTGCCGGGAGGGCGGACAAACCGAACGAGCGGCTGTATACGAGAAATTGCTGCGCGCCCATGAGTCAGAGGAAACGGACCCCTTCAAGGCGCGCATCGCCGCCAAGGTCCGCCAGCGCGCACTGAACGAACCGAATCTGTACGACAAGGAAATCTTCCGCGCAATCGACAACGGCAACCATGAAGCTGAGCGGGAATGGCGCTTCCTTCGCCTGGAATCGCTGCTGTTCCTGCGGGCCCACGGTGGATCCGAAACCCTGGGAGAAGAGGAATTGGGCCGTCGGATCGGCATCGAACTGGATGCAGTGCGCGCCTGAACATTTCAAGACCTGTTTTATGGACGCGAACGGCGGTAGATTCGGGGCCATGACGAACAATCTGAGCGTTGTGGTTAATGCCGACGCGCAGCAGGTTTGGACAATGCTGCGCGAACCCTCGCTGGTGGCTCAATGGCACGGGTGGGAAGCCGATGACCTCGCCGACGAAATCAAACAGATCTACTTCCATCCCGATGTGGTGGAAAATCCCGATCACACCAAGCTGACCGTCCATGGCGGGGATGAATTTGAACTCCACCCCGTTTCCGGCGGCACCGAAGTCAAGGTCACGCGCTCAGCGCTGGACCACGATTCCGAGTGGGCTGAGTGGGACGAGGACATCACCCAAGGGTGGCTCACGTTCCTGCAACAACTCCGCTTCGCCCTTGAGCGGCACCCGCACGGACAACGGCGAACGCACTTCGTGTCTCTTCCCGGCAGTGGTGGTCCGGCCATCGAGAAGCTGGGGCTGGGCGATCTCCCGCCAGTCGGAGATGACTACTCCCTCACACTTGGCACCGGCGAGAAAATCTCCGGCCGCGTGTGGTTCAAGAGTCGGCACCAAGTGGGCCTTACCGTACACAGCTACGCGGAGCACGGCGATGGGCTGCTAATCGTGGCGGAGCAGCTGCCGATTCCGGAGAAAAGGCCCGACGGCGGCTCCATGGTGATTGCCTCCACGTACGAGTTGGGGGCTCACACCTTGGCGGACATCCGGTCGTCGTGGGACAACTGGAAGGCTGAGAACTACAGCTCCTAGGCGGGCTCCGCAGGTTACCCGCGGTAAAGCTGGCACACTTGGTAGCGTGCCAGCTTCCGCTTTCCTGCCCTCGTCCTCTCCGTCCACTGCCTTGCCGGGTACTTCTTCACGGGCATCCGGGTTCTCCTTTTCGGTGGGCCAACGCCTGACTGAAACGTGCTCGCCGTCGGACGCGTTGGTCGACGCCAATGGCGGCACTTTCCTGGGCCGAACCGGAACTATCACCACGCCGCACGGAACCATCCAGACGCCCGCGTTTATCGCCGTCGGGACCAAAGCGACGGTCAAGGCCGTGCTGCCCGAGTCCATTGCCGGGCTGGGTGCGCAGGCAGTGCTCGCCAACGCCTACCATCTATACCTGCAGCCGGGTCCGGAGATTCTCGACGCCGCCGGCGGGCTGGGCGCTTTCATGAATTGGTCCGGGCCGACGTTCACGGATTCAGGTGGATTCCAGGTCATGAGCCTGGGCTCGGGCTTCAAGAAGGTCATCGACATGAAGAATGTGGACACGTCGGGGCCCGATGACGCGGTGGCACCTGGCAAGGAACGGCTGGCACACATTGATGACGACGGCGTGTGGTTCAAGTCGCACCTCAACGGGGACCGGCACCGCTTCTCCCCCGAGATCTCCATGCAGGTCCAGCATCAGATCGGCGCTGACATTATGTTCGCGTTCGACGAGCTGACAACCTTGCAGAACTCCCGGGCGTACCAGGAGGAGTCGCTGGAGCGGACGCGTTTGTGGGCACTGCGGTGTTTGGAAGAACATGCCCGTTTGACTTCCGCCCGCGTCGGGAAGCCGTACCAGGCGCTGTTCGGCGTGATCCAGGGTGCGCAATACGAGGACCTGCGCCGAAAGGCCTGCCGGGACCTCGGGGCCATGCCGTTTGATGGATACGGGATCGGCGGCGCATTGGAGAAGGAGAACCTGGGCACCATCGTGCGGTGGTGCAATGAGGAACTTCCCGAGGACAAGCCACGGCACCTGCTGGGCATTTCCGAGCCGGACGACATCTTTACGGCAATCGAGAATGGGGCCGACACTTTCGACTGCGTGTCACCCACCCGCGTGGCCCGGAATTCCGCGTTCTATACGCCCTCCGGTCGGTTCAACCTGTCCGGTGCCCGCTATAAGGCCGATTTCGGACCGCTGCAGGATGACTGCGACTGTTACACCTGCGGAAACTATTCGCGTGCGTACATCCACCACCTCTACAAGGCGAAGGAGATGGTCTCGGCGACACTGATCTCCATCCACAATGAGCGTTTCGTGGTGAAGATGGTGGACGACGCGCGGTTGGCCATCGAGTCCGGGGATTTCTTCGAGTTCAAGGCGGAGACGCTGGGCCGGTACTACACGAAAGGCAGGGCGTCGTAGCTTAGTACGGCTAGGCCGCGACTACCCCGTAGCTCGGCTCGCGCTTCTTGATCCAGCCAACAACCATTACGGTGACAGGCACGAACAGGAACTCCACGCCGGTCTTGTAGAGGAAGCCCACCAAGACGTAGTTGGCGAACATTCCAAAGTCCGTGATGCCAATGACCGAGGCTGCGATGCTGCAGAAAATCAGGGTGTCCACGAATTCACCCACCACGGAGGAACCCATAAGGCGCGCCCAAAGGGTCTTTTCACCGGTGCGTGCCTTCATCTTCACCAGGATCCAGGAGTTGATGGTCTGTCCGGCGAGGAAAGCCAGCAGCGAGGCAAGGACGATCTGCGGCACGGGTCCAAGCGCCCCCTCGATTGCTGCCTGCTTCGCGGTTCCATATTCGTCGTCGAAGCCGGGCAGCGCGATGATCACCCAGTAGCAAAGCGAGGCGAACACCGAGAGCGCGAACGACGTGACGATGGCTTTGCGGGCAACCTTGAAGCCATAGACCTCGCTCATTACGTCGCCCAGGATGTAGGCCAGCGGGAACAGGAAGAACCCGCCATCTGTGATGATGGGGCCGAGTACCACTCCTTTGGAAGCGCCAATGTTGGACAGGATCAGCACCACGGCCATGATGGCCAACATGATGCCGAAGTATGGGGAGCCGATCGACGCGAAGCGGGGTGCGGGCTTGCTCAATGTGCTGGAGCCAGAGGGCGAGGTCATGGGTCATCCATTTCGTAGTGGTTCGCGCAGGCGCCCGTGAAGCACGGCGCCCCGCTGTATTAGCACTGTGGTTGGTGAGGCATTCAGCCCGACACCGGTTTTATTGTCCCATCCCCGGATGCTCTCTCACATCCCGACGCGATTCGCCCTTCCCTCTCTCACATAACCGAGGGCTTTTCTGGATTCTCGCTCACATAATCCCCCTGATTGGCGAATGCTCGTTCACATCACTCGATCACGCCAATGGTCCTGAGTGGCGACAATGGAAGTCGAAGTATCGGGGAACCCTGTCCGAGTAGTCAGCGTAGGACTGGCCGAATTCCCGCCGAAGCATCTTCTCTTCCCACAACGTGCCAAAGTGTTCCACCAGGATTCCAGCGGGCAAAGTAGCGAGCGTCCAGGGAGAACCTCTAAAGATCCCCACGCCCGAGTGGATCAGCCACCACCCGAGGTACATCGGATGGCGGCTGGCGGCATAGGGACCGGTGGTGACCAGACCCTCGGGGCGCTCCAACGAAAAGGTGCCGGTCGTTTGGCGCCGACGTTCCGCCACGGCCCACGCGGTAAAACCAACCCCTGCCAGAGCCAAGCCGAGGCCGACGGTTCTGCGCACGGTCCCGGGCGCTTGAACAGGAGCAGGATGCAGACGGTCAAGGGCCGCATCCAGCACCAAGCCAACCACTTGGCCCGGTGGCAATGGGGTGGTCCGGTAGAGGCTCCCCAAAGCGCGCACTGTCCGGTCGATCGACCCGAGAACGGAGGCCATGCCTGAAGACTAATCGCACCTGGCCCCCGTCCACCAGCCACTCATTTGCGCTGAACGGGACAGCTCGAAATCTCGCGCACAGGCTTCGGAGCAAGCGGCCATGTGAGAGAACATTGCCCAAAACCGGCGATGATCTGCGAGAGGAACGCCCAAAACCGGCGATGATCTGCGAGAGGAACGCCCGAAACCTAAGGAAGTGTTAGGAAATCGCTTCCGGCGTTGGCTGTGCCCTGTATCACCAATAGTTTGGATTATGTCCTCTTCACCCATGGAGGACCTTTCTTAGTCGACGAAGAGCCATGCGCAAGGACGCCATGAGCACGAGCTTCATGGACAGAACGAACTCATGCAAGACACGGCCGCGGCAAAACGCTGCCGTCCAGGAAGGTTCATTGATGAGCACCCAACAAGTTGCGCCCCTCAGCGAGGCCGCGCAG
Organism: Paenarthrobacter aromaticivorans; assembly: GCF_019038615.1. Taxonomy (NCBI): domain Bacteria; kingdom Bacillati; phylum Actinomycetota; class Actinomycetes; order Micrococcales; family Micrococcaceae; genus Paenarthrobacter; species Paenarthrobacter aromaticivorans. The sequence goes on from NZ_JAHOPC010000001.1 coordinate 212,073, forward strand.
ACACGCAAGGCCGTGAGTAACATCCTCAAAGGCTCCGCGGGCAACCTCGTGGAGTGGTTCGATCTCTACGTCTATACGGTTTTCGCGGCGTATTTCCAGTCGCACTTTTTCAACTCCTCTGACGATCTGCAGGCTGGCCTTGAAGCGATGGCGGTCTTCTCGACGTCGTTCCTCATGCGTCCCATCGGCAGCTGGTTCTTCGGCCGTTACGCCGACCGCAAGGGCCGCAAGGCCGCTCTGACCCTCAGCGTGACCATGATGTCGGCCGGTTCGTTTGCCATTGCGCTCCTGCCAACCCAGGACGTGATTGGGCTCTGGGCACTGATCCTGCTGGTCTTTATCCGCGTCGTGCAGGGCTTCTCGGTGGGCGGCGAATACGGTACCAGCGCCACCTATATGTCCGAGGCTGCCACTGCCAAGCGCCGCGGTTTCTTCTCCAGCTTCCAGTACGTAACGCTCATTGGCGGGCAGATGCTGGCCCTCCTGGTGCTGGTGATCCTGCAGAACACCATGGGCAAGGAAGACCTGACGGCCTGGGGCTGGCGAATTCCTTTCGCGATTGGTGGCGTCGCTGCGTTGGTTGTCCTCTGGCTTCGCCGGTCCATGGAAGAAACGCTTTCCGCCGATCAGCTCCGCGCCGCGCACGTGAAGGTTGAAGGCGAGGCACAGCCGGGGACCATGAAACTGCTGTTCACCAAGCACTGGAAGCCGCTGCTCATCTGCATTGGTATCACGCTCGGTGGCACCGTGGCGTTCTACACGTACACCAACTTCATCCTGAAGTTCATGAACGATACGTCCGGAATCGCCAAGACCGATACCTCCGTCATCAACTTCTGGGCATTGTTCATCTTCATGTTGCTCCAGCCGGTCTATGGCTTGATTTCGGACAAGATCGGCCGCAAGCCGCTGCTGATTTGGTTCGGCGTTACGGGTGTACTGTTCACATGGCCGTTGCTCTCCACGCTGTCCGGAACCAAGGATCCGTTTATGGCGTTCCTGCTCATGCTGGGCGGCCTGCTCATGGTTGGCGGCTACACCTCCATCAATGCGCTGGTGAAGGCTGAGCTGTTCCCGGCATCGATCCGGGCCCTGGGTGTCGGCCTGGGATATGCGATCGCGAACTCGCTGTTCGGCGGCACGGTTCCGCTGATTGGCGCCGCTCTGCAGAAGGCCGGGCAGGTGGACATGTTCTTCACCTATGTGACTGCCGCGATCTTCATCTCGCTGCTTGTATACATCTTCGCGTTGAAGAACAAGAAAGCGACGCACTTGGACGCCGAGCAGGGAAGCGCCTTCGCCGCGAAGGGCTCTGCCTCGCACGAAGCCGACGAGGACAAGAAGGACCTGGCCAACGCCTAAAACCTGCTGTGCCAGCGCCTAGAACGGCTGGCTTGTGAGGCCCGCTCTGCGCCCTTTGGACACTCCGAGGGGCGCAGAACGGGCCTCACAACGTTAAGCTCGAGTAGCGAACCAGCCCACCAGCCCACCAGCCCACCAGCCCACCCCAAAGGATCACACAGTGCACGTGCTCATCGTCGAGGATGACGACGCCATGGCGTCGGCCTTGAGCGCTGCCGTTGCATCCGCCGGCCACAAAGCTACAAGGGTGTCCCGTGGCGAAGACGCACTCCTTGGGCATCGGCACCACGAAGTGATCCTGCTCGATCTCGGACTGCCGGACCTGGACGGGTTGGATGTCCTACGGAAACTGCGCCAGGTAACCCAGGTCCCCATCCTGATCCTGACGGCGCGCGACGACGAGCGCAGTGTGGTCCTGGGCCTTCGATCCGGGGCCGACGACTATCTGGTCAAGCCTGTGAAGCTCGTGGAATTGCTGGCCAGGATCGAAGCGGTGACACGCCGGACCAACCGTGCTGGGCAGGCTGCACCGCACAGCATCGTGGTGGGAAACGTCAGCGTGGACCTCGACCGCCGGAAAGCAGCTGTTGGCGAAAGGGAACTCTCCCTGACCGCAACAGAGTTCGAACTCCTCAGCCTCCTGGCAAGGCACGCAGGATCCGTAGTGACAAGGGAACAGATCCTCGATGCCCTCTGGGGTGACGCTTTCCTCGCAAATTCCCGGTCCTTGGATGTGCACCTCACGGGCCTGCGGTCCAAGCTCCAACTTCCCGGCTTCATCATCAACGTCCGCGGGGTCGGTTACCGCGTCGAGCAGCCGTGAAAATCCGTGTCCTGGCCATCCTGAGCGTGATCTCAGTGCTCATAGTGGTCACCGTGTCCAGCGTGATCCTGACATCGGCCGGCAGGGAGCTCACCCAGGAACTCCAGATCAACCGCGTCACGTCATTGAACCGGTTTGCCCAGCTCGCCAATGACGCTTCATCGGACAATGACACCACCCAGCTGCAACGCGAAATGGATCGCTATTCCGAGCTCTACGGCGAGGGCATCCTGGTCCGGCTCCAGCAGCAGACAGTGCGCTCAGGGGACCTGAGCGAGGACCGCGCCGAAGTCCGTGATGCCCTGAACCGGGCCAGCTTGAACCTCAGCGACACCACGCTCAGCCCGATCAGGCCCTTCGGATCCGGCACGGAGGTTATCTCGAGGTCCTTCGGCACAGCCAGCCAGGTGCTCGGGGAGGCGGTCCTTGAAGTTAATCCCGAAGCGGCCCGGGAGAAGCTACGGGAGCGGTGGCTCGTCGTCGGGCTTGCGGCGGTTGCGCTCGGCGCGCTCCTCCTGTTGGCAGCGGCCCGCATCACCGGCTGGGTCCTGCGGCCGGTCCATCGGCTGAGCCTCGCCGTCCACGAACTTGAGACGACGGGCAAGACGAGCCACCTTCCCGACGCCGGTCCGCCCGAGTTGCGGGAGCTGAGCCGCTCGTTCACCGCAATGGCCAACACAGTGACCGAGAGCATCGATTCGCAGCGCCAACTGATCGCCGACACCTCGCACGAACTACGGAACCCGGTGGGTGCCTTGCGGCTCCGGATCGATCTGCTGCAACTGGCGCTGAAGTCGGAGCCCGAGAAAGCCGCCGCGGCAGGCGTGGTTGCTGAGCTTGAGCGTGTGGAGGCAATTCTCGACGGCGTGCTGAAGCTGGCGACGGCGGAACACCGCGCTTTCGAGGGATCGACGCGCGCGGACCAAGAAGCAGAACACAAACACCATTCGGTGATCGACCCGTTCCCAATCCTGCAAGGAGAGGTGGAGCGGGCGATGCCGGCTGCTGAACGCGCGGGTTCCGTGATCACGCTCGCGCAGCCGGAGCAACCGCTCCACCTCGCGTGCAATCCGGACGAATTGGCACACATGGTGGGTGAACTTCTGACCAACGCCATCAAGTACGCCCCTGGCTCCCGGATCACGGTGGCAACGAACCAGACAGAAGGAGGGCTCGCCGTCGAGGTTTCCGACGACGGTCCCGGGCTTTCCGCCGAGCAGCGCACCGCCTCCACAACACGGTTTTGGCGGGCGCCGCAGCACAGCAAGATCTCCGGGAACGGCTTGGGCATGACGATCGTGGATCGACTGGCGCAGGCGAATGACGCTGAGCTTGTGCTGGAAGGAAGACAGCCACACGGATTGACGGCAAGACTTGAATTCCGGCAGCCGTCAGGAGGCAAGGATGGATAGCCGGATCATGCCAAGGCGGGCTGCGCTCAGGGCCGGTCTGTCAGTTGGATTGGCGGGCCTTTTGCTGCCGGTATCGACCGCTTGCACTCCTGACGAGAAGCTGCAAAGGCTGACGGTCGCCGGCGGTGAACCCGGTGGCTTCTACCTGGAGTTCGCAACGTTGTTCGCGGAGTTGCTCCAACGCGAGGGTGTGGCGCAAACCGCCGTTCCGCTGACCACCGGCGGAAGCCTGGAGAACATCCGGCGGGTGTTGTCAGGTGAGGCGACGTTCGCCGTCGCCCTTGCGGATGCAGCTGCCCAGGCTGCGGCCACCCCGCAGCCCGGCGGGAATCTTGTGGCGCTCGGAAAGGTGTACCAAAACTACGTCCACTGCATCGTGCGGGAGGATAGCGGTCTTCGCTCCTTCGCCGATCTCGCCGGGATGACGGCCGGTGTTGGCGAGGTGGGCTCCGGAACATCGTTGACCGTTCCCCGCATCATCTCCGCAGCCCCGGCTGACATGGGCCTCAAGCAAGTGAATCTCGGGCTGAACCAGGGGCTCGCAGCCCTCCGGGACGGCTCCATTGATGCCCTCTTCTGGTCTGGCGGCGTGCCAACCGCTGCCATCGCGTCCACTGCCAATGAGGTTGGTCTCCGGTTGATCGACTTGTCCGAGCACATCAAGGCCATGCGCGAGCAGTATGGCGTTTTCTACGATCGCGTCCTGATCCCCGCCAAGAGCTACGGGGACGCAGCTGCCACGTGGACCGTGGGCGTGGCCAACCTGCTCCTTTGCCGCAGCGACCTTGCCGATCACGTGGTTTCGGAGACCGTGGAACTGCTAGTGGAACGGGCCCAGGAGCTGGTCCCGAAGACGAGCACGGGCGTGCAGTTCCTCAGCCCCGAGACCCTCATCAACACCGCTGGCGTGCCCCTTCACCCAGCCGCCAAGGCAACGTACCGCCGCCTGCACGGCTAAGGCTGCTGCCAGAATCTGCCGGCAGCGAGGCAACTGGCAAGATGGAAGGCATGACTTCAGCCGTTGCCCCTGCCATTGCCCTGACCATCGCCGGCTCCGAAGCGACCGGCGGCGCCGGCGCGCAGGCCGACCTCAAAACCTTCCAGGAACTGGGAGTTTTCGGCATCGCGAACCTCACGTGCATCGTTTCCTTCGACCCACTGGACAACTGGAACCACCGCTTCGTGCCAGTGGACCAGCAGGTTATTGCTGACCAGTTGGAAGCCACGACGGCGGCCTACGGTCCCGTTTCCGGCGCACCATCTGCCCTGGACACCGTGAAGATCGGCATGCTCGGCAGCCCGGCAACCATCAGCACGGTGGAGAAGGCGTTGGCCGATGGCTCATTCGCGAACGTGGTCCTTGACCCGGTCCTGATCTGCAAGGGACAGGAGCCCGGCCACGCCTTGGACACCGACCAGGCCTTGAAAGCGCAGATCCTGCCGCTGGCCACCTTCGTCACCCCCAACCACTTTGAGGCTGAGTCCCTGTCCGGGCTGACCATCAATGACGAAGAGTCATTGAAGGACGCTGCCATCCGCATCCATGAGATCAGCGGCGCAGTAGTCCTCGCCAAAGGTGGGGTGCGGCTGGAAGGCCCTGACGCCGTCGACGTTTACTACGACGGCGAAACGCTGGAAGTCCTGCGCAGTCCCAAGGTTGGCGACGTCGCTGTGTCCGGTGCCGGCTGCTCCCTGGCCGCGGCGGTGACCGCTGAGTTGGCCAAGGGCGCCACGCCACTGGAAGCTGCCCGCACCGCCAAGGCGTTCGTGACGGCCGGGATCAAGAACCGGGTATCCTCGGGCGCTCCGTTTGATGCCCTGTGGCAGGGCGGGTCCCGCTAGACGGTTTCCCTTAGCGCGAGACCTTGCCCATGAGCGAGGCGACCGGGCGCAGGAACAGCGGGCGAGCCAAGAACCAAGCGGCCGCCGTAAAGACGATTGAGGCAGCGAAAATGCCGAAACCCCACCAGCTGTAGTCGTTGTTCGAGGCGTACATGTGGTTCAGGTTGTTCAGCGCACCGGTGGCCAGCACCAAGGTGACGTGGACGATCACGAACGCCACGAAGTAGATCATCACCGGGAAGTGGATCTGGCGGGCGAGTTCGATCGGGTAGAACTTGTTGACCGCGGCCTTTTTCGGCCACGCACCGGACATCCGAAGACCGGTGATGATGGCCAGCGGGGCGGCGATGAAGACGGTGACAAAGTAGGTCAGCAGCTGCAGGCTGTTGTAGTTGTTCCAGCCGTTCTCAATGGGCCAGTTCAGCGAGGCGTACTGCAGCGCTGCGGACAACGCGTTGGGGAAGACGTCCCAGTTGGTGGGGATGATCCGCAGCCACTGGCCGGTAGCAAACAGCAGGACGATGAAGATGATGCCGTTCAACACCCACAAGGCATCCAGCGTGAGGTGGAACCAGAGATCCAGGCTGATCTTGGACGGCGCATTCTTGGTCTTGATGAAGCCCTTGTTGTTCCGGGTCCAGTAAGCCGGCGGCCTTGTGGTGGTCCGGACCTGCCAGCCGGAGCGGATGATCAGAACCAGGAAGAACATGTTGAGGAAGTGCTGCCAGCCGAGCCATGCCGGGAAGCCTGTGGGGGTGCCCTCGGGGATCGCTGAGTGTCCAGGGTAGTCCACCAGGAACTGTTGAACGGGTTGCAGCGTCCGGAGCCACTGGGCGATGAGCACCAGTACCAACGCCACCACCAACGCTACGGAGGTAACGACGACGGGTTTGAACCACCTGTTCGACGTGATCCCGGACGACTTGCTTGAAACGGACATCAGGCCGCGTTCCTCTCTGGCTTTGTTTGGCGTGCGACCAGTTGGCGCTCTCTCATAGCGATTCAACCAGTTGCAGCGCGACGGTAAAAACGGCACCCGGGTTTCGGGGCGTTTGACGTCAAAAATCGCAGCATTCGGGTACATACCGCAACACATATTTCTAGAACAAGCTTCTAAGATTGTTTCCTTTAGTTGATTCATGGTCAAGGGGTTTGAATGCTTTAAGTCGGGGCTTGGTGAAGGTACGATTCCAGAAAGAACCCCGACGACACTCCGGCAAACTGCATGTCGCGGCGAAGGGAGCATCCTTGGTTCGTAAAACATCCAACGCCGCAGTCCATTCCGGCTCGTGGCAATGGAGCCGGACAGCCGCCACCCGAAGAAACCTCCTGGATGCGGCCAGGGAAGTTTTCTGCGAACACGGCTTCACCGATGCCAGCATTTCGGACGTCGTAGCCCGTTCCGGCTCAAGCGTCGGCAGCCTGTATCACCACTTCGGGGGCAAGACCGAACTGTTCCTGGCCATCTGGGATGATTATCAAAACGAGCATGAAAGGCTCGTCGCCGCGGCTGTAGCAAAGGCCAAGAAGTCAGGCGAGAACGATCCGTTGGCACTGTTCAACGTGGGCAGCCGCAGCTACTTCGACTACACCTGGACGCACCGCGCATTGGAGCGGGTGTTCATCGAGGGCGACACTCCCCCGGGGTTCGAGGTACTTCGGCGTGAACGTGGACGCGAGTGGGTTCGGCAAAACTCCGTGCTGCTGGGCGCCAGCGATGACACTCTGGGCAAGCTCACGGTCGCGGTCATCACGGACATCATTACTCTCGCCGGACACGAGGTCGCCTTGAGTTCGTCCAAACGGCAGGCGGACGACGTCGTTGAGGCTGCGGCAGTGCTGGGGGGGCGGCTGGTTCAATAGCCAACGCTCTCTCACATCCAACCCCCTTCCGGCAGTTCTTCTCTCACATCCCGGCGGGTTCCGGCTGTTCCTCTTGCACATCCTGCCCCTCAGCGCGGATCAGCAACCCAACCCGTGAACAACGGCATGTCGGTTTCAACGTGCACAATCTCGTAATGGAACGGGTGGTCGAGGATGATCTCGCGTTCTGCAATGAGGGCGCTTGCGGCATCCCCGTTGAGCTGGGTTACAGCGGATGCGATGGTTCCCTTTTCAGCAACGGTAATGTTGGCTGCTTGTGCCGCTTGAGTAAGTTGCATTCCCTGTTGGATCGCATCGAAATCGGACTGTGTCGCCAGTGTTTTCCTGAGGCCGAGTGTTTCGAAGACCTTCCGCAGTTCAAAGGTCGTCTTGTGGTCCCATTTGGGCAGGCTGATCTGGACCATCCCCACCGGGGCGTTTTCCAAGCGTCGGGCAACGTCAGAAAGCACCTCCGCTGAAACCGGAACTGCACCGGCGACACCCGACGCACCGCCGTCGGGCAGTACCAGCCTCATCACGAAACCTTCGGCGTACGGGAGGTCAACGGCTTTCCAGCCCGCGCCTTCGGCATACGCCATGCTGATGCCTCCGTGCATAGTGGGAACGGAGACGACTTCCCCGCCGGCTTTGGTGAAGGGCTGAGCCGATGTGTCGTTCGGGTCGAAGGGCGTTTGCCAAGCCGCGGCGAAGTAGAGCGCGTTGAGCAAGCTGAAGGTGTTGTCGGGATCGTACTTTGCAGGTGCTTCCTTGATCCTGCCACCCGTGTTGCTGCTGACCCATTGGTCAATGGCAGGTTTGGTCACGGCCTCATCCTGGAAGGACACCGGGTACACACCCGTGCCATAGTGCTTGGCGAGCGTGGCCAGAAAGTCCTTTCCGGTGGGGATGCCTTTGTCGACGAACAGGCCGTTGACTGCGTGCATGACAGGTTTGCGCGGCGGGTCGTCCTCGTCCACGCTGCCGGGGTCACCGTCATACTTTTCCAGCGCAGCGAGTACCGCGTTCATCGCTTCGTCGCGACCGTCGATGGGCAAAGCCAGGGCCGAATCCATCTCAGCGGCAGATTCTCCGGATGCTCCGGCTCGCAGCATGCTGAGCGCGATCAACAGGCCGGCGGGCGACGAAACAACATTTCCGTTTGCGGCATCCCCTCCGTCCGCGAGCAGTGTAGCGCCGAGCTTGCGCGCGGAGGCATTCAGCGCCTCGCGTTGGGCAGCGTAATCCGCCGCTTGGACCGAAACCCGCGTAACGCCGTCGGCCTTGACGAGCCCGACGTCGGCTGGTTGCGGCGCGCAGGCACTGATTGTCGCCGATCCGCTCGCCAATATGGCTGCCGCTACTACCGCGACCACTTTCCGAACTCGATACATACCGATCCCCCCATTTGATCTTCTCCTCACATGCTGCACGCTTTGCCTTCGGAACTCACGCGATCTGAGAGAGGGATGCCCAAATGTGGCCGGAATGTGAGCGAGCATCACGGAAAAGCAGGTGGGAAGTGAACGAGCATCCGGGGAAAACGGTCAGGATGTGAGAGAGGGTCGGGTCAGCGGGCGGAGTGGGCGGCCAGGAAGCTGTACACCTCGGTTTCGTCCACGCCGGGGAACGCGCCGGGAGGCATGGCAGCCAGCAGGTGCGAATGGGCCCGTGCCGACGGCCAGGCGTTACCGGCCCACTCGTTCGCAAGCGAGGCAGGTGGCCGCTTGCAGCAGTTCGGGTCCGGGCAGGTAGAGGTAGCACGGGCCGTGGTCTCGCGCCCACGGAACCATTTCACGTGCTGGTACGGCACCCCAATACTCAAAGAAAATTCACCCGCAGCCGAGCGCTCGGTCCGGGCTGTGCACCAGTAAGTACCCGAAGGCGTGTCCGTGTACTGGCTGTATGCGCTGAACTTGTCCGGCACGTCAAACACTGCCCGCGACGTCCAGGCCTTGCACGACGGTTGCCCCTCGATGGCGCCCGTGTGATCCTGTGGGAAGGTCACGCCGTCGTTCTCGTACGCCTTGTAGATGATGCCGGACTGGTGTGTCTTCTGGAAGTGCGTGGTGATGCCCAGGTGCTTGGTGGCCAGGTTGGTGAAGCGGTGCGCGGCGGTTTCGTAGGACACAGCAAAGGCATCGCGAATGTCCTCCACGGCGATTTCCTTCGCGGCCTTCGCTTTTTGGAGGAACTCAACGGTGGCCTGCTCCGGAAGCAACAGCGCGGCCGCGAAATAGTTGGTGGCCACTCGTTGTGCCAGGAAATCGCCGTAGTTCCGCGGAGTTTCGTGCCCCAGGACATAGTGGCCGAGCGCCTGCAGAAGCACCGAACGGGGGTCGTGATCCTGGCGTTGGTTCTGCGTCAGATAAATTCTGCGGTTCTTCAAATCGGTCACAGACCGGGTGGAATGGGGCAAATCGCCCACATGGTGCAGGGTGAAACCGAGGTTCTCCGCGATGTCCGCGATGACGTGCTGGCTGAGCGGGCCGGTAGTGTAGCCCACCCCTTTGAGGACCTTCTGCGCCTCCGCCTCATACTCTGGGAAATAGTTACCGCGCTCGCGCATCATGGCACGCAACTCGCCGTTCGCGCGGCGGGCTTCTTCCGGCGTCGCGACCTGCTCGTTAAGTTTGCGTTCGAGCTCCTGAAGCAACCCCACCTGGGACTCCAGCACATCCAGCGGAAGCCGCGAGCTGATACGGATTTTCGGCAGGTTTAAGGACTCGTACAGGGGTCCGCGCTGGTACCGTTCCAGCTCGATTTCCAGGGCCGCTCGGCGGCTGGGCGGCTCGGCCCCCAACAGCTGATCGATGCTCACGCCGAGGGCCGCGGCGAGTTGCTGAAGCAGCCCCAATTTGGGTTCGCGCTTACCGTTTTCGATCAGGCTGAGCTGACTCGGCGCGGTCCCGACGGCGGCACTCAAGTCATCCAGCGTCAGGCCGGCCTGTTTGCGCAAGTGGCGCACGCGGCGGCCAAGGCTAATGACGTCCAGTTCAGGGGACGTTGTGGAGGACGACGGCGGCGCGACTTCGCGATTCCAGCTCACAGGCGACATTTCTTGAGAATACGCGAAGAAGTGCATTTCTTTCCATAGTTTTCCTCTAGAAAGCCTGTTGTAAGTGCAGAAAAGTAGGTCTTACGAAAAAGAAATACAGACCCCGGGTAAGCCGGCCGATGCAGCAAAGGCGCAGCGGAGGCCGGCCCGGGAGCCCTTGGATATTAGGAGACATGCAATGACCGCATCATTTGAACCAGCAGAATCCGCACAGACTGCAGAGCAGCAGGCAGCAGCGCTGGAACTTGAATGGTCCGCCAACCCGCGTTGGGAAGGCGTCACCCGTGATTACTCGGCCACCGACGTCGTCCGCCTCCGCGGTCGCGTCTCTGAAGAGCACACCCTGGCCCGCCGCGGTTCGGAGAAGCTCTGGAAGCAGCTCACCGAGGAAGCACCCAACGGGGGCTACACCAACGCTCTCGGCGCACTGACCGGCAACCAGGCCGTGCAGCAGGTCAAGGCCGGACTCCGCGCCATCTACCTTTCCGGGTGGCAGGTTGCCGCTGACGCGAACCTCTCCGGCCACACCTACCCGGACCAGTCCCTGTACCCGGCCAACTCGGTCCCTCAGGTTGTCCGCCGCATCAACAACGCGCTGCTCCGGGCTGACCAGATCGAATACGCCGAGGGCGTCAAGACCGTTGAGGACTGGCTGGTTCCGATCGTCGCCGACGCCGAAGCCGGCTTCGGTGGCCCGCTGAACGCCTACGAACTCATGAAGTCCATGATCACCGCAGGTGCCTCGGGTGTTCACTGGGAAGACCAGCTCGCTTCGGAGAAGAAGTGCGGCCACCTTGGCGGCAAGGTCCTGATCCCCACCCAGCAGCACATCCGGACCCTCAACGCAGCCCGCCTGGCAGCCGACGTCGCCGGTACCCCGACGGTGGTCATTGCCCGCACCGACGCCGAAGCAGCAACGCTGATCACCTCGGACGTTGACGAGCGCGACCGCGAATTCATCACCGGAGAACGCACCGCCGAGGGCTTCTACAAGGTCCGCAACGGGATCGAACCCTGCATCGCCCGCGCCAAGGCCTACGCACCGTACTCCGACCTCATCTGGATGGAGACCGGCACCCCGGACCTCGAGCTGGCCCGCAAGTTCGCCGAATCGGTCAAGGCCGAGTACCCGGACCAGATGCTCTCCTACAACTGCTCGCCGTCGTTCAACTGGCGCAAGCACCTGGACGACGCCACCATCGCCAAGTTCCAGCGCGAGCTCGGCGCCATGGGCTTCACGTTCCAGTTCATCACCCTGGCCGGCTTCCACGCCCTGAACTACTCGATGTTCGACCTCGCCCACGGTTACGCCCGCGAAGGCATGAGCGCCTACGTCGAGCTCCAGGAAAAGGAATTCGCCTCCGAATCCCGCGGCTACACCGCCACCAAGCACCAGCGCGAAGTCGGCACCGGCTACTTCGACGACATCGCCACCGCGCTCAACCCGAACGCATCCACCCTCGCTCTGGTCGGATCGACCGAAGAGGGCCAATTCCACTAACCACACCCGCCCAAGGTGAGCTGTTCGCTTCGCTCACCGGAAGGCACGACGCCGGCACTCACGGAACGTAACCGCAGCGGCTTGGAGGGGAAACCCGGAAGCGTGCGTAAAAGGGGCCCTGTCCCGGACACCGGCCGAGCCCCGCGAGGCCATGTGGCCGGGATGGGGAATAGCACGCGGAGGGTCTCCCCTCCAAGCCCACCCGCTCAGCCGAGTGCCGCCGTCGAACATTTTCTTAGGAGATTTGAAATGAACAGCTTCACCGACAACTTCACTATTAATGGCATCACGTTGACCGCGCAGCCCATCTCGCGGCAGAACGAGGTCCTCACTCCCGACGCCCTTGAGTTCGTCGGCAAGCTTCACCGGGCCGTTGCTGATCGTCGTCAGGAGCTGATGCAGGCACGGCACGCACGGCGCAACCAGATTTCCAGTGGCCAGGATCCGCGGTTCCTCCCCGAGACCGAAGCCATCCGCAACGACCCGAGCTGGCGTGTTGCTCCCCCGGCCCCGGGCCTGGAGGACCGCCGCGTAGAGATCACGGGCCCGGTGGATAAGAAGATGACCATCAACGCCCTGAACTCCGGTGCCAAGGTCTGGCTGGCCGACATGGAAGACTCCTCCACCCCGACGTGGCGCAACGTCATCCAGGGTCAGCTGAACCTGACCGACGCACTGGAACGCCGCATTGATTTCACCTCCCCCGAGGGCAAGGAATACAAGCTCAAGCCGGCGGGCGACCTGCCCACCATTGTGGTCCGTCCCCGCGGCTGGCACCTGCCCGAGAAGCACATGCTGATCGACGGCAAGCCCATCGCCGGCGGCATCGTGGACTTCGGGCTGTTCTTCTTCCACAACGCCCGCCGCCTGCTCGCCCAGGGCAAGGGCCCGTACTTCTACCTGCCCAAGATCGAAAACCACCTCGAAGCACGCCTGTGGAACGACATCTTCGTCCTGGCCCAGGACCTCCTCGGCATCCCGCAGGGCACCATCCGCGCCACCGTGCTGATCGAAACCATCACCGCCGCCTTCGAGATGGAGGAGATCCTGTACGAACTCCGGGATCACGCCTCCGGTTTGAACGCCGGTCGGTGGGACTACATCTTCTCCCTGATCAAGAACTTCCGCACCCGCGGACCGCGCTTCGTACTCCCGGACCGCGGCCAGGTGACCATGACCCAACCGTTCATGCGTGCCTACACCGAACAACTCGTCCGGGCCTGCCACCGCCGCGGGGCCATGGCAATCGGTGGCATGGCCGCAGCTGTCCCGAACCGCAAGGACGAAGCAGCCAACACCGCCTCGTTCGAGAAGGTCCGCGCCGATAAGACCCGCGAAGCCAACGACGGCTTCGACGGCTCCTGGGTAGCCCACCCGGACCTCGTACCCGTGTGCCGCGAAGTGTTTGACTCCGTGCTCGGCGACAGGCCGAACCAGCTGGACCGCAGCCGCGAGGACGTCACCCCGGATGACCGCGCACTGATCGACATCGCCAGCACCGAAGGCACCATCACCGAGGAAGGGGTCCGCCTGAACATCGAGGTAGGCATCCGCTACATCGAGTCCTGGCTCCGCGGCAACGGCGCCGTCGCCATCCACAACCTCATGGAAGACGCCGCAACCGCCGAGATCTCCCGGTCCCAGCTCTGGCAATGGATCCACTCCCACGCCATCACCGATCACGGCGAGATCATCAGCCGTGAATGGGTCCAGGACATGCTGGACGAGGAATACGCCCGACTGGAACGCTTCGACGGAGACCGCTTCGCTGACGCCCGCGCCATCTTCGAAGAAGTCACCCTGGCCGAGGAATTCCCCACTTTCCTGACAATCCCGGCCTACGCCCGTTTCCTCACCGAGGCCCGTGAAGAGGCCACGGAGGAGGAACTCGTCGCCGCCTAGCTGTACTGGTCAGCGACAAACCAAGCCCCGACGCTGGGCTGCCTGCACTCTTCGCAACAAGTGACCCCGATCGTCGGGGAGGCAGCCCAGCAGCGGGGTTTCTCCATGCCACCGCGAACCCGGAATGCGACCGCCCTCGCACCGATTCGACGGCCAGCTTCACACAAGACGCTTCCTACCGTCTAATGCGCAGCGCACCCCCGAAATGGGCCGGAAAAGAATCGGGTAGGGAAGGACAACCCCGACGGCGGCGCTCACCTACCCCTGCCGGGCCACCCAGCGCACGGACAACGTAACGCACACACAGAACGCGAGCACCGAACCGAGGATCACAAGCAGCGGCACGGTCCAGCCCTCGGACACGCCATGGACGTAGCCGATGACGGTTGGCGCCAGGGCTGCAACCAGATAGCCCACGCCTTGGACGACGGCGGACATCTTCCCTGCCGAGGCTTGGTCCCGCGCAAACTTGATGATGGCGATGAACACCACCGTGATGCCGCCACCCTGCGCAATGCCGCCCATGGAAGACCACATCCACCACAAATCAGGCGCCAGGAGCAAGCCCACGGGAACCGTCAGCCATAGCGCACTCAAGGTGACGGCCACCGTCGTCGTGCTGGCGAAGCGGGCCAGGAGCGGCACACCAAGCCCGCCCACAATCGCGAAGATCTGGAACAGTGAGGAGCCTGCGCCGGCCTCGGCGGCGCCCATGCCGAGTTCGTCGGACAGGAAGCTCGGCAGCCACGCTGTGACCCCGTAATAGGAGAACGCTTGACCGGCGAAGCCAAGTGTCAGGCCTGCCGTTAACCAGCCAACTCCTACCACCGCAGTGGACGCGGAGCGGTCGGGCGCAGGAACTGCGGCGGGAACCAAGGCGCGGCGGAATCCCACAGTCGGTATCCAGAACAAGATGGCTGCCAACGCCAGAAGGGCACTCGCCGCCAAGGAAAGCCGCCAGCCCACCAGTTCAGCGAGCGGTGCAGTAGCCACAGAGGTGAGGAACGAGCCAATGTTCAGGGCTGCCGTATATACGCCCATCGCCGTAGCTTGACGCCGTGGAGCGAAGTCCCTGCGGATGATGAGTGGCACGGCGATATTGCCGATCGTAATAGCCACACCGATGATGACTGTCCCCACCAGGACCGGCACGCCACCGCCGCTGGACCGGATCACGACGCCGGCCAGTACGCCGAGCAGCGTGAGCATGACGGCAAATTCGGCACCGAGCCGCCGCCCGGCCAGGGACGCCAACGGCGAGGCGAGCGAAAAACAGAGCACGGGGATACCAGTCAGCAGACCCAGTTCAACAGGCGAAAATCCGAGATCGGCCTGCAGCGAATCCACCACTGGGGCCACTGCCACGAACGGCCCACGCATGTTGAGCGCGATCAGGCCGATGCAGGCGAGGATCAACCATCCCCGGGGAACTTTGGCGAGGAACTGGCTCATGGATTGCGCTGGACGGTGGCGGGAAACGTTTTCATCACCTTCATTGCTATCACGCCGCCACCGGCCATCCAGTCACAAACGGCGCCTATCCCGCTGCTTGGAGCGTGGCTTCAATCACTGCCGGTGAGAGCACGTACTGCGTCACCATCTGGCTGGCGCCCAGGATTGCAGCGCGATCACCAGCCATGGAAATACCGATCCGCAAGTGAGTGGTGGCCAACGGCAGCGAACGCCGGTACACAACTTCGCGAATGCCGGCAACCAGGTGTTCGCCAGCCTCTCCCACGCTGCCGCCGATGACAATCATGGACGGATTGAGCAGGTTGACCACGGTGGCCAGCACATCGCCGACGTCCCGTCCCGCCTGCCGGAGGGCCTGGATGGCCTGCAAATTTCCCTCGGCTACCAGTCGGAGGACATCAGCTCCCGTTGCCGCTTCGAGACCTTGCGCCTTGAGTTGGCGGGCGACGGCGGGACCTGAGGCGAGCGCTTCCAGGCAGCCGTAGTTGCCGCAACGGCAGAGGACGTCGTCGCCGCGGGGCACGCGCACGTGGCCGAGGTCCCCGGCGGTGCCGTTGGCGCCGCGCTGCAGCTGGCCGCTGCTGATGATGCCTGCGCCGATGCCAGTAGCGACCTTGATGAACAGGAAATTCTCGTGGTCGGGCCAGTAGGCGGTGCGTTCGCCAAGCGCCATGATGTTGACGTCGTTGTCCACCAGAACTGGAACGGGCAGCGAGCGCTGGACATAAGGAACGACGTCGAATCCATCCCAGCCCGGCATGATGGGCGGCTTGACCGGCCGTCCGGTGGCGTGTTCCACGGGCCCGGGCAGTCCGATGCCAATGCCCGCGAGGTCGCCGGGTTCGCGCCCGGCTTCGCTGAGCAGCTCGCGTCCGGCTTTGATGACCTGGCCAAGCACGATGTCCGGGCCCTCGGCGACTTCCTGCGTCAGCCTGCGTTCGGCGAGGACGCTTCCACCGAGGTCGGTGACGGCGACAATCACGTGGGTCGCTCCGACGTCGACCGCCAGGACGACGCGGGCGGCGGGGTTGAAGGCAAAGCGCGACGGCGGCCTGCCGCCACTGGATGTGGCCTCCCCGGCAGGCCCGACGAGGCCGGATCCGATCAGGGCGTCGATCCGGGAAGCGACGGTGGAGCGGGCGAGTCCTGTGGTGAGGGCAAGTTCAGCGCGGGTCCTTGCTTGGCCGTCCCGGAGGAGCTGGAAGAGGTCCCCGGCACGAGAAAGGTTACCGGCATCCTGCGCGGGGGCGTCTTTTACGCCTTGGTGTCCGGGTGCTGAGGTCATGCAATTAGTGAAGCACGATTGCTTATGCGTGTCATGCAGCAGAAGTTTGTCGGCAATATTTCAACTTTTGCTTGACGCTCGACAAAAGTCCCCCTAGGTTGTGAGGAGCAGCACATCACCCCCTTGGATGCCGGAAATCAACGGCATCAATTTGCCTCCACCCACAACGACGAGGAGAGACAGTGTCATATTCGATCCAGCTCTACACGGTCCGAAAGGCCCTTGAAGAGGATCTGGCGGGAACCATCCAGCGCTTGGCCGACATCGGATTCACCATGGTTGAGCCATACCGTTTCGTTGCCAAGGCTGACGAACTCAAGCGGGCATTGACGGAGAACAACCTCACCGCCCCGTCCGGCCATGCTCCTTTGCTCAGCGATGACCAGGACGCAATCTTTGCAGCTGCGCAGCAGCTGGGCATCGGTACAGTTATTGACCCGCATGTCCCGATCGAGCGCTGGAACACGATCGAAGACATCAAAGCAACCGCGGAACAGCTCAACGCGGCCGCCGCCAAGGGAGCCGAATACGGTGTCCGCGTCGGTTATCACAACCACTGGTGGGAAGTTGAGTCCGTCATTGACGGCAAGACGGCAATCGAACACCTTGCCGACCACCTGAACCCCGAGGTGGTCCTGGAATTGGACACGTATTGGGCAGCAGTAGGTGGCCAGAACCCCGCCGAGCTCTTGGCCCGGCTCGGTGACCGCGTCAAGTTCATTCACATCAAGGACGGTCCCGTGACCTCGGACCCGTCGAGCCAGCTCGCCGTTGGTGCCGGCCAGATGCCTATTTGGGACGTGTTGGGCGCCGCCGGCTCTCTTGAGGCAGCGGTGGTGGAACTGGACGACTTCCAAGGCGACATGTTCGACGCCGTGGAAGACAGCTACAACTACCTCAGCGCGGGGAAGGTGTCCGCATGAGTAACGCAGCAGCAATGGCCTTTGGTTCCCTGACGTCAGGCCCGGTGGGTTCAGGCCCCGTAGGCGTAGGCATCATCGGCGCAGGTGTCATCAGCAAGCAGTATCTGGACAACCTCACAAGCTTCCCCGATGTTCGCGTTGTGGCGATCGGTGACTTGTTCGAAGAGGCCGCAGCCACCCGCGCCAACGAGTACGGCATCTCCGTGCACGGTGGCATTGATGCTGTCCTCGGCCACCCGGAGGTGGAGATTGTCATCAACCTGACCATCCCCTCTGCCCACGTGGAAGTCGCTACACAGGCTGTCAACGCAGGCAAGCACGTGTGGAGCGAAAAGCCATTCTCGCTGGACCGTGAAAGTGGCCTTGGCTTGCTCAAGGCAGCCGACGCCGCCGGCGTCAGGTTGGGTTGTGCTCCGGACACGTTCCTCGGCGCCGGCCTCCAAACTGCCCGCCGCATGATCGAACGCGGCGACATCGGCACTCCGCTGACGGCACTGACCCTGATGCAGTCCCCGGGTCCTGAATCCTGGCACCCGAACCCCGCGTTCCTATTCCAGGACGGCGCCGGCCCTCTGTTCGACATCGGCCCCTACTACCTGACAACGCTCGTGCAGACCTTTGGCAGCATCCGAAAGGTAGGCGCTTTCGGTTCCAAGTCCCGCGAGACACGTGTCATCGGCTCGGGTCCCAAGGCCGGCGAGACGTTCGAGGTCACAGTCCCTACTCACGTCAGCTCCATCCTGGAGTTCGAGAACGGTGAATCTGCGCAGAGCATCTTCAGCTTCGATTCCCCGCTCAAACGCGCAGGGTTTGTGGAGATCACCGGTTCCGAAGCCACCATCGCTTTGCCGGACCCGAACAACTTCGACGGCGACATCAGGATTTGTGCGCTCGGTTCCGACGACTGGACAACCGTCCCTTCAGTTGGCTCAACTGCCAGCCGTGGAGCCGGTGTCCTGGAAATGGCCCGCGCCATCCGTGAGGGCCGGCCACACCGTGCCCAGGGTGAACTTGCGTTCCACATCCTGGACACTATGGCCTCCATCGCAGAATCAATCGACAACCGGGCCTTTGTGGATGTGGAAAGTTCTGCAACACAGGTCCCTGCGCTGCCCGAGGATTGGGATCCCACAGCAGCAACGCTTTCAGCCTAGTTTCAGCCAGCACCAGCTCGACGACGAGAAAACCGGAGCATCATGAAGAATCCCATGAAAGTCCTATCGGCAGTTGCCGCGACAGCAGCTTTGGCACTGGGCCTCAGCGCCTGCGGTGGCGGCGGTAGCAGCCCACAAGCAAGCAGCGACACCATCACCTACTGGGCATCGGACCAAGGCAACAGCCTGGACGACACTGCAGCCAAGCTGAAGCCCACGCTGGATCGTTTTACGGAAAAGACCGGAGTAAAGGTACAGCTGGAAGTCATCAGCTGGACTGACCTCTACAACCGCATTCTTACCGCAGTTACCAGTGGCGACGGCCCGGACGTCCTCAACATCGGCAACACGTGGGCCGTGACCCTCCAGGAGACGGGCGCTTTCGAGCCCGTGGAAGGTGAACTGCTGGAGGCCGTTGGTGGCAAGGACCGCTTCCTGAAGACCAGCTGGTCCACCGGTGGCGCAGAGGGCAAGACCCCCACGTCTGTGCCGCTCTACGGCTTGGCCTACAACATGTATTACAACACAAAGCTGTTCAAGGAAGCCGGCATCGAGAAGGCCCCCACAACTTGGGACGAGTTTGTGGCCGATGCCAAGAAGCTCACCAAGGACACCAACGGAGACGGCAAGCCTGATCAGTGGGGCTTCACCGCAGCCGGTGCATCCGTTTCCGCCAACTCGCACCAAGCGTTCGTTCGTGGCCTGCAAAACGGCGGCACCTTGTTCGACGGTGACGGAAAGCCCACGTTCGACAGCGATCCGCAGGTAGAGGGCGTCAAGCAGTTCGTGGACCTGATGGCCACGGACAAGGTGATGTCGCCGTCGGACGCTGAACTGAGCCAAGGCAGCCAGAAGGTGGACAACCTCATCAACGGCAAGGCCGCCATGATGTTTGACCAGAGCCCGCTGAAGAACTTCGCTGCTCGCGACTTCAAGGACTGGGGTGTAGCCCCGATCCCCATGATGACCGCCGGAGCTACCGGTGACCGCGGCACCCAGAGCCACGTGGCCGGTATCAACCTCAGCGTCTTCAAGAACAGCGACAACAAGGCAAATGCCATCAAGCTGGCCGGGTTCCTGACCAGCGACGAAGAGCAGATTGCCCTCAACAAGGCCTATTCCTCCCTGCCGGTAGTCACCGCGGCGTCGAGCGATGCCGCCTTCCAGACCGAAGAGGTCAAGGCCAAGAATGACGCCCTGTCCAACCACTCCCTGCCCATGCCGCTGATCGCCAAGGAGGGTCAGATGGAGACCCTCACCGGCACGGCAATCAAGAACCTCTTTGCCAAAGCGGCAACGGGAACTGTTTCCGAAGACGACATCCGGGCGGCCCTCAAGGACGCCAATAACCAGATGGCCGCGGCCCAGTAACCAGGCCCAGTGAGCGGGGACGCCACCATAAAGTGGTGTCCCCGCTCCGGCAAAGGAGTTTCCATGTCCCATTCAGCATTGGACAGCGGCCCCGCCGCTGCAGGCAGCACCGCTGCCGTTGATCCCGAGCCCGGGAAACCACGGGCCGCAAGCACACCGCCGGTACGTAAACGGCGTCGCTCATTCCTCCCCTACGGCTTGATCCTTCCGGCCGCGATCCTTGAACTCCTGATCCACATCGGCCCGATGCTCCTTGGGATTTGGATTGCGTTCATCTCCCTGACGCAGCTCAACCTCACCAACTGGCTCAACGCACCGTTCGTAGGGCTACAGAACTTCATCAACGGGCTCAACCCGGACAGCACCATCGGCCAGGCCTTCTTCAGCACGGTTGGGCGCACGCTGGGCTACACCATCCTGGTGGTCGGCTTCTCCTGGATGCTCGGCATGGCAGGCGCAGTTTTCCTCTCCTCCAACTTCAAGGGACGTGCTCTTCTCCGTACGTTCTTCCTGGTCCCCTACGCACTCCCGGCCTATGTAGGAACCATTGCCTGGGCCTTCATGTTCAACCAGCGCGATGGTGCGGTGAACCAAATCCTGGTGGACACGCTTCACCTCTTCGGAGACGAACGCCCCTTCTGGTTGCTGGGCGGGAACTCCTTCGGAGCCATGGTGATCGTGAATGTGTGGCAGCTGTGGCCTTTTGCGTTCCTTATGCTCATGGCGGCCCTGCAGAACGTTCCCACCGACGTCTACGAGGCAGCGGCCATTGATGGCGCCACGCTCTGGCAGCAGTTCCGTCGCATCACGTTGCCCATGGTCCGTCCGGCCAATGGGGTCCTGCTCATGGTGATGTCGCTGTGGACCTTCAACCAGTTCAACGTCCCCTTTGTCCTGTTCGGAGCCACTTCCCCCAAGGAAGCTACCCTTATTTCCCCACTGATCTACCAAAACTCCTTCGGCAGTTGGAACTTCGGCCTGGGCGGCGCAATGAGCGTGCTGCTGCTGATCGCGTTGTTCATTGCCTCCGTTTTCTACATCCGCATGGTGCTGCCCAAGGGAGCCGACAATGATTGAGACACGCAACTTCCGGATCCTCAGGAACGTGGTCCTGACCATCCTGTCCCTCTGGGTAGCGGTACCGCTCTTCGTGGTGGTCTCCACCTCGCTGAAACCCCTCAAGGATGTCTCCGGACTCTTCCAGTGGATACCTCGCGAAATCACGGCGTCACCCTACCTGGACATCTGGAGCACGGTCCCGCTGGCCAAGTACTTCCAGAACAGCCTCATCATCACCGTCTGCGCTACAGCCTGCTCAGTGACAGTTGCCGTCCTTGCTGCCTACGCCATTGCGCGGCTGCAGTTCAAGGGAAAGCGTGCTTTCAGCCTGACTGTCCTATCCACCCAGATGTTCCCCGGAATCCTGTTCCTCCTGCCGCTTTACCTGATCTTCACGCAGATCCGTAACATGACCGGCCTGCAGCTTCAGGGCTCCTACCTCGGGCTGATCATCACGTACATGACATTCACTTTGCCCTTCGCCATCTGGATGCTCAGCGGCTACTTCGCCTCGATTCCGAAGGAACTGGAAGAGGCTTCGATGATCGATGGCACCGGCAGGATGGGAGCACTGTTCCGTGTGATCCTCCCTGTTGCCAAGCCTGGCATCATCGCAGTTGCCGTGTATTCATTCATCTCCGCATGGGGCGAGGTTCTGTTCGCATCCGTGCTGACCAACGAGGCCACAAAAACACTGTCCTTGGGGCTCAAGGCTTACGCCAGCGAATCGGATGTGTTTTGGAACCAACTCATGGCTGCTTCGGTGGTGGTCAGCCTGCCGGTCTTGATCGGATTCATCCTGGTGCAAAAACACTTGGTGGCAGGTCTGTCATCCGGGGCAGTTAAGTAGGTTCACTGTTAATAGACCGCAACCGACAGTACGAGCAACACCGAGGAACACCGGGCGATCACCGGGAAGGAAGCCATGTCCTATTCACTCCAGCTGTACACCCTCCGCAACGCCATCCAGGAGGACCTGCCTGGAACCATCAGGAGGGTCGCCGAAATCGGCTTCACGCAGGTGGAGCCGTACAACTTCGTGGCCACCGCTGCCGAACTCGGCAAGGCCTTGAAGGAAAACGGCCTAACCGCCCCATCCGGCCATGCGCCGCTCTTGAGCCAGGACCACGACGAGATCTTCGCGGCCGCTAAGGAACTGGGGATCACCACCGTGATTGATCCTTTCCTCCCTGCGGAACACTGGCAGGACGCAGAGACCATCCAGTCCACGGCCACGGCTCTGAATGCGGCAGCGAAGAAGGGCGCCGAGTACGGCATCCGCGTTGGTTACCACAACCACGCGTGGGAACTGGAGTCCACCATCGAAGGCAAGACTGCCTTGGAGTACTTCGAGGGACTGCTGGATCCGGAACTCGTCCTTGAAGTGGACACGTATTGGGCTGCTGTCGGCGGCCAGGACCCGGTTGAATTGCTGGCCCGCTTGGGCGACCGGGTGAAGTTCATCCACATCAAGGACGGTCCGGCCACCACGGACACCAAGGCCCAGCAGCCCGCTGGCCAGGGATCGATTCCGGTGCTGGACGTGATCGCTGCCGCCAAGTCCCTGGAAGTTGGCGTGGTGGAGTTCGATGACTACTCCGGCGACATTTTTGAGGGCATCACCGAGAGCCTGAGGTATCTGACGGCAGCGGCAAGCGTTCAGGCAGCCGAGGGAACTGTTTCCGAGGAGGCAGGGGCATGAGCTTCACTCCGTCAAACCGCAAGGGTCCGGTGGGCGTGGCCTTTATCGGTGCGGGCAACATCAGCAAGCAATACCTGGACAACCTCACCACCTTCCCGGACATCAAGGTCCTGGTGATCGCCGACCTGTTCGAAGAAGCAGCCAAGGCACGTGCCGAGGAATACGGCGTCCCCGAGTTCGGTGCGCCTGAATTGGCACTGAACCATCCCGACGTCGAAATCATCGTGAACCTGACCATCCCGGCAGCTCACGTCGAGGTTGCAACGGCGGCGGTCAACGCGGGCAAACACGTCTGGACGGAGAAGCCGTTCTCCCTGGACCGGGAATCGGGTCTGGGCCTGCTCAAGGCGGCAGATACCGCGGGCATCCGCCTCGGAACGGCGCCGGACACCTTCCTCGGTGCGGGGTTGCAGACAGCCCGGCGCATCATCGAACGCGGGGACATTGGAACCCCGTTGACCGGCATGACCACGTTCCAGACCCCGGGGCCGGAATCCTGGCACCCGAACCCTGCGTTCTTGTTCCAGCACGGTGCGGGCCCCCTGTTCGACATGGGCCCGTACTACCTCACCACTCTGGTCCAGACCTTCGGCTCGGTGCGTAAGGTAGCCGCCGTCGGCTCCTCCGCAAAGGCGACCCGGATCATTGGTTCCGGTCCGAAGGCCGGGGAGGAGTTCGCCGTCGAGGTCCCCACACACGTCTCCGCGATGGCGCAGTTCGAAAGCGGTGCGTCCTCGCACAGCGTGTTCTCCTTCGAGTCCCCCCGCCAGCGAATGGGATTCGTGGAAATCACCGGCTCCGAGGCCACGCTCTCGCTGCCGGACCCGAACTATTTCGACGGCGACCTCAGGCTCTGGCGGCCCGGGGCGGAAGAACCCGAGATCATCCCCGCCACCGGACCGGCCAACGGCCGCGGCCTGGGCGTGTTGGACATGGCCCGTGCCCTGCGTTCAGGCACTCCGCACCGCGCCACCGGCGAACTGGCTTACCACGTGCTGGACACGATGGTCTCGATTTCCGAATCCGTGGAGTCGGGCTCGTTCGTAGATGTCACCAGCAACGCGCCCGCCTCCGAACCCGTCCCGGAGGACTGGGCGCCGGAAACCGCCACACTCTAAGAATCAGCGAGGAACCACACCATGACCACCCCAGTCCGCCCATCCGACCAAACGCCTGCCCCGGCACACGGCCCAGCATCTGACCCGCTGGGTGTGGCCGCCATCGGCTATGCCTTCATGGGGAAGGCCCACTCGAATGCGTGGCGGAACGTGGCCAGCTTCTTCGACGTCCCCGCCTTCGAGCAAAAAGTCCTCGTCGGCCGGGACGCCGAATCCGTCGCGGCGGCCGCCGCCAAGTACGGCTGGGCAGAGTCCGCCACCGACTGGCGCTCGGTCATTGAGCGGGATGACATCCACATCGTCGATATCTGCGCTCCGGGCTGGATGCACGCCGAGATCGCTGTTGCCGCCCTCGCTGCCGGGAAACACGTCCTCGTGGAAAAGCCTCTGGCGAACACGATCGCCGAGGCAGAAGCCATGACCGCAGCCGCGGCCGTCGCCCGCGCGAACGGCGTCCAGTCGATGATCGGCTTCAACTACCGCCGCGTCCCGGCCCTCGCCCTGGCCCGCGAACTGATCGCCGAAGGCCGGCTCGGCACCGTCCGCCACGTCCGCGCCGCCTACCTCCAGGACTGGCTCTCCGACGCCGAATCCCCCATGACTTGGCGCCTCCGCAAGGAAACCGCCGGCTCCGGTGCGCTGGGCGACATCGCCTCCCACGCCATCGACCAAGTCCTGTTCCTCCTGGGCGATGCCGTCACCGAGGTCACGGGCCGCCTGCACACGTTCGTGAACCGCCGCCCCGGAGCGGACGGCCTGGAAGATGTCACGGTCGACGACGCCGCCTGGGCTACGCTGACACTCGCCTCCGGAGCAATTGCCTCGGTGGAAGTCAGCCGTGTAGCGACCGGCCAGAAGAACTCCCTCAAACTTGAAATCTACGGAGACAAGGGCACCATCCTGTTCGACCTCGAGAATTTGAACGAGCTCGGCTTCCTGGATGCCACCGCCCCTGTCCGCGAGCAGGGTTTCCGGCGGATCCTGGTCAACGAACCCGAACACCCCTACCTCGAAGCGTGGTGGCCGCAGGGTCATATCATCGGCTGGGAGCACACCTTCACCCACCAGATCCGAGACTTCCTGCTGGCCATTCGGGACGGCAGCCAGCCATCGCCGTCGTTCGAAGAAGGCCTGAACGTCCAGCACGTCCTCGCTGCCATCGAAGAATCTGCAGCGGCCAAGAGCTCACTGATCCAGCTTTCCCCGAAGCCAACCAGCACCGCTACCGAAGGAGCCTGACATGCCCCGCCCCTACACCCTGTTCACCGGCCAGTGGGCCGACCTGCCCTTCGAGGAAGTCGCCCGGCTTGCCTCGGGCTGGGGCTACGACGGCCTGGAAATCGCCGTCTCCGGAGACCACCTGGACGCCTGGCGCTGGGACGAACCCGGCTACGTCGAGAACAAACTCGCCATCCTGGACAAGTACAACCTCAAAGTCTGGGCCATCTCCAACCACCTCAAAGGCCAAGCCGTCTGCGATGACCCCATCGACTTCCGCCACGAAGCAATCGTCGGGTCCAAAGTCTGGGGCGACGGGGACCCCGAAGGCGTCCGCCAACGAGCCGCCGAGGAAATGAAGCACACCGCACGCCTGGCCAAAGCTTTGGGCGTGGACACAGTCGTCGGGTTCACCGGATCCTCCATCTGGCAGTACGTCGCGATGTTCCCGCCCGTCCCCGAAAAAGTCATCGACGCCGGCTACCAGGACTTCGCCGACCGCTGGAACCCCATTCTGGACGTCTTCGACGAAAACGGGGTCCGCTTCGCCCACGAAGTGCACCCCTCCGAAATCGCCTACGACTACTGGACCACCGTCCGGACTCTCGAAGCGATCGGCCACCGCCCCGCGTTCGGCCTGAACTGGGACCCCTCCCACTTCATGTGGCAAGGCATCGACCCCGTGTCCTTCATCTGGGACTTCAAGGACCGGATCTACCACGTGGACTGCAAAGACACCAAGCTGCGCCCCACCGGCCGCAACACCGTCCTGGGCTCCCACCTGCCCTGGGGCGACCCCCGCCGGGGCTGGGACTTCGTCTCAGCCGGACGCGGGGACGTGCCCTGGGAATCGTCCTTCCGCGCCCTGGCCGCGATCGGTTACAACGGCCCCATCAGCATCGAATGGGAAGACGCCGGTATGGACCGCCTCCACGGTGCCCCCGAAGCCCTCGCCGCCCTGAAGAAGTTCGACTTCCCCGCGTCGCAGACCAGCTTCGACGCCGCCTTCAGCAGCAAAGACTAGGACAGTACCGACGTGATCCGCACCCTTCAATCCGGCCAGCGCTGCGAGGTGCGGATCGCGTCGGTGACCGGGGAAGCTGAGCTGGTCTACACCACCGACGGGATCCTGCTGGAGGCGCCCAACTGGACCCTGGATGGAAGCTCACTCATCCTCAACGGGGATGGGAAGTTATGGCGTTTGGATCTGGACGCGGGTTCTTTGGAACCTATCCCCCTCACCGGAGTCCCGGACCTGAACAACGATCACGTCCTTGCACCTGACGGTCAGGGCATCTTCGTGTCCGCGAACGACGGCCACATTTACCGTGCTTCACTGGGCGGCGGACCGGCATTGCGCATCACGGAGGACCACGGCTCCTTCCATTTCCTCCACGGCGTCAGCCCGGACGGCAAGGAATTGGCTTACGTGGGGATCGAAGCGGGAGACTTCACGCAGCCAGGTCGCCTGATGACCATAGCGTCAGACGGCGGCGCTACCGCCAGCGTTGAGGTCGGCCGCTTTGATGTCGGTTCAGGACACTGCGACGGGCCGGAATACTCGCCCGATGGGAAATGGCTCTATGTAAACACGGAATCCTTTTCCTCCACACAGGGTCACGCCCAGCTCGCCCGGATTCGCGTGGACGGCACTGGCTTCGAGCGGCTCCTCGCATCCGAAACAGTCGACTGGTTCCCCCATCTCTCCCCCGATGGCCGGTACGCCAGTTACCTTCAGTTCCCCAGTGGAACGGTAGGACACCCCGCGGACCTGTCGGTCGCCGTCGTACTTGTTTCCACGCAGGACTGGGCCACGCCGTTCCATACATGGCCACTTTTCGGTGGCCAAGGTACCCTCAACGTCAACAGCTGGTCGCCGGACTCCCGGCGTTTTGCGTATGTGGCGTACCCGCTTTCTGACTCGACGAAGGACTAAGCACGTGACCCTCAGCAACGGCACCTCCGATGGAACAATCCGCTGGGGCATCCTCGGCACAGGATTTATTGCCGGACTCCAAACGCAGGACCTGAACGAGAACGGCTTTACCGTGCAGGCTGTTGGCTCGCGCTCCTTGGAGTCCAGCAAAGCCTTCGCTGAGCTGCATGGAGTGATGACCGCCCACGGCAGCTATGAGGACTTGGTGGCGGACCCACTGGTGGACGTGGTCTACATCGCCACGCCGCACCCGTTCCATCATGCCAACGCGCTCTTGGCCCTGAACGCCGGCAAGCATGTGCTGGTGGAGAAGGCTTTCACCATGAACGCCCGCCAGGCCCGGGAGATCGTGCACCTTGCCGAATCCAAAGGCCTTGTGGCTCTGGAAGCCATGTGGACCCGATTCCTTCCGCACATGGTCCGCATCCGCGAACTCATCCAGGAAGGCGCCATCGGCGAGGTCCGGAAGGTAGTTGCCGGCCACAATCAGAGCCTTCCGAAGGACCCGGCCCACAGGCTGAATGATCCCGCCCTCGGCGGTGGGGCGCTGCTGGACCTGGGCATTTACCCGATCTCCTTTGCCTTCGACATCCTGGGTGCCCCGGAACGCATTCTTGCCAGTGCCTCGATGACGGCAACGGGCGTAGACCGGCAAACTGCCGCGATCTTTGAGTACTCCGGCGGCCGGCAGGGGCTGGTTGACTGTGAACTCGACGCCGCCAGCGCCAACCGCGCCATGGTGATCGGTACAGAAGGCTACATCGACATCGAGCACACCTGGTACAACCAAGTGCCCTTCACCGTTTTCGGGGTCAGCGGTGAGGTGGTGGAGCGTTTCGAAGAGCCCGTGAAGAGCCGCGGAATGCAGTACCAGGCGGCCGAACTGGAACGCCTGATCCGCGCCGGTGAGACCGCCGGCACCATCCTGCCCCCGAGTGAAAGCGTGGCCATCATGGCGGCCATGGACGAAATCCGCCGCCAGATTGGGCTCAGCTACCAAGCGGACGCTGCTGTTTCAGACGCTGTTGTTTCAGAAGAAGGTGCAACGAAATGACTGAATCTGCCCGCTTTGTCGAGCTCCGCCAGCAGGAGGAAGAACTGGTCTTCGCCAGCTTTGACCACCACGACGCCTGGCGCCTCGGCTCGCTCATTGCCAACCACGCGATCGCTTCCGATTACGGGGTTGCCATCGATATCCGCCGGCACAACCTTGTGCTTTTCCGCTGCGTCCTGCCTGGAGCCACGGCCGACCAGGAAGAGTGGATCCGCCGCAAGTCCGCCTCGGTGCTGCGTTTTGAACACAGCACAGCGCTGCTGACTGAACAATTCTCCGCCCGTACCCACAGCCCTCTCGGAGGCGGCTGGCTTGCCCATGAGGATTACACCTTGGCCGGTGGCTCATTTCCGATCCGGGTTCGCGGGGCGGGCGTCATTGGCGCGATCACGGTGTCCGGGCTGACCTCGGACGAGGACCACCAGTTAGTGGTCGATGGGATCCGGAATTATTTGAAGACGGTGGCGGGGTAGAGACTAGCCGCCCCGCGCCTTCCGGGTCGCGGCGTCGTTGGCTTTCTGCAGAGCTTCGACCAGTTCGTCCTTGGTCATTTTCGAACGGCCCTTGACGTCCAGTTCCTGGGCACGTCGATAGAGATGCTCCTTGGAGGCGTTGGCGTCCACTCCCCCGGCGGTAGGTTTCGTTGATTCAATGCCTTCTGCCGCGTGCTGATCAGAAGGACCCCGTTCTTCCTTCGCCTCCCAGTGGTCGCCCACCTTCTCGTAACTGTGTTTTACCGCGGCAAAGGCAGTGCGGGCCGCCCGGCTCTCATCGTTGTCGTAGGTCTCCATGGCGGAGTCGTAGGTCTTGGCGAAGGTATCCTGGGCCTTCTGCTCAGAGCGCTGCAGCGTGGATGGGAGTTCGTCTTTGCGGGCATGATCGTTCTTGCCGGTCTTAGGCACGGTACTCACGCTCCTTTGTCAGAAAGCCTGATCATGGACGTGCACCCAGTTTATCAATTGACCACAAGGTCAAGCCTGACCGGGTGCAAGTGCTCCCTATACAGAAGTCAACCAACTGCCGGAATATTCTCCTTGATAAGCGCCGCCAATCTTGCAGGTTTTGCCACCGCGGCCCCTGCTCGAACCAGGCCGCGGTCGAGCCTGTCGCGAAGCATGTGCAGAGCGCGGGCTGCGTCTTTACGATGCCCGCTCGTGCCCCGGCGGCTGTCACTGAACTCCCAGGAGGAGAGCGATTCCTTGTGCCTACGGACGATCTCCAGCAACGAGGTGAGGTCCATCAGGTCCTTGTCAGTGGACCTGTACCTCCAAGCAAGTGCCTTCAGGATCAGGGCGGCCTCTACGTCAGGCACGGGCACGGTGAACGTCAAGTCGTCACCGCCAAGCAGCAATACCTTCACTTCGACCAGTAACGGGTCTTGGGACAACGCAAAGGACAAGCCCGGGATGGCATCAAAGCCGCGCCCGTTGATGATCTGAGTCTCAACCTTGCCCACCGAGTCATGCGGCACGAGGAGGTCAATGATCATCTCGCCACCTTGGCCGTCTTTGCGGACATACTGGTTTCCTCTGGTGTCTCTGTATCCCTGGGCCAAGAGGTGTTTGTGCAAGTCCTGGCCCACCGCGGTGGTGTGCTTGATTCCGGCGTCGGCATCGGCAGTGCTACGTTCTCTGGCTTCGGGCGTTGGATATGCGTGGAGAAGCAACTGGACCATGTGGCCGCCAACAATGCGATACGAAGAAGTATCGATGCCGGCACCAGCCACATCAGCAAGGGCACGATATCCGAGATCCGAAGCATTGGACATCGAAATAACGTGGATGGCCCTCATACGGCTGTGCCGCTCAGTATCGCCTTCTTCAAATGATCTGCGGCTTCAGGTCCGTCGGGTGCATCGCTCAGGGTAAGTTCCCAAAGGGTCACAAGGGGATCCACAAGCGGCAACCCCTCACGCTCCATATCCGGGGCTGTCCTCCAAAGGGTTTGATCTTCCGGGATGACAGAGATCAGCGTGGCCTCGTCCTTAGTCGCAGGACTGAAACCGGCGTGGCTGAAGTCCACCATCTGACGAACGTAGAGTGTCGCGCTGTCCGGTAGCCGCCATGGTGCATAGATGTCGGCTGCCACGTCGCCTGACACCAACGGTTCCCCGCCCATTTCTTTCGCGTATTTGGTTGCTTCCCGCACCTGCTCATGTAGCCGATCCAAGCCGTACCAGTAAGTGGCAGCACCCCGCGGACCTGGATACTTCTCCAACAGCAGGGACATAAGATTATTGCGATCCGTGGGTGACCATCCGCCGGACGTTCGTTCTACAAGTCCGTCCAGATACTTCAAGTTCTTCACAACTGCCGGTTGGCTGATACCGGAGCATTCTGCCAATTCCTTTTGAATAAGCGGTTCACTCGCCAGCAGGAGGGAGCGGATGAGGGCATAGCGCCCCCAAGCAGGCATCCCCTGACGGATGGGCACTGCCTTGATCGCTATGGCCTGATTCTTGGGGAGCAGATCCTGTCCACTGATGATGATGGAGGCGGGCTCCAGAGTTATGAGGTTCAGCACGCCGGTGCGCGCCGCATCTGTTAGGGACTCAGTCGGACGGACGGTGACTATTAGGTAACTTGACTCTCGGTGGGCAAAGAGCTTGACCAGGGCACTTGGACTTGGTGGGACACGGTAGGTCTTCACTTGGACGACGAGCCTGGAACCATCGGGCAGGGTTAGGGAGAGGTCATTCAGATCACCGCCGTTGACGTGGACATCACTTCTTCGCAGCAACTCGAAGGCCCTGCTCGTTACAGTATCTTCCACTCCAAGCTCCTTGTACTCACTTCTCTGCAAACCGTCAAATAACCATTTCGGGCAATATGCGATTGTGGTTATATTCTTACCGTCTACAGCGCCATAGTCCATTGCTGCGCTATCAGCCTTCAAGGGCGAGTGATGCACCACACCGGTGCACTCATCACCGCCCCTTCAGCACATACCTTCTTTCAGGACGCCCGACGCCGTACTTCAGCCTCACATCCAGCGCACCTTCGTCATGGAGGTACTCAAGGTATCGGCGGGCGCTCACCCGGGAGGTTCCCAATTGCTCGGCAACCTCGGCGGCGGAGACGTCGCCCGACGCCGATTTCAGCGCGGCCTCCACGAGCTCCAGCGTCTCCACGCTGCAACCTTTGGGCAGCGTACGTTGAGCGGAATCCAGCCCGAATACCCGGTTGACATCCGATTGCTCGGCCACGTCCTTGGAAGCGTCCAGCCCTTGGTAAGCGTTCAAATAGTGTTGCAATCGTTCCTGAAGATCAGCCTGCGAAAAAGGCTTAATGAGGTAATGCACAATGCCGCCGCGCAGCGCCTTGCGAACCGTCTCGGTTTCACGGGCCGCGCTGATCACTAACACGTCAAGGTCCGGGGCAACATCCCGGAGCTGATGCATCAGGTCCAGCCCGTTAATGTCCGGGAGATGGATATCCAACAGCACCAGGTCCGGCTGCAGCCGTTGCGTCTCAAGGATGGCCTGCGCGCCGGTGTGCGCTACACCCACGACGCCGAACCCCGGGGTCCGTTGGATGAACCCTGCGTGGACCTTGGCCACCATGAAGTCGTCATCCACAATCAAGACTTTGATCATGATTACACTGCCCCTTTGTTGAATCGTGCGGTGAAAACTGCCCCATGATCGTTGGCTACTGTCAGGTCGCCACCGGAACGACGGCAGATCACCCGCGAGAGCGCCAAGCCGAAGCCGCGGGCATCGCCAGGTCCCGGCTCCTTCGTGGAAAAGCCCTGCCGGAAAATATCCTCAGCGGAGCCCGAGGGCACGCCCGGACCGTTGTCCCGAACCGTGACTGAAACACCGTCCGCTGAGTTGACCACCAACACACTCACCGCCGCCCCAGCCAGCCCCGTGACGGCGTCGAACGCGTTGTCCACCAAGTTGCCCACCACAGTGGTGAGGTCCCGGGACAGTTCCTCGTTGACGCGCGGGAGCCCGGACTGCGGGTCGATCTGCAGTTCAACGCCGCGCTCAGTGGCCAAACTGGCTTTGGCTATCAAGAGGGCTGCGAGTGCCGGGTCCTGGATGCGGCTGGTCACTTCGTCGTTGAGCCGGGTACGGTCCACGGTGGCGCCGTTGACGAACTGCACCACGGAATCGTATTCGCCAATCTGGATCAGGCCGGAAATGACGTGGAGTTGGTTGGCGAACTCGTGGGCTTGGGCACGCAAGGTGTCAGTCACGGTTCGGGTGGCACCTAATTCACTCTCCAGGGACGACAACTCGGTGCGGTCCCTCAGCGTTGTCACCGAGCCAATGTCCCGTCCACGGGACCTGAGGGCCACCCTGTTCATGACCACCAACCGGTCCCCCACGAGCACCAATTGGTCTGGGTCTGATTGTTCCCGGGTGAGTACCACCTTGAGCGCGCGGTCCACGTGAAGCGAGCCAAGTTTCCGGCCTACACAGTCTGCGGGCAGTCCCAGGAGTTGGCGGGCGCTCTCATTTGCTACGGTAATCCGCTCGTGAGGGTCAAGGGCAACCACCCCTTCCTTCAGGCCTTGCAGCATCGCTTCACGGTTTTCCACGAGTCCCGTGATCTCACGGGGCTCCATTCCCAGCGTTTGCCGTTTGACACGACGGGACAGCAGAAGGGAACCCACCACGCCCAGGACACTCGCAACGCCCAGGTAGGTGAGAAGGTTGGGCACCACGTCTTCCAGCCGTTCAAGGGCGGACGGATAGTTCCTGCTGATGGCGGCGATACCGATCATGGTTCCGGAGTCGTCCAGTACCGGCACGTGTGCTGAGAGAACTTTGCCTTCATTGCCGGCCAGGACTCCGGTCCATGCCCTGCCTTCTTTGACTCTGCTGTCCCCGAGGAGAAGTTGCTTGCCCAGCTGGCTTGGATCCGAGGAGGTCACTACCGTGCCGTCCAACTTTGCCAGTGCCACGTGGGAAGAGCCGGAAACAGTGCGAATGGATTCCGCCACGGCCGGGAGGGCTGACCCGTTGCGGGGTTCGGCAGTCGGCAACAGGGCGCGCACTGTGGGGTTGTTGCCCAAGGTCTCTGCCGCGGACAAGGCGCGGCGCCCTTCAGTGCGTTCAAAAGCAGCGGCAGATTGGGCCAGGGAGATGGCTACAACAGCGACCAGGACCGCCAGGACGATCAACAACTGCAGCACAAGGTACTGCCCTGCCAAGGACATTCCTCTTCGTCGAGTCACTGTTTGGATCCTTTGATGATTCCTTTATGCAAGGGCCGCTAACAGTTTCAAAAGTAGTCCGCCTTGGCGTATCGGAACTATACCCTAAGCACGCTGAGCACCAGCGGGGCCAGGCCCTATGAGACGGCAGAGGCGTGAACGCAATGAACTTAAAGATCACTGCGAACACAAGAGTGATGACCGTCACGCCGGGACCTAGCATCAACTCACGGGGGCACAACGCTGATCGCCCTGCACAGAATTTCCATACTGAGAAGAGGAACACCATGCGCCAGATCCGCGCATTGCGAATCGCCGCCGTTGCTGCCGGCATCGCCCTGATGGCCACCGGTTGCGGCGCCACAGGTAAGAGCTCCACTGGTTCGTCCAGCTCCGGCGCTGCAGCCGGTCCCATCACCGGACTCCAGATCATGGTTCCCAATACTCCCGGCGGCGGTTACGACACCACCGCACGTGCGGCCGCCAAGGTTCTCGACGACGAGAAGATCGCCAACAACACGGAGGTCTTCAACCTTGCAGGTGCTGGCGGCACGGTGGGTCTGGCCCGCGTCGTCAACGAAAAAGGCAACGGGGACCTCGCCATGCTCATGGGTCTTGGCGTGGTGGGTGCCAGCTACACCAACAAGTCCGAGTCGAAGCTGACCGAGACCACCCCGCTGGCACGGCTCATTGAAGAGCCCGGCGCCATCATGGTCAGCAAGGACTCCCCGTACAAGTCGATCGATGACCTCGTGAAGGCTTGGAAGGCAGATCCCGGATCCATCTCCGTGGGTGGCGGTTCCTCGCCTGGCGGCCCCGACCACCTCCTGCCCATGCAGTTGGCAGGCGCAGTTGGAATTGACGCCACGAAGGTCAACTACGTCGCATACGACGGCGGTGGAGATCTTCTTCCGGCCATCCTGGGCAACAAGCTTGGCTTCGCGGCTTCCGGTGCAGGCGAGTACCTGCAGCAGATCAAGTCCGGTGAAGTCCGCGTCCTGGCCACCAGTGGCGAGAAGCGTCTTGAGGGTGTTGACGCTCCCACGCTGAAGGAGTCCAACATCGATCTGGTCTTCACCAACTGGCGTGGCATGGTGGCCCCTCCGGGCATCAGCGAGGACGACAAGAAGTCACTGATTGCCGCGCTGGAGAAGATGCACGAATCCGCTGGCTGGAAAGAAGCCCTCAAGACCCACAGCTGGACCGACGCCTTCATCACCGGTGACGAGTTCCAGAAGTTCCTGACGGACCAGGACAAGCGGGTGGCGGACGTGCTCACCAAGCTTGGCTTGGCGTGAGCACTTTAGCAACAGGCCTCAAGGGCCGCGCCGAGCTGGGGGTAGCCCTCCTGCTCGGCGCGGTAGGCGTCCTTGTCTTCCTCGACGCGAACGGCCTGGTAACCCCGTATTCGAAGTCGGACCCCGTAGGGCCCAAGGCGGTTCCCTTCGTCGTTGCCGGCCTTCTGGTGGTCTGCGCAATTTTGCTGGCTATCAATGTTCTCCGCGGCGGCAAGGGCGAGGTGGAAGGCGGCGAGGACATTGACCTCGCACACCCCGCCGATTGGAAGACGGTGCTCCCGCTCGCAGGAGCCTTCATCCTCAACATCCTGCTCATCGACTGGGCCGGCTGGGTCATCTCCGGGACTGTCCTGTTCTGGGGCAGCGTACTGGCACTTGGCAGCCGGCACTATGTCCGTGACGGAATCATCTCTGTTGCGCTCTCCCTGGCCACCTTCTACGGCTTCTACCTCGGCCTTGGCATTGCACTACCCGCCGGACTCCTGGAAGGAATCCTCTGATGGACGTCTGGTCCTCTTTGATGGACGGTTTCGCCACCGCCCTCACCCCCATGAATCTTCTGTACGCCATGATCGGCGTACTCCTGGGAACGGCCGTTGGCGTTCTCCCAGGGCTCGGCCCGGCCATGACTGTGGCGCTGCTGCTTCCGGTCACGGCCGCCCTTGAGCCCACCAGCGCCTTTATTATGTTCGCCGGCATCTACTACGGCGGCATGTATGGCGGTTCAACAACCTCCATCCTGCTGAACACACCCGGCGAGTCCTCGTCCGTCGTCACGGCTATCGAGGGCAACAAGATGGCGAAAGCCGGACGGGCAGCCCAAGCGCTCGCGACTGCGGCGATTGGTTCCTTTATTGCCGGCACCATCGGTACGGCCCTGCTGGCAGGACTTGCACCGTTGGTGGTTCAGTTCGCCGTGAGCTTGGGCGCACCGAGCTACTTCGCCATCATGATCCTCGCCTTGCTGGCCGTCACCGCAGTCCTGGGTTCATCCCGGCTCAGGGGATTTGCTTCCCTGGGACTGGGGCTGGCCATCGGTCTGGTAGGCATTGACTCCGTTACAGGCCAGCGCCGCCTGACATTCGGCCAGCCGATGCTGGCCGACGGCCTGGACATCGTTGTGGTGGCAGTGGCCATCTTCGCCGTGGGTGAAGCACTGTGGGTTGCCGCGCACTTGCGGCGTTCACCACTTCACATCATTCCCGTCGGACGGCCCTGGATGGGCAAGAAGGACTGGGCCCGCTCCTGGAAACCCTGGTTGCGTGGCACGGCCTTCGGCTTCCCGTTTGGCGCACTTCCCGCCGGTGGTGCCGAGATCCCCACGTTCCTCTCCTATGTCACCGAGAAGCGGCTGACAAAACATCCGGAGGAATTCGGCAAGGGAGCCATCGAAGGCGTCGCAGGCCCGGAAGCGGCCAACAACGCTGCAGCCGCCGGAACCCTGACCCCAATGCTTGCCCTCGGCTTGCCCACGAACGCCACAGCCGCCGTCATGCTCGCAGCGTTCACCTCCTACGGCATCCAGCCCGGTCCGCAGCTGTTCTCCAGCCAGGGTCCCCTGGTGTGGGCGCTCATCGCCAGCCTCTTCATCGGCAACCTGCTGCTCCTTCTGATCAACCTGCCCCTGGCACCCTTGTGGGCGAAACTGCTGCAGCTTCCACGGCCCTACCTCTACGCCGGCATTCTCTTCTTCGCCACGTTGGGCGCCTACTCGGTGAACCTGCAGGCGTTCGACCTGGTGATCCTGCTGGTGCTCGGAGCCTTGGGATTCATGATGCGGCGCTTCGGGCTACCTGTATTGCCCCTCATTCTGGGCGTCATCCTCGGTCCGCGCATCGAAGGCCAGCTACGCAGGACTCTCCAGCTGTTCGCCGGTGACCCCGCCGGGCTGTGGAGCGAGCCAATCGCCGTCGTCGTCTACATCATCGTGGCTATCGTCATCCTCTGGCCGCTGCTCTTCAAGCTGGTCCGCCGCAACCGTCCGGTGCCAGCAAGCGTGGTCCCGGCCCACCCCAGCGAAGTGCTCCTG
Organism: Paenarthrobacter aromaticivorans; assembly: GCF_019038615.1. Classification (NCBI taxonomy): domain Bacteria; kingdom Bacillati; phylum Actinomycetota; class Actinomycetes; order Micrococcales; family Micrococcaceae; genus Paenarthrobacter; species Paenarthrobacter aromaticivorans. Next base: position 248,619 of record NZ_JAHOPC010000001.1, read on the forward strand.
GGCGAGGACGACGCCATCCAAGCCGACCAAAACAGCACACGGATCCACCACAACAGCCACCACAACAAGGAGAAGCCATGACCATCGTGGTGGGATACGTCCCCACGCCTGAAGGCGAAGCCGCACTGACCCAAGCCATTGCCGAAGCGAAGAAAAGCAACGACACCCTGTTGGTGATCAACTCTTCCAAGGGGGACGCCTTGGTGGATAACCGGTACGCGCAGGAACCGGAAATCCAGACCATCGAGGAGCGCCTTGCCCTCCAAGGCATCCAGCACATCATCAAGCAGCCCGTCCGGGGCCATGATGCCGCTGCTGAGGTACTCGATGCGGCCGACGAGCACAACGCCGAGCTGATTGTGATTGGCCTGCGCCGCCGCAGCCCCGTTGGCAAACTCATCATGGGCAGCGTCTCGCAACGGATCCTGTTGGAGGCGGACTGTCCGGTGCTCGCCGTGAAAGCAGACTAAACGCTCGCTTTGACTCCGTGTCCAGCCAATGCCCTTAAGATTCGTTCTTAGGGGCATTAGCCGTACACAAACTCCAAGGGGGACCACGTGGCCGAGACCATCCGAACCGCAACAGCAGACGACGCCGGAAAACTGGCCGAGCTTGCGGCCGTCACCTTCCCGCTGGCGTGCCCGCCCGACGCCTCAGCGGCTGACATCCAGGCCCATCTCGAGAAGACGCTTGCCGAGGCGAACTTCGTGGATTACCTGGCCGATCCGCACATCACAGTATTGGTGCTCGACGACGGTGGTCAGCTCAACGGGTACACCATGCTTATTGCCAAGCCGGCAAGCGACCCGGATGTAGCCTCTGTGCTCTCGGCACTCCCCTCCACGGAACTCAGCAAGTGCTACGTCCACCCGGATCACCACGGCCAAGGAGCCGCATCCCGCCTCATGAAGGCGTCCGTCGCGGACGCTGCGGAAAAGGGCGCGGCAGGAGTCTGGCTTGGCGTGAACAGTGAAAACGCCAAGGCGATCCGTTTCTATGAAAAGAGTGGTTACCAGAGGGTGGGCACCAAGTCCTTCAAACTGGGAGACACAGTGGAACATGACTTCGTCATGGAGCACACGCTCTAGCCAGCATCCGGGCAGTTAGCCGAACAAGTCCCCAGCCAATGGCGGCCGGGGATCGGAGCGCCGCTGCAGGCCAGCCGGCAATCCCGTCACGGTGCCGTTTCCCGCGGACGCCTGGATCGTGATCCGCGAGCGCCCCAGCAGGACGTTTTCTGCCCTGAACTCCCCGAACGAGTCCGGGAGGATGGGCGCCAGGTGGAGTACTTTCCTGGTGAAATCGGGGTCGAATCGCAGGAGGATGCGAGCCAGCTGAATCGGGGCCGCCGCTGCCCACGCCTGGGGGGAGCACGCCGTCGGATATGGCACCGGCTCCGGAAAGTCCGAGCGGTCAAAGCCGCAGAAAAGTTCCGGAAGCTGACCGCCGAAATGCTCAGCGGCGTCGAACAATCCGCTCGCCACGCGGCTGGCTTCCTTCACGAAGCCGTAGCGCATGAGTCCGGTGGCCACGAGCGCCGTATCGTGCGGCCAGACCGAGCCGTTGTGGTAGCTGACGGGGTTGTAAGCACCCATGTCCGAACCAAGGGTGCGGATCCCCCAGCCCGTGAACATCTCAGGTGACATCAGCTGCTCCGCCACAAGTGCAGCCTTGTCCTCGTCCACAATGCCCGTCCACAAGCAGTGGCCCATGTTGGACGTGCAGGAATCCACGGGTTTCTTGTCCTTATCCAGGGCAAGGGCAAAATAGCCCTTGTCCGGCAGCCAGAAAGCCTTGTTGAACTCCTCCTTGAGCGCTTCCGCCCGATCCGCACAACGGCGTTCGACGGCGGTATCGCCCGCGGCGCGCGCCAGCAGCGAACGCCCAACATAAGCTCCGTAGGCGTAAGCCTGGACCTCACACAAGGCGATGGGTGTTTCAGCGATCCTGCCGTCGGCGAAGTTGATGCCGTCCCAGGAGTCTTTCCATCCTTGATTGATCAGGCCGTGACTGTTGGGGCGCTGGTATTCAATGAACCCGTCGCCATCCCGGTCGCCGTATTTCTCCATCCACGAGATAGCACGGTCTGCGTGGGGAAGGAGGGAATCGATGATGTCCGCCCCCAGACCCCACCGGCTGAGTTCGCCCAGCAGCGTCACGAAGAGTGGCGTTGCATCGACCGTTCCGTAGTAGGCGGTTCCGCCCAAGGAGAGTCCGGCCGTGACTCCCAGCCTCACCTCGTGGGGCATGCGGCCGGGTTCCTCCTCGGAGTCGACGTCCACTTTGCTGCCCTGAAGCCCGGCCAGCGTTTGCAGCGAGCCAGCCGCGAGTCCAGGGTCCACCATGAGTGACATGTAGGACGCCAGGATCGAGTCGCGTCCAAACAGTGCCATGAACCAGGGCGCCCCTGCTGCGACGGCAGCACGTCCAGGGTGCTCGTGGTCGAAGATCCGGAGCGAACCAAGATCGCTCTGGCTTCGTTCCAGGACGTCCTCGACGTTCCTGTCCGTGACAGCGATCCGTGGAACGTGCTCCGCCCAGGCCATATGCCGACGGACGCCAATCGTGTGGTGCAGCGCCGTGGTTTCCGTAAACGGTTCGTCCGGCCCCTTTCCATTGATCAAGGGAATGGCAATGACGCTGGTGCTCCATTGGCTACGGGGCGGGATAGTGACGTGGAATGTCAGGCCTTGCCGGGTCGCTTTGGCTCCCGAAGCCCGGAACGCCACTCCGCGGCGTTCCCCGTTCGTGTGAACGGACTCAATATGGAGCTCCTTTTTGCGCGCTGTTTTCTCGGTGGCTCCTGCCCTGCTTGCCCTGCCGCCCTTGACGTCGAAGAGGTCGGCGAGGTCGGCGTCGATAAGCAACTCGATCTCGCAAGGCGCGGGCTGGCCCGAGTAGTTCCTGATGGTGAGGTCGTCCCGCAGCCCGGCGCCCACATGCCGCTGATGCTGCACAACCAGCGGACTGTCGAAGCGCCCATCGCTGGAGCAAGCCCGGCCAACATATTCGGCTTGGAACGCGGTGCGGTTGGTGGTGACCAGTGGTTCCCGGAGGGCTCCGTTGATCCTCAGGATCCAACGCGACACGATCCGGGTGTCCTGGTAATAACTGCCTTGGGAGCCTCCGCCGTGAATGTCACCTGAATGTGCGGAAATGCAGAAGGATGAACCTTCGACGACGGTCACGGCACCCAGCTCGGAAGCGCCTGCCTCCGTATCGGCGTTCCAAGCAGTCATGGCCCACGAAGCCTTCCTCGGGAAATGTCCTGCTTATCAGTCACAGGTTGATAGGGGCTTGCCTCTGATTGTCTTGCAACTTGCCGTTACCCGGAAGGCCTCCGGCCTTGAATTCTTCGATGACCGCGGCATAAAGCTCCAGATGGTCCGACGCCATCCGTGCTGCATTGAAATACTCATCCACGGTACGCCGGCACTCCGCACGGCTAAGCCCTTGCACGTCCTGCACAAACCCTGCGAGTTCATTGGTCTGCGCCAGGTATCCCGTGACGCCGTGTTGGACTATTTCCGGGGCGGCACCCATGGGGGTGGACAATACAGGGGTTCCAGTAGCCAGCGACTCGATCATTACCAGCCCGAACGGCTCATGCCACTGGATGGGATTGATCATGGCCATCGCTCCGCCCATGAGCTCGTACTTCTCCGGATCTGAAAGTTCCCCTAGGAATTCTTCCTGTGAACCAAGGACCGGCTCCACGACATCGTGGTAATAGTCCTGCTCATCCTTGGCATGCATCTTTGCGGCGATACGCAGCGGCACCCCGGCCTCGCGGGCAACGGCCACCGCTTCCAGCAGCCCCTTGTCCGGGCACATGCGTCCCACAAAGCACGCGTACCCGCCGGAACCGTCGCCCACGGAAACCGTGGAGAGATCCAGGCCGTGGTGAATGACGGCCGATATTTGCAGATCGGAAATGCGGCTGCATTGGTCATGCGAGATTGCGATGATCCCGGTGTCCTTGGCCATGTCCCGGTACAGCCCTGCGTATCTTGGCGTCAGCGGACCATGCACGGTGGTCACCACGGGTACATCCAGCGGCCGGTGGGCATAGAGAGGTCCGGCAAGGGTGTGGTCGTGGATGATGTCCACGTCCTGCATGCCGGCATATGCCTTGATGACGTGGTGCAGCTCGCTGAGCGTCAACCCCAACTCTTCAGGCTCACTCGGCCCGAAGCCACGCAGCAGCGGAACGGGGCAGGTGCTGTCAGACGCCGCAGCCAGGAGTACGTCATGCCCTGCATCGGATAAGGCACGGGCCAAGGCATCCACAACCCGTTCCGTGCCGCCATACCGTTCCGGGGGGACTGGGAACCATGGTCCAACTATCAATCCAATGCGCATGCTGAAGGCCTCCACAAATATGCGAACCCCACGCACGGGATTCACCTCGTGATCATCGCGGCCCCAGACACACGCGATTCTTGGGGCGAAGAGCGCCCCCACCGGCTAACTGCATAACCTGCTTCACACATTAGGCTGGGCACACCAGCCCCGGCAATGGGTGACGAAAATAACAGACTTTTCCGGAATGCGCGCCAGGCCCTGAAGGTTGACCAAAGCATGAAGATTGAGATCTGGTCCGACGTCGCGTGTCCGTGGTGCTACATCGGCAAGCGCCGTTTTGAGACCGCCCTGGCACAGTTTCCGCACCGTGATTCCGTGGACATCGAGTGGAAGAGCTACCAGCTGGACCCTTCAATCCCGGGACACTATGACGGCACGGAGTTGGACTACCTGAGCAAGCGCAAGGGCATGGCTCCGGAGCAGGTCAAGCAGATGTTCGCCCACGTCACCGAGACCGCCAAGGGCGAAGGCCTGGACTATCACTTCGACAAGGTAGTGGTTGCCAATAGCTTCACGGCCCATCGCCTGATCCACCTCGCCGCAGCCCATGGCCGCCAGGATGCCGCCAAGGAACGCCTGCTCAGCGATCACTTTGAGCACGGCAAGGACATTGGCAACCAGGAGTACCTCACGGAACTTGGCGCCGCTCTGGAACTCCCGGCTAACGAAGTCGCAGAGCTGTTCACCACCGACAAATATTCGGACGCCGTCAACGAAGACATCAATGAAGCCCGCGCCATCGGCGTCACCGGTGTTCCGTTCTTCGTGATCGACCGCAAGTACGGCATCTCCGGTGCACAGCCGGCGGCGCTCTTCAGCGAAGCGCTGAACCAGGCGTGGCAGGAAGCCAATCCCCTGATCCCCGTGGGCGCGTCCGACGCCGAGGCCTGCGGCCCTGACGGCTGCGCAATCTAGCCAGCCACCCGCCGTCGTACGCCCAACTGAGTCGCAGTAGTGCGCGTTATGAGAGCTCAAAACGCGCTCAAGTGCGACTCAGTTGGGTGCGGCGCTAGTTTTTCACAACCTCAAGCTCGACGACGGCCCAGGACAATGCGGGCAGCGTCAGCCGGAGTTCCGAACCAGTAGCCTTGACGCCTTCCAGCGGCTTCAGGCCGACCCGGCCCTGCTGGTCCTGGGTGTTGGTGGTGAACCTGTCGCCGCCCTCGGGGATCTCCAGGACTTCGGCACGGACAACCTGCCGGGCGTCGAAACCGCGCAGGGCTGCCTCGACGTCGGCCGCTTCCTCCAGCCCGCGATTCGCGAAGAACAGCGCAACGCGCCCTGTTTCCTCGTTCCACGTGGCGCTGACGTCCACAAGGTCCGTGCCGCCGAACCGCTCATTCTCGTACTTGTCCGAGTCCACGGAAAGCCGCAGGATCTGGCCCTTGGCGAGCTCAGCCATCCGGGCGAACGGATGGAAAATGGTCTGCTTCCAGGCCGGCCCGTTCTCTTCCGACAGGATGGGCGCGATGACGTTGACCAACTGCGCCTGGTTGGCGATCTTGACGCGGTCGCCGTGGCGGAGCAGCGAGTTCAGCAGGGTTCCCACCACCACTGCATCCGTCACGTTGTACTTGTCCTCGATGACACGGGGGTGCTCGCGCCAGCCAGCCTTGATCACGTTGTGAGGCTGGTCCTCAGTGTCCAGGCCACGCTGGTACCAGACGTTCCATTCGTCGAAGGACAGGTTGATGTGCTTCTTGTGCTTGCCCTTGGCCCGGACGGCGTCCGCGGTGGCGATCACTGACTCGATGAAGTAGTCGGTGTCGACGGCGGATGCCAGGAAGCTGCCGACGTCGCCTTCTTCTTCGAAGTAGTAGGCGTGGAGGGAAACGTAGTCCACCTCGTCATAGGTGTGGGTGAGAACCGTTTGCTCCCAGGCACCGAACGTAGGCATCCGGGAGTTGGAACTGCCGCAGGCCACCAATTCAATGTCCGGGTCCACGAAGCGCATGGCCTTGGCCGCTTCCTGGGCAAGTCGCCCATACTCCTCGGCGGTCTTGTGGCCGATCTGCCAAGGACCATCCATTTCGTTGCCCAAGCACCAGAGCTTGATTTCGAACGGGTCCTTGTGGCCGTTCTTGGCGCGGAGATCCGACCAGTAGCTGCCGCCCGGGTGGTTGGCGTACTCCACTATCTCGCGGGCAGCGTCCACTCCCCTGGTGCCCAGGTTGATGGCTTCCATGATTTCCGTGCCGGCCTGCTTGGACCAGTCCACAAACTCGTGCAGGCCGAAAGCATTCGTTTCCACCGTGTGCCAGGCGCCGTCCAGGCGGCGGGGCCGGGACTCGCGCGGGCCGATGCCGTCCTCCCAGTTATAGCCGGAGACGAAGTTGCCGCCGGGGTACCGGATGACGGTGGCACCTAGTTCCTTGACGAGCTTCAGGACGTCCTGCCGGAAGCCGTTCTCGTCGGCCTCATGGTGTCCGGGTTCGTAGATGCCGCTGTATACACAGCGACCCATATGCTCCACGAAGGAGCCGAAGAGGCGCCGGGGTACCTCCCCGATGGTGAAATCGCGATCGAGGGTGACGCGTGCGCGGGACATGTATCTCCTTGGCTGTGTTTTAGGTCTGGTGATGCGTAAGCAGCGGCCGGTCAGGTGCCGGCGAGTCCCGTCGTCGAGATGCCCTTGATGATCTGGCGTTGGAAGAACAGGAAGACGATGATGAGCGGCAAAGCTGCCAGCAACGCAGACGCCATGTTCTGCGCGTACTGGACGCCGTAGGCGCTCTTGATGGTTTGCAGACCCACCGGGAGGGTCAGAAGGGAGTCGTCGTTGGTGGAGATGAACGGCCACAGGAAGTTGTTCCATGCACCGATGAACACGAAGATCGCGACGGCGGCCAGGATGGGCCGAGACAACGGCAGGATGATCTGCAGGAAGATCCGGAGACGACTGGCACCGTCCATCACTGCCGCTTCTTCCAGTTCATGCGGGATCTGGTCGAAGAATTTCTTGAGGACAAACACCATGGCAGGGTGAATCACCTGCGGCAGGATGATGGCCCATGAGGTATCGATCATTTTGAACGCGAGCATTTGGTAAAACAGCGGAATCATCAGCACGGGTGGCGGGACAATGATGGCCGCGATGATCACGACCATCAGAACCTTCTTGCCTTTGAACTCGATCCTGGAGAGTGCGTAAGCGATGAGGGCGGAGATCACCAGTGTGATTGCCGTGATGGCCGCGGAGGTGTAGAGCGAGTTCCACGTCCAGAGCGGGATGTTCCCTGCCTGGAACACGTTGACGAAAGCGTCAAAGGTAAAGCCCGACGGCGGAACCCAGCTGATCTTGGACGCTGACGCATCCGCTTCAGACTTGAACGCAGTAACGGTGGCCCAGGCGAACGGGATCAGCCAGAGGACGGCAATGAAGGCGGCGGCCGTGACTGCCGCGATCTTGCCCACTGTCGGTTTTTTGCGGGGCTGCCGTATGACTTGGCGGTTTCCGGTGGCTGGAGTGGAACGGGTGAGGGTGATTGCCATGGCTATGCGCTCCTGCGGCGGGTGATGACGAACTGCAGCGCGGAAACCAGCACGATCAGTCCGAAGAAGATGTAGGAGATAGCTGCGGAATACCCCAGCCGGTATCCGGTGAACCCGGTTTCGAAGATGTACTGGACCACGGAACGGGTAGATCCGCCCGGACCCCCTGCTGTCATCTGGTAAATCTGGTCAAAGACCTTCAGGGAAGCCAGGATCTGGAGCAACACAATCATCACGGTGGTGGGCGTGAGCTGCGGCAGCGTGATGGAGAAGAATTGGCGCCAGGCGCCGGCGCCGTCGAGTGACGCTGCTTCATAGTGCTGGACGGGGATGTTCTGCATTGCCGCCAGATAGAGCAGGAAGTTGAAGCCAACAGTCCACCAGAGTGTCGCGATCACGATCGACCACATCGCCACATTGGGATCGTTAAGCCACCCCACTTTTGCTATGCCGAACTTTGACAGGAAATCGTTGATCAGGCCGAGCTGCGGGTTGTACATCCAGACGAAGAACAACGACACAACCGTGGAAGCCAACAGGAACGGGGCAAAGTAGGAGAGCCGCCACAGCCATTGGGCCGGAAGGCCGATGTTCAAGAGCGCCGCCATGACCAACGCAACCAGGACCAGGGGAACTGTACTGATGACCGTGAAGTACAACGTGTTGCCCAGGGAACGCCACATGCCGGCATCGGCAAAGGCTTCGGCGTAGTTGGAAAAGCCGATGAGAGCGTCGTTGGCTCCTGTCAGGGATTTGCCCGTGAGGCTCATGTAAAAGCCGTGCAGAATGGGCCAAACAAGGAAGACGAGGAAGAACACCAGGAAGGGCGCTGCAAATGCCCACCCGTTCAGGGTGTCCCTCCTTCTTCGGAGAGATAGCCCGGCCTTGATGCCGGGGCTGGATGTTGTCCGTGGTTGGCTGGTCTGCCGGGACAGTGTAGAGGAACTCATGAAGGACTCCTTTGTCGCTCGGTGCGCTGGTGCCGGTCAGACCGGATTGGGACGGGATAGGAGGTCGTTGGTGCGGGCCACGAAGCTATCCCACCCGGCGCTTGCCTTATCGCGCCCCAGAAGCACGTTCTGGATATGCTCGGCAAAGTAGGTCTGCCAGTCAGAGCCGGAGCCGCTGAACCACGCCTCGGGATCGTAGGCGATGATGTCCGCCGCGTTGGCGTAGTGGATCTGAGGCGTGAGCTGGCCGTAGGCCGGCGACTGAACCACGGGCTGGAAAGCCGGGATATGGCCTGCCTCAGCCCACAACAGCGAACCCTTCAGAACGTCACTGACGAACTTGTACGCATCCTTCCGCTTCACTTCATCCACCACGAGCTGGCGCGGGAGGACGAAGGAATGAGAGTCGGCGTACGAGGCGGGCGTCCCGTAAAGAGTCGGGATGGTGACGGCATCAACCGGCAACTTTGCTTTCTTCATGGTGGGCAGTTCCCAGCCTCCACTGAAGAGCATTCCCGAATCGCCACGGACGAATTCTGCAATACCGGTGTTGATGTCGCCGCTCTTGGCCGCGATGGTGTCGTCGAAGAGCGAGGCCATGAACTCCAGCGATTCGATCGCAGCGTCCCTATCCGCCTCCATCTGCCGTCCGGGCGTGAGGACAATTTCCGCTCCGTGCTGCTTATAGAGCGTGTAGAACAGCCGCCACATCTGCGAGCCCAGGTTCAGGTAGCCAAAGGACAATCCGTGGGCCTTGGTGACCTTTTGCATCTCCAGCGCCATGGCCTTGAACCCCTCCGGGGAGCTCACTTCCTGCAGCTGGCCGTTGCTTTCCAACAGCCCGGCTTTACCGGCTATGTCAGTGTTGTAGAACATGATGAACGGGTGGGAGTCCAGCGCCAGCGAAAAGACTTTTCCGCCTTGCTGGCCCTTTTCCCAGATGCGCGGCGCGAAGTTCTCCGGCGTGATGCCATTCTCCGCCAGCAGCCCCAGATCCCAAGGCTCTATGAGGCCGCCCGGGGCATATCCCGGGACTCGGCTGGCATGCATAATGGCTACCTCTGGAGGTCGGCCCCCGGCAGATGCCATGGCCAGCTTGGTGTAGTACGGCGGGCCCCATGCCAACACGGTGGGGTGCACTTTGAAGCCGGGATTGGCTTGGTTGGCATTGGCGATCATCGTTTGCATCTTGGTACCGTCCCCGCCGGACAAGAGATGCCAGAAGCCGATCTCCCTGACGCCGGTGGCTTGGGCCGCACCTCCACAGCCTGTGAGGCTAGTGGCCAGAAGCCCGCCTCCGAGGAGGGCCGATCCCGTCAATAACTGTCTCCGGGACAACTGTTTCCCGGTTAAAGATTCAAACTGCTTCACCCGTCACTCCTTTGGAAGGGTCCGCTGAAAAGGACACAACTGCTGCTCAAATCCGGCTTCGGTGCATCCCCACTGCCGGGTAAAAGGGTGGCCCGGGGGTGACGCGGCTCTCACATTACATCGTTGTAAAAATTGAGGCAAGAGAAATTGTTAGCGCGCACAGTTAAATGTCAGAGACCGCTTAGCGGGTGCTGTCCCGCTCAACAATGGTGTAGTCCACCGTGACGACACGTTGTCCGTGGGTCCTGTCCGCCATGCGCTCAGTGAGGAGGCGCAGCGCTTCGGTGGCGATGGTCCGCTTGTCGAAAGACACGGTAGTCAGCGAGGGAACGGCGTAGCGCCCGTCCGTGACGTCGTCGAATCCGGCCACAGCGATGTCCTCAGGGACACGAACGCCCCTCTTCCACAGCGCATTGAGGGCGCCAATGGCCAGCGAATCCGTGAAACAGAACAACGCCTCCGGCAGCGGGTTGGAATCCAGATAGCGGGCCAGTGATTCGGCTGCAGATCCAGGTGTCCACAGTCCGCACGAAATCAGCAGGGATTCATCGCGTGGGATCCCGAGGATGTGGAGCGCGGCCTCATAACCCCGTCTCCGTTGAATCGAGGTGGCAGACTGCCTGGTCTTGTTAATGCCCAACACCGCGATACGCCGACGCCCGGATTTGGCCAGGGCCAACGTCATATCCCGCGCCGCCGCGAAACTGTCCACGTAGACGCGGTCCGCAAGCTCCTGGGCCACTTCGCCCAACAGCACGACGGGAGGCAAGGCCACCCCAACCTTGACGGCACTTTCATCCAGCACCACCGGATTGAGAATGAGCCCGTCGATGAGGTTGGAGCGCGCCCGGGTCATCAGCTCCTGCTCGCGCTGCGGATCGGAACCTGTTTCCTCGATCTGGACGCTCCAGCCCTGCTCGTGGGCCACTTCCACAATGCTCTGGGCCATTTCAGCGGAGAACGGAGTTGCCAGGTCCGGCAGCGCCAAAGCGATGACGCCCGAACGGCCGTTGCGGAGCCCGCGCGCGGAAAGGTTGGGAACGTAGTCGAGCTCCTGCATTGCCTGCTCAACCCTGAGCCGCGTTGGAGCGCTGACCGGCACGATTCCGTTCATGACGTTCGAGACGGTTTTCGGCGACACTCCCGCGCGGCGCGCCACATCCTTGACCGTTGCCCGCAACAGTCCCCCTCATGAATTTAGTGTCCGGGTGAATTCGTGTCCGGTTCCCACGATGTTACGCGAGTTTGTCTACACCTCATGCTCCCGGGAAGGGGCGGTTTCCAACGATCGTCGCAACAGATCTGCTGTGAACACATGTGGTAAGCGGTGAGCTCAAAAGGCTACGGGCGCGGCTTGTTGTACGCCATGCTCACAAGAACGGACAGCGCAGTCGGCGAGATACACTTCCGGATGGAGCGACGAGGTTCAGGCGTTATTGTCTGGGCTTCGTCGATTTGATGTTCGGACTGTTCACGGCATGGATAACTGTCGCGAATACGGTTGAGATCAATGGGCAATTCCTGGACTACCAGGCAGCGGGAAAACACGTACCTGTCGGTTGGATCGCAACCGTTGTGGCTGTGATCGTGGGATTCAGTGTGTTGTCCCTTGCGGGCCTCTTCATTGGAATCTGGAATGTACGCGGGTTAGGCACGATGAGCCCGGCACCGCTGGTTGCTGCCATCGTCTACTCATTGATGTCCATCGCGATGATGGCGGTGTTCCTCAGCGAATTTGGCGGCACGTTTGGCTTGGTCGTCCTGCATGCTTTGGTGGTCTTCATGACGGTTAGGATCCTTCGTCACGAAGGCATCAAGTCCCTCAGGGACGTTCGCCAGCGAATCGTTTGAAGTGCAAGATATCCAGTGGCTAGGCAGTTGGTTTAGCGCTGCCGTCCCGTTGCGGATCCCTTACCGGACGGTGAATTCAGCGCTGGCGGAGCTGACGTCTCTAGTGTGAGCATATGACCGAGCTAGATCGAGAGGTATCCGTCGAGATCGAGATCTCACAGTCCTGCAGTTTTACGGTCATAAGGGAGTCTTGCTCAAAGACATGCAGGTGGGTTCAGAGAAGGAGCCGGCGCCCGCGGGCGGGATCGCCTATCGGATCAGATGGTCACTTATCTGACTAGAACACGATCGAGTCGAAGACGGCGCGTGCCTCCCTCATCAGCTCCGGATTGATCGATTCGTCGATATGGCCCACCGCGGCGACAGCCCGCTGGCCGTTCAGGTCGACCACCCGGTAGGTTTCGTGTTCATTCCGAGTTAAGTACCAGCGTGAGCAACGTTGTGTATCTTCTGAGTGGATGCATAACTGACCGCCGTTGCAGGCCGTGATGTCCACGTTGCCCTCGACGGAGTGGTCGAACTCGAAGCCGGAGTAATTGCCTACCATGACCTTGGCGGGAGGGGTGCTTGCCGTTGACGACTGCGCCGCCATCGCGTCAACGAAGGCCTCGGCCGACGGACCGGAATCGGCAAGGGCGCCCCTCCAGGTGCATGCGTCCTTCGCCACATAGTACGCGCGCGAAAGAGTTATGTAGACGGCCCATTCAGCCGGGTGATCCGGGTCGTCCTTGCCCAGGCTGTGGCCGTCGAGAGCAAACCAGCCGTCTGGAACGGTGATCTTGAAAGGTTCCGTATAGCCGGCGACGGGGACGAGGTATGTGCCGGCGTCGATGTCGCCGCTCTCCGGCAGCGGTGGGACCGTGCCGGTGTCGCGACTCTCTGGCAGCGGCGGGACCGTGCGGGCCTCCGTAGTCGGAGAACTGGCGGACGGGAGGGGGACGTTATCGGATTCATATTCGCAGCCGCCGAGACATCCAATCAGGGCGACAGTCACCAAGGGCACGAGATGGCGTGACCGCTGAGCGGCCTTTTCGAGCGCTGTCACAGAACTCATTGATCCACCAGCCGCTACAAGGTTCTGTGAGGCCCCGCAGCCGGGTGGCCCCGTGGGCGGCCCGAGATTGGATGCCGTCGCCCCAAGTCTCCTCCGGCAGAGATCCCATGACAATGAAGAACATTTGAGGCAGCTTTCACCGCCCGGGTCTAACTAGCCGGAAAGACCGGCGGTAGGTTACGTGTCGTAACCCTTAGGATTCGAGACGTCTCACTGGCTCAGCGAGCCCGACGGTTGCAGCAGCTCATTTTGTGACTTTCGGCGATAAGTGGCGGCGCTATTTGGCGCATTAGCTCAGCCCGCAAGGGATCGGCTAGCGTGCAGTGGCGCGTCTATCGCTTCGTCGATATCGGTCGCGTTCAGGATGTAGAACCCGGCTACGACTTGACCAGCCGCGTCGTAAGGGCCGTGAGCAGTGCCGGCCAGTCGGACAGTGCGCGCGTGGTCACTCGGCGTGAGCGCCTATTCCGGCTGCCGTGTTCGACCAGTCTCATAATGAAGGGCGCCCTCGTGTTGCAAAGCGAACAATCGGTCGGCAACTTCCTGCGTCTGGGCCTCGCTGGAAGATATAGCGAAGAACCGCGGAGAGATGAAATCAAGAAGGCATCCACGCGCAGCAAGTTCAGATCCTAGAGGCTCCCACCCAACTTTGGTAGCCCCCTGGTTTACGACTCATGTCGGGAAAGAGGTTGACGCCCATTACCCAAAAGCTGTACTGTTTAGTACAGTTTGTACCAATCGGTACAACTTAGCTTGCGAAGGAACCCACTATGTCCCGTCCCCCTCTGCCTCCCTATACCGAAGAAACCGCTATCCAGAAGGTCCGTGCAGCCGAGGACGGCTGGAACACTCGTGATCCCGAGCGCATTTCCCTCGCGTACAGCGAGGACAGTTGGTGGCGCAATCGGTCGACGTTTGTGCAGGGTCGCGCCGCCATCGTCGAGTTCCTCGCCGACAAGTGGGAGCGCGAGCTCGACTACCGGCTCATCAAGGAATTGTGGGCCTACACCGACGACGTCATTGCCGTCCGCTTCGCGTACGAGTACCATGACGCCGCAGGCCAGTGGTTCCGCGCATACGGCAACGAGAACTGGCACTTCGACAAGGATGGACTCATGACACACCGACACGCGAGCATCAACGACCTCGCCATCAACGAGTCCGAGCGCAAGTTCTTCTGGGACACCTCCGGGCCCCGCCCCGCGGATCACCCCGGCCTGAGCGAACTCGGACTGTAATGCCACGCACCCTCCTCGAACGCCCGGACGCCGTGCGCGCCCTCGCCGGTGTCTTCCGCCGGCGAGGGTTTGAGAGCAGCTCCCTGTCTGTCATCCAGCAGGAGGCCGGGATCGGTCGCGGCAGCTTGTACCACTTCTTCCCGGAGGGGAAGACAGACATGGCCAGGGCCGTGCTGGACCAGGTGGGCGACTGGTTCGAGGATGAGGTTTTCGCCCCGCTTCGTTCCGCAACAGACGCCGCTGAGGCGGTCTCGGCTATGACTAAGGCGGTCGCTGACTACTTCGTCTCCCGCGAGAATGTCTGCCTATTCGCCGCAATGACACTCGGCGAGGAGAAGGAGACGTTCGCCGGTGAGGTCAAGGCCTACTTCGTGGACTGGGTCGACGCGTTGGCCGCCCTGCTGCAGCGCGGCGGGCTCAACGCCGGGGATGCGCACGAGAACGCATTGGACGCCGTTGCCATGATCCAGGGTGGACTCATCCTTACCCGCGCCTATGGCGACGAGTCTACCTTCCTGGGGGTCATGGAACGTGTCGAGCGTCGTCTGCTCGCGCAGCTCAGCTGACGTCTGGATGCGCCGCCCCATCTCACTTCTTGGAACCCGGACGTCCGGTAAAGGATCGGCTAACGGGCGCGAACTGCTTCGTTGATACCGTGGTCGGATGGGAGAACCGGAACAAACGTGGACCACGCTGGGCCGGCGCGTGTCGCACCAGGGCCGGGTTAGGTTAGTCGAACACACGGTCGTCCTCGCCGACGGATCAGAAGCACGGTACGAGGTCGACGAAAGCATTCCGTTCGCGGTGGCGACACTGGTCGTGGACGGCGACGTGTCTTGCTCACCCGTCAGTACCGATACCCCATCGGGCGTTGGATCTACGACCTGCCTGCTGGAGCTGGACAAGCAGGCGAGCCGCCACAGTCGGCCGCGCTTCGAGAGCTCGAGGAGGAGACCGGGCTTATAGCCAAGGATCTCCAACCCCTCCACCTCTACTACATGAATCCGGGTCGCTCAGCTTGGCCCGTACACGTTTTTATCTGCACTTCGGGTACAACTAAAGGTCACGCCGACCAGTCTGACCCAGCCGAGCAAGTTCGCCTGGTCCGCATGCCCGTGCGAGAGCTGGATGCACGCATTGCCAGTCAAGAGATCGTCGATCCGACGCTCATCGTCGCGCGTTCAGCTGCAGCAGCTCAAGGAATGCTGCCACCCGTCCAAGCAATCGCGGCCGGTGAAGGATCTCCTTGTGGGATCCAATGAGTACACGAGCCTGACACCCCTCGGTTCCAGCCTCCATATGCCGAAAAACCTGACAGCAAAGACTCCCTGAATTTCCTCTTGCATCCGAGCCGAGCCGAGCCCTTGCAATCCCATCAAGGGTCCTCTATCACCCCACAACATTGGTGCGGCTGGGATTCCGCTCGCGCCCTGATAAGTAGCGTCCACAAATAGATCCCGATTCGGACACCGGCACCTATGATTTTCGGGTCGACGTCGGAGCTGGGCGTCCGACCGTCCTGGTACCGATCACGGTTCCGTCATCCCCAACGGCCCTGATCAGATCTGGCTCATCGTCTGGGAAAGCGGCATCCATGGCCGAACCAAACGTCTCCCCTCGGGCGTGCTTTGCAAATGACTGCGCCACTTGTCCCTCGTGGATTCCCCGTGCTGTGAGTTGCAGTCCCGCTCGCAAACGAAACGAATCACAGAAATTTAACGAGGTCAACGGCCTCAGAAACAATGGCTCTCCAAGCGTCCACGCCTTCTCAAACTCTTGACTGTGGCGCATCACACCTTTAGAGTTCTGATATATGAGTCATATGTCACAGTTTGCCGACCTCGACTATAGGTCGTGATCTCGATGGGTCGGCACAAGGGCGCTGGTAACGAAGGCCTTGCCATATGAATCTCGAAAGCAGTGATACATGACGACGCCGAAATCATCTCGCGTCCCGCGGCCATGTCGGCTGGCATCGAGCCAGTCGGCATCGTCCACCGGGCGCTAAGGGCTGCGGCTGTCCGAGCATCTAAGCAACGGCGCTCTGGTGCCGTCAGCGGTTTGCGCTGAAGCCAGAAGGGAACAAATCTCAATGATCCATCCGACCAAGACGACGGCCTCCGTCGACACCCCCATACCAAAAGAGACCAGCTCCAAGTTCAAACGCCGCTTCATGGTGCGGCTTGTCGCAGTCTTCATCGGCGGGATGTTCCTCGACGGTTACATTCTCGGAATCATCGGCCCTGTCACCGGACTCATGCGGTCAGATCTCCAGCTCGACGCGCTATCGCTGGGCATGATCGCTGCAGGCCCACTGGTTGGTATCTTCGTAGGCTCCCCGCTTGCCGGCTGGGCTACTGACAAGTTCGGACGCAAGCCCATGTTCCTCGTTGACATGGGCCTGTTCCTGGTCGCCTCAGCGGCCCAGTTCTTCGTAACTTCCGGAGACGGGGCCGTGATACAGCTGGCCGCCATCCGGTTCCTGATGGGCGTCGCGATCGGAGGAGAGTACTCAATCGGTGGGCCATTGCTATCAGAGTTCTCCCCTCCAAAGCTCCGCGGGCGTTTGCTCGGGCTGACCCTGATCGCCTGGTACGTCGGTTTCATGATGGCATTCATCATCGGCACGCTCCTGCACGACGCCGGCACCCCTTGGCGCCTAGTACTCGGCACGAGCACGGTACTCGCACTCGTCCTGTTCCTCGCCCGCATGGGCCTCCCCGAGTCGCCGAGCTGGCTCATTACGAAGGGCCGGCATCAGGAAGCACTCGCGATCGCACGCAGATACGTCGAATCGCCCCAGATGCACGACAGCATCACCGGAGAGATGGATCTGAGGATGATCCAGGAGGCCGAAGCCGCGAAGAGTGGGACCAAAATAAAGAACGCCTCCTTCGGCATGCTGTTCTCCAGGCAGTACTGGCGCGCCACCGTCTTCACTGCAGGTTTTTGGTTCTGCGCGGTCACTCCCTACTTCGCGATCGCGACCTTCGCCGACGAGGTGCTCAACCAATTCGGCTTCGGAGGCGGCTGGGCCGGTGGAGTCGGCCTGTCCGCACTTGCGGTCGCGGGCGTGGTCACCAGCGTACTTCTGATTGATAAGCTCGGCCGCCGAATCCTCACTGTGCCCGGGCAGTGGCTCTGCGCGGGCATCCTGCTGGTCATCGGAGTCTGGGGGAACGCACCAGCGCTCCTCGTGCTCGTCCTGTTTCTCGCCTTCTCCTACTTCAATGCCGGCTACACCACGATGACCCAGGTCTATCCGGCCGAGGTATTCCCCGGCCACCTGCGTGGCGTCGGCATGGGCTTCGCCGCGTCCTTCAGCCGCATCGGAGCCGCACTCGGCACCTTCGCCCTGCCCTGGGCGATCGCCAACATCGGCATGGGCGCAACCATGGTCGTAGCCGCCGCCGTCGCATTACTCGGCGCAGTCCTCTCGCAATGGCTCGCGCCGGAGACGAAGGGGCGCACCCTCGCCGAGATCTCAGCAGACTTCTCCCACTGACACCGGGACTGCACGTGACTTCGAGTCAGAGCTAAGAGTCATCATTCTTGCCCTGATTGGGGTAGGCGTGTCTACAGCACAGCTGTAGACACGCCTACGTTCATTTAGACAAACAAACCGGCGGTACTTGGTGACACATCACTGTAAAGTGTCTATATGCCCAGGATCACGGCCGCCACGAATGCTGCCCAACGCGCCGAGACCCAACGCCGTATTCTGACCGCCTTCGGTGAACTCCTCTTTACCCACGGCCTGCCTGGCCTCACCATGACGGACGTCGCGCGCCATGCAGGCGTTGGCCGCACCGCCGTTTATAACTACTACGCAGACATGGAGCAGTTGCTCATTGCGTACGCGCTGGACGAAACCGAGCGTTTCATCGTAGATCTTCGCGATTCGCTGGCAGCTCTTGAAAATCCAGTGGACAGGCTGGCCCTCTATGTCCGCGCCCAGGTGGAGGACCTCAGCCGCCGGCACCTCCCGCCAGGCCCAGCGATGGCGGCCGTTCTTTCCCCGGCCTCGTTCGCGAAGCTCGCGGATCACGTGGGCGACCTCAACCTGCTCCTCCAGGACATCCTGACTGACGGCGTCCGGCAGGGCTACCTCCCGGACACGGACGTCGCCCAGTTGGCGCGGCTCATTCACGGCACATTGTCTGCCAGCGCCGCACGACGCAATAGAACGCCCGACGGCGAGACTCCGGCGCCTGCCCCAGCCTCCGACGTCGAGCTCCAGACGGCGCAAACGGTGCGATTCATCCAGCTAGGTGCGGGAGCGCAGTTCGACGAGGCGGGCAAGCCCGTCCGCGTGGATACTGCAGTCCCGGACACCTTGGCCGGCTAACGCCACAGCAACAGAGCGGCGACACCCAAATCCGGGCATCGCCCACCACTTCGAGTGGCGAAAATCGAGCCGCGCCTCCTACTGAGCCGGGCGGGTGGGGATGATCGGCCACCGGGAGCTATCCGCGATCCTCAGGTCCTCGCGCGGACAGCTGAGCTTGCCTGGAGTTTGATCCACGAGTTGCGGTTCCACCAAGCCTTGATATCCCCGGGTGAGGACGAGGTCCACCGATTCGTCCTCGCGGTTGTCCTGGAAGTAATCCGTTCCGGCCACATTCCGCTGGACGTTGAATGCAGCTGCCTGGCCCTTGACTCCCGAGACCACCACGCCGATCCCCGAGTACGCGGTGTCGCTGTTGTCCACGGATAGGACCTTGTACCCCCGTGCTTTGAACTCGTCGGCAACAGTAGTAGCCAGCCCAGCCCGCGAGGTGGCATTGAAGACCTTGATGTTCACGGTTTCGTTCGGTACGTAGTCGAACGTCGTGGCAGGGCAGAGGCTGGTGGGCGCTTTGCTGGCGATCGCCGTGGGAATCTTGATGACACCGTTCATGATCGCCCAGGCGCCAACTGCTCCGGCAGCTATAACACCAACCAGCAGGACAAGGACAATAGCGTGGAAGACGCGGCGCCGGAAGCGGCTGCGTTGGGCACGGGCGTCCTCGGCGAACGTCGCGCGAAGCTCAGGTCCGGTCACCACATGGTGCCCGTGCAACTGCGTCACATCTTTGGGACGCTTGGGCTGCCTAGCCATCGATCACCAGCACGCGTGCGTGGATGGCCGTCCTCTGGTGGAGCGCGGTGCGGACTGCCCGGTGGAGCCCATCTTCGAGGTACAGCACGCCCTGGTACTGGACCACGTGCGGGAACAAATCCCCAAAAAATGTTGAATCTTCTGCGAGCAATGCCTCCAGATCCAGGGTGCGCTTGGTGGTGACAAGTTCATCGAGGCGAACGGGCCGCGGTGGAAGGGCAGCCCAGTCACGCGGCGCGGAATATCCATGGTCAGGGTACGGGCGTCCCTCGCCCACAGCTTTGAAGATCACCCTGCAAGCCTATGGAAGTTGCTGCGCTAACGGAACTTGTGACCCCCGGCACATGCAGGTTGTGGCCAAACGGTGACTATCGGACGTCAGGCGTCATAGCTGTGATGCACACCTCGGGGACTGACAGAATAGGGGCATGACTCAATCGCTCCAAGGTACCGACCGGACCGCTGCCCATACGGCCCCAGCCCTCGCGCTGCTGCTGGACGTCGACGGCCCCATCGCCAGCCCTGTGACGCGCGACGTCAAGCCGGATATCATCGCGGACCTCGTGGCGCTGGCTTCGGCCGGCATCCCCGTCATCTTCAACACGGGCCGATCGGACGCCTTCATCAGCGAACAGGTCATGGGGCCGATGATCGAGGCCGGGATGCCGGCCGGGACCATCATCCACGCCATCTGCGAAAAGGGTGCCGTCTGGTTCAGCTACACCGCTTCCGGCCCCGGACCCATCCACGTGGACCACGAGCTCGCCGTGCCCAAGGCATACGGGGATGACATACGCAGGCTCGTGGCCGAGGAATACTCCGCGCACATGTTCTTCGATGAGACCAAGCGCGCCATGGTCTCCGTTGAGCAGCACGTTGAGGTGGCCAGCGAAGATTACCTGGCCGAGCAAAAACTCTTTGACGCCGATGCCCTGAACATCATGGACCGTCACGGCTTGAACGCAGCCATCCTGGACCACCACGCCCCTGAGTCCGATGACACCGTGGACTACCGCCTGGACCCCACCATCATTTCCACGGACATCGAATCCGTCCGCTTGGGAAAGGACCTTGGCGCCAGCCGGGCAGTGGAAATGTTGGCCGCCCAAGGGATCACCCCGCTCTCCTGGCGCACCGTGGGTGATTCCCGTACGGACTACGCCATGGCAGACTGGCTTCACCACAACGACCACGATGTGAAGCACGTGGACGTCCGGCCCGCAGACGGCGTTCCGGTGAAGCCCTACACCATTCTTACCGCCGCTGACCTCGAGCTGGCGGACGACGTCATTCACGACGACGCCGGCGGAGCCTTCCTGCGCAGCTGGCGCGAGGCCCTGGACATCTAGACTCCCGCATTCCCCAGAAACGACTCACAACAGTACGGAGAAAAGCCATCACGCAAGCACAGGTCGATCCGATTTACCACGGCAGCCCCACCGTAGAGGAAGATGCGATCGCCGAGGCGGTCTCACCTGCCGTCGTTGCCCACCTGAAGCACAGGTCCGACGTCGTCCGTCACCGCGGGCGGTACGCCCTGCTTAACGGTGACCTCACGCCCCAGCAGGCAATGGTTGCCGACCTCCTGGCCATCCGCGCCGCTTTGGACGCCGCCGGCGTGGACTTCATCCTGGTTCGCGGCAACGACGAAAGGCCGGTCATCGCGGTCGACTGGGAGTCGCGCAAGGACGTTCGCGAAGCACTGGTTGCCGCCTTCCGCAATGAGCCGTTCTACTCCATGACTGTTGATGCCAAGAAGAAAGCCTCGGTCCTGGTGGCTGACGGCGAACTCTCGGCCAACCGGAAGGCACGGATCTTCCGTCTGTACCGGCCCAGGGTGGAACTCGGCGGCGGGCTTTGGTACGGCCCGGCCCTCGGTGTCCAGTTGGAACTGTGGAGGTTCGAAGGCGACCACCTTGAACTCCCCGTGGAGAATTCCCTGACCCGGCGCACCATGCTGCGCCAGGACGCCGTTCGCGGTACCGTGCAACGGCACGGCCTCACCTGGCCAACCATCGAGAACATGTTTGCGGACCACGCCAGCGACATCGACTTCGACATCGACATCGTCTTCTCGTGGGTGGATGGCAGCGACCCCGAATACATCGCCAGGAGGCGCGCCCAGCAGGCCGGGGCTGTCCTCGGCGAGGGCGACGACCATGAGGCCCGTTTCCGGCAGATCAACGAGCTGAAGTATGCGCTGCGCTCGGTCCACATGTTCGCACCATGGGTCCGCCGGATCTTCATCGCCACCGATTCGCCTACCCCGGCATGGCTGGCCGACCATCCCTCGGTCACGATCGTGCGCAGCGAGGAGTTCTTCGCGGATCCGTCGGTATTGCCCACCCACAACTCGCAAGCGGTGGAGTGCCAGCTGCACCATATCGAGGGACTGTCCGAACACTTCCTCTACTCCAACGACGACATGTTCTTCGGCCGTCCCGTGGGCCCGGACATGTTCTTCACACCCGGCGGAATCACCAAGTTCATCGAGGCTGACACCCGCATTGGGCTCGGGGAGAACGATGCCGAACGCAGTGGCTTCGAAAACGCTGCGCGCGTTAACCGCAAGCTGCTGTGGGAACGCTTCGGACGCATCACCACCAGGCACCTGGAACACACGGCCGCTCCCCTGCGCCGGAGCGTGGTGGCCCAGATGGAGCACGAATTCCCTGCCGAGTTCTCCAAGACCGCGGCCAGCCGCTTCCGTGCGGCGGACAACATCTCAGTAACCAACTCGTTCTACCACTACTACGCGCTGCTCACCGGCAAGGCAGTGACCCAGACCAATGCCAAGGTCCGCTATGTGGATACCACGCTGTGGTCTGGTCTCCACTACCTCCCAAAGCTGCTGGCCAAACGGCACATGGATCTCTTCTGCCTCAACGATGGCAGCTTCCCTGAGGTTGAAGCGGACGAACGCGCGGAACTGGTGACCGACTTCCTGGAGAAATACTTCCCCGTCAAAGCCCCCTGGGAGAAATAGAAACCCTGAGTCAGTCCCGGTGGCGCGAATGGGAGACGAGTTCCTGCGACGTCGGGGCTGGCACCCGCCGGGAACGGCTCGGAATCCGGATGCCGGCTTCGGTGAGGCGGCGCTGCACTTCGGCAGCGTCCACCGGCTCGCCAACAGTGACGCCACCGGACATGGGGACAACCGAATGCACGATCGTGTGCTCGTAGACGTGCACCATGTTGTAGGACTGGGCACCGTCCCGGCCCCGCTGTCCGCCGGCGCGCACGCCGAGGTCCTGCGTGTAACAGGTCGCCGAGGCAACTGACACCGGGATGCCGGCGAAGCCCGCCGTCGTGGAGTAATGCAGGTGACCGGCCAGGATGGTACGGACATCGGAATTGCGGACGACGGCGGCCAGGGCGGCTTGGCCGCGCAACTCCACCAACACTGCGAGGTCCTGGACGCACGGGACCGGCGGGTGGTGCAGGGCAAGGATGGTGCCGTCCGGGGCGGGAGTGGCCAACTCTGCAGCCAGCCACTGAAGCTGCGATTCGGACAACTCGCCATAGTGGTGTCCGGGGACCGTGGTGTCCAAGGTAATGATCCGGAGCCCATTGACGAAGTAGCTGCGGTCCACGGGATCCTCGGGCCTGCTCACGGCGGAGGCATCCAGGAACGCAGAGCGGAAGTTCGCGCGGTCGTCGTGGTTGCCCATTGCCCAAATGGCCTTTGCTCCCAGCGAATCGCACACCGGCTCAATCATGTCCCGGAGGCGCTTGTAGGCTTGGAATTCGCCCTTGTCTGCAAGGTCTCCAGTGAAAATGATGGCCTCTGGCTTGATCTTGGAGGCAATGATCTGATCGCAGATCTCCTGCAGCCTGGCAGCGCTGTCAACAGACCCGTGGAGCGTGCCTGGACCGGCCACCAGGTGAAGATCGCTCAAGTGCAAAAGCACATGACCTGGTTTGGGGTACTCGGCCTCGATGAGCTCCATAGCTGCCTTAGCGTTTGGTGGGAGACGGTGTCCCCCGTGTCATTCCAGTACTGCCAATCCAACCAGACAGCAAGCCAACAACAGGCTAACTGCTGGCGGAATGTTGGAAAATTACTTTCTCCTTTCGAGATCGACCACTCTTATGACAACGCCTTTTCAACGGCGTCAACCAATTCCTGCGCGTCAGGTTCTACCGCGGAGGGGAACCTTGCAACCAGCTCGCCGTCACGGTTTATGACGAACTTCTCAAAGTTCCACTTGACCTTGACCGGCTGCCCGGATTCATCCCGGGTCAGCTCGGCAAACAACGGATGCTGTTCTTTGCCCAGCACGTTGGCCTTGCTGGTGAGTGGGAATGAGACGCCAAAGTTGCGTTCGCAGAACTCCGCGATTTCCTCGTCAGCGCCGGGCTCCTGGCCACCAAACTGATTGCAGGGGACGCCAAGGACTTCAAGGCCGTCCTCGCGGTACTTCCCGTAGAGCTCCTCAAGGCCCGCATACTGGCGGGTGTAGCCGCATTTGGAGGCGACGTTCACCACCAGGACCGCCTTCCCTTCAAAGCGTCCAAAGTCTGCTTCAGAGCCATCATTGAAGGTGAGGGGAATGCTGTAGAGGGTTCTCATGTGATCGCTTCCTGACGACGTCGTCTGGCGGGATTGCCGCCATCGAGCTTACGGGGAGCTGCCCAAGCCATGAAACGTAGGGGTACCTACTCGCCGGCTTATGACGCGGGGAGGATGAGCGTAGACAACGGCACGATCACGCCGTCCGCCCGCTGGACCATGTCCGGGCCAACGAGGACATATCCAGGCGGAAGGACCACTGCCGGAGTAGTTGATGGAAGCACAGCGACGGGGCTCGGCGCCGGAACAGGAGCCGCCGGCACCGGAGCCACGGGCTCCACGGTCTGAGTGACCGCAACCGGGGCGGGAGCAACCAGCACGGGCTCTGGTGCAACAACCACAGGCGCTGGCTCAACAACCACGGGGGCCGGTGCAACCACGACGGGTGCGGGTGCAGGGGCTACCGGAGCAGAAGCCGGATCAGCGGGCGCCGCTGGAGCGACGGGCGCCACGGGCTCGACGACGGCTGGCGCGGTGGCGGTGTTGGGAACCGCAGGCGTCGTACTGGGCGCGGTAGTCGTCGTGCCCGGTGTCGTTGTGGTGGACGTCGGTGTGGGCGTCGGTGTGGAAGTCGCCGTCGGGCTTGGCGTCGCTGTAACCGTAGGCGTTGGCGTCGCTGTAACCGTAGGCGTTGCCGTGGGTGTAGGTGTAACAGTCTGCGTAGGAGTCGAGGTAGCTGGTGGCGTTTGCGTGGCAGGCGGCGTCTGGGTAGCCGGTGCCGTAGTGCCCGAAGTGGCAGGCGGCGTAGTGCTCGAAGTGCTCGGCTGGGTGGTCACCGGCGGAGCAACGGTCTCTTCGTCGTCGCCACCGATAACGGCCCGGTTAGTGCTGTCTGACACCGGCACGGCCCACTGCGGCGACGCAGTGACGCCTGTTCCAACTCCAGGCTGGTAGTTCACCATGGTGATGTTCTGCAGCGGATCGAGCTGCCGGAGGGGCAGATAGGTCCAGCCGTTGGGGTTGGTGTGCAGGCCGTTGACGATCGTCTCAAAGTGCAGGTGGCACCCAGTGGACCATCCGGTGGTCCCTACCTCGGCGATGACTTCTCCGACGCGCACGGACTGGCCCTGCGTCACACCAATCCCTTGAAGGTGGTTGTAGGTAGTGACCAGGCCGTTGCCATGTTCAATCTCAACACGGTTGCCTCCACCCCAAGGGTGCCAACCGACGGCCCTGACAACACCGGCGTCTGCGGCGTAGACGCGCGTGCCGCATGCGGCGGCGTAATCCTGGCCCCAGTGGAATTCGCCGGGAAGTCCGGTCAACGGACTGTAGCGGTATCCGTATGGAGAGCTCGGATTGAGGACTTCAAGCGGCGCGTAGAGGCTGCCGGCCGGTGGACGCGACAAGCCGGACGAAGCGACCGTCAGGCCGGACGATCCGTCCTTGGCCACAGTCCGGACAAGTGCGCGGTCGAAGTAGACCATGGGCGTGCCGGCCTCTTGGGCCGGCGGCTCGGGCATGGTGTCTATCACTGTGGTTTCGGCTTCCGGCGGCACAAGGCTGCCAAGCGAGAAAGGTCCAACGACGCCTTGCGCCACAGAACCATCCACGGAGCCGGTAGAAACGGAATTTAGGGGTTGGAAACCAAAAGCGAAAAAGGCTACGGCTGCCAGGATTCCGGCGATGAGCATCCGACGAAAACCGTCGCTGCGCACCAAGTCTACATATCGGTCAGATTCACTATGCTTGCCCACAAGAACACTCCCCAAAGCCAGCGGCACCAAACCCCAGCCTGGCGTGCAAGCACCATTGTTGCGGGAATCAAAATGAAAATAAAGGCTTTCGGGCCCCAGCGAAGCGCAGGGTTTCCTCAGTTTTTGCTCAAGGGATCTTGAGGTTCGGGGAGGACGCCCTACCCGAGGTTTTCCTTGAGCAGCGCACGGTGTTCCACGGCAGCAGATTCATGCAGCGCGCGGCCTGCGTCTGTGAGCTCCAGAAACAGGGAGCGACGATCATCGGCGCACGTCTGGCGGGAGACCAGACCTGCTTTTTCGAGTCTGTCCACCACCTTGGACACAGCGCTTTGGGTCATGGGCGTGCGCTCCCCCAAAGACTTCATGCGGCAAGCGGCGTCCGTGCTTTCGGCGACGAGGTCCAGGATTTCGAACTCGTTCAGGCCGATGTCGAACTTGGCTTCCAGGGCGCGGTCGATGGCTCCTGCGGTACGGAAGTAGGAGTCCTGAATGCTGCGCCACTGCTCAACGAGCTGGCGATCACGCGTCGTTGCCATGCCCTGATTCTAGTCCATTCCGCCTTTAGAATCCACGTCATAATATTCCCCGTCATATTCCTTGTCATTCAATGACGTGTCATATAGCTTGGACGCATGACATCACCCACCACCCTTCAAAGATCCGCCGAACCCGTGGTTTCAGCCGTCCGTTGGACGCGCGCCCAGTGGCTCCTGCTGATGGTTGTGTGCACCGTCCTCGCCCTGGATGGGCTGGATGTTTCCATGGTTGGCGTGGCCCTGCCTTCGATCGGACAGGAACTCAACCTTGGAACCGATTCCCTCCAGTGGATCGTGTCCGCCTACGTCCTTGGGTACGGAAGCCTCCTGCTCCTGGGCGGCCGGCTCGCGGACCTGTTGGGCCGCCGTCGCATATTCCTCATCGCCCTGGCGGTGTTCGCCGCAGCCTCACTCCTGGGTGGCCTGGTGGACGATCCCGCGATCCTGATCGCTACCCGGTTCGTCAAGGGCCTTGCCGCAGCGTTCACCGCGCCAACAGGTTTCTCCATCATCACTACCAACTTTGCCGAGGGCCGTGAGCGCAACAAGGCTCTGTCCATCTTCACCACATTCGGCGCCAGTGGCTTCTCATTGGGCCTTGTGGTCGGTGGCCTGATGACCAGCCTGAGCTGGCGGTGGACGTTCCTGGTGTCCGTGCCGATCGCCGTCGCGGTAGTCCTGCTGGGCATGAAGTTCATTCCGAAAGACAAGCCGTCCGCTGAAAACAGCGGGCACGACATCTGGGGTGCCGTGACGCTCGCCCTGGGCATGCTTGGCCTGGTCTACACCTTGGTTTCAGCGCCCGAGCAGGGCTGGGGATCTGTGGCAACTATCGCCGGATTCGCAGTATCTGCGGCCATTCTTGCGGCCTTCGCGGTGATCGAGAACAAGGTGAAGCACCCCCTGATCCGTTTCGGCATCCTCAAAGAAGGCTGGGTAGCCAGGGCCAACCTCAGCGCCGTAGGACTCTTCGGTTCTTACCTGAGCTTCCAGTTCATCGTCACCATGTTCCTGCAGTCTGTACTGGGTTGGACGCCCTTGGGCATGGCCCTGGCGCTGCTGCCCGCCGGACTGCTGGTGGCTACGAGTGCACCTTTTGCTGACCGGTTGATCGAGAAATTCGGTGCCACCCAGCTCATCCTCACAGGCCTCACGGCGCTGGGATTGGGCTACGTCCTGTTCCTCCGGGTGGGCACAACGCCCAACTACGCCCTGGACATCCTGCCCTCGGTAATCCTGCTGGGCATCGGGTTCGCCCTGGCCTTCCCGTCCATCAACGTCCAGGCCACCACCGGCATCAAGGACTCTGAGCAAGGCCTGGCTGCCGGTTTGATCCAGACCAGCACCCAGGTGGGAGCAGCACTGGTCCTGGCTGTCACCACCGCATTGGTGAGCGGCCACGGACGGTCGGCTGGAACCGTCAGCGCCCAGGCCATGCTGGAACAGTACCGCCCGGGCCTCATCCTCAGTGCCGTCGTCGCCATCGCGGCCCTCCTGGTGGCGGCAGCACCTTCAAGGCGCCGCATCCGCTCCTAGATTGTGCGCGGCTCCTGTCCTTTCGACAGCTTCATGAGGGCAGGAGCCGTGCACAAATTTCTCTGTACAGGTTCCGCGAAGAGCGGTCTCATGGGATGCATGAGGAATTACCTCACCGAGTACAGGTACGACCTGCAACGCACGTTCACGGGAACATCCGGAACGCCACCTGAGTGGGTGCCGCGCCTTGCAGAAGGGAACGACGCCGGATATCACCTTCCCGGCTCGGCCGTCTGGGCTGTGCATGGCTCCATGGCCACCATCGTGGCCGGAATCAGGGTCCTGCTGATGCAGTCCTTGCACCCCGGCGCGCTTGCGGGTGTTTACGAGCACTCCGGCTTCAAGGAGGACCCGCTCGGACGGCTTGCCAGTACCGTGCGCTGGATCTTCACCGTCACGTATGGCTCCAAAGAGGCCGCTGAGGCAGCAACCTACCGTGTCCGGAAGATCCACGAACATGTCCGGGGAAGCTATGTGGACGGAACCGGCGCGTCTCACCACTACTCCGCCAATGATCCCGAACTCCTCCGCTGGGTCCACGTCACCTACGCGGATTCCTTCCTAAGGGCCAATCGCATCTGGGGCCGCCCGATACCTGGCGGCCCGGATGCCTACGTCCGTGAGTGGGCCCAAGCTGGCCGGCTCATGGGAGTGGAAGACCCACCGCTCACCGAAGCCCAGGTGCGCCAGGAGCTGGAAGCCTGGTATGCCTCGGGGATCCTGCGCTCGGATGAGCGGCTGGCAGAAACCATCGCCTTCATCCGCCGCCCGCCCCTGAGCCCGTTGCTTCAGCCGGGCTACCGGATCCTGTTCGCTGCCGCCGTCGCAAGCCTTGAACCCAAGTACCGGGACATGCTGGGCCTTCGACCTGCCCGGCTGGGTCCGATCCCCCTGCCTGCCGTCACCACCGCCCGTGCTGTTCTGGGCATGGTCCGGCTGGCCCTGGGTTCACACGGGCCCAGCGAACTCGCAGCGCGACGGCGGCTGCAACGCTTGGGATACGCGGTTTGAGATCACCCCGCGAGAGAAGCTCGCACACAGGTGCGGGCTTCTCTTTTTAAAGACAGCCAGGCAGGACGTCGTTATGGACGACGTCCTGCCTGGCTGTCTTTACAATTCCGGCGTGTCTTGGTGGGACTAGATCAGGTGGTCCGAAAGGTGGTTCGGGGTACCGAAGCGGTGTGCCGTAATGGACACGGCCTGCTCGCGCAGGAACGGGAGCATCTCGATGCGGCCGGCCTGCGTCACTTCACCGTGGTAGACAGCAACGTCCGGGCGGCCACCCATGGCTGCGCTCAGCGCGGCGAAGTCGCCACCGATCAAGCGGATCCTGCCGGCGTCGAACTTTGCTGCACGAGCCAGCCACGCGGCGTCGTCCTCGATCCGGACGCTGACGCCCAGGTTCGCGAACACATTCACCACAGCATCGGGAAGCACGACGGCGGTGCTCACCTTGACGGCCGATCCCGCCACTGCACCGGCTGCTACTACGCGCAACAACTCAGCGAGCCGCTCGCCTTCGGACAGGCGGACCGTGACCGGGATCGGGCGGTAGCGGAACACGTTGCGCTCTGCCGTGAGCTCCGAGACGTCCTTGCGGGTGCCGAATTCGGATTCCCAAGCGGCGGCGTCGCTGAAGAGGGCCTGCTGGAGGGTTTGAAGTTCCTCGGCGGTCACGTCAGCGGACTTCGCAGCTGCGAGTACCTGGGCGGCTGCCCCTTGAAGCACCGTGCCACGCTTGGCCTTGGCTTCGGCGGGGAGCCAGCTGCCCAGACCGATGAGGTAGTTCGGTCCGCCGGCCTTGGTTCCGGCGCCAACGGCCGACTTCTTCCAGCCGCCGAACGGCTGGCGCTGGACGATCGCACCAGTGATTCCGCGGTTGACGTACAGGTTCCCGGCCTGGATGGTGTCCAGCCAGACGCCCATTTCAGCGGAGTCCAGGGAGTGCAGGCCAGCGGTGAGGCCGTACTCGATCTCGTTCTGGATGGCGATGGCCTCCTCGAGGGTCTCGGCAGTCATCACGCCAAGGACCGGGCCGAAGAATTCGGTGAGGTGGAAGTACGAGCCACGCTTGACGCCCGAACGGATGCCCGGGGACCACAGGCGGCCTGTCTCGTCCAGGCGCTCAGGCTTGATGGCCCAGGTTTCGCCCTCGCCAAGGGTGGTAAGGGCGTTCAGGAGCTTGCCGTTGGCCGGCTCAATGATCGGCCCCATCTGCGAGGTGGCGTTTTCCGGGTAGCCGACGGTCAGCGATCGGGCGGCATCGATCAGCTGGTTGTGGAAACGTGCACTCTTCGCCACCGAGCCCACCAGGATAACCAGCGATGCGGCCGAGCACTTCTGACCGGCGTGGCCGAATGCCGAGTACACGACGTCCTTGGCGGCAAGGTCCAGGTCAGCGCTCGGGGTCACGATGATGGCGTTCTTGCCGGACGTTTCCGCGAGCAGCGGAAGGTCCTGGCGGAACGAGCGGAACAGCTCAGCGGTTTCGTAGCCGCCGGTGAGGATGACGCGGTCAACGCTCGGGTGTGAGACCAACTGGGTGCCGAGTTCACGCTCTTCAAGCTGCACGAGCGCCAGGACTTCGCGCGGCACGCCAGCCTCCCAGAGTGCGTCCACCATGACGGAACCGGAGCGTCGCGCCTGCTTTGCAGGCTTAATGACGACGGCGGAACCTGAGGCGAGCGCTGCCAACGTGGAGCCTGCGGGGATCGCCACCGGGAAGTTCCACGGTGGGGTTACCACGGTGAGGTTCGCTGGGACGAAGGTGGCGCCGTCGACCTTTTCCAGGTCCTTGGCACGCTCGGCGTAATAGTGAGCGAAGTCGATTGCTTCGCTGACCTCGGGGTCGCCTTGGTCGATGGTCTTGCCGGTCTCGGAGGCCATGACCTCCAAAAGTTCAGCGCGGCGGGCTTCGAGGACCTCGCCGGCGCGGTGCAGGATGGCGGCGCGCTCGGCAGCGGGGCGGGCACCCCAGGCCTTACCGGCATCCACAGCGGTAGCGATGATGCGGTCCAGTTCGGCGGCGTCGGAGACCTTGGTGGATTCCACAATCTTGTTGCCGGCAGTAGACCCGGGGATGCGCTTGAGGATGTCACGGCCCCAGGCGCGGTTTGCCGGGAGGGCCGGGTCCGTGTCCGCCGTGTTGCGGAAGCCCTCCAGTGGGGCCGGTTCGGCTGGCAGGCGGCGGTCCTGCTTGCGGTTGGGACCCGGGACCTCGTCCGTCATGCGGGCCAGCGAGTTCAGGAAACGCTCCTGCTCGCGCTTGAAGAGAGCTTCATTTTCGCTCAGTTCGAAGACCGCGGACATGAAGTTTTCCTGGCTGGCGCCCTCTTCCAGACGGCGGATCAGGTACGCGATGGCGACGTCGAACTCGCCCGGGTGGACCACCGGTGTGTAGAGCAGAAGGCTGCCGACGTCCTTGCGGACAGCCGTGGCCTGGCCGGTTGCCATACCCAGAAGCATTTCAAACTCAATACCCTCCGTAACCCCGCGCTGCTTGGCGAGCAACCATGCGAAGGCGACATCAAACAGGTTGTGGCCGGCTACACCGATGCGGACGGCGTCGATGTGCTCCGGGGTAAGGGCGTAATTGATGACGTTCTTGTAGCTGGTGTCCGAGTCCTGCTTGCTGCCCCAGGTCGCCAGCGGCCAGTCGTGCAGGGAAGCTTCTACCTGTTCCATGGGCAGGTTGGCACCCTTGACGACGCGGACCTTGATGGGCGCGCCACCCTGTGCGCGGCGTGCAGCGGCCCATTCCTGCAGTTCCTGCATGGCACCGAGCGCGTCCGGGAGGTATGCCTGGAGCACGATACCGGCCTCGAGGTTCTTGAACTCCGGCATGTCCAGGATCCGCTTGAACACGGCAATGGTCATGCTGAGGTCCTTGTACTCCTCCATGTCCAGGTTGATGAACTTGGGCTTGGGGAAAGACGCGGCCAGGCGGTACAGCGGAGTGAGCTTCTCCACCACGTGATCCACGGCCTCGTCGAAAGCCCATGGCGAGTGCGGTGCCACAGTGGAGGATTCCTTGATAGAAACGTAGTCAACGTCTTCGCGGGCCAGGAGCTTGAGCGTGCCATCCAGGCGGCGCTGTGCCTCGTGCTCACCGAGGACAGCCTCACCCAGGAGGTTCACGTTCAGGTGAACGCCGTCCTGCTTGATTTTGGCGATGGCCGGGCCGAGCTTGGCATCGGTGGCGTCCACAATGAGGTGGCCCACCATTTCGCGGAGTACCCGGCGGGCGATCGGGATAACTACCTGCGGGACGATCGGAGCCATGACGCCGCCCACGCGGACAGCGCTGCGCATGTACCACGGGAGGAACTTGGGCACCTTCGGGGCCAGCTCGGCGAGCTTGCGGCCGGCGACCGACAGATCCTCAGGGCGGATGACGCCGTCGACGAATCCGACCGTGAAGTCAAGGCCATTCGGGTCCTTCAAGACACCTGCGAGCCGCTGGGCGGACACGTCCACGGGAATCTTGCTGGCTTCGGTAAGCCAGTGGCGGACCAACGCGATGGCTTCCTGTGCCAGTGCATCGAACTGCCCGGAATCCTGGGTGCGCGGGGCGGCGGCAACCGGGAGGGTGCTGGTCATTGGAGCTCCTTCTGAGACGGAGAAGTTTGTTTGTTTCCATCAGTATGGATCTACAATCACGTTAGGAAAAGCGATCTTTTCTGACGAATATTCATTACCCATTCCGATCCTTTGGAGGCCGCCTTGCTGGACGTCCGCAGGCTGCGTTTGCTGCACGAATTGAAGATCCGCGGAACGCTCGCTGAGGTGGCCGACGCCATGCAGTACAGCCCCTCTTCCGTGTCCCAGCAACTCACCCTGCTGGAGAAGGAAGCAGGCGTCGAACTGCTCCGCAAGGCCGGCCGCCGGGTGCAGCTGACACCTCAAGCCGAGATCCTGGTTGCACACACCGCCGCCCTCCTGGAGACGCTGGAACGCGCGGAAACCGAGCTGGCGGCATCGCTGTCTACGGTCACGGGAACCGTGCGGCTGGCCGTGTTCCAGTCGGCCGCACTTGCGTTGCTGCCTGACTTCCTCAGCATCATGCGCCAGGAGTACCCGGAAGTGCGCGTGGAAATGACCCAGCGCGAACCCGAGACGGCCCTCTACGAAACTTGGGCGCGCGACTTCGACATCGTGGTCGCGGAGCAATACCCCGGACACGCCGCGCCCCATCACCCGGGGCTGGACCGGGCAACACTGACCAGCGACGCCATCCGGCTGGCAACTCCCCCGATAGGACTGGGCGGGGAGCTTGTTAGCTCACTGGCCGACACCGCTGACATGCCCTGGGTCATGGAGCCCCGTGGCGCTGCCTCCCGGCACTGGGCCGAGCAGGCTTGCCGTTCCGCTGGCTTCGAACCGGACGTCCGATACGAAACGGCCGACCTCCAAGCGCAGATCCGCCTCATTGAATCGGGAAACGCCGTTGCCCTCATGCCGGACCTCGTCTGGACAGGCCGGACCCGCCCCGTCCAGCTACTGGACCTCCCCAGCCTGCCAGCGCGGACAGTCTTCACGTCCACCAGGACGGCCGGCCGGATCCACCCCGCGATTCTTGCGTGCCGCGAAGTATTGGAGCGCGTGGCGGCGGCGCAACAGGTGGATGCCGGGCAACAAGTGGATGCCGGTCAACAAGTGGACGCTGGCTAGTCTCCGGGAACGCAAAAGGCCCCGGTCCAGGGACCGGGGCCAAACGCGGAGAATGGGGGATTTGAACCCCCGAGGGCGTTAACCCAACACGCGTTCCAGGCGTGCGCCATAGGCCGCTAGGCGAATTCTCCTTGCTTCCGAATCGAAAGCAGATACTACTGTACCTGAGAATTTCGGCATCGTGTAATCGGGCCGGCGGGACCTCCAAGCGGGTCGGTCAAAACCCCGCCTTAACGGAAAAATGGACGCCCCCAACGCGCCCATTCTTGCGGTATCACCGTTGAGCTGCCGGGTCCGGCCCCTCGCCCCCAGGCCCCGCAGCTCACAATCTTGAGATTGCCCCAATCGGTGTACATACCCATGGTCCGCTGTGACCCGGAGATATGCAATGGTGTGGGCCGCTTTGGAGCCGAAGTTACTGACAGGATGTTCCCATGACGCAGCTCCACGCCCTGGTCGTTTACGCTCCCGAGACCCACACTCCAGCCCTCCTGAAAGCGATCGGGGACGCCGGCGCAGGACGGATCGGCGACTACTCGCATTGCTCATTCACTTCGCCCGGCACGGGCCACTTCACTCCCCTGCCGGGCGCGCAGCCGTTCATCGGCGACGTCGGAACAAGCGAACATGTACCGGAAACCAGGGTTGAGTGCGTGGTTGAGGAGCACGTGCTCGACGCCGTTGTGCTGGCTCTGCGCGCGGCCCACCCCTACGAGGAGCCGGCTTTCATGACGTGGCCGGTAAACGGGTGGCGGTGATACCGGACGAGGTTTTGTTTTCAAGGATTGTCGGCCTTGGATTCCGGGAGTACAGTCGCCCCATTGCCGGAAGTACCTGCCTTGGAGGACCCGATGAAGCTGCGCAAATTCTGGTTGGGATTCGCTGCCGCACTGCTGTCCATGGGGCTCATGTCCCCGCAGGCTGCCGTCGCCGTCCAATACGACATCGACTCGGCCAACAGTCTCCAGGTTGTGGTTAACAAACACCGGATGCTGAATCCGCCGAGCTATGTCCCGGCGTCACTTACGCGGGTTTCAACTGAACGGCTGCGCTCGGAGGCTGCAACCGCATACAACTCGTTCGTGAAAGCAGCCAAGGCGTCAGGGGTCAACGTCCGGGCCACCAGCGGATACCGCTCCTACTCTCAACAACAGAGTCTCTACGCTGACTACGTCGCGCGATACGGCCAGGAGACCGCCGATACCTTGGCTGCGCGCGCAGGTTACAGCGAACACCAGACCGGCCTGGCCATGGACATCGGCAACGTCAGCGGCGTATGTGCTCTGCAAGCTTGCTTCGCCGATACTCCTGTTGGACGTTTCGCGGCCACGGACGGTTGGAAATACGGGTTCATCATCAGGTACCCGGCCGGGGCGCAGAGCATCACAGGCTACGAATATGAACCGTGGCATCTCCGGTTCGTGGGCGTGGAGATCGCCACAGATATGAAATCCAGGGGAATCACAACGCTTGAGCGATATTTCGGGCTAGAGGACGCGCCTGACTACCTGTCTTAAGTCCCGCCGGAATCCGGCCCCGACCACCCGTCGTCGAGCGTTTTCCACAGCCCTCTGCGCCGATTCGAACCAATAACCAAGTTCAGGTAAGCTTGTCGACGGCCCCTCATGTGGCGTCATCCTGTTGAACTCCCCCAGGACCGGAAGGTAGCAAGGGTAGATGGGCTCTGGCGGGTGCATGAGGGGTCTCTTATTTAAAATGTCAGTCCCTATAGGTAGGTTTCACTTGTGACTGTTACAACTGCCCTGTATCGAAGGTATCGCCCGGACTCTTTCGCGGACGTTATCGGGCAGGAACACGTCACCGAGCCCCTGATGACGGCCCTGCGGAAGAACCGCGTGAATCACGCCTACCTCTTCTCCGGCCCCCGCGGCTGCGGCAAGACCACCTCCGCGCGCATCCTGGCACGTTGCCTTAACTGCGCCGAGGGTCCCACCGACACCCCCTGCGGCAAATGCCCCAGCTGTATCGAACTCGCGCGCGGCGGCTCCGGCTCCCTGGACGTTATTGAGATTGACGCCGCCAGCCATGGCGGCGTGGACGACGCCCGTGATCTCCGCGAGCGCGCAACTTTCGCCCCGGTGCGGGACCGCTACAAGATCTTCATCATCGACGAAGCCCACATGGTCACGTCGGCTGGCTTCAATGCGCTCCTGAAGATCGTCGAAGAGCCGCCGGAACACATCAAGTTCATCTTTGCCACCACGGAGCCGGACAAAGTCATCGGCACCATCCGCTCGCGCACGCACCACTACCCCTTCCGGTTGGTGCCGCCCGAGCCGCTCATGAAGTACCTTGAGTTGCTCTGCCACCAGGAGAACGTTCCCGTGGCTCCGGGCGTGCTTTCGCTCGTTATCCGAGCCGGCGGCGGTTCCGTCCGCGATACCTTGTCCGTGCTTGACCAGCTCATGGCGGGCGCAGGACCCAACGGCCTCGACTACGAGCTCGCGGTTGCGCTTCTCGGCTACACGCACGCTTCCTTGCTGGACGACGTCGTGGACGCCGTTGCAGCTGCTGATTCCTCAACTGTCTTCCGTGCCGTTGACCGCGTCATCCAGACCGGTCACGATCCCCGGCGTTTCGTAGAAGACCTCCTGGAACGCTTCCGGGACCTCATCATCGTCCAGGCGATGCCGGAGAGCGCACAGGCCATCCTCCGCGGCGTGCCCGAGGACCAGATTGCCCGGATGCGCAACCAGGCTACAAACCTGGGCGCTGCGGAGCTTTCCCGCGCGGCGGACGTCACCAACACGGCGCTCACGGAAATGACGGGAGCCACGTCCCCGCGGCTGCACTTGGAACTTCTCTGTGCGCGCATCTTGCTGCCAAGCTCCGAGCAGACTGAACGGGGCATTGCGGCCCGGATCGACCGCGTGGAGCGTCGGCTGAACTACGCCGGCGACGCCGGGGTCCCGGCTGCCGCCTCTGGCACACCTTCCGCCGCGGCTTCTGCCCCGGCGGCTGCCCCCGTTGCCCAGTCGGCTCCCGCGCAAGCGCCGGCGGCAGCTGAATCGGTCCCGACTGGGGCTCCAGCACCCGCACCAGTTCAGGCACAAGCACCTGCACCTGCACAAGCACCAGTTCAAGCGCCTGCACCTGCACCTGTGGCGGAAACGTCGTCAACGCCCGTGTCCCGCGAGCAACTTTCCGCGCCTCGCGTCACCACAAATGACTGGCCGGTGGACGAGCCGACGGCTACACAGCGTCCCGTCCAGAATGCTCCCTCGACGAAGCCACCCGCTGCGACGGCCCCTCCCGCCGCACCGCAACCGGCTCCGCAGAGTACACCCGCCTCACAGACTGCACCCGTTTCCCAGCCGGCCCCCACGTCAAAGCCGGCGCCAGCCGCTGGCGGAGACGTCGAAGCACTCCGTCGAGCCTGGCCCGAAGTCCTGCAGACGCTGACCAAGATCAAACGCAGCACCTGGGCCTTGGTTGAACCCAATGCCCAAGTGGCACAGTTCGACGGTCAAGTGCTGACACTCGCCTTCACCACCGGTGGGCTCGCCGGTGCTTTTGGGCGCGCAGATCACTCCGAGAACCTTCGCCAGGCAATCCACAAGACCATCGGCATCGACTGCCAGATCGTCGCAGTGGCTGGCGGCAACAGCTCAGCGAGCTCTGAGCCAAACCCAAAAGCACCTACTAGCCGGGATGTTCCGGCGTCACCTGGCGCGCCAGCGCCGTCTGCTATCCCTGTCCCTGCCCCGACGCCTGCATCGTCAGTCGACTCTGCCTGGGGCCTGGCCCCCACTGCCCCTGAGGTAGCAACACCGGTTCCGGCCAGGCCGGAGATAGCGACCCCAAACGCAGCTATTCCAATCGCAACCGTCACCGTCCAGGCAGAATCAACGACGCCGGCATCCTCGCCAGCTCCTGCCGCAGAGGCGGCGGCTTCCGTAGAAACTCCGGCTCCTACCCAGGAACCAGCTGGAGACTACGCCTACCCTGACGAGGATTGGGGTCCTCCGCTCGACGAAGATGCGCCGCCGCTGGACGAAGAACCGCCGATGGATTGGGAACCGTCACCCGCATTTTCCGCCTCGAACAGCACGCCGGCGGCCGCTTCCGGGGAACGTCAGGCTACGTCGGGATCATCGCAGCCAACACGTGAGCCGCATGCCGCTGCAACCTCGGCCACTGCAGCTACCACGTCCTCACAGCCATCGGCCTCGCAAGATCCCTGGTCAAGGGCAGTAGAACAGGCACCTGGCACATGGGTAGTTGGCACTGAATCCAATGTGGGCGCCAGGCCCCAGTCACCCGTCGAGTCCGACACTGGCGCGTCGAATGTCCCTGTCTACGAACCGGCGGCGGCGCAAGTCCCGGCGGCTGACATTCCAGACACGCCGGCGACCACCAGCTATGGCCACGCAACCAACGCCGATCAAAACGGCTCTTTGGGCTGGGACGTCGCCCCGGCGTCGAGTTGGCCCGGCACGGCACCGGCGACCACCCCAGCACCTGCGGCGTGGCCCACTACAGCCACGGAAACCCAGCCCGCTGGCGGCTCCGTTGCGACGCTTGAGGAGGGCACGCCGTCGAGCGCTCCGTCGGCTCGTCAGAGCCTGTACCAGCGCTTGACCAACAGTCCCGAAGCCCAAGCCGGACGGGTGCAGGCGCCCGTGCGGACGCAAGCCAGGCCGGAGCCGGCGCCGGAGGATATCCCCAGCCCGGAGGACGAGACGATCGAGGAATCGAGGGTCTTTGGGCGGGCTGCCGTCGAGCGTATTCTGGGCGGAAAGCTGATCGAAGAGCGCGCCTTGGACGGTTCTCCCCTGCAACCCCGCTGATGACAGCATCAATACCAAACAAACGAGGACATTTTGTACGAAGGTGCAGTTCAAGAGCTGATTGACGAGCTCGGCCGGCTTCCCGGTGTGGGCCCGAAATCGGCACAGCGCCTGGCGTTCCACATACTTGAGGCGGATCCCGAGGACATGAAGCGGCTCGTTACGGCCATCACCACGGTGAAGGAACGGGTCAAGTTCTGCACTGTGTGCGGCAACGTCACCGAGCAGGAAATGTGCAACATTTGTCGCGATCCTAGGCGGGATCCGTCCGTCATTTGCGTGGTTGAGGAGTCCAAGGACGTTCTCGCTGTAGAGCGCACGCGTTCCTTCCGCGGCCGGTATCACGTGCTGGGAGGAGCCATCAATCCCATTGCGGGCATTGGCCCGGAGCAGTTGCGGATCCGCGAACTCCTCACACGCCTCAACGACGGCGCCATCCAGGAAATCATCATCGCCACGGATCCCAACCTTGAGGGCGAGGCCACTGCCACCTACTTGGCCCGCATGCTCAAGTCGATCGGGATCACCGTCACGCGGTTGGCTTCCGGCCTGCCAGTGGGTGGGGACCTTGAGTACGCCGACGAAGTCACGCTTGGCCGGGCGTTTGAGGGCCGACGGAACGCGCTGACGTAAGGCGGCGTGAGGACAACCAGCGCCCCGGCAGGAGCACCGTGCGGGTACTCGCCTGGAACTAGAAGCAAAGCTTCTTGATAATCGTCAATTACCGAGCATTTGGGATGCCGAAAAAGGCCCTTCCCTTTTTCTACTAGTGCCATGTACCATTTCACATATCACGTGACATGGCCCACATCTATCGACGGCCTCCAGGTCCCCACATGGAAGATCGCTATGACCCTTTCAGACATTGCAGACGGCAAACTCGCACCACGTCTGGGCATTAGGCTCGACAACATTTCAAAGCGCTACGGTGCCCACACTGTCCTCGACGACGTATCCCTGCACGTCGAACCAGGTACGGTCACCGCTCTCATTGGCCCCTCCGGCGCAGGAAAGAGCACCTTCCTGAGGTGTATCAACCTCTTGGAACGCCCGGATTCCGGCAGCATCCAGGTGGCCGGACACATCATCGAACCCGGCAAGGACGTCAACGGCCGCGACCTCGCTGCACTCCGGCAGACGGTGGGCATGGTGTTCCAGTCCTTCAATCTCTTCCCCCACATGTCCGCCTTGAAGAACATCAGCTTCCCGCAGCAGAAGGTGCTCGGGCGGAGCAAGGACGAAGCGGACGCCCGCTCCATGGAATTGCTCAAGCGCGTTGGCCTTGAGGAGAAAGCCACCCAACACCCCGGCAGGTGCTCCGGCGGTCAGCAACAACGCATCGCCATCGCCCGGGCGTTGGCGCTTGATCCGAGCATCATGCTGTTCGATGAGCCGACGTCGGCGCTGGACCCTGAGGTGGGGCTCGAGGTCCTGGCCGTCATGCGCGAACTGGCGGCCGATGGCATGACGATGATCGTGGTCACTCACGAGATGCAGTTCGCCCGGGACGTTTCAGACACCTTGGTGGTCATGGCCGACTGCAAGATCATCGAACAGGGCGATCCTCGTGCCATCATGAGCGACCCCCACGAGGCACGGACCCGGCGCTTCCTGCGTGCAGTCCTGGAGCGCTGAAATGGACGCCTTTTCCGCAGTACTCCAAGGCCTGCCCATGACCATCATCCTGACACTGTCAGCATTCGCCATCGGATTAGTAGGTGCCATTCCGCTGGCCGTCGGATTGTCGTCGTCGAACATCATTGTCCGCCTGGCTTCACGGCTCTTCGTGGACTTGGTCCGGGGAGTGCCCATCATCGTCTGGTTGTTCCTGCTCAAGTTCGGCATTCAGATCGGAACCTTCAAATTCAACCCAGTCGGCGCAGCAATCGTTGGCCTGGGCGTCGTCTCAATTGCCTACCTCGCCGAGATCTACCGAGGCGGATTGCAGGCCGTTCCACGCGGACAGGGCGAAGCGGCCAACGCACTGGGCTTGGATCGCGGCGCTGCCTTCTACGGAGTGATGGTTCCGCAAGCTTTCAGGATCGTGTCGCCATCCATCGCCACCTACCTGACGGGCCTGCTCAAGGATTCGTCGATCGCTTCCACCATCATCGTCTCCGAGATGGTCTTCCAGTCCCAGGCATTTGCCCGGCAGCACCCCACGGTTGAAGGGATCCTGCCATACATCCTGGTGGGGATTCTGTACATCGTACTGAGCCTGCCGGTCGCTTACCTGTCCCGCAGACTCGACTCCCGAATGAGGAAGGCTGTCTTCGCATGACTTGGCTTACGGAATGGGCGGGCTACCTCCCGCAGATGATGTCCGGCCTCAGTGTCAGCATCATGATCGCCGCTGTTTCGATCCTGGTGGGCTATCCGCTGGGACTTGGGCTCAGCCTCATGGTGGGCGCCAGGAACCTCGCGGTGCGCACCCTCGGCCTGGTAGTGGTTGAGGTGGGACGAGGGGCGCCCGCGCTGGTCATTCTCTACCTCTTCTACTACGGCCTGCCAAAGTTCGGAATCGCTTTCGAAAGCATCACCGCAGCGTGCCTGGCGCTCACGTGGAACGCAGCTGCCTACTCCAGTGAGATCATGCGGGCCGGCCTCCAGTCCGTGTCCCGGGGACAACTCGAAGCGTCAAGCGCGCTGGGACTCGCACGACGTGACACGTTCTTCAGGGTCATCCTGCCCCAAGGCATGCGTTCGGCCACCCCCGGGCTCATGGGCGTGGCCATCCAAATGTTCCAAGGTACGTCGCTGGCCTACGTCATCGCCGTGCCGGAGCTGATGAAGACCGCGTACAACATCGGCAGCCAGGACTTCAACTACCTCCAAGTCTTCACACTGGCGGGCCTCTGCTACGCCGCCATTTCGATGCCGGCGACGTGGATCACCGTCTTTTTCGAGAAGCGAATGGCCCGGCATGCCTGAGCACAACACTTTCAACCGTTACCAACCCAACATCACAGGAGCAATCATGATCAGCAACCGCATCAAGACAGCCGGACTCCTTACGGCGAGCGCGCTCACTCTGGGCTTAAGCGTCTCTGCCTGCGGAGGGACTTCGGACGCCAGCAGCTCTGGGTGTACGCCCAAGCACGCAGACATCCAAACCGTCGCTCCAGGCAAGCTCACCATCGGAGTCATTGATATCCCACCCTTCAGCAGTTACGGCTCCGGCAACCCGACGGGCATCGACATCCAGATCGTCAACAAGATCGCCAAGGATGAATGCCTCACTCCGGCCTACCAGCAGGCCACCTACGCCGACGCCGTCCAGTCCATCTCAGGCGGAAATATCGACCTCGCCCTCGGCACGATTGACGCCACCGAGAAGCGGCTCAAGGCCGTTGATTTCTCTGCCTCCACCTACCTCGACGGCATGGGCATCGCTTCCAAGTCCGGGGCCACCACGGTTAACGACTTGGAGAAGATGAACAAGGTGGGCACCATCGACGGCTACCTCTGGGTGGAGGACCTCAAGAAGATCTTGGGCGACAAACTGGTGACCTACCCCAGCAGCGTGGAGTTGAAGGCCGATTTCGATGCCGGTCGACTTGACGCGGACGTCGACGCCTACGGGGTTCAGGTGCTCCAGTTCAAGGATGTCCAGGGCGTGACGGTGGCCTTGGCCAACGAGAAGCCGGATCCGCGCGTCGGCGCTATCAAGAACGCCCCGGAAGCCGCGTTCCCCATCACCAAAGGCAACACGAGCCTCAAGGAAGCCCTCGACGCCGGAATTGTCGCCCAGCGCGAGGATGGAACCATCGCGAAGCTGCTCACTGATGCCGGCCTGTCAGAAGCCCTTGGCAAGGTCGCAGCCAAGCAGTACGTAGTTCCCGCCAGCTAAGGCTGGCGGAACCTCACGTCAACGAATTCGATCAGCAAAAAACCAACGATCTGTGCAATGTCACATGGTAGATTTGGCCGTGAGGTACGTCACGGCCGCAGCACACGCGCCAAGCGTGCCAACCGAGAGGACCAACCATCATGACCGAAACCCGCAAGCCGTGGCACGGAGTGCTCGTCGCCACCGCTCTGCCTTTCAACGATGACCTGAGCGTGGACTACGACGCCTTCGCCGAGCATGTTCGCTTTCTGGCAAATGCAGGCTGCCAGGGTGTGGCCCCCAACGGTTCCCTGGGTGAATACCAGACCCTGAGTGAAGAAGAACGCGCCCGCGTCATCAGAACGGCGGTGGAAGCTTCCCCCGAAGGGTTCACCGTCATGGCTGGTGTAGGCGCCTATGGTGGCCTTCAAACCCGCAAGTGGGCGGAACAGGCCGCAGAGGCGGGCGCCGGAGCCCTCATGCTGCTCCCGCCCAACTCTTACCGCGCCAACGAAGAAGAGGTAGTGGAACACTACCGCCTCGCAGCCGATGCGGGGCTGCCCGTGGTGGCGTACAACAACCCGATCGACACCAAGGTTGACCTGACCCCGAAGCTGATCGCCAGGCTGCACGGGGAAGGTCTGATCGTCGGCGTCAAGGAGTTCAGCGGTGATGTCCGCCGGGCTTACGAGATCAAGGAACTCGCACCGGACGTGGACCTCCTGATCGGGACCGACGATACTGTGGTCGAAATGGGCCTGGCTGGTGCCGTGGGCTGGGTGGCCGGCTACCCGAACGCCATCCCGGAGTCCACGCTGGAGCTCTACCGCCTCTCCACCTCCGGCGATGTAGCCGACCTTGAGCGGGCCCGCGAGATCTACCGCGACCTGCACTCGCTGCTCCGCTGGGACAGCAAGACGGAATTCGTACAGGCCATCAAGCTGTCCATGGACATCGTTGGCCTCCGTGGCGGTGCATGCCGCCCACCGCGCGGGCCGCTGAGCCCGGCGGTGCGTGACGCCGTCGTCCGCGATACCGAAACAGCCCTGGGTAAGGGCTACAAGTAACCAACCAGGTCATCCACCGCTCCGCAGCCGCCCTTGAGGACTCCTAAGAGGGCAGCTGCGGAGCAGCAGAAGGAAAGGTCCTCCATGAGAACAAGCCGCATTTTCCACGCCGTGGACTCGCATACCGAAGGCATGCCCACGCGCGTCATCACCGGTGGAATCGGGACGATCCCCGGCGTCACCATGGCCGAGCGCCGTCTGTGGTTCATGGAAGACAGCGACTGGATCCGCACCCTCCTGATGACCGAGCCGCGCGGACACGCATCGATGAGCGGGGCGATCCTCCAGCCATCCACCCGGTCGGACGCGGACTTCGGCGTGCTCTACATCGAGGTTTCCGGCCTCCTGCCGATGTGCGGCCACGGCACCATCGGCGTCGCAACCGTCTTAGTGGAGACCGGCATGGTGGAGGTGGTGGAACCGGTCACCACTGTTCGGCTCGATACACCTGCCGGCCTTGTGGTGGCCGAGGTAGCAGTCAAGGATGGGCACGCCGAGTCCGTAACCATCCGCAACGTCCCCTCGTTCGTGGACCGGCTGGACGCCACAGTGGAAGTACCCGGATTCGGCCTGGTGTCCTACGACCTGGCGTTCGGGGGAAACTTCTACGCAATCGTGGACTTGGACAGCCTGGACTTGCCGTTCGAGCGCGGCCGCAAGGACGATCTGCTTAAGGCCGGGTTGGCGATCATGGATGCCATCAACGCCACTGATGAACCTATCCATCCAGAGCGTGAGGACATCCGCGGCTGCCATCACGTGTACCTCAAAGCGCCCGGCTCCACGGCGGAGCATTCCAGGCATGCAATGGCGATCCA
This sequence comes from Paenarthrobacter aromaticivorans, assembly GCF_019038615.1. Classification (NCBI taxonomy): domain Bacteria; kingdom Bacillati; phylum Actinomycetota; class Actinomycetes; order Micrococcales; family Micrococcaceae; genus Paenarthrobacter; species Paenarthrobacter aromaticivorans. Next base: position 292,578 of record NZ_JAHOPC010000001.1, read on the forward strand.
CCCCGGCTGGTTCGACCGCTCCCCCTGCGGCACAGGTACCAGCGCCCGGATGGCACAGCTGCACAGCCGCGGCGAACTGCCAATGAATACGGACTTCATCAACGAGTCCTATATAGGCTCCCGCTTCGTCGGCCGGCTGGTGGAGGAGACCACAGTGGCTGGCCGCCCAGCGGTGGTTCCCACAGTTACCGGCCGGGCCTGGCTCACCGGAACCGCACAATACTTCCTCGACCCCTCCGATCCCTTCCCCGCGGGGTTCCTGCTGTGAACCTTCCGTACTTTGACTCGACGGCGGTGCGGGCAGCCGCTCCCTGGACCGCGGCCATCGCGGCCCTTGAGCAAGCGCTCTTGAACGTGGTCGACCCCGAGGACGACAGTGCACGGTTGTTCAGCCCCGCGCCAAACGGCGAGTTCCTGCTCATGCCAGCATCGAACCGCGAGTACAGCGGGATCAAGGCACTCACCGTCGCGCCCGCCAACCCTGCGAGGGGCCTGGAAAAGATCCAAGGGGTTTACATCCTCTTCGATTCGGACACATCGGCGCCACTGGCCACGATGGACGGCAACGAACTGACCGCCATACGCACGCCGGCCACCACACTGCTGGCCATGAAGCACATCCTTGCAGCTGACACCGGCGCCGTTCACCCACGCCCCGAGAAGGCCCACGTCCTCGTGTTCGGCACCGGCGTGCAGGCGCTCAACCACCTCCGGGCGGCGGGCGCCGTGCTCCCGGAGGCGAGCCTCGCCGTCGTGGGTCGCCGTCCGGAGCGGGTAGCCGCGCTCATCGCACAGCTGGCCAAAGAGGGCGTTCACGTCCGGCAGGGCACTTCTGCTGAGGTGGCCAGGGCCGATGTGGTCATCTGCGCAACTTCCTCCCCTACGCCGCTGTTCGACGGCGGCCTGGTTGCGCCGGGCGCTGTGGTGGCGGCGGTAGGCCAGCACGGATTGAACGCCCGGGAAGTGGATGCCACCCTCGTGCTCCGCAGTGACGTCGTAGTGGAAGGAAGGGCCTCGGCATTGCGCGAGGCCGGGGATCTTATACCCGCGCGGTCAGCTGAAGAATGGGAAGCGATCCATCCGGCCAACCTCCGAGATCTTGTCAAAGGCGAATTCGAGCGCTCGGCGGGCAAACCCTGCCTGTTCGCAGGCGTGGGGATGGCATGGGAAGACCTCGTGATCGCCAGCCTGGTGTATGAAGGAGGCACTCGACCATGAATTCCGTACAAGGAGTACTTACAGTGCCAACCAGCAACCAGCTTCCTATCGCACCGCTCGGCCGCCAGCATAGCCTTCGCGAGTCAGTGACTGAGTCACTGCGCACAGCGATCATCGCAGGGACGCTGGAAGAGGGAACCCTGTACTCCGCACCGGCACTCGCCGCTGCTTTTGGCGTGTCGGCCACACCGGTCCGTGAGGCCATGATGGATCTGACGCGCGAAGGCTTGGTGGAAACCGTCAAGAACAAGGGCTTCCGCATCACTACCATGAGCGATCGGGAACTGGACGAGCTGACAGAGATCCGCCTGCTGATCGAGCCGCCGGTGGTTGGCGATGTGGCAGGGACTGTCCCGCCCTCCGGAATCAAGATCCTGAGGTCCATGGCCGACGACATTGTGGACGCCGCCCGGGAGGGCGACCTCACCGCCTACTTGGCCGCGGACCGCACATTCCACGCAGAGCTTTTGCGGTATTCCGGCAACGGCCAACTGGTCGAACTGGCTACCAGCCTTCGGTCCCGTACGCGTCTGTACGGGCTGAAGGCCTTGAGCGAAAGCAACCGGTTGGCCGATTCCGCCCAGGAACACCACGTCCTGCTGGAGCTCGTCGAGGCCGGAGACGGAGCCGCCGCCACTGAATTGATGCGCCAACACATCAGCCACGCCCGTGGCCTTTGGGCTACCGGCGAGAATGAGACCCCACAGGAGCAGCAGACATGAGCACTACGAGCGACGTGCTCGTCATCGGCGCAGGGGTGGTCGGAGCCGCCACTGCGTACTTCGCAACCCAACAAGGCCTCACCGTAACTGTCCTTGATAAGGGCCTTCCCGCCAGCGGCACCTCGTCCGCCTGCGAAGGGAACATCCTTGTCTCAGATAAGGAACTCGGCCCCGAGCTGGAATTGACCCGCTACTCCCTGGACGTTTGGCACGGCGATCTGGCTGAGCACAAGCGCCTCTGGGAATTCGGAACCAAGGGCGGGATCATCGTGGCCTCGCATGAAAGCAGCCTGGCCTCACTCAACCGGGTGATGGCCGCCCAGGCTGGCTACGGCGTTCGCGTGGACAAACTTGACCCGGACGACCTGAGGAAAGCGGAGCCACACATCGCACCGAACGCCCTGGGCGCGGCGAGCTACCCCGAAGACTGCCAGGTCCAGCCAATGCTGGTTGCGGCGCACCTGGTCCGGTTGGCGACCCAAGCTGGTGCCCGTTTCATGGCAGATACGCCCGTCAGCGGATTTCTCCGCAGCGGCCACCGCGTTACTGGCGTTCGGACGCCACGAGGCGAGTTCTCCGCCGGAGCCGTGGTCAATTGCACCGGAACGTGGGCCGGCCAACTCGCTGCCCTCGCCGGGGTCAACGTCCCGGTTCTTCCCCGCCGCGGTTTCGTCATGGTCACCGAGCCGCTGCCGCCCATGGTCCACCACAAGGTCTATGCCGCCGAGTACATCGACAACGTGGGCAGTTCCGACGCCGGGCTCCAAGCCTCTCCAGTGGTGGAAGGTACCCCCAGCGGCACAATCCTGATCGGTTCAACGCGCGAACGCGTTGGCTTCGACCCCGCGGTGAGCACTGACGCGCTCCGGACCCTTGCGCGTAACGCCGTGGCACTCTTTCCCTTCCTTGAGCACGTCAAGGCCATCCGCCACTACCACGGGTTCCGGCCCTACTGCCCGGACCATCTCCCAGTGATAGGGCACGACGAACGCGCACCTGGCCTATGGCACGCAGCCGGCCACGAGGGTGCCGGCATCGGTCTTTCCGCAGGAACAGGCAAGCTCCTGGCACAGGCCTTGGCCGGCGGGTCGCCGGACATGGACCTGGCTCCGTTCGCCCCCGCCCGGTTCGGCACACAAGCCCCCAACAGCTCTCACCGAGAGGACGCCAAAGCATGAGCAAATACTCACCAGGAGACGAGCCGGCTGGCACGCCCGGCGAGGTCACCGTCAGCTTTAACGGACGTCCGATCACAACGTCGGCGGGCCAAAGCGTGGGATCCGCATTGGTCACCAACGGCATCACCGCCTGGCGCGATACCCGTAAGCAGGCGCGACCCCGCGGGCTCTTCTGCGGGATCGGGGTTTGCTTCGACTGCCTTGTGAGTGTGGATGGCATACCGAATCAGCGCGCCTGCTTGGTGGAAGTGTGCGAGGGCATGAAGATCGAAGGTTGCTGGGAGGGCACTGACGCCGCCGCGGTGCCTGCCAATGTCCCTGCAGGGCCCGAAGGGGGCCGGGAATGAACGCCACACTTCCGGGCACGCTAAAAGCCGACGTTGCCGTGGTTGGTGCAGGGCCGGCTGGGCTCGCTTCGGCCGTTAGTGCAGCGGAAGCTGGAGCTATCGTGACCGTTGTGGATGCGGGTTCGCAGCCCGGCGGCCAGTTCTGGCGGCATCGGCCCGAAACCATCGAGCCACATCCTGATGGCAAAGGCCACCACGGCTGGCAGACGTACAGTGACCTCCGCGCCCGTTTCGACGCGGCCCGGCAGAGCGGCAGTATCGTTTACCTGCCCGGGCGACAGGTCTGGATGGCAGAGAAGATCTACAAGGGCTTCGTTGTCCGAACGACGCCCACTGTCGCCAGCGGCCAAGCTAAAGGGGCCGACGACGGCGGCAGCACCGTCGTCGCGACCCGATTGGTTCTCTGCCCTGGAGGCTACGACCGGCAGTTGCCGGTACCAGGCTGGGACTTGCCCGGCGTGATGGCCGCGGGTGGAATCCAAGCCTTCATCAAGGGCAACGGGGTCCTGCCGGGGAAGCGTTTCGTCATCGCCGGCACGGGCCCGTTCCTCTTGCCGGTGGCGGCGGGGATCGCCGAAGCAGGCGGCGAGGTGCTCGCGGTGCTGGAGTCGTCGTCGCCGGCGGCTTGGTTGCCGCACCTCAAAGCAGCCGCGAGCGTGCCGGAGAAGGCCGTGGAGGGTGTGGAGTACGCAGCGGTGTTCGCCCGGCACCGGATCCCCTACCGCGTTCGGACCATCGTCACAGAGGTGCTGGGACGCGATTTCGCCTCCGGAGTGCGTACAGCCAAAGTGGCTGCCGACGGCCGGGTCCGGTCCGGTACGGAGCGAGTTTACGAGGATGTGGACGTAGTGGGATTCGGCTGGGGATTCACCCCGCAGATGGAGTTGCCGCTGTCACTCGGAATCGAAACCCGACTGGATGCGGATGGCTCCCTTGTGGGCCTGGTCAGCGAGCGCCAGGAATCCAGCGTCCCCGGCCTATTCCTGGCAGGTGAGGTAACCGGCGTCGGCGGCGCTTCGCTTGCGGTGCTCGAAGGCCTCGCGGCAGGTGTAGCGGCAGCCGGTGCATCAGCGACCGGCGAACAGGATGCACTACGCGCCATGGCGCGGCACCGGCGTTTCGCCGAGGCGATGCATCGTGCCCATCCCGTACCGGTCGCTTGGCAGGACTGGCTCGCCCCGGAGACCACTGTGTGCCGCTGCGAAGAAGTCACTGCGGGCGAGATCACCGAGGCCCGTGAGAAGCTGTCGGCCCGCGACTCCCGGACGGTGAAGTCCTTCACGCGCGCCGGAATGGGCTGGTGCCAGGGCCGTGTCTGCGGTTTCGCGGCCGCGTGCTTGGGCGCCGGGCCGGGCGCCGCTCCAACCGTTGAGAGCCTTTCGGCCGCCGCGAAGCGCCCGCTGGCTGCACCTGTGGGGATCGGCGAACTGGCCGACCTCAACATCACAGGCCACTGACCTTTTCCCTCTGAACTGCCTCCCGAAGGAGATTCCGCATGACCTCGATCGCCCCGGCTTCCGCCGTCGTACTCCCACACACCACAGACGCCGAACTGGAACAATTGCTGACCGCGGCCCAGACCGCGGCGGCACCCCTCGCTGCGCTCCGTCCCGGCGGGCGGGCCGCACTGCTCGACGCCGTTGCTGACGCAATGGACGCAGCAGCGGACAGGCTCGTTCCCGAGGCACAGCGTGAGACCAACTTGCCCGAAGCCCGTCTTCGTGGCGAACTCAAACGCACCACTTTCCAGCTGCGCCTCTTCGGCGAACTTTTGCGCGACGGTGGCTACCTCGACGTCCGGATCGACCATGCCGATCCCGAGTGGCCTATGGGAGCGCCGCGACCGGACCTGCGACGCCTTCGGGTACCGCTTGGCCCGGTCGTAGTGTTCGCCGCCAGCAACTTTCCCTTCGCGTTCTCCGTTGCCGGGGGCGATACCGCCTCGGCGTTGGCCGCAGGCAACCCCGTTCTGCTCAAAGCCCACTACGGCCACCCGGGTCTGTCCAGGCTCACGGCTGAGGTAGTGAGCTCCGCACTGCGCAAGGCCGGCGCTCCTGACGGCACGTTCGCGCTCATCGCCGGGACTGCAGCGGGAGCCGCAGCACTGCGGGACCAACGGATCAAAGCCGGCGCCTTCACTGGTTCCATCCCTGGTGGGCGAGCCTTGTTCGACATCGCGAGCTCCCGGCCGGAACCCATCCCGTTCTACGGAGAATTGGGCAGCAACAACCCTGCATTCGTCACCGAAGCCGCGGCCAACGAACGGGGCGCGGAGATCGCCCAAGGATTCGTGAGCTCCTTCACCATGGGGGCCGGGCAGTTCTGCACCAAGCCCGGAACGCTCTTCGTTCCTTCCAGGTCCGGGTTGGTGGAAGCACTCCGCGACGCAGTCCTGCCGCCTGCCGCTCCCCTGCTCAATGACCGCATCCAGTCCGGCTACACCGATGTCCTGCAGGATCTGCAGTCAAACCCCCGCCTCACCACACTGGCGCAGGGCACAGGTCCACTGGACAACCCGCCGGCTCCGACGCTCCTCCACACCACCGCCGCGGATATGTTCGCCGATCCGCACGCCCTCCAGACGGAATGCTTCGGACCCACCGCCGTTGTAGTCACCTACGACGATGAGTCCCAACTCGCCGGGCTCGCCGAGACGTTCGAGGGGCAACTGACGGCCACCATTCACGGAACCGACTCCTGCCAGATAGCGGCGTTGGTGGAGGTACTGGCACGCAAGGCGGGACGTGTGGTCTGGAACCAGTGGCCAACGGGCGTCTCGGTCACCTATGCCCAACAGCATGGCGGACCGTACCCCGCCACCACCGCCATCGGAAGCACCTCGGTTGGCACCGCCGCAATCGAGCGCTTCCTGCGGCCGGTGGCTTACCAGGGCTTCCCGCAACACCTCCTTCCTGAAGCACTCCGTGAGGATAATCCCGGTGGGGTGCCCCGCCTGGTGGACGGCCAGCGGGAGCAGTAGCCATGGCCGCGGTCTCGGTGTGGAGGATTCTCAGCCGACGTGTGGGCGGCGCTCTTGGCCGGGTTGTTGGCGAGCAGGATGCCGGCAGGCTGAGCTTTGGCCAAGGATTGGATGCCAGCGACTCCTACTGGTGGATCCTCGCCGGCGGGATCCACGTGCCGGGATTTGGAGACTACGAGGAGCCAACGCATGAAACATAGGCCGTAGCCGCGACTGCCGCGACCGTAAAAGAAACATCAGAGGCGGGTTCTCCGTGAGGCCAACCAGCGCCCCGGCAGGAGCACCAAGGCAGCAACCGCTGCCTGAATCACGAGGCCAGTAAGGGCGACGGGCACCGGAGGCGCAAGCTGATCACTTGATTCCCCTCCGATACACGGAACATCACGGCTCGGTCCATCGGCGGCCCACTGCAAGCCGGACAACACCCATGTCAGTTCATGCTCCTTGGGGAGCGTCTCGGCGGCGATGCTACCGAAGAGCAGGATCGGATTGGACGCTGCCAGCCAAGCAACCCACTCTGTATGCGCCACTTCCACGGGGCGGAGTTGCCCAACGCACTCGTATGCTGTGATCCGTCCCGCATCGTCCCGCTCCACGTTGATGGGCACTGACGCTTGGTCCATCACCGCCGTCCCCGGAATCAGCGCGATGGTAGCCGCTACGTTGCCCAGGCACAGGAACGTAACTAATGCCGAAGCCAAGGCAACCCCTGCAGCCGTTCGGGGCGAGCAGGCGCGGGCACCGGCGCCTATGACTCCAAACAACACAATTTCAAGAACAACAACCACGACGCCGGCACCCGCCAACGCGATCGGCCCGCCGACGGCCATGCCCACGATGAGCAGCAAGATGCCGGACGGCACCGCGAAGGCTGCCCCGCGGAACATTCCGGCGAACAGCACACCCAAGAATGTTCGAACTGTTTGACGGAAGCCCCACACTGCCCCGAGGAGAGCAGAAACGACTGCCATAAATCCGGCCATCAGTATGTACGTGGCGCTTGGCAGACTGGATTCGAACCATCCGTTGGCATCGCCGAAGGCCACCACAGCTGTGGCCATCGCCCAGGCCAGAATCAAGGCGGACGCGCACGCCAACCAGAACCACCACGATTGCAAGGACATGCGGCAGTCAACCCAGGCCTCCCGCGCAGCGACTCCAAGAATGCCGGCGATCCCAGGTTGATGGGTCAGCCTGTGTTCACTCCCCGCGGTCCCGTCATGCCGCGGAAACCGATCGTCGATTACGCCGCCGCCGATCACTTCGTATTCCGATTCGCTGCGCGCCGGCCCCGGGTCCTCCGGGTTCTCAGGAAACCTGGCCATGGCACCACGTAATGCTCATAAAAGGGATCGTACGCCCGGGGACCTGCTGCTGAAACAGACTGTGTGGCCGCCATGTGGTCACAATTCCTACCAGCCCTGCACACGGCGATAAACTGGCCAAATAAGCTACGCAGGCGTGCTCCAATTTCAATTTTGGCATGCCGCGTTCGAACCCTATTGATGCAGTGAGGGTGCGCGCATGACTATGCCCACTACCGAAGTGAAGATCGAAGAGCTCTCCGACGGAGCTGCCATTACCAAGCAGCTGATCGTTCAGAAGTTCGGCGGTTCCTCGGTTGCCGATGCTGATGGCATCAAGCGGGTCGCTCAGCGTGTTGTGGATGCGCAGAAGGCCGGCAACGAGGTTGTGGTTGTTGTTTCCGCCATGGGAGACACCACAGACGAACTCCTGGACCTCGCAGGCCAGGTTACGGACTCCGCTCCTGCCCGCGAAATGGACATGCTCCTTTCCGCCGGAGAACGAATTTCCATGGCACTGCTTGCCATGGCCATCAACAAGTTTGGCGCCTCCGCCCAGTCCTTCACGGGCTCCCAGGCAGGCATGATTACCGACGGCATCCACGGCAAGGCCCGGATTATCGACGTCGACCCCCACCGCATCCGCACCGCCCTGGACAAGGGACACATTGCGATCGTTGCGGGCTTCCAGGGCATGAGCCGCAGCACCAACGAGATCACAACGCTGGGTCGTGGCGGCTCGGACACCACGGCCGTTGCCTTGGCTGCAGCGCTCGAAGCCGATGTTTGCGAGATTTACACGGACGTGGACGGTATCTACACCGCCGATCCCCGTGTTGTGTCGTCGGCCCAGAAGATCGACCGCATCTCCAGCGAGGAAATGCTGGAACTTGCTGCTTCCGGCGCCAAGATCCTGCACCTGCGGTGCGTGGAGTACGCCCGCCGTTTCGGCGTGCCGCTGCACGTCCGTTCGTCATTCAGCCAGCACGAAGGCACGTGGGTCATCCCGGGCGCCGACGAAAAGTTCACGATTCAAGAGGGAGTTGCCTTGGAGCAGCCAATCATCTCCGGCGTTGCACACGACCGGTCCGAAGCCAAGGTCACCGTTGTAGGCGTGCCGGACATTCCGGGCAAGGCCGCTGCGATCTTCCAGGTGATCGCGGACGCGCACTCGAACATCGACATGATCGTGCAGAACGTGTCCACCCACGGCACGGGCCGCACGGATATCTCGTTCACGCTTCCCATCGTCGAAGGCGCCGATGCCTTGGCCGCCCTGCGTGCAGCTGAAGACCAAATCGGCTTCGAGAGCATCGAATACAACGAGCACGTTGGCAAGCTGTCCCTGATCGGCGCGGGAATGCGCTCACACCCCGGCGTTTCGGCAACGTTCTTCAAGGCCCTCTCCGACGCCGGCATCAACATCGACATGATCTCCACCTCGGAAATCCGCATCTCGGTTGTCACGAGCGCCGATGCCCTGGATGACGCCGTCCGCGCCATCCACGCTGCATTCGAGCTCGACGGCGACGCTGAAGCTACCGTTTACGGCGGCACGGGCCGCTAGGGTCACCAAGCCTTACAAAACAAGGAGGACCGGAGCAAGTGAACTGGTCCCCGAAAGTTGGACTCTCAAATTGGTGAGGTCTCCACTTTAGCGGCCAGCGACCGGCTCTTCTGAGAAGGCTCCGTCCCCACTTGGGACGGAGCCTTCTTCGCGTGGCGGTATGCCCGTCGTCAACAGGTGCTGTCGGCGGGCGTGTTGGCTGGCATATGCCTCTCTATGTGCTCAGGTCGACACGGTCCGCACCGGGTTGGTCTCACGCCGCAGCGGCGGCGATATCCAGACTTTTCATCCGCACGCCCGCGCTGTTGGTCCTCATCTTGGCGAGCAACCGGCCTGCGATCGGCAGCCGGGCGAGGCGTATCATCGCGGTCCGAAGCAGCAACTCGGCGCGGTTGCCTGGGGTGAAGAAACTGCGCATGTTCACACCGCTGCCGAGGTGGTGGTCGACGAACGGTCGCAGGTGGTCCTCCCAGTCCTGCAGCGCTCGTGGCACGTCATGCGGGTGGCGCTCCAGCATGGTGCCGAGCAGGTCGGCCCCGGCCAGGCCGGTGGATGCCCCCATGCCGGAGTAAACGGTCAGGCACCACGCGGCGTCGCCGACGAGCACGACTCGCCCGCTGTGCCAGTGGTCGAGGTGCACCTGTTCGGCGGAGTCGAACAGGTGGTCGGGGGCCTTCTCGAACTGGTCGAGCAGCCAACCGAGCGTTGAGCCGGTGGGCTCGGGGCCGTAGGCGGCGCGCAGCGAGTCGATGGCTGGCCGGGTGAACTGGGCGTCGACGTCGTCGGTGCGGTAGGAGAGCAGCACCGTCGGCGGACGGTCGGCGAACGGGAACACCCAGGCTGATCGGCCCTCCTCGGCCATGATCAGCCCGTCGTGTAGGCGGTAGCCGGGTACCGCCTCGGGCAGGCTGTACGCGGCGATCATGTAGTTCATTGGACGGATCGGGCTCTGCTCGGGCTCGAACGCAAGACGGCGCACCGTCGAGCGCAGTCCGTCTGCCCCGACCACCAGGTCGAACCGTTCGACGGTCGTCGTCTCCGTCGTCAGGTCGCGGATCTCTACGTCCACCCCGGCGAGGTACTGGTCTAGCGCGCTCGGCACGGTCGCGTACCGGATCTCCACTTCGTCGGGCAGGGCGGTGAAGGCCGCGTCTTCGATGTCGCCCCGCAATACGAGTCGAGACCCGCCGAACACATCGGCGTAGCTTAGACCGCGGCGGCGCCGGTCCGTGCGGTCGACTTCGTAGCTCACGGCTTCCGGAGCGACGCGATTGGGCACGGCATCGGCGATGCCCAGCCGTTCGGCGGCGGCGATCCCGGTCCCGAACAGGGCGATGAAGTATCCGCCGCGGCGCCGCTCGGGGGCCTTCTCCAGCACCACCACGTCCCAGCCCGCGCGATGCAGTCGCAGCGCGGAGGCGGTCCCGCTGATCCCGAGGCCGACCACCAGGGCCCGCTGTCGCAATGTCATGTTCTTGTCCATGGGATTGGGCGCGTCGAACGTCTCTTCAGCAGCCATCATGGGATCTCGTGCCTTTCGGGAGTGGGTGGTTTCGACGCCGGTGCGTTCAGACATGGGGTGTCGGACCCGGTCCAGCCGCGTGCAGGGCCGCGTCGGTGTCCGCTATGGCCAGCATCCTGTTGATGTCGGCCCCGGCCAGTGCGCCGGCCGCTGCGGAGGCCCCGGCCTGGGCGGTCAGATCGGTGGCGTTGCCGGCCACCCACACTCCAGGCACCTCTGTGATGCCGGCCGTGCCGGAGGCGAAGCTGCGGCCCTTGTTCGGCAGGTCCTGGTCGGGCAGGTGCAGACCTTCCAGGCCCTGGGCGCGGATCTGCAGCTGCGCGAGGACCGCGAGGATGCGGCGGGCCACGACCTGGCCGTCGGCCAGGCGTACCCCGGCGAGGGCGCCGTCGGCGTCGTTGACGACCTCGGTGACCGGGGTGTCGATGACGCGGATGCCGCGGGCGGCGAAGCGGGCGCGGTTGTCCTCGTCCAGGTCGGTGCCGTGGGTGAAGTAGGTCAGGTCCTCGGTCAGCTGACGGTACAGATACGCGTGGGCGATGGAGAGCGGGCCGGTGGCGAGGATACCGATGGGTTCGTCGCGGACCTCCCAGCCGTGGCAGTACGGGCAGTGCACCACGCTGTGCCCCCAGTGTTCGGCGAGCCCGGGCACGTCCGGCAGAACGTCGGTGAGGCCGGTGGCCACGAGGATGCGGCGGGCGGTGATGCTGCGGCCGTCGGCGAGGGTGACGGTGAACCGCAAATCTCCGTCAGCTGAGGGGGCGGCGGGCTCAGCCGAGACCACCTCGCCGAGGACGATGCGTCCGCCGTAGTGGCGCACGTGCTCCCGTCCCCGTCGAAGGATCTCGGACGGCGGGGTGCCGTCCAGGGCGAGGAGGCCGTGCACGGCTTCGGCTGGCGCGTTGCGGGGGTAGCCGCTGTCGATCACGACGACCGAGCGGCGGGAGCGGGCGAGGATCAGAGCGCCGTTCAGTCCTGCGGCGCCGCCTCCGATCACCACCGTGTCGATAGTGCCTTCGGCCAGTTCGTCGCTCGTGAATGGAGGAGTCGTCTCAGTCATGGTTTGGTCAGCCTTTCGGGTTCTGGACGGCGGTCGGGTTGGTTTCGCCGCGAGGGTCAAGTGAGCCACTCGCCACCCATGTCGCGATCCGTTCCGCAATCGCTTCGGGGGCTTCGATGTGCAGGAAGTGGCCGAGGTCGGGGACGACGGCGCGCACGTGCGGAGCGGCATATCGACGCCGGTCGTCGACGTTCGGGGGGAGGATGCAGTCATCGTCTGCGCCGTGGATGTGCAGCAGGGGCACCGTGATGGGGTGGGAGAGGCGGCGTGCAGCCTTCAGCATGCCCAGGCGGGTCATCGCCCGGTAGTACTTGAGGGGCGCGGGGAAGCTCGCTCCGAGGTGCTCGTGTAGCTCCGCGTGGAGAGCCGGGTCGAGGGTCAGGCTTGGTGACCATTGACGCCAGAGGCGGTCGATGAGGGCGAAGTCGCGGGCTCGGGCGATCATGCCGCTTCCGGGAAGTTGGAAGAAGGCCATGTACCAGCTCCGGCGGAGTTGGGCGGGGCGGGGCCGGCCGATGAATGTGAGGGGGTGGGGGATAGCGAGCGTGACTGCGCGTTTGATGCGCTCCGGCGCGGTGACGGTGGTGTCGTACGTGATGAAGGCGCCCCAGTCGTGGCCAATGAGGTCCACCTGGCGCTGGGGAGACCACTGCTCGATCAGTGCGATCACGTCGCTGGTCAAGGATGCGAAATCGAATGGACCCGCCGTCGGGGACGGGGCGTAACCGCGAAGCCAGGGCGCGAGGACGTAGCGCCCCTGGCGGCCGAGTTCGGCGAGGAACGCCTTCGCCGTCGGCGGGTGGTCCGGGAATCCGTGCAGGAAGATCGTTGGTTGACCTGTGGGGTCACCGCCCTGCAGAGCGTGAAAAGTGCCATGCGGCAAGTCGAAAGTGACGTGTTCGAAGTCCATGCGTGTTGAGCCTGTTTCGAGAGGGGTCGGACGGGAGATGCTGGTGCTGGCTTCGGTGTCAGCCGGCCAGTTGGTTGAGCTTGCGGATCTGTTTGTCGAAGGTGCGCGAGGGCACGAACCGGCGCAGGACGCTCACGCGTCCGGCCATCGAACCGGCGGTGTACCTGGGTGCGGGCTTGGAGTCCGTGGCGGCAGCGACGATCACTTTTGCGACAACATCGGGGTCATCGGCGGTACGTAAAGCGGTGGCCAGTACGTCTCGGGAGACCTCCCGCTGTGCGGAGTAGACCGGCAGGGGTGAGTCCGGTGCAAGGCTGCTCGCCTCGAAACTCGTGCTTGTAAAGGCCGGCTCGACCAGCAGCACCCGGACGCCGTGCTCGCGAAGCTCGTGGTCGACGGACTCCGAGTAGCCCTCGACTGCATGCTTGGTGGCGGCATAGATGGCCATGAAGGGGGCTGGGATCAGACCGAGTACCGAGGAGACGTTGACCACACGGCCACTGCCCTTGGCCCGCATGTGGGGCAGCACTGCGTTTGTCATCCGCATCAAGCCGAAGACGTTGATGTCGAAGACCTCCTTGGTCTGGTTGATCGAGCTTTCCTCTCCGGCCCCGACTGCGCCCACGCCTGCGTTGTTGACCAGGACGTCGATTCGACCAAACCGTTCGATCACCTTCTCGACCAGGGAATGGACCGATTCGTCGCTGGCTACATCGAGATCGAGGAACGACACCCCGGCAAGCGGGCGGGCGATCGCGGCGTTGCGGCTCGTACCGACCACCGCGAAGCCGGCGTCCACGAGGGCGCGCGCTGCCGCACGCCCGATTCCTGAGGAAGCGCCCGTCACGAGGGCCACTGGGAGAGCTGTCTGCATGTTGGTTCCTTCGGCTATAGGCGTGACTTCGCCGCGCCAGATATAGGGGGTCAGACGTTTGTGTACTGAACAGTCAACAACGTAGGTGGTTCTGTACTGATTTGTCAACTACGACCGTTCGGCTCTATCTTGTATGTATGGCGAGACCACGAACCTTCGACCGCGACCACGTTCTCCATGCCGCCGAGCGGCAATTTCGCGAGTCGGGCTACAACGGCACGAGCGTTGACGACATCAGCGCAGCCACCGGCCTAGGCCGCGGCAGTCTCTATGCCGCTTTCGACGGCAAACACGGTGTGCTGGTGCAAGCGATGGCCGGATACTTCGACCGGTTGGGAAACGTTCCGGCGAAGGTGCTCGCCGGCCCGGACGACGGCGCACTGGAACGGCTCCACGGCTATCTGCTCCGTGCCGTCCACGGGGTGCCTCTTGCCGACGATGTGCCTCCAGCTTCCGACCGGGCGGCGGCTGCGTGCTTCGCGGGCAAGATGGCTCTGGAGATCGGCGCCTCCGACGCCGAGGTGCAGCGCATTGCTGCCGAGTGTTTCTCTATGCTCGTGATGGCGGTGGCCGAGTGTGTGCGCGCGGCGCAGCGCAACGGAGACATCGACCCGGACGCGGATGCTGAAGATCTTGCATACCTCTTGCTGACCGTTATCCGCGGGACCGACGTCGTCGGTGCGTACGGCCACAGTCCTGCCCGCTTGACTCAGATTGCCGAGAGCGCGTTCGCGTTGCTGCCACGCGTGAGCCGCCGCTGAGGAGGGCGCAGCCGAGCGGCTGAACGCAACCCGGCGTTATACCAGCGGATGTATTCGTGCAGCGCTGCTGGCAGTGCCTCCGTGCTGACGACTTGGACACGGTGGAAGAGCTCTTCCCTGAGGTGTCCAAAGAAGTTCTCTACGACGGTTTGTGAGATCTTCACTTTAGCGGTCAGTGATCGGCTCCTCACTGAAAGGCCCCATCCCAAAGTGGGGGACGGAGCCGAGACCGCACCCCGGACGCTTAGCTACCTGCGGATGCTCCAGGACACGCCGTCACTGTCAGGCACTACGAGAAGCACCTCGGACAACGAACTTCTTCCATGCATAAAACTGCTCCCCGGTCCTCCTTGCATTACTGCCCGGATGGCGCCAGCAAGACGTCGATGAGCTGCCTCAGTCCCTCCGCCATGTCCACGTCTTTGTCGTAGAGCCACTGCAGCTGCAGGCCATCGAAGGCCGCAACAACCAATCTGGACAGAATGGCGGCGTCAACGTCGCTCCGGACTTCACCGATTGCCTGCCGGCGGGCAATGTCCTCACTAATGCCCTGCACCACGTTTTCGTACCGCTCTTTGAAGTAGCCATGAGAGTCATGTCCGGGATCATTGGCCGTGGCCGATGCGACAGCGTAGAGGGTAGTAAGCCCTGGCTCGTGCCGGTTCCGCTCGGCGATCGGCGGCATGAGGCTTAGCCCCACTTCCTCCTGGCCGACCCCTGCCACGGACCGCCGGTCGCGCTCTGCCAGGACTGCGGTGAGGAGTTCCTGCTTGCCCTTGAAGTAGTGGAAGAGAGTGGCTTCCTTGACCCCGACCAGTTCCGCGACGTGCTTGAGGGCTGTGCCTTCAAATCCCTCTGTGGCAAAGACATCGGTGGCCGTCTGGATGATCTGTTCCCGGCGCTCCGCACCTTTCGCGTACTGGCCGCGTGTCCTCGACGTTGACATCCGCTCAGTCTATTTCACCCTCCGAAAATCGAGGTGGACTAGATTTATCGCTCAAAAACCTAGTCATACTAGATTTTTGAGGCTAAAGTCGGTGTCAAGACCCGACGGTCCTGGGACTAGCGCCCGGAGTCTTCAACGCAGTGGACGCGGCCTTCCCCGTCACCCGTATCAAAGGAGTCAAGTAAATGAACCCCACATTGTCGGCCGCAGTCACGGCCCCGCAGGCCGGAGCGCCGGGCGCCGAGGCCCGCATCCGGGAACTCGCACAGAGCCTCTCCCTGGAGCAGCAGATCCAACTACTGACGGGAGCGGACGTCTGGGCAACCCATTCGATCCCCGAGATCGGACTGAGCCGCGTCGTCCTGTCCGACGGGCCAGCAGGCGTCCGCGGCGAAGACTTCGACGAGCGGCACGACTCAATCTCCCTCCCGTCGTCGTCCGCCCTGTCCGCGACGTGGAGCGTGGAAACGGCACACCGCTACGGACAGGTCCTCGGCCAGGAGGCCCGCCGCAAGGGCGTCCACGCCATGCTCGGCCCCACCATCAACCTTCATCGTTCGCCTCTGGGTGGACGTCATTTCG
Organism: Paenarthrobacter aromaticivorans; assembly: GCF_019038615.1. NCBI lineage: Bacteria > Bacillati > Actinomycetota > Actinomycetes > Micrococcales > Micrococcaceae > Paenarthrobacter > Paenarthrobacter aromaticivorans. The sequence continues at coordinate 308,549 of NZ_JAHOPC010000001.1, forward strand.
AGTGCATGAGCGAGGACCCGCGGCTCACGGCAACCATGGCCGCCGGGTACGTTGCCGGCGTGCAGTCCATGGGCGTAGGAGCGACTCCCAAGCACTACCTGGCCAACGAGGCCGAGACGGAACGCTTCACTTCCGACTCTGTAGTGGACGAACGCCCGCTGCGGGAGCTCTACCTGGCAGCGTTCGAAGACGCCATCACCGAGGCCCGCGCTTGGTTGGTCATGAGCTCGTACAACTCCATCAACGGCACCACGGCGAGCGAAAACAAGCTGCTGGAGACGCCGCTCTCCACGGAATGGGGCTTCGACGGCGTGGTGGTTTCCGACTGGACGGGAGTGCGCTCGATCGACGCCGCCAACGCCCACCAGGACCTGGAAATGCCGGGGCCGGTAGGCCATTGGGGCCCCAAGCTTCTGGCCGCCGTCAATGATGGCCGCGTCAGCCGGGAGGCCATCCTGGAAAAGGTCACCCGTATCCTCCGTCTCGCCGCCCGCGTCGGCTCCCTCGAAGGCTTCGAGCCCGCAGTCACCGGGCTCCCCGCCAAACTGGACGGGGCCGCCGTCGCGCGTGAAGTTGCCGTCCGCGGCGCCGTGCTGGTCCGTAACGAAGGCGGCATCCTGCCGCTGGACGCCGCGACGCTGAACAGCCTTGCCGTGATCGGCCACAACGCTGAAGAGGCACGCACGCAGGGCGGCGGAAGCGCCACGGTGATGCCCAAGTACACCGTCTCACCGCTTGAGGGGCTGCGCAAAGCACTGCCCGACGGCGTCAAGGTCACCTACGCGCGCGGCGCCAAGGTGGCCGAGGGCCTTCAGGCGTTCCCCCGGACTTCCCTGCACAATCCGGTCTCCAACGTCCCGGGGATCCGCGTTACGTTCCTCGCAGAAGACGGCACAGAGATCTCGGGCGAAGACCGCCTGGCGTCACACTTGATCTGGTTCGGCATCGGCATCCCGGAAGGCGCCGCCATCATCCGGATGGAAACCGACTGGACAGCCGACTCTGCAGGTATCCACCACCTCGGAGTGGGCACAGTGGGGCACATTCGCCTCTCGCTGGATGGAGCCGAAGTCTTCAACGACGAGATCCAGGACGACACTGACGTCCTGGGTGCCGCCCTCTTCGATCCGCCCAAGACTGTTCACGCCGTTCGGACCGCAGCCCGCCAGCAGGTGCGTATCGAAGCCGCATACCGTCTGCCCAAGGAACAGATCATCCCGTTCACGGCAATCCTGCTGGGTGAAGAAACCGTGGTGGCGGATCCGCAGGCCGAAATCGACGCAGCGGTGGAAGCCGCCCGGGCTTCCGATGTTGCCGTGGTGGTCGTGGGAACCAATGCAGCCATCGAATCCGAGGGCTTTGACCGTAAGAACCTGGACCTCCCCGGGTTCCAGAACGACCTCGTAGAAGCTGTCGCGGCGGTCAATCCACGCACGGTGGTGGTTGTGAATTCGGGTTCACCTGTGGTGATGCCGTGGCTCGGGAAGGTAAACGCGGTGCTGCTGGGCTGGTTCGGCGGTCAGGAGTTCGGCAGCGCGATTGCAGACATCCTGCTTGGTGCCGAGGAACCTGGCGGCCGCCTCCCAACCACGTGGCCGGCAGCCTTGGAGGATGTCCCGGTCCTGAACACCACTCCCGTGGACGGCAAAGTGGTGTACTCCGAGGGAATTCACGTGGGCTACCGGGCGTGGCTCAAGCAGCAGGGCGAAGGTGGTCCTGCTCCGGCGCTGCCTTTCGGCTTCGGGCTCGGGTATACGACATTCGAGTTGGGCACCGCCCACGCACCACAGTCGGTCACGGCCGGCAACGATGTGGTTGTGCACGTCCCGGTGAAGAACACCGGCACGCGTACGGGACGTGAAGTGGTTCAGGTCTACCTCGAGCGCACCGATTCCGCTGTGGAACGTCCGGTCCGTTGGCTGGCAGGCTACGCAGGAACCCACCTTGCTCCAGCGGGGACTGACAGCGTCGAAGTCCGGATCCCGGCAAGGGCTTTTGCGCATTACGACGGCGGCTGGCAGTTTGAGCGTGGAAGCTTCCGCTTGCTGGTGGGTCGCCATGTTGCGGATAGCTTCCAGACTCTGGACATCGAGGTGCGGTAATAATAGAGGGCAATTGGCGCGGCGTGGCGGCCTTTTTTGGGCCGCCACGCACGTGGTTTTCGCCACAAGCGCCGTATCTGGGGTATGGTATGGAATTTTCATGGCATGCTGTACGTTGCATACCCGGTAACCCCCTAACACGAAGAGGCATCAAAAAGTGGCAGCCGACTACGACGAACTCCGTACCGATGTAAAAGAGAACCAGGAGCAGTCCCTCCAGGCGCTCCAGTCCGCCAGCGCCCCCACGGCCAAGAGCGTGGTTCTTGAACTCGACGAAACTGACGGCCTGGACGCCAACGGTCCCGGCGGCGAAATCGTCGCTGAAGAACTGATCATCCAGGTGATCCCCCAGGCAAACGACGAGTTCACTTGTAACTCATGCTTCCTGGTCCGCCACCGTTCGCAGATTGCCCGCGAAAAGGATGGCGTCGCCTACTGCACTGACTGCGAAGGCTAAAGACGGCCACCACCCCGGCGGAACATGAATCGTCAGGGAGTGCCGCCGTCGGGATTAATTGCGGAAGGACCGGAGCACGTGCTCCGGTCCTTCCGCAATTAACTACTTGTCGCCCGGTTCCTGTCTGCCCTCCTGATCGGGCTCGGACAGTCGCTCCTCGTCGGTGTATTCAGGTGCGACCACCGGCGAAAGAGCGTCACCAAGCAGACCGGCAGCCTCTCTGCCATCCTCTGGAGCAGGCCGGTCCGGCGACTTGTCGTCCTCCAGCGGAGTGTCCGTCATAGCCCGCCTCCTTGTCCGCCGATCATCTTCTGGCGTCGGCGATTGCTCACCCTGAGTTGAAGAATCCGCGCACCGCCGGCCAGCGCCACCAGCACGCCTCCTCCAACAGCTGCGATGAACAGCGTGGTGCCGAGGGCGAGCGCCCCTTCCAATCCGAAGAACCGAACGGTGACCATGTCCTGGTTCTGGACGAAGAAGACGATCAACAGGACCAACACCACCAGGCCCACAGCTACGGCCACCCAGATTGCTGCTGTCCGTGTGGGGCGGGAATTGCCCGGAGCCACCCGCGACTGTGGGTAGTCCGCCCGTCCAGGACCTCCCCGGGCCATTGCGGCATCATCTTGAGCGCTCATTGACAGCCCCCTCATTTCCCAGAACGTATGCGTGCTCACCACATGTCCATGCACTCATATAATAAGCATGCTTATAAGTGGCTCAACAGTGGCCCAGGCATAAGGGCTGCCCTACATAAGGAAGGACCGGAGTTCGCGGTCCGGCCCTTCGGTATTTGGGTGCCGTTGTTACTGTCGGTCACACGCTGTAGTCGGTTGAAGTTGGCCCGGGATCGTCGTTGCGGACGGCGTAGTGATGGCCTTCCGAGTCGGTCTCAACGTCGAAGTGCTTCAAATCTTCCTCGGAAGCCGTTTCGAAGTCGTCGTGCTTATGCACAACAGGGGCATCCGTGTCCCCATGGGTTGCTGGTCCGAATACGGACTGCAGCCGCTCGGTCACGTGCTGAAAGTTTTCCAACTTGCGTCCCATGTTCTTCCACCTCCTTTCAACGGGAGAGAGAAAAGCGGCAGGACGGCGCATGCCGTACCAGTACGCCAATTTTACGCCCGCGGACCCGAAAAGGCGCGGAATCCCAACGAGCGAAAAGGCTTAGCGCAGGGACTTGTCGTCCGGATTACGGGGAACCACGTACGTGCTGCCATCCGGACGGCGAAGGGTTTCCCATTGCTGGGTCTCCGCTTCGCGTTGGGCCAGGAGCCTGCGGTTGGCCTCGGTCATTTCGTGATCGATGGAGCTGCTGTGTGCGGGGCCAAAGATGATCCTCAGCTTTCCGGTAGCGCGCATGAACTTCTGGGTAAACGATTCCTTTGCCACGCGGATCGACTCCTCTTTTAGACGCTTCAACGAGTTCATAGTACGCTAACAATTAGTGCACTAACTAATTGGGTGGGAAGGCAGTCATGACCCAGACGGATGAGACAAGCCAGACCAGCGAAACTGACGACCTCCTATTGGAACGCCAGCTGTGCTTCGCACTGACGGTTGCCTCGCGGAGCGTGGTGGGTATCTACAAGCCCATCCTCGAGCAACTAGGGCTCACCCATCCGCAGTACCTTGTGATGCTTGCACTCTGGGAGCGGAGCCCCAGGACTCTTAAGGACATCAGCGACAGCCTCCTCCACGAACCCGCCACTTTGTCCCCACTCCTGCGCCGACTCGAGGAAGCCCATCTCATCACCCGCGAGCGCGTACCCGGCAACGAGCGGGCTCTCGCCGTCAAGCTGACGGAAAAGGGGGCAGCGCTTCGGGATCAGGCAACGGCGGTTCCTGGTGCAATCCGGGAGCGCCTGCAGCTCAGTCGTGAGGAGGTGGCCGAACTCCACCAGGCTATGACCGGCCTCATCGCGGCAACCCAGCGCAGCGGCACCTGAGACCCAGCGCAAGGCAACCAAGCGCCACCCGGGTCCCGGCTCAGCGCGCCAACGTGAGAATCTCGGCCCCGTCGTCGGTGATGGCTATTGTGTGCTCACTGTGGGCTGTACGGCAACCTGTGGCGCTTCTCAGCGTCCAGCCGTCGTCATCGGTAACAAGCTCGGCGGTGTCCGCCATAACCCAAGGCTCCAGCGCCAGGAGTAATCCGGGACGCAATTTGTATCCACGGCCCGGCCTCCCGGCATTGGCGATGTGCGGGTCCTGATGCATCGTCGATCCGATGCCATGACCACCGAACTGGGTATTGATCGGGTATCCGGCCGCACTGAGGACCGAGCCTATGGCATGGGAGATATCACCGATGCGGGCGCCAGGTCCGGCCACGGCTATCCCTGCGCTCAAGGCCCGCTCGGTTGCGTCGATCATTGCCAGGCTGTCCGGGGGCTTTGAATCGCCCACTGTGAAGCTGATAGCAGAGTCCGCAGCGACCCCATTCTTGGAAACGGCGAGGTCCAGGGACACGAGGTCGCCGTCAGCAAGTGTGTAGTCGTGAGGCAGTCCATGGAGTACAGCGTCATTGACGGACGTGCAGATGTAGTGCCCAAAAGGACCGCGTCCAAAGGACGGCGAATAGTCGACGTAGCAGGATTGGGCCCCGGCATCGACGATCATGGCTCGCGCCCATTGATCAATCTCCAAGAGGTTGACGCCCACCATGCTGCGACTCTTCATCGCTTGAAGGATGTCGGCCACCAAAGCACCGGCCTCCTTTGCCCGATGCAGTTCGGTGCGGCTCAGAATCTCGATCATGCGGCGCCTTTCCCGTTCAACCAATAACTATCCCGGCCATATTATCCCGGTATTAGAATTGGAGCCATGGTCAGATTGCCACTCACAGCTGAAGAGGTCGAACGCGGGCAGCGTCTCGGCGCCATGTTGCGTCGTGCCCGGGGAAGGCGCTCCATGCTGGAAATTGCACTTGAGGCCCAGGTTTCACCGGAGACACTGAGGAAAATTGAGTCCGGACGTGTGGCCACCCCGGCGTTCCAGACCATCGCAGCGATAGCCGATGTCCTCGGGCTGTCCCTCGATGAGGTGTGGGCAGGGATCAGCCAGCCCGAAAGCATTGCCGCACCGGCATAAAATGGCAGCAACCAAGGAGACTCAATGCGCTCGCGCTTCGTTCGGCCCCTCATAGCGGCGCTGGCCCTCGCTGGCCTGGCCGGCTGCTCGGGCACCCCCGCCCCGGGTGGGTCGAGCAGCGCTACCTCCGCGCCGTCGTCGTCCGTCAGTCCCAGCGCCACGCCCTCCAAACCAACGCCAACCCAGGTGCCCACAACCCTCGGCCCCGAAGACACAACACCGAACCCCAGCCTCCCGGGGGTAACGTCCACGCCGGGACAGGGAAACGCTGAACTCTCCATCACGGTGCTTGAGTCCGCCGACGCAGCACCGCAGCACTACACGCTCGTCTGCATCGATGGCGCCCCGGCAGCCGAAAGCAAACACCCCACCGCGGATGCGGCCTGCACTGCGCTGAAGAATAATCCTTCGCTGCTCAGCCACGCACCCGTCAAGAGCGACCAAGAGTGCACGCAACAGTTCGGCGGACCCCAAACGGCCAAGGTAACCGGCGCGGTTGACGGCAGGGAAATTTCCGCTTCCTTCAGCCGCACTGACGGCTGCCAAATCGCCTTGTGGGACGCGGCCAGCGCCATCATTGGTTCCAGTGGTGGAGCAGCTTAGGCCGCAGCACCTCCCCCAAGAGCATTGGCTCGGGTTGGAGGCCGCCCATCATGCACGCGTCGCCCGGTACGCCGACCCCTATTTGGCCCGCCGGTCGGCAGGACAGAAACATCCCGTGGAGGACTTCCTCTTCACCTACTACACCCAGAAACCCGGCCAATTGCTTCGCTGGCATCCCGGCGACGGTGTGGTGTTAAGTGGCGGACGTGCCCTTGAGCGCGCAAACTGGAAGTTCTACCGCATGCTCGACGACGGCGACCTCGCCGCCGTCGGACTGCCGCCAGGTACCCCCGCGGTCACCTTTGACAGGGAGAGTTTCATGGCCCAACGCGCCGAGGCCGTCAGCTTCGCCGGCGTTATCCTCAACGGCACCGCGAAGCGCCCGGGTCAGTTCGGCTGCTTCGGCCTCCATGAGTGGGCAATGGTGTACCGGCAGGAGAAATTCGAGTTGCGGCATGAGTACTTGAAACTGCGGCTTGGCGCGGAGGGCACTGACACTGTGGTGGAGCAGAACCGTATCCGCTGTTCCCACTTCGATGCGTTCCGCTTCTACACGCCGGACGCTGTCCCGCTGAACGAGCTCACGCCCACCCGTGAAAACCAGCGCACCATGGAACAACCGGGCTGCCTCCACGCCAACATGGACCTGTACAAATGGGCCTACAAACTGACTCCGGCGCTGCCGAGCGAGTTGGTGATGGACTGCTTCGAACTGTCATGGCGGATCCGGACCATGGACATGCAGGCGTCCCCTTACGACCTCGAAGAATGGGGCTACCCGCCCATCAGGATCGAGACACCGCAGGGCAAGGCCGAGTACGTTGAGTACCAGCGGGCTTTTGCGGCCGAATCCCAGACGCTGCGGGCCCGCGTGCTTCAGGCAATCCAACCGCTTCTTTAGAGGAGTCGGATCGTCCCCCTGGGGACTCCTGCCGCCAGCACCCGCCGCCACCAGCGAAAGGTAACCATGGTTTCTCCCGACAACAGCGAGTACGACGTCGACCTCACCGTCACGCTGACAGAGGCACCAGGCGCCGCATCGAGGGAGTTCTACTTGCGGTCCGCACAAGGCGTTCTGTCTTCGGAGCCGGACTCGATCGAGTCGAACCTTCTGGACGCGACCGCGGCCCTTGCCGCCGTCGAGCAGTTTGGCGAGGAAGTGTTCTTCCCGGTTCCGCGTCCGGACCGGATCTGCACGCAACAGTACGGGGGCCCGCAGGTGGCCCTTGTGACAGGTTGGTTCCGTGGGCGGAAGGTCCACAGCAAGCTCAGCCGGACCGATGGCTGCGAGATCGCGCGCTGGCGGGCCATGGCACCACTTCTGGGCGGCACGGGAGGATCCACCGGCGCGGTCTGACTTTGCGCGGACGGCTGACGCCCTTGAGATAGGGCGTCAGCCGTCCACAGATTCCACGAACGAGCTAGCTTGCGTTGTTGCTTTGCGTTGGCTCGTCTCCGCGGATCTTGTTGCCCTTCTTTTCCTTCTTTGGGTTTTCGACATCCGGAACAACGGCGGCACCGCCAGGACTCACCACTACTGTGACGAAGCTGGGTTCGCTGGTGCCCTCGAACGTCAGGCGTCCGATGTAGGAGCCCGGCATGAGGTTGGTCCAGTTCAGCGAGATGGTGCCGGCCTTGCCGTTGGCGAGGCGGATCGGGTTGGGCGTCACCGTGGCGTTGCCCTCGTTGGCTCCCAGGACCGCGGCATCAACTGTTGCCTTGGTGGGCTGCTTGTTGGGGCTTGCGTAAAGGTTGGCGAAAACGTAGTAGTCGCCCGGCTCGGGATCGGGCACTGTGACGGATTCGCTGGCCGAGCCGGTCGCGGACGGGAGCTGCTGACCCGTTGGGGTCAGAACGAGCATGTCGAAGTCCGCTGCTTCGTCGGAGGATATGACCGAGAACTTGGCCAAGGCACTGTTCTCCCCCACAGTCACCTTCTTGACGAAGTTCGAGGCATTGGTCTCGCCGGCAAAGGGACCCGGAACCAATTCAATTGCTGAGGAATCCGCCTTGGACAGCCCATCAACCGTGACTCCCACCGGTGCATTGGTGCCGGAGACGATGTTGATGGCTGCTGAGCCGTTGGGGCCTGTTCCCGTGAAGGCCATTGCCTTATCCGCGATGACAGATTGCGGACGGACGGCAATGGGCGAGGTGACGGTCTTGTTTGCGCCCTGCCAACTCAGTGAACCCATGGCGAACTTGCCCAAGGCTGCATTGTTGTTCTCAAACTGCACCTTGAAGGTCTTCTTTTCGCCCGCAGCGCCAAAGTTCAGCACGTTCGGGGTGACCTTGACGTTGACACCGGGAACGTTGACGGAAGCGCGGTAAAGGCCCGGTGTCAAGGCGGTAACTGTCCGCGTGACCTCGATCTTGCCGGCCAGGTCACCCAGCGCAAACGAGGCGACGTTCATGTCCCGCGGCTGCGTGGTTCCCAGTCCCTCAATGCCGAGGTCCATGCCCGTGCCCTGAACGAATTTGAGGTAGTCCTCGGTGGTTGCGTCGTAAACCAGCCCCGGGCTGAGCACCTTGGCGGGGTCAACCTGGCCTGCGCCGGTGGCGAAGACATCCTTGTTGACGGCCCCGTTGGCCAGTTTGACCGGACCGGCCGTGGTCATCATGGCCGATTTCACGGTTGCCGGTGACCACTGCGGGTTCTTGCCCAGGATCAGGGCGCCGAAACCAGCCACGTGTGGGGAAGCCATGGACGTTCCTGACAGGAAACCAAAGTTGTCTCCACCGGTTCCGATGGGCGAAACGCCTGCAAGGACAGCGACGCCGGGTGCTGATACGTCAGGCTTTAGAAGATCGGAATCTGTTGCCAGCAACGGGCCGCGGGACGAGAATCCAGCGATCTGCGGCTGGGGCTCAGCGGGCAGTCCCGTGGTGTCGTGGTCCAGCAGGGATACGGTGATCGCCGGGTTGGCCGTCACCTTGTCCTTGATGGTCTGCGTAGCCGGAGGGTTCACGTGGACAGTGGGAACAGCATGCTTGTCCGTGTCCAGCGACGATTCCGTCAGGTTCACGAGGATCATTCCGACGCCACCGGCCCGGAGGACCTCCGCGCTCTTGGCGGTGCGGTCAACCACGCCACGGTCACAGACAACAACCTTGCCGGAAACCTTGGCCGGATCCAGCGAGCCGGGAGCACACAGGGCCGCGTTACCTGCACCGCTTGCAGCGTTGGTGGAAAGCACGACGCCGGCCCCGCTCACCTCGTGGTTCATGATGCTCGCTCCGCGGAATTTGCTCCCATCGGAGAATTCAATGGTGCCTTGCAATTCCTGCGAGAAAGAGGTCGCAGCCACAGTGGTCAACCAGGGTGCTCCGTGATTCACGGTACTGGGGGTTGGTCCGGAATTTCCGGCGGAGGTTGCTACGAAGATCCCGGCCGATGCAGCGGAAAGGAAAGCCAGCGATACGGGATCGGTAGTGGATGTGGTGGAACCGGAGATGGAGTAGTTCAGCACATCCACGCCGTCCAGGATGGCCTGTTCAATGGCATCCACCGAAGCGGAGCCGTAGCAGCCGCCCGTCGTCGGATCTGTGTCTTCCCAGCAGACCTTGTAGATGGAGAGCTTGGCGGCGGGAGCGATGCCGCTGGTGATGCCGAAGCTGCGGCCGTCCACCACGGCGTCGACGTTGCCGTTACCCGCCGCTGTGCTTGCGGTGTGGGTGCCGTGGCTGTCCACGTCGACGGGCGAGATGACTTCCTCGGGGGCACGGTTTTCCCGGGGGACACTTCCCAGGAAGCCATCCGCGAAGTAGTGGGTGCTGAGGACCTTGGAGTTGCAGGCGCTGCCGTCATAGCTGGCGCCTGTGTCCGTGCCGGGCTGGCATTCGCCGATGAAGGTATCGCCGTCGGCCTTCAGCATCGCGATCTTGCCGTCAGCGGTCCGGTAAGGGACGCCCACCTGGGGGTCGCCGACCAGTGGGCCGACGGGATCGCCGGCGAAAAAGGGATTGGAGGGTGTGTATCCGGTGTCGATGACACCAACGACGGTGCCCTTGCCGGCGTTCTCCTGGCCTCCGTATTGCGTTGCCCAGGTGCCGTTGGGGCCGCTAAGTTTCAGGAAGTCAGTGGTGGAGTAGTCAGGTGCGTACTGTGTGTCCGGTGCGACCATCAGGACCTTGGGGTCCTTGGCCAGGCTGATGGCCTGGTCTGCCGTGAGGTTGGCGCTGAAGCCGTTAACGGCGGTGGTGAAGTCACGTTCAATGGTGACGTTTTCCTGCTCCGCGACTTCCTGCTGCGCCTGTTGCAGATGTTTCTGGTAATCCTTCACCTCCGCGCTGCCGGAATCGAGCTTCTTGCCCTCTTCCGGTTTGGTGGGCGCAAGACCCGGCGTGCCGCCGTCGTATGTAGCCGCAGGCTTTTCTGCCAGGACAACCATGTAGCGGCCGTCCTTGTAGGCGCTGGGGTCAAGGTTCTTCTTGACCACGCCTGTCTGGTTCCCGGACTCCTTCTCCGGGGAGGGAGCTGCCTGGGCCGGCAACGCCACGGAAGAGAGCAGCAACGGCAAACCCACGGCGAGGGCCGCTGCCTTTCGAAGCCCCCCGCTTCTGACGAAGCTCTTTCCTTGTGATTTCACGAGTGATAGCACCTTTCACTGAGTGAGGCCCAGGCTCCATCGCCAAGGCCTGTCAACTGGAGATGGCTGCTTTTTTGACAGGTCCTGTCAAAACAAAGCAACCATCCGAGTCACAGAGTACAGAGTGAGAGGGAAATATGACATACAGCACAGTTTGTGAATTTTGTCGCGTCACCGCCGCAAATTCGCGTCACATGACGGCAAAACAGCGGACCGCAGGAAAGTTTGTGCGGTCCGCTGTTTGCCCAGGCGCTGCGTCTAGCCCTTTGGCGTCACCTGCAGCCGATCAAACGAGAGCTGCGTACCGTCCTTATCCAGGACCACAACATCGTCACGGCCATTCTTTACATCCGATGGAAGAATGAATTCCACGGTGTTATCCGTGGTGGGAAAGACCCATCCGAGTCGGTAACTGTCCTTGTTCAGATACACGTAGTACCACTGCCCGTATTCCAAGCCCTTCAAAGTCACTTTCTGGCCATTGCGATACTTCTCCCCCGTGCCCAGATCAAACGACGCCGTTTGGCCGTCGAGGTCCTGGACAATCAGCGCGGGCTCGGTGTCCGGCTTTGCGGGCTGGACGTTGAGGGCCAGCGCGGCGCCTTCGGCAGTGGCGGCCACTTCCTTGGTGCCGTTGTGCGCCGTCGCATCGAAAGTTACGGCGGCGAGGCTTCCGGCTGCGACGTCCCCGGCAGTAAGCACATGGACACGCGTGGCCGTCGCAGTGCCGCCAATGGGCAGGGCAGTTTCAGTGATTCCAGACCCCGTAGCCTCAAGCCCCGTCAGCGCCACATTGCCGGCGTTGCCCACGGTGTAGGTGTACGTCACAGGATCTCCTGCGCTGGCGAAGCGGTCACCGTCTGCGTCTTCCCAGACCGCGGAGACTGTTCCTTCAAGCTTCGGTTCGCGGATTTTCAAGTCCACCTCGCCGCCGTCGATCCCGTAGTTCCTTGTGCTCTGGCCCGCCGAGCCGACTTGCCAACTGGTGGTTGGAACGAAGAAGCCCTGGTCGACTTCCTCAGCGGTCACGGTGTGGCGCGGCGTGGCGCACTGGTAGCTCTGCCCGGCCGGCAGGGTGAGGTAACGGCAATTGCCGGGCCCCTCAGGGACGAAGGGGCTGAAGTTGCCGGCGGTGGGCACCACGTTTTCCACGAGCGGACCCGTGTTCTTGACTGTGAACGTGTAGGGGAAAAGGTCGCCTGGCGCGTAGGGCTGGGTTGCGAGGTCACGCCCGACGTCGGTACGCGCCCCGCTGATGTCCGCTGCCACCAGGCCGTCGCGCAGGGCCACCGCAGCGCCGGTGAACGGAACCGTTTTGGTGAGCGACGGCGTCGAGCTGGCTGTGATGGTGAAGCTCGCCTCGGGCACGAAGTAGCCGCGCTCGATGTCCGCGGCCGTCAGCACATGCTTGGCGGTAGTGCAGTTGTAGCTGGCGCCGGCGGCCAGGTTATTGAACCGGCAGTTGGGTGCAGTCGGTGGCAGGAAGCCGGAGTCGAAGCTCCCCGAAACAGGTACGGCGTTTGCCGTGACGTTGGACGTGCTCTTCACTGTGAAGGAGTAGCTGAGCGCCTCCCCGGCCTGATACGGATTGGCCACAACATCACGCGCAGGCGCAGAGCCTGTGATGGTGAGCCCCACTTGCGGGGCCGCCGGGACCGTCGCCGTGAAAGTGAACTGCGAAACCCTGCCATCCGCCGTCGTAAATGCTGCGTTAAGGTTCTGCGGACCGCTGGCGTTCGCCGGAGCGGTCAGCGCTACGTTGACGGTCACCGAGGCACCAGGCGCGACGTCGGGAACCGGCACCGTGGTGGCCGACCAGCCGCTCGGCGTGAAGACGGTGGCGTTGGCGCCGGAGATCGTGGTGGCCTCCTGGTTGGTGACCGTCACGGCGACTTGCTGGGTTGCTCCCGGAGCGGTGGTGACGGCAGGGACGGAAAGCGGTGCGCAGACATAGTTCAGCCAGGCGTCGTCGAACTTCGCGAAGGGCATGTTGTCCGTGTAGTTGCCCTCGTAAAGGACGCCGAACTTGCCGTCCTCCATACGGGTCACCGTGGAGTAGGCGGAGAAGCCGGAACGAATGGTTCGGACGCCCGGCCAGGTGGCGCCGTCGTCACACGATACCCGGGCCGAGACGTTCTCGCGGGCGGTCTTGGAATTTGCGTTGGTGAAGATCAGCTTCCTCGCGTCCGCCGAGCCTTGGGCGGCGTTCGGGAACATCCGGGCAATGGCACCGTTGTTGGCTGGATCCGGCAGCTCCGTGTCCTGGGTGACCGGACCGTAAGTGGCACCACCATCCGTGGAGATTGCCACCTTGCGGTAGCCCTGGTTGGCGTTGTCGCGGGAGTTCAGCAGGACCCTGCCATCGGAGAGTTCAACGGTTTTGTTTTCGTCCATGCGGTCACCCACGTTGGCACCCTTGTGCCAGGTGACGCCATGATCGTCCGAGTAGACGCTGTAGGCCTGGATCTTGTTGGTACCGTCGGCCTGGCGGACATCTCCCGCGTACTGCTGGATGAGTCGGCCCTTGTGCGGCCCGTATTTGAGCTGGATGCCTTCACCCGAAGAGGCGAAGTTGGAACGTACATCGCCCACCACAGGGTTGCTCTTGCTGGTCCCGGGCTTGGTGACATTGGTGATGAGCCGTGGCTGGCTCCACGTAACGCCGCCATCAGAGGACTCGATAACCGCCGAGGAGATCACGGTCCGGTCTGCGTCGTCGTTGCCGAACTGGCTGCCGCCGAAACCTTGGTCTTTGGAATAGACGAAGAAGGCGAAGACTTTGCCTGCCTCGGCGTCGTAAATGTATGAGGGGTCGCTGTAGCCGTACTTGGGGCCGCTGGCATCGGCGACGTGTCCGGCCGCAATGACCTGCACAGGGCCCCACGTCTGGCCGCCGTCTGTGCTGCGGCGCTGCACGATCGAGTTCGGGTTGGGAGCATCGGCGGCTGAGCCGGGACGGCCATCCCATGCAGCCAAGACCACATTGTTGCCCAAGTAGGTGAGTGCAGGAATCCGGTAGAAGAAGTTCGCGGCTGTGCGATCAGCGGCGAGATTTGCTTCGGCGAAACCGCCAGGGGCGGCTGTGGGGTTGTTCGGTGGAATCGGGGCGGCCGTAGCCGGAAGACCCAAGCTGGCCAGGAGGGCGAGGCTCAGGGCTCCAGTGGCTGCGATGCGTGCGAGCAATTTTGTGTCCTTTCGAAGCTGCGCCGAGATGGCTTTTCGCGCCAATGCTTGGCTCAAACATTGGCGCTATCTGCCATCTCGCGGTGTGCGGGGATCGATTCGATTCGGCGATATACCTCGTATTACGTGCCACGTCGAACGTCCTACAACCATATGGTGCTGGTCGTCACATTGCTAGGGATGAAGTCGGGGAAGCCTCGCGGCCCCATGTCGGGCTAACCTCGTGGACGTACTGGCATTACCTTCTAGCGATGGAGCTGCAGTGAAAATCCTTGTCCCCAACACCATCAGCCTGGATCTTTCCAACTCCGGCGAGGACGTGTTCGTTTACAAGGTGGATGAGCCCGTTCCGGACGAGCACGTTGACGCGGAGGTCCTGGTTGTCTGGCAGAACACCGGCGCCAACCTCGCGGACGCAGCCAAGCGGATGACCGCGCTCAAACTCGTTCAGACCCTTGCAGCCGGACCGGATTCCGTGCTGGCAGCGGGATTTGGAACCAACGTGTCTATCGCGTCAGGTCGCTCACTTCACGACGGTCCAGTGGCCGAGCACGCCTTGGCCTTGATCCTCGCTGCCGTCCGTCGGCTGGACGTACTGCACGACGCACAAAGGACCGCCACATGGGACCGCGCCTACAACGTGGCCCAGTCGGCTGCCGCCACGGAACAGCAGTACACGCTCGACGGCGCGAACGTCACCATTTGGGGGTTCGGCTCCATCGCGGGACGACTCGCTCCCCTGCTGGCAGCATTGGGCGCCAAGGTCACCGGCATCGCGAACTCTGCCGGCGAGCGCTACGGATTCCCCGTGGTGGCAACCGAGAATCTTCCGGAAATCCTGCACACCACGGACGTCCTGGTCTCGATCCTGCCGGCCGTTCCGGAAACGGAGAACGCCCTGAACGCGGAGATCCTTGAGGCACTGCCCGATACCGCGGTGTTCATCAACGTGGGCCGCGGAGCCACCGTCGATGAGGATGCCCTCGTAGCCGCGCTGCACGAGGGTCGCCTCCGGGCGGCTGCATTGGACGTCACCAAGGAAGAGCCCCTGCCCGCAGACTCCAAGCTCTGGAGCTCCCCAAACCTGATCATCACTCCGCACGTGGCAGGCAACCGCCCCAAGGGCTCAGCACAATTGGTCCTGGCCAACATCTCGGCGCTCCGGGAAGGAAGCGACCTGACCAACCTCGTGGACCGCTGATCCCAACTGGGTCGCATTAGAGCGCGTTTAGAGCCGTCTAAACGCGCTCAGCTGCTACCTAGTTGGGTGAACGTGCGCGAAAAAGTGGGCCCGCCCACCAGGACGGACCCACTTTCGTGAAAGATAAGAGTCAGGCGTGCTCGTAGGTCAGGCAGTCGGCAGCCTCGCGGCCAGGGCCGACCCTGACGTCGTGGGCCTCGCACATGAGGTTGTTGTTGTGAACGCATTCGGACCGCTGGCAAGCACCCACGTGGGCAAGGACCTTGGGAAGGCCGCCCATTGCGTTGGTGTCGATGAACGTGGCGCAGGAGGCGTGGTCCTGCGATCCACCAATGGTGATTCCAAAAGCAGTGCATCCATCATGGTTGAAGCCGCAGCTGCCGACGCTACAGGCGGATACTTCGGCAATGTGTTCGGTCATTGTTCCTCCTGGTTGGATCCGGATTTAACGAAGGGCCTGGACCCCACGTGTAGTCCCTAAAGTACGCCGCCTTGGCCGGATTTAACCCGAAGGAATAGCGCATTTGTGCGTGCGCTAATGCCGTTATTTGCCTGGTGTGCGGAGCGCGTCGCTGATCTTCGCGCGCGTTTCCTTATCCAACGGGGCTGTCATGTGGTGTTCCCTCGCCGCCTTGTCAGCCTTGATTTTCTGGATGACCATTCGTCCCAGACCCGCAAAAACAGCTGCGACTACGACGCCCAGCACCATCGACCTCGGTTTCTCCGCCATGCCACAATCCTAGTGACGGGCGCCACGCCCGGCGAGTGCCGCCGTCGGGCTTTCATTGCTCCCAATTTGGTGGCGATCGGCGGGGGGTCCTCGCGGAATCCGGCTGAATAGGGTATGCGCGCCCGTCCCGGTAAGATAGGTGTGCAAGCTCGCGGAGCGCCCCCACGCTGTAAGAAACTCAGTTGAACGGCGTGAGACGGCACCTCCGCGGCAGCCTTATTTAAGGTTCACCCAACTCACGCACAGGAGTTACCGGATGCCCCGGATCGTCGTTGACGTCATGCCCAAGCCCGAGATTCTGGACCCCCAGGGGAAAGCCATCGTGGGTGCACTGCCCCGCCTCGGCTTCAACAGCTTCAGCGCAGTCCGTCAGGGCAAGCGTTTCGAACTGACAGTCGACGGCGAGGTGACCGACGCTATCCTGGCCCAGGCCCGTGAGGCCGCAGAGACCCTCCTGTCCAACCCGGTGATCGAGGATGTTGTCAACGTCGAGGTCGTCGAGGCCTGATATGACATCGATCCCCCTGATTGGCGAGGCCGTGGCCGTCGCCGCTGAGCCCCGTTTGGCCGGTGCCAAGATCGGCGTCGTGACCTTCCCCGGCACCCTCGACGACCGCGACGCCGCCCGTGCAGTGCGGCTTGCAGGCGCCACGGCGGTTCCGCTCTGGCACGCAGATACCGAACTGGGCGATGTTGATGCAGTCATCATCCCCGGTGGTTTCTCCTACGGTGACTACCTCCGTGCAGGCGCTATTTCGCGTTTCGCGCCGCTGATGACCAAGATCATCGATGCTGCCAACTCTGACGCGAAGCTCCCGGTTTTGGGTATTTGCAACGGTTTCCAGATCCTGACCGAGTCGCACCTGCTGCCCGGTTCCATGATCAAGAACGACCACCTGAAGTTCATCTGCCGGGACCAGACGCTGCGCGTGGAGAACGCCAACACAGCCTGGACCCTGGACTACGCAGACGGCCAGGAAATCGTTGTGCCGCTGAAGAACCAGGACGGCCAGTACATCGCCGACGAGAAGACCCTGGATGCCCTTGAGGCTGAGGGCCGCGTGGTTTTCCGCTACGTAGGCTTCAACCCGAATGGCTCCCGCCGCGACATCGCAGGCATCTCCAACGCCACCGGCAACGTGGTTGGGCTCATGCCCCACCCTGAGCACGCGGTTGAGGTCGGTTTCGGACCTGAGTCCCTCGATGGAATCGGTGGCTCCGACACCGACGGCCTGGGCTTCTTCACCTCCGTTTTGAACAAGATTGTGGGAGGCGACAAGTGACCACGGAAACCACCAAAAAGTTCAACATCGATACTGTTGAGCACGCTGCCAAGACCCCGGACACGGAACTCCCGTGGGCTGAGCTGGGCCTGAAGCAGAACGAATTCGACGAGATCGTCAAGGTCCTGGGCCGCCGCCCCACCGGCGCCGAGCTCGCCATGTACTCCGTCATGTGGAGCGAGCACTGCTCCTACAAGTCCTCCAAGAACCACCTCCGCCAGTTCGGCGAGAAGGTCACCGAGGAAATGAAGAAGGACATGCTGGTGGGCATCGGCGAGAACGCCGGCGTCACCAACCTTGGCGACGGCTGGGCCGTGACGTTCAAGATCGAGTCCCACAACTCGCCGTCGTTCGTTGAGCCGTACCAGGGTGCCGCTACCGGCATCGGTGGCATTGTCCGCGACATCATCTCCATGGGCGCACGCCCGGTTGCAGTGATGGACCCGCTGCGCTTCGGCGCGATCGACCACCCGGACACTGCCCGCGTCATGCACGGTGCCGTTGCCGGCATCGGTGGCTACGGCAACTGCCTCGGCCTGCCGAACATCGGCGGCGAAATGGTCTTCGACTCCGTCTACCAGGGCAACCCACTGGTGAACGCACTCGCTGTCGGCGTCATGCGCCACGAGGACATCCGCCTGGCCAACGCCTCCGGCAAGGGCAACAAGGTTGTCCTCTTCGGCGCCCGCACCGGTGGCGACGGCATCGGCGGCGCTTCGGTGCTGGCCTCGGAGTCCTTCGACGACACCAAGCCTTCCAAGCGCCCCGCTGTCCAGGTGGGCGACCCCTTCGCTGAGAAGGTCCTCATTGAGTGCTGCCTCGAGCTCTTCAAGGGCTCCCTGGTTGAAGGCATCCAGGACCTCGGCGCTGCAGGTATTTCCTGTGCCACGTCCGAGCTCGCCTCCAACGGCGACGGCGGCATGGAGGTCGAACTGACCTCTGTCCTGTTGCGCGACCCCACGCTGACCCCGGGCGAGATCCTCATGTCCGAGTCGCAGGAACGCATGATGGCCGTGGTCACCCCCGAGAACATCGAAGCTTTCGAAGCTGTGATGGACAAGTGGGCCGTGGAGTACTCCTGGTTGGGTGAGGTCACCGATACCGGTCGCCTCATCATCACCTGGGAAGGCGAAGTAATCGTCGACGTCGACCCCCGCACCGTTGCGCACGACGGCCCGGTCTACGACCGCCCGTTCGCACGCCCGGAATGGCAGGACTCGGTCCAGGCGAACTCCTTCACCGGCTCCGTCGAGGATGCCGGCCGTCCTTCCGCTCCGTCGGAACTGGCTGCAGCCGTTACTGAACTGGTCGCTTCGCCGAACATGTGCAGCAAGGACTGGATCACCAAGCAGTACGACCGCTACGTTGGCGGCAACACTGCCATGGCCTTCCCGGATGATGCCGGCGTGGTCCGCGTTGACGAGGAAACCGGCCTGGGCGTTGCCTTGGCTACCGATGCCAACGGCCGCTACACCTACCTTGAGCCGTATCAGGGAGCCCAGCTCGCGTTGGCCGAGGCTTACCGCAATGTGGCCACCTCCGGTGCTGTTCCGATGGCCGTCAGCGACTGCCTGAACTTCGGTTCCCCTGAGGACCCGGACGTCATGTGGCAGCTGGCCGAAGCCATCCGTGGCCTCTCGGACGCCTGCATGGAACTCGGCATTCCCGTCACCGGCGGCAACGTCTCCCTGTACAACCAGACCGGCACCACGCCGATCCACCCCTCCCCTGTGGTGGCAGTCCTGGGCAAGCTCGACGACGTCGCCCGCCGTACGCCGTCGGGTTGGCGCGAGGATGGCCAGGCAATCTACCTGCTGGGCACCACCGCAGCAGAACTGGACGGTTCGGAATGGTCCAACCTGCGTGGACACCTCGGTGGCCTGCCGCCGAAGGTCGACCTCGCAGCTGAGCGCCAGCTTGGTGAGATCCTCATCAACGCTTCCCGCGACGGCATGGTTGACGCCGCACACGACCTCTCCGAGGGTGGCCTTGCGGCCGCACTGGTGGAGTCGTCACTGCGCTACGGCGTTGGCGCCCGGATCGCCCTCGAGGAACTCCTGGAGCGCGACGGCGTGGACCTGTTCACCGCACTGTTCTCCGAGTCCCAGGCCCGTGCAATCGTCTCGGTGCCGCGCTCCGAGGAAGTCCGCTTCAAGGACATGTGCACCGCCCGCGGCTTCGCCCACCTCCGGATCGGCGTCGTTGATGCTGCCAGCGCGAAGCTGGAGATCAACGGCGTGGACGAGCTGTCCTTGGACGCTCTCCGCGAAGCACACGAGGCCACCTTGCCGAAGTACTTCGGCTAAGCCTCCCCGCCGCTAAGCAACGCGGGGTCACTTACGGCCCATAAATCCCCTCGGGATGGGCCATAAGTGACCCCGCGTTTCTGTTTAAGCGGGCCAAGTCTGTTGCTGGGAGAGCTGGTCCGTGAATTCCGGTCCGGGCAGAGGTCGGCCGAAATAGTAACCTTGTCCGCTCGTGCACCCGATGCTTCGCAGCGCTTCGGCCTGTTCCGCCGTTTCGATTCCTTCCCAGATTCCCTGCAGTCCGCAGGAGCGGATTACCTGTTGGATCGCGGCAAGGAAACCCAACTGGGTACTGTCCTTGCTAAGTTCCTGGACGAACTGCCGGTCCACTTTCACCGCGTCCACGGGAAGTTTTCGCAGGTATCCCATGGACGAGTAGCCTGTTCCGAAGTCGTCGATCTCCAGTCCGACCCCCAAGCGGTGCAGGCTCGCCAAGGTGTAGCGATCCAGCTCGTTGTTCTGGATGATAGCGCTCTCGGTAAGCTCCAAAACCAGTGATTCCGGCGGCAGACCCGTCTTGGCCAACGCGTCCCGCACATCGTCCACGAACTCCAGGCTTTGCAGATCCGCAGCCGAGACGTTGATTCGCATCGAGAAACCGTGTTGTGCCGTCAAGGAGTTCTCCCGCCACTGACGCAGTTGCTCCACAGCCGCCCGGAGCACCCAGCGGCCCAACTCCGCGATCAAGCCGCTGGCCTCTGCAACAGGGATAAAATGGTCCGGCATGATGAGGCCACGCACAGGGTGGTTCCAGCGGACCAAAGCCTCGCTGCCCTCAATCCGGCCGGTAGCCAGCTCAACGATCGGCTGGTAAAAGAGGACCAGCTGGTCCGAGCGGATGGCTTCCCGGAGCTCCCCCACGATCTGGCGTTGGAGTTGCCGGGCATGAAGCGTGGAGGGATCGAACACCTTGAGCTTGTTCCGGCCCTCGCTCTTGGACTCCTCCATCGCCATATCGGCCTCCTGGAGAAGGTCCTCCACGCTGTGGTGCGGCTCGGCAATCCGCAGGCCCATGCTGGCACCGCAGCGGACACTGCTGTTCCCGAGGTCGATGTTGGGTTCCAGCGCCGCAAGGATACGGTTCCCGACGGCGGCCGCCCGGTTTTGCGGCGTGGCGGGCAACAGCACGGCGAATTCGTCGCCGCCCAGGCGGGTTACGACGTCGTTCTCCCTCACCGCCGAGCGGATCCGCATCCCCACCGTGACCAGAATCTGGTCCGCGGAAGCATAGCCAGCAGACTTCTTGAGTCCCTTGAAGCCATCCAGGGTAAGGAGGAGGAGCGCGGCCGGGGTTGCGCCCCTGGCAGCAGCCTCCTGGGCTTCAATGAATGCATCCGTCAAAGCCACGCGGTTGCCAAGTCCCGTGAGGGCATCCGTGAAGACTTCCCGCCGCTGCTCGTGGCGTGCGCGGTGGAGTTCCTCCATCAACGCCCTGATGTTCCGCTCCAGTTTCCCGATCCGAGCGTCAATGTCGGCCGGGAAGGAGCGGGTGGGATGGATTCCGCTGGGCTGGGTTGCGCTGGGCTGGGTTGCGCTCACGACGCTTCCATGCGACGCAGGGTATCGTCGGCTACGGCTTTCGGTTTGGCGACTGGGTTGCGGCGTTCGTCGAGGAAGAGCCGGTACGAGGCGACATCGAGTCTGCCGTCTCCTTCAATCGGAGTCCCGGCCCGGTACACGTGGGTAATCCATGAGCCTCCGAGAATGGCCTCAATCCACGCATCGCATTCAGCCAATGGAAGGGGTACGCGCGTTCCGGTGTTTCGCCGGTGGCCGGCGATGGAGACCGTAATGCAACTGCCCAGGAGGCCCTTATCGGCGGTGAACCATGCAAGTCCCTCGACATCGGCCACGATGGTCAGGTTTGCGCTGTCGTCGCCTACGGACTGGACAGGTTGCATCCGCACAGAACGCCGGGCCACGTTCAAGGCCGCGGGTGTTCCAGCCTGGTACGGAGCACTGGTGATGTCTTGCCTGAAAGCACTTAGTTCCTGGTTGTGCTGGATCTGGATCCGGGTGGTGAGTTCATTGATTGTCATGATCGTGCCTCGTCAGCGATAGTGGCCGCCTGGAGGCGGTCGGCTCCTACAATCCGGTTTCTTCCCTGTGCTTTGGCGCTGTACAGGGCTGCGTCTGCCACCTCGATCATGGAGGTGAGGTCTGGGGCAGCAGGGGTGCTTGCCGTGACTCCGTAGCTGATGGTTGGGAAGGACACGCCCTCCGGAACCTCGGTGGAAGCCATACGGCGGCTGATCTCGACCGCAATGCTTTGGGCCCGCTCCTGCGTGGCTCCGGGCAGGAAGAGAACGAATTCTTCCCCGCCGTACCTGCCGATGAGATCCGTAGACCTGACCGAGGACGTGCAGGCCTCGGCGAAAGCCTTCAAGGCGGCGTCCCCAGCGCGGTGACCGTGGGCGTCGTTGACCAGCTTGAAGTGGTCCAGATCAGCCAGGACTATTGCTGCACCGGACTCATTGGCGCGAAGTCGTTTGAGTTCGGTGGATGCGAGATCCAGGAAGGCTCCCCGGTTGAGAAGACCCGTCAGGTGGTCCTTGGTGGCCCGTTCCTTCAGGCCCTTGATCAGTTGGTCGCTGCTCAGTGTGGTCATGCTGAAGGACACCGTTACCAGCAGCACCAAGGACACCAGGCCAGAGGGCCCCGGACCAAAATAGCTACGGAATGATTCGCTGTCTGGCCCTTGCAACGCGTAGACGCCCCAGCGGCCCAGATAGTAGATGGCCAAAAGTCCGGCGGCCAGGGACAGCGCTTTGTGCACTTGCGAGTGGGTCGCCTTGATGAACCACAAGTCACGTGCCGCCAGTGAGATGCCAAGGGTCATCATGGCCAGGTACACGAAGCCGCCGGACCACACGTTGGAGCCGGGGCTTTCCAACACGGAGGCCACGGCAGTGATGACGGGAGCGACGGCGAGTTGCCATGGTGCAGCTTTAAGGTCCCGCAGCGTACGGGCACCCGCCCAGACGCTGAACGCTCCGGCCACCACCAGGACGTTGCCGAAAGGGTTGGCCCAGTGCTGGGCCGATGTTCCGTTCAGGAGGAACGCCGTGTTTCCCAGCATGAACTGCAGCAGGGCCAAGCTCCACCAGCCGGCGTAGGGCGACCGGGTGCGGCGGTACGAGGCGACGAACAGCGCGAAGAGCGTCAATGTGACCACGCCGAGGGCTATCCTCACCGAAAACGAGTCAAGCACCATTGTTCGCTCCTGCCGATTGGTCCCACGCCAATTTCTAACATGTCAGGGTTCCTGTCAAAGCGGAGCCTTTCCACATGTTGGTCGTGCCGGGAACCTTGTAATACCCGCGGATTTCGTAAGTCCACGTGCCTACAGGCTGAATTCCGGACCTATAGGACTTTCCGGCATTTTTGCTAAGGTCGCCGGTGAATTCCAAAGTCCCGGAGGGGCTGTATAGCTTGATCTCGTGATAGTTCGCGCCAGGAACTTCCGCGAAGGAATTCACATCCACGGCGACCTTGGCACCGTTCGACGAGCAGGTCATGACCACGTCTACGCTGGCCGGGGACACAAGACGCATGGCCGAGAACTGAGGATTGGCATTCTCGGTCGCAGAGAACGCAGCAAGTGCGGCGGCAGGCGCGGCCATCATGGAAACAGCGACGGCGGTTACGCCCGCGAGTGCGCGCCAGGTATGGTTCTTGCTCATGCCGCCCGCCCCCTTAGCTGCTTCCGGCCCTGCTCTTGTTCCAGTCTGATCGGGCTGGATCAATCCCGGTGCGACATTTCCTCAAGATTGGCTCAGGATTACAGTCCGGAGACTGCTCATAATGAACCATGTGGATCGGTTGGATTGAATTCGATGTGCTCCTGGGCGATGTCCATAGCCTCAAGGAGAAACGCTCTCTCGTACGGCCCCTCGTTGCTGAACTCAAACGCCGCTTCGAAGTGTCCGCCGCCGAGACCGGATTGCAGGACCAATATCGCCGGACTTTGCTGGGGGCAGCACTGGTGGCGCCTGACCGCGCGCACCTCAAGGAAGTGCTCGACGCCGTCGAACGGTTCGTCGCTGCCCGGCCCGAGCTTGAGCTGCTCAGCGCAAGGCAACGGGAGCTGCACAGCGAAGACTAGGTGTACAGAATCCCGCGAGGTTAGTAGCCGATGACCGCCAGCCGCGTTGAATCCAGATGGCGTGTGGAATTCGGTGTCCGCACGCGGAGATCCCCTGGATGTTCTGACCCCCCCTCTTAAAGCAACGCGGGGTCACTTACGGCCCATAAATCCCCTCGGGATGGGCCGTAAGTGACCCCGCGATGCTTCTATGTCTTGTCACGCGGTCGGAGGGCAACATCCGCATCAAAGCCGTGCACACCCCGGAGCACCTTTCCTTCCTGGTCACCGACGGCGCGTTCGGCGACCAGCCCGGCTACCAGCTCTCCGGTTGTTCTCCGGCGATCTGGGCCGGCCGGACCTGCTGGACGAAGCAGCCGGCGGCGTGGGCACCCGCTTTGAGGGGGCAAATCAGCTCTTTTGCCAGCCTGCGGGATAACTTCCTGACACTGCCAGACTACGTTCAGGTCCACCCAGCGCACGGCGCCAGCAGCGACTGCGGCAAGGAACTCGGGGCCATCCCGTCCCCACGGTGGGCTACGAACGCCTGTACGCCTGGTGGGGCCCCTACCTGGGAGCCAACGACGAGCAAGACTTCATCGACGAACTCCTCGACGGCCAGTCCGACGCCCACGCCTACTTCGGCCGCATGAAACGCGAAAACCGTGAAGGCCCGGCCAGGGTGAGCGCATCCCGCTGCCCAAACTCTCCACCGGGACCGTCTCCGCGGCCCTCACCGCCGCCTCCGGCGCAGTTGTAGCCGTCCGGATGCGCAGCAATGACGATCTGCGGGAAACGTCGATGCCCTAGACTCCGCCCCACACCGAGGCCGAGCCAGAGTGGCCGGTCACAACGGCTTCGTAAATCAGGAACAGCCCAGCAAGGGCCCCGAGAACGGACGTGGCGGGGACAGCCCAGCGGGCGGCCAGCAGGCGGCCGGCTCTGCGGAGCGGCAGCCAGCGGCTCACGACAAAGGGAAACGCGGCAAGAATCTGCGCGGCGGCCACGATCAGGAAGATCACTGTGACATACCGGAAGAAACTGCCTTGCTCTGCGTGCTCCCGGACGAGATCCGAGGCGGGCTTGGTCTTCTCCAGCTGCTCACCGGCTTCCGCGGTGAGGATGGACAGCGGCACCAAGGCAAGGGCCAGGATACCAAGCGGCCAAGCTAAGTAAGCCCTGCTGCGGCGGCCGAGCGCGAAGACCACCGCCATCAGACCCGCCAGCGGCGCGAGGACAACTACTCCGTGGACCAAGAGAATGTGGGCTGGAAGGCCAGCGATTTCCACCATGCAAAGCTCCTCAGGACTGGGACACCGGATCAGGCGTGCTGGTCTCAGGCTATCCCTGTGGTGCCCAGCAGCAGGCCAACGGCATAGGTGAAGGCCATGGCAAGGGCGCCCCCGATGACCAGGCGCAGGGTGGCCTTCCGTTTCGAGCTGCCGCCGATCCTGGCGCTGACCGTGCCGGTAATGACCAACGCCACCACCACGGCCACGAACGTCGACGGGACCCGGATCTCGGCCGGCGGGAGGAGGATGGCCAGCAGCGGCAGCACCGCGCCGACGGTGAAGGCGATCGCCGAGGCGAAGGCCGCATGCCAGGCATTGACCACCTCTGCCTCGTCGATCTTCAGTTCAGCCTCCAAGTGCGCGCCCAGGGCATCATGCTCGGTGAGTTCGCTGGCCACCGTCCGCGCCGTGGCTTCGGTGAGGCCCTTGGTCTGGTAGATGGCCGCAAGTTCCTCAAGCTCGCCGGCGGGATCATCACGGAGTTCCTGTCGTTCCTTCTCGATCAAGGCCCGCTGGCTATCGCTCTGGCTGCTGACCGAGACGTATTCGCCAAGGGCCATGGAAACGGCACCGCCCACAACGGCGGCTGTGCCCGCCACCAAGATGGGTGTGACATCGTTGGTCACCCCGGCGACGCCGACAACCGTGGCCGCCACGGACACGATGCCGTCGTTGGCTCCAAGTACGCCCGCGCGCAGCCAGTTCAGGCGCGCTGAGATGTTGTCGTCGTGCGGTTCGTTCGGGTGCTGCTTCAGCAACTCAGTCATAGTGAAAAGTAAAACATCGGCGTCCAGGCCCGGCTATGCCGGAATACGCCCCTGCCGGGACCCAAGACCGCCCCACCCCACTCCAGTTGAGCGCCCCAGCAGGCTTCTCGAAGCGACAAATAGCGTAGCTAGAAAGCCGCCATTTACAGCCACAAGTGCCACCCGACACCGATCCGTTTGGGCTTCTCGGAGGCGAACGTAATGTCTTGAAAAGCTCTAGATTTACAAGACATCAACGAGCGTGTGATGCCGCTGCGAATTGCCCTCTCCTGAAACCTGGCGCTGGCTTCCAATTCTTCGGGCCGGAATACCCTAAGCAACAGCTGCCCGCCGTGTTGTTCTTGATGGCATGGGAAGAAATCAGGTGGCCCTGCGGGCGGTCAAAGCCTTTCATACTCTGGCTTGGTTCAGTATCGAGGCCTGCATGGTCTATCTTCTATATGCGGGATTCCGCGGGAAGACCGACAGGCGAGCCGCCACTGCCGCTGCAGTTGTAGCTGGGGAAACGCTCATCTTCGTGGGCAATGGCTTCCATTGCCCCCTGACCCCCTTGGCGCGACGGCTCGGTGACCCGACCGGCTCCGTCACAGACATCTACCTGCCACGCTGGTTCGCGCATAACCTCCCTGCCATTCACGTTCCTTTACTCGTCCTGGCCATAGTTCTGCACCGGCGGAATTTCAGGAAGCACCACCGCAAATCCTAGGGTCCCTGGTGCCGAGTTCAGAATGGTCCCTCATCGCAAAGCCCCGCCACCCCTGTGAATCCGTGAGGTGGGCGGGGACTTTGGACTCCGTCGCCGTTTCACTCCTGTGCCTTGTCAGGCCCAAAGCAGCCCGGATTTTCGTCGGCGTCTTCTTCATCATCATGGCCGTGGGCGTCAACGCCGCGCTAAGTATCGCCGCCCCGGAGCAGTTCGTGAAACTCGGTACGGACAGCCCACTGACTCCTCTCTACCGCTGGTTCTTCGAAAATGTTGTCGCTCCAACACCCCAACTCATTGGGATCCTCGCTGCGGCTGGCGAGAGCGCGCTGGGGCTGCTCATTCTCAGCGGGGGCAGACGGGCGAGACTCGGGCTGCTCGGCGCGATCATTTTCCTGATCTTTATCACGCCTCTGGGAATCTGGACGCTGCCCAATCCGGTGCTGGCAAGTGGTCTGGCGTGGCTGCTGACAAAGGAGCACCCGAGGAACCTGTTGAGCGTATTCCGTTCACCACGGCCCAGGACAGCTACCGAGGGAACACTGACATGACATCACAAAATAGGCTCACCATCGCCCTTGAGGATGTGGGAGGCACCTCCTGGTGGGCGAGCATTCTAAGCACCCTCGGCTCCCAATACGGAAACACCCAGCAGCGGTTTGTGGGTCAAGTCGACGGAAAGACCCTTTACAAGAGCCCCACATTTCCTGTAGCACGATCGGTCAATCCCCCTCCGCCAGAGGAAGCATGGGCTCCGGGGATGACGGCAGCACTTGCCGAATTGAGGCGGGACCTAGCCAGAGACGGCTGGGTACAAGTCTCTGAGGATGGGGATCCCCCGTTGCCGGTGTATGAGCGCAAGTGAACCTTCCCCTGTTAGCAGTGGGCGGTGTCTCCGGACTCCTCGCAAACGGGACTACTCTCGGCGCGGCGTCAGCTCCCACACGTTGCCGAGGCCGCCATTCTGCCTTTGGGCTTGCCGTGGGCGCGGTGACGGGAGCTTAGTCCCTAGGACCACGCGGCCTCGACGAAGACGCTGAAAAGTAGGAAGTGAGGTGGTCCCTTGCGTAAGCGATCATCACCAGTGTGTTCCTCGGCCGTATTCTCGTCCGTGTCGCTGGCTTAGTCCTCCTCGCGGCAGTGTTCGTGATCGCGGCGTGGGGTGATCGCGGAGTTGTTCGCCTGGACAGGTGCCAACGGCCCACAGACACCCCTTATCGCCATCTGTACTCCGGCCTACCCTGGCGGCAGGGAAAATCCCTGCCGGGGTGGTCGGGAACTTCTCACACTCGATTTGTAGGTTGGTACCGGCGTCGCTGATGGCGAAGGTGCGGGCGTGAGAGTCCACGCCGATGACGAACGGGCGGGTCTGCGCAACGATAGTCAACGCGGCCACCCTCCTGCTTTCGAACGGACAGGACAGGCCGCAGCACGACCGGCACTGGACTTGGGAAGAGTCACTTCGAGGCAAAGCTATGATGAGCCACAACCTCCAGAGGCTGGGCAAGCCTCTGATCAAGCCACCGACGTGGTAAAGATCAGCACCGGCCGCTCTACCCAGCACGGACAAATCGGGGAAAACACGCCCACGATGGGGCAATTGTTTCTTCGAGTCACGCGCCAAGCAGAACGACCGGCATCAACACCGCCAGCTAGTCCCAGACCAGCCACTGCAAGACTCACAGTTGTTTTTTAGCGGGCGTGTGCTACTTCGAGGTGCCCTGTGAAACCGAGCCTTGCAGCTGGCGCTGGAAGATAACGTAGACGATCAGGACCGGAACCACCGTGACAGTGACCGCTGCGAAGAGTGCCCCGAAGTCCACGGCGTACCCCATCTGGCCGGCGAAGGCAGCGAGGCCCTGCGAGAGAACGCGCGGCCCGGCAGCGTTGATGGATACAGGGATGAGGAACTGGTTCCACAGGCCCAGGAAGTTGAAGATGGCAACCGAGGCGAGGCCCGGCTTGGCCATCGGCAGCATGACCTGGAAGAACGTGCGCCACTCCCCTGCGCCGTCGAGTGCTGCTGCTTCAGTGATTTCGTGCGGCAGCGACTTGAAGAAGGAGAACAGGAAGAACACTGTGAACGGCAGCGCGAAGCCCACGTACACGATAATCAGGCCCGGCAGGGTGTTCAGCAGTCCGATGTTCTTCAGCACGAAGAACAGCGGGACCATGGCGAGGAAGATGGGGAACGTCAGGCCGGCCAGCATGAGGTAGTAGATCGCCCGGCTACCCGGGAACGTGTACCTCGCCAGGACGTAGGCGCACATGGCACCGAGCACCATGACGATCACCAGCGCCGAACCCACCACAACCACCGAGTTCAGGAAGTAGCTCCCGATCCCGGCCTCACTCCAGGCCTTCACATAGTTATCGAACCGCCACTGCGAGGGCAGGGCGAATGGGGAGGCGAAGATCTCGCTGGATGTTTTGAAGGAGGACATGAACGTCCACAACAACGGCAGGATCACGATGAGCGACCAAATGGTCAGCGCAGTGTGTGAAACAGCGCCCACGAGTTTGTCCCCGGGCGTAGTGGCGGGCTTGCGCGGCTGGAAGTGCAGCGACTTCATTTCAGGGGTTGAGACTTTTGTTGTCATTAGATGCTCACGTCCTTGTCGCCACCAGTGAGCCGGTTAATCACGAACACCAGGCCTGAGAAGATCAGGGTGGCCACAGCCAGGACAACGCCCATGGCGCTGGCCAGTCCGAATTGCCCCTTGCTGAAAGCTGTGAAGAACAACTGCTGTGCCATCACGAGCGTCGAGTTGTCCGGACCACCGCCGGAGTTCAGTGCCGCCATGTAGACGAACGCGTCGAGCGCCAGGATGCCCATATAGATGTAGGCGGTCTGGATGTTATCCCTGATAAGCGGGATGGTAATGGACACGGCAGTACGGAGCCTTCCCGCGCCGTCGATCCTTGCGGCCTCGAACAACTCAGCAGGAATGCCTTTGATACCGGCCACGAAAAGGACCATGTAGAAGCCAACGAAACCCCAGACAATCACGAACATGGTGGCGGTCATGGCCGTGTTCTTATCGCCCAGCCACGCGAAGTCCTTGAACTGGTCAAGGCCCATGCCGGTCAGGATCCCGTTGAGCAGGCCACCGGATGGATCATAGATCTGGCCCCACATGATGCCGATCGCGATGGCAGGAATGGTGTACGGGAAGAACGAGACAACACGGTAGAAGCTGGAATTGCGTAGGCCCTTGATCTGGCCCTTGCTGCTCCCGCCAACGGTCACCATGGTGGCGAGCACCAGGCTCAGAATGATGGTGACGATCGGCAGCACGATGACCAGGAGGATGTTGTTCCCCATCGCCTTCATGAAGATGTCGTCCGAGAAGATCCTGGCGTAGTTATCAAAGCCGATGAAGTTCTGTGTGGGCGAAAAACCCGACCAGTCCGTCAAGGAATACCCGAAGGCCTGGATGAACGGCCAGATCACGAACAAGAGATAGATCGCCAGCGGCAGGCCAAGGAACACCGCGAAGAAGCTGACCTTGTCCCAGGTCAGCGGCTTGCGCCGGCGCCTCACCACAACCGGTGGGGCCATGGCCGGAACGACGGCGGCCAGGCCGTCGTCGTTCCGGCTCTGCTTGGTTTTCACTACGGTCACTTCACTTCAATCTTCTTGACCGAGCTGTCGTTGCGGACCTTGTCGGTGATGTTCTGGAGGGCGGAGGTCAGCGTCGCAACGTCCGACTTGCCATCGAGGAAGGTGTTCCAGACGACGAGCTGGTCCTTGTTGGTGCCGTACAGGTCGATGAAGTTCCAGGTGTAGATGTTCTCGCCTGCATCGCTGAGCAGCTTTGTCTGGGAGACCAACGCCGTGGAGCCGAAGCCATCGGCCGGGACGGTGTCCTTGACGATGGTGGGAGCAAGCTTGGTCTTGGCAAAGTTGGTAGCAGCTTCCTTGGAGAGCATGACGCGGAGCAATTCCTTGCCGCCGGCAACATTCTTGCCTTGGGAGGGAACCACGTAAGGCTCGCCGGCTGCACTGTGCAGCGAGGCGTACGGCTTCTTGGGGCTCGCACTCACTGAGGGAACCGGCGCACCCGTCATCTTGAAGTCCGCCTTGGTCTGGTCCTTCATCTCGTTTTCGATCCACGAACCGGACGGGTAGAACACTGCCTCTTGGGCATTGCTCCACTGGGCCTGCGCTGCCGTGAACTGCGTTCCGGAACCGCCGGGCTTGAAGTAGCCCGCCTTGATGATCTTGTCCATGGCCGTGAAGACGGACTGGATAGCCGGGTGCGACCAGCAGTCTGCCTTGAGGTTCTCCAAGGCCAACCGGACGTCGTCGCCACCTTCCTTGATAGCGGAAGCGATCGCCATTTCCTGGTAATAAGTGGCAGCTTCCTTGCCCCAGAGGAACAGGTACTTGCCCTTGGCCTTGGCCTGCTCACCCAGTGCGTACATTTCGTCCCAGGTCTTGGGAACGGTCCAGCCGTTTTCCTTGAGCAGGGAGTCCGAGTACCACATGGCGTAGACAGTGAGCACATAGTTCAGGGCCGCCAGCTTGCCCTCGAAGGTCCCTGGAGCGAGAACGCCGGTGTACAGGGTGTCCTTGATGACCTTGCCTTCGAGGTTCTTGGCCTCCACCACGCTGGTGAGGTCCTCGAGCTGCGCCAGGATAGTGCTGAAGCCAATGGCCTTTGCACCGGAGTTGTCGATCAGGTCCGGCGGGTTGCCGCCGACGAAACGCGGCTGGAGCTCCTGCGCGATGTCCGTGGACGGGGCAATCTTGGCGGTGGAACCCGAGTGGGCCTTTTCGAAGGCCTTGCCGGCGAACTCGACGTAGTCGATGCCGTAGCCACCCTTGAAGATCACGGCATCGACGGTGGACTTATCCGCCATGCCGAAGGGGTTGGTGTCAGAGACGGCGCCCGTGGGCCCGGCGCTGGTGCCGCCACCACCTGCTGCACACGACGCAATGGATCCCCCCATGGGGACGAGCACCGCAGCTGCGAGTGCCCCGCGGAGGAATCCGCGACGGCCAAGGGACTGGTGCTGAACGTTCATTTTCGTAACCCTCCAGTGACTCGTAATGTCGACTGTTGCGGCAGGCGCCGGAAAGTCGGACAGTCTGGGTTGGCCACTCTGCAGTGCCAACCTTCGTGTGACATACTTCACCACGAATGATCGAAAATCAATATTTCTCGGCAGTTTCGATCAACATTTGTCAAAGCGTGATCTTTCTACGGACCTTCCGCGAGGGCCTTTCCGCACTCGGTAATCGCTTCCCGGGCGAGCAGCCTTTGCCGCTCAGTTCCCAGTCGTTCCGCCCATTGTTCAGCTAATTGGAACTCCACCAAGGCCTCGGTGAAGCGCCCGTTACCGTGCAGAAACCAACCGAGGCTTGTGTGCAAAACAATCATCCATCGCTTGGTTCGCTCATGATGGGCCGTGGAGGCATACTCGAGGCCGCTCCGCATCCAGGCCTCGGCATTGGCGGTATCCGCAATCGAGAGCATATGCAGCGCGTCCACCGCCAGGAACTCCTCACCGAGGTGGTCAGCCAACTCGGCAGCCTGCTCGAGGAGTGGCACTGCCATCGCGGCGTGCCCGCCGGCGTTCAAAACCCGCCCGCGCTCCAGGAGCACGCGCACGCCCACTGTGGGTTCGTCGCCGTCGATTCCGTCAAGGAGTGCATCGGCTTCCTCGAGCCGACCCTGCAAACCGATGGCCCGCCCAAGCTGGGTTGTAAGCTCCGCCCGCTCATCGGCGTCGTAGATTTCCTCCAGCATGGCTGCACGAAACCTGGCTTCGGACGCTGCCGGATCGCCAAAGTTCCATAAGTGGTCCAAAGTTCCCTGATCCAGCATCAACCCGCTCCTGACCAGCTTCAGCTGCGCCCGTTGGCTTGCACTATCAATGTAGCCCCATGTCAGCGGCGTGGGGAGAGGGTGGGGGGCCGTGTCAGGCCCGGGGCATTCCGGCTTTAGAGACCAGGACGGCTGACGAGGCGCGCCCAGCCGAGCTGTTCCTGTTGCTTCCGGCTTAGCGTAGCCACCACCAGATCATACGAGTCCTCCACCATGTCCCGGATCATGTCGTCGGGAAGGGCTCCATCCAGCCGGACGCCGTTCCAGTGGGTCTTGTTCATATGCCAGGCGCCTGTGATCTCGGGATGCGCTGCCCGGAGTTGCTCGGCCAACGCGGGCTCGCACTTCAGGCTCACCGACCAATTGTCAGGATCCATGGCTGAAAGCGCGAACATCTTGGCCTCGTGCCGCGCTCCACCAGCGACGGCGGCCCGCACCTTGAACACGGACGTTTCCGGTCCGAAGGGGAAGTCTTCAAAGGCCCCGGGAAAGCCCAGGCAGATCCGGCGGAGCTGGGAAACGTCCATGGAGAGAGCCTACCCGGGCAGCCCTACGCCACGCCTAGGAAATCCTCCAGCAGCACCACTTCCAGGCCCGCGGCCAGCTGCGCAGCACGGAACGCAGCGAAGTCCGCGGCGAACTCGGCACGGAAATGCATCAGCACGATGTCGCCGGGACGCAGGGAGTTACCCACCTGGTAGTCCATTTTTCCGGCGTTCGCCTTCGCCTCCCACGTGATGATCGCCTTCATTCCGGCAGCCGCAACCGCCTGGCGCATGACGTTGGAATAGGCTCCGCCCGGGGGCCGGAACAGCGTGGGACGCCGGCCATAATGCTGAAAGGCGTAGTCCTGCATGCCCACGATGTCGTTCAGCTGCTGCTGGTACCCCCACTGCCGCACCATATTGATGTTGTGCGTGACGGTGTGGTTCTCCACAAGGCTGCCTTGCGCCTTGAACGCGTTGAAGAATGCGGGGTTGTCGGCGATGGTGTCCCTGGTCAGGAACAGGGAAGCCGGGTAGTCATAGTCAGTCATGAGCCTGACCGATTCCGGGGTCTTAATATTGCCGTCGTCGATCGTCAGGAACACTACCGGGTGCTTGGTCTCGATCTTGGTGATCACTGGCGCAAGGCCGCCAACGATCGGCGGCAGCTGGTAATCGGGGATGAACGTCCGCCGGATCCGCTTCGTGGCGGTGGGCGTTGGGGTTGGCGCTGCACTGTACGACGGCGGCACCTCGCCACCGACGGACAGCGCACCGTTCGGGCCCGGCACCTCGGGCGAGGCAGACGCGGAAGCAGGCGACAGCTCCGGCGTCGTGGTTTCAGGTGCTGTGCTTTCGGGTGCAGCGCAGGCACTCAAACCGGCAACGAGAGAAGCCCCGAATGCCCCTAAAACGGCCCGCCTGGCAGGGGTGGAATTCGGCACCGCTGAATGGTTGCCACACATGGCCGTCCCTCGAGGTCAAAGAATGATTCAGCTGCAGATTAGCAAAGGAATCGACCTGGCGATTACAGGCCGTAATGCCAGCCTTCACGTGCCGGGCACGAATTGACCACGACGTCCAGACCTGCATCCCTGGCGCGCTGGACGGCGTCGTCGTCAAAGACGCCCAGCTGCAGCCACACAGCCTTGGCGCCGATGGCGATTGCCTGATCAATAACTGCGCCCACCCGTTGGGAGTTAACGAAGCAGTCAACGACGTCAATGGGGTGTTTCTCCGCAGGAATATCCGCGAGCGACTTGTATCCCTTTTCGCCATGGACATCCTCGCCCTTGAGGTTCACGGGGATGATCTCCATGCCCATGCGATCGCGAACGTACAAGGAGACGTCGTATGCGGACCGCCACTCATTGTTGCTAAGCCCGACGATTGCCCAGCATCCTTTTGTTCGCATCAATCGTTCCACCACGGCCGGATCGTTGACATGCATCATGAAACAAGCTTAGTGTCCCGCGCCCCTAGCCCACTGTTTCAGCTTGTCCACGAAGGACTGGGACTGTTCGTGAGCCGGCTTCCCGCCCAGCGATGGGAGTGCCTGGGTTGGTTTATTACCGTCGGCGGGCGTGGGCGTAGCCGGCGCGGCGGTTGGTTCAACAGTCTCGAGGAGGCTCGCCTGCCCAAGCACCGACTCGTAAAGCTTTGCCTCAAGCTTTAACTCCCGAGGTTCTGCTTCTGCAGGTTTCGTCTGGCCGGTGCGGGGTAACTCGCTCGCCGCGCCCGAAACCGGGACGTTTGCGACGGCGTCCGCTTGCGCCCCAGGGGCTGGCTGCACTCCCTGCGGTGGCTGCACTCCGGGCGCTGGCTGGACTCCATGCTCTGGCTGAACAGGCGTCTGGCCTGACGGTACGGCAGCGTCGGAAGTCCCCGGAGTTCGCGGCACCGCGGGTGATTCGGTGGCTGGCGGGAGGGCGGCGGGATCCACTGGGGGCGCTGGTTCGGTGCTGACCTTCGGAGCATCAGGCGTGGGCAGTGCTGGCGCTGCGGCCGAAGGTTGCGGAGCGAAATTGCCCAGCAGTTCATCGACGAACGTAGGCGTACGGGTGAATCCGGAACTGGCAGCGGCCACACCACTTACGCCGAGTCCCATAGCCGCAACCACGGCTACGCTCACCACAGCCGTCCGGTGCTTGTGTCGCCAACGGCGCTTGCTGACTTCATCGTGCGGTCCGGCGAGCATCGCGGCCAGCGCCGCATTCGGGGCGGGTGCTGGGAGGTTCGCGAAGGAACGCATGGAGAGCAGGGCCTGCCGGAGGTCGGGCGCGTCAGTGGGCGCGGCGTCGAGCATGAGCTCGTCGACGATATCTTCGCGTTCCATATCCCTGTATGTCATGAGGACACGTATTCCTTTACTACCGAATGCTCACGGAGCGTCATCAAAGCCCTGCGCTGCAGTTGCTTTACCGCGCCGGCGGATTTCCCCATGATGTCGGCCACCTGCTCCACGGTCAGGCCTGCCACGATCCGGAGGGCCAGGACCTCCCGTTGATCGTCCCCGAGGTAATCAAGGAGCTTCATGACCTCGCGGGGAGCCAGGAGGCCCATTGCCTCGGATTCGGCAGAACCCGCTTGGCGGGGATCGCGCTCCGGTGCGAACTCGTGGTGTTCCGGGGCCCTGCTTTGCTTCCGATGCTCATCCACCATGCGGGCGTGGGCCACGGAAAAAACAAAGGTCCGCAATCCGCCCGCACCGCCTCGGATGTCATCCAAACGGGGCAGGACAGCAAGGAACACGTCCTGTGTAATGGCCTCGGGATCTGAGACGCCTTTAGCCGTCAGGTAGCCGAGAACCGGTCCGGCGTACGCCTGGTAGACGGCGCTGAACAGTTCCGCGTTATTGCCCTTGAGCGCATGGAGCGCTTCGTCGGTCAATGCGTCGGTCACAGTTAAGAGACTTTCGATCGGCGGCAGGTCCGGGGCTTGGAGCCAGGTCATCCGCCTTTGCTCGACGGGCAACCCACCAAGGCTATCTGCTCAACCGGGCCACCCCAAGGATGGCTCATCATGTCTCTCAAAATCTCATTAAGAAAGAGAAGAACCGAGCTGGAACATGATGGGGGACAAATTCCAGCTCGGCCCTTTCAAAGACGTAATCGTCGGGGTACGCCAAAGGGTTACGCGAGGTACGAACTTTTTTTGAATCATTTCCTGTGGGACCAGTTCGGGCCCGCCGTCAGGCCATGGCCATCAAACCATTGACAGATACAAAACGTTTTGCATACAGTGATCCAAGGCACATACAAAACGTTTTGCAAAGGTGAGTCAATGACGACCAAGGTCAACATCAAGGACGTAGCGAAGGCAGCTGGAGTTTCCGTCACCACGGTTTCCCATGCCCTGAGCGAGACGCACCGCTCCCGTGTCAACGCTGAAACGGTGGCCCATGTGCAGTCCGTGGCAGATGGGCTGGGCTATGCGCCCAATCGACTGGCCAGCGGGTTGCGGAACCAGCGGTCCCAGATCCTGGGACTGGTGAGCGACGAGATCGTCACCACCCCCTTCGCAGGGGCGATGCTTCAAGGGGCTCAGGATGCGGCCTCGGAGCTCGGCTATCTGCTCATGGTAGTCAACTCCGGTCTGGACAATGAATTGGAAAGGCGCGAAATCCGGGCACTCAAGCAGCACCAAGTGGATGGCATCATCTACGCCCGGATGTACAACCACTCCGTCTCGATCCCTGAAGAACTCCGGGGAAGTCCCATCATCCTGCTCGATGCCACCTGCGATGATCCGTCGGTGTCCTCCGTAGTCCCTGACGAAGTCGGCGCCGGTGTAGCAGGCGCGGAGTTGCTGATTGCCGCCGGCCACCGCCGCATCGGCATGATCAACAACCACGACGATATCCCGGCCGCCCACGGGCGCTTGGAGGGGTTCCTCGCGGCGCTGAGCCGCCACGGTTTGTCCTGCCACCCTGATCATTACGTTGCCACGTCGCCCAGTACCGAGGATGCCAGAAACGGCGCCTTGAAGGTGCTGTCGCTCCCTGAGCGGCCCACCGCACTGTTCTGTTTCCGTGACCAGATGGCCATGGGCGCCTACCAAGCCGCCGCTCATCTTGGCCTCAGTGTTCCCAAGGACGTCTCAATAGTGGGCGTTGATAACTTGGACATCGTCGCGGACGGACTCTGGCCAGGCCTGTCAACCATCGCGCTCCCCCATTACGAGATGGGGCGGTGGGCCGTCCGAAAGCTCCTCGAAGAAGTGGAGAACTCCCAGGCGCCCCGTCTGCAGGAAAGGATCTCCTGCCCACCGGTTATCAGGGCCTCTGTTGCCCATCCCGGGCACTGAATCCAGCTTTCGGTCTCTCCCCTTCCCCAAACTTCAACCCAGCCCATAACCCCGTGGGTCCATGGGCTATCCCCTCATGGAAAGAAATTCTATGAAAACCTCAAAGGAAATACCGTGAGCCGCACCATCACAGCTCGCAGGAAATCGACTCCCAAGCCCACCGCAGCCAATCCACGAAAACCAGTCGCGGCACGTTTGAAAAGGGTTCTCCGGGCTTGGCAGTTATACGTGCTATTGACGCCTGCTTTGGTCTACATTCTGATCTTCAAATACTGGCCCATGTATGGGGTCCAGATTGCCTTCCGGAACTACAACCCTGTGGACGGTTTCACCGGCAGTCCTTGGGTGGGCCTTCAGCACTTCGTCCGGTTTGTGAACTCCTACCAATTCGGCCAGGTCCTTGGCAACACGCTCTGGATCGCCGTCCTTGGCTTGCTGGTGGCTTTTCCGATTCCGATCATTCTGGCGCTGCTCGTCAACCAGCTCCAGAGTGAACGGTTCAAGAAATTCACCCAAACTGTCCTGTACTCCCCTGCTTTCATCTCCACCGTGGTGGTGGTGGGCATCATGTTTGTCCTGCTTTCACCCAGATCGGGCTTGGTCAACAACGCGATCCAACTCGCCGGTGGGGAGCCCGTGTTCTTCATGGGCTCAGCAGAGTGGTTCCGGCCTATCTATGTCATTTCGGACGTGTGGCAGAACGCCGGTTTCGCCATGATCGTGTATCTGGCTGCCTTGGCCGGTATCGACCCGGCCCTGCACGACGCTGCCAAAGTGGACGGCGCCAACAAACTCCAGCGCGTCCGGCACATTGACCTGCCGGGGATCATGCCCGTTATCACGGTCCTGTTCATCCTGGCGATCGGCAACCTGCTCAACGTTGGTTTCGAAAAGGCCCTGCTCATGCAAACAAACCTGAACTTGTCCACATCGGAAATTATCCAGACGTACGTCTACCATGCTGGCCTGCAGCAAGCCCAGTTCAGCTACTCGGCAGCCATCGGGCTGTTCAATTCCATCCTCAACCTTGCACTCCTCCTGACCTTCAACTGGGTGGCGCGCAAGGCCAACCAAGCAACCCTCTGGTGATCCGGCTATGACTATAAAAACCGCCTCCGAACCCCAACGCACGCTGCCCGCCTCGCAGACCGTCGCCAAACGCACCTTCTCACTGCGTGACAAATGGGCCGACTCCGCGTTCAACATCATTGCCATCACCGTTCTCCTGCTCTCGATCGCGGCAGTGGTCTACCCTCTGTACTTCATCGTGATTGCTTCGGTCAGCGATCCGAATGCCGTCTACGAAGGAAAAGTCTGGCTGTTTCCCTCGGGCGTTACGCTGGAGGGCTACCAACGCATCTTCGCTGACAGCCGCATCTGGAATGGCCTTGGCAACACTGTGATCTACACCGTGCTTGGCACGGCAGTCAGCGTGACCACCATCCTGTTCGGTGCCTACGCCCTTTCCCGCAAAGACATGCCCGGACGGAAGCTGCTCATGCTTCTGTTCGTCATCACCATGTTTTTCGACGGAGGCCTCATCACCAAGTACCTGGTAGTCCGGGACCTGGGCATGCTGAACACGATCTGGGCCGTCGTGCTGCCGGGCGCGGTCGGAGTCTGGAACCTGATTATCGCGCGGTCATTCTTCGAGCACACCATCCCGAACGAGCTTAGGGAAGCAGCCCAAATGGACGGGGCCAACGACTTCAAGTTCTTCTTCAAAATGGTCCTGCCCCTGTCCAAGCCCTTGATCATGCTGATGATCATGGTCCATGTCGTGGCGCACTGGAATTCCTTCTTCGATGCCCTGATCTTCCTCAACGACGACTCCAAATACCCTCTGCAGCTGGTGCTGCGGAACATCCTCATCCAATCGGATGTCTCCTCTACCGGCACCACCGGTGGCGACATCGAGTCCTACGCCGCAGCACAGCGGATCGCCGAACTCACCAAGTACGCCATGATCGTCGTCTCCAGCCTCCCGCTCATGATCGCCCTTCCCTTCATGCAGAAGCACTTCACCAAAGGCACCCTGATTGGTGCCGTCAAGTAGCACCGGCTATTCCCAACCCCAACCTAGAAAAGGAAAGACCATGGCACACCGCCGCAAACTCGCCGTCCTCGGCGCCCTGATGGCCGGAACGTTGACGTTCACTGCCTGCTCGGGCAACAGCCGGGACAGCACCCCAGACATCAAGGACGCCTCCGCAGATTTCGGATTCCAGGAAACCGGTCTTCCGATCGTGAAAGACAAACTCACGCTGACCTTCTCGGGTACCAAATCCGCCCTGGCCCCCGACTACAACACAATGTCCCTGGTGCAGCAATGGGAAAAGGACACCAACGTCCATGTTCAATGGGAGAACCTGCCCGAAGCAGTCTTCAAGGAAAAGAAGAACCTGATCCTCGCCAGCGGGGACCTGCCCGACGCCTTCTTCAACTCCGGTCTGACCGATTCCGAAATCGCCACTTACTCGGCAAGCGGCACACTCATACCGCTTGAAGGACTCATCGAGAAGAACGCACCCAATCTCTCCAAGCTCCTCGCAGACCGGCCCGACATCAAAGCCGCGATCACCTCTTCCGACGGCCATATCTACTCCCTGCCCTCCATCGAGGAACTCGGACTGGTGCAATTCCCCAACGAGATCGCGATCAACACCTCATGGCTGGCCAAACTGGGCATCCCGATGCCCAAGACCATCGACGAATTCCACGACGCCCTCCTCGCGTTCAAGACACGCGATGCTTCCGGGACGGGGAAGACCATCCCGCTCAGCTTCATGCCCGGTTCCTGGTGCGGAGACATTGTTGACCTGATCGCCGCCCTCGGTGAGGTTCCGGACAACATGGACCACCGCATCGTCCAGGACGGCAAGGTCATCTACACCGCCACGCAGGAAGGCTACAAGAAAGCCATCCAGACGCTGCACGAGTGGTACCAGGAAGGACTGATCGACCCCGAGTCGTTCTCCCAGGACGACAAGGCATACCTGGCCAAGGGCAAAGCCAGTACTGAAAACCTCGGATCCTTCGTCTGGTGGGAAGTCAAGGAAATGGTTGGCGCGGACCGTGCCGGCAATTACTCACTCGTTCCCGTGCTCGAAGGTGTCAACGGCAAGCACCTCGCCAGCCAATCCAACAACCAGGAGATCGCCCGCGGCGCGTTCGCAATCACCCGGGCCAACAAGTATCCGGCAGCCACAATGCGCTGGGCCGACCATCTCTACGACCCCGTACAGTCTGCCCAGGCCAACTGGGGCCCCATCGGAGAGACACTGCAGAAGGACGCCGCCACCGGCCTGCTGACCCAGATCCCCGCACCGGCAGGCACCAGCGAAGGTGAACGCCGCCAAAAAGTCGCCCCCGGCGGACCGAAGGCCAACACGGCAGAGAACTTCAAGAACGTGGTGGCCCCGGAGCCCCGGGCAGCCGAACGGCAAAAGACCGTTGAGGACAACTACAAACCCTACGCTGCCAACGACGGCTACCCGCCCGTGGCCTTGTCCAACGAGGAACTGCAGCAGATCAGCACCGTAGAGGCCGACGCCGCCTCGCTGGTGAAACAAAACACCGCCAAATGGATCGTCTCCGGCGGCATCGAGACCGAATGGGACGGCTACGTCTCCCAGCTGAAGAACATCGGACTCGACAAAATGATCGAGGTCTACCAGCAGGCCTACGACCGCTATAAGAGCAACTCCTAACCCTCCACGGCCGGGCAGGACAGGCCTGCCCGGCCGCTGGTTGACTTCTTCCGCAGCATAAGAAAAGAGACCTTCATCCATGACCGCCGTATCCGCCCCGACACGTGAAGCCTTCCGACCGGCAATGCACTACGCCAGCAAAGACACGTGGCTGAACGATCCCAACGGGCTGATCTTCCACGACGGCACCTATCACCTCTACTACCAGAACAACCCCTTCGGGAATGTCTGGGGAAACATGTCATGGGGCCACGCCACCTCAACCGATCTTCTCGACTGGACCGAGCAGCCAGTGGCCATTGCCTGCGACGAGGTCGAGGACATTTTCTCCGGAAGCATCGTCCACGACGCCGGGAACACGAGCGGATTCGGCACCGAATACACGTCCCCGCTCGTAGCGGTTTACACCAGCGCCTACAAAGGCTCCTCCCAGCACGCCGGCATCCAGGCACAGTCCCTCGCATTCAGCACCGATGGCGGCTACACGTGGACCAAACATGACGGAAACCCCGTGCTGAACCGCAACTCACCCGAATTCCGTGACCCCAAAGTGTTCCGCTACAACAGCCCGAATGAAGCCTACTGGGTCATGGTCGCCGTCGAAGCTCAGGACCACACCGTGGTCCTGTACCGTTCCCATGACCTGAAGACCTGGGACTACCTGAGCAGTTTCGGACCGGCCAACGCGACCGGTGGCGTGTGGGAATGCCCTGACCTGTTCCCGCTGCCCTTGGACGGCAACGAGGACCAACTCAAATGGGTCCTCACGGTCAACCTCAACCCCGGCGGCCCCAACAGCGGTTCCTCGGGACAGTACTTCGTTGGCCACTTCGACGGCGTGACCTTCACTTCCGAAACCACCGTCACAGACGGGATGCAGGACCCCTTGCGACTTTCCGAGTACCAATGGCTGGACTGGGGCAGGGACTACTATGCAGCCGTGTCATTCAATGACGCGCCCGACGGACGCCGGCTCATGATCGCCTGGATGAACAATTGGCAATACAGCAGCGCCATCCCCACCTCGCCCTGGCGTAGCCCGATGTCCCTGGTCCGCGAAGTCTCCCTTGTGACCGTCAACGGACAACCGCGCCTCAGTCAAGTGGCCGTGTGGGAGAAGGAAGGGTCTCCAACCAGCACCGTTGCCTATGAAGAGCTCGACGTCGACGGCATCCTCCCCCTTGATGGCGGCGCTGCAGTGCAACTCATCGACGTGAGGTTTGTCCCTGGCTCCGCCGAGGAATTTGGGCTCATCGTCCGAGGCAACGGCGCCAAGGGAACAAGAATAGGGATCAGGCCCGGCGATGGTCTTATCCATGTGGACAGAACCGCCTCCGGCAACACCGCCTTCCACGAGTCCTTTGCATCAATGGACACCGCTCCCTTGCAGTCCGAAGACGGAACCTATTCACTGCGCATCTTCGTTGACCACTGCTCAGTGGAAGTGTTCGCCCAAGACGGCCAAGTCACCCTCACCGAGCTGATCTTTCCGGCCCCCGACAGTGTGAGTGTATCGGCGTACGCCACAGGGGGTTCAGCGACAGTTCCTTCGTTAGAGCTCACGTCGTTGGCCTGACAGCGGGCATTGCGGAGTTCTGTAGCTGACGCGCCGGCAGGAGTAGGCTGAAAAAACCAACCCTGAGTTCCAAAGGAGAGATGATGACGCTTCCTCCGACTCACGAACCTGAGCCGTTCCCGCCGGAACCGGGACCGGTCCAGCCACCACCGGATCCCACTACCCCGTTCCCGCCCAGCCCTATTCCGAGTCCAAATCCGACGCCCGGGCCGCTCCCGGTTCCGGATCCTGGTCCCGTTCCACCACATCCAGACCCCACACATCAGCCGGATCAGCCGCCAAGTTAGGCTGGTTTTGGATTAACGAGTACGACGGCGGCCGTCACCTACCAAGGTGAAGGTCGCCGTCGTCGCCGGTTCCGCTCCGCTAGCCGACCGCTCTCTTGATCAGCTCGACGATCCTTAATTCAAGCTCCGGGGTGAGCTCAGTCAGGGCATACGATGTTGGCCACATGCTGCCGTCATCGAGCATCGCGCTCTCTTCGAAGCCGAGAGTGGCATACCTGCTCTTGAACTTGTCTGCGCTCTTGAAGAAGACGATGTTCTTTCCGTCTTTGGCATACGCCGGCATTCCG
The DNA here is from genome assembly GCF_019038615.1 of Paenarthrobacter aromaticivorans. Classification (NCBI taxonomy): domain Bacteria; kingdom Bacillati; phylum Actinomycetota; class Actinomycetes; order Micrococcales; family Micrococcaceae; genus Paenarthrobacter; species Paenarthrobacter aromaticivorans. The sequence continues at coordinate 351,426 of NZ_JAHOPC010000001.1, forward strand.
TACCAGGTCTTCGGGGAAAGCTCCGGCGCGTGCTCCCGGATCAGCGCGTGGAGTCGCTGCGCAATGGCCTTGTCTGCCGGCGGCATCTCGGCGATCTTTTCCAGGACATCGCTCTCGCCGTCGGCTTTGGAAGCCTTCTTGGTCTTTTTGAGTTCTTGCGCACGCTCCTTCATCGCGGCGCGTTCGTCCTCGCTGAATCCGTCGTAGGACTTGGTAGTTCCGGTCTCCGTCATGGCAGGCCCCTCTCGCTGCTGGAAATCGTTCGGATATTTCAACGATAGGTCCGCGCCAAGCACCGGGCTTCTTCAAAACTGCTCGACTTCTTCAAGACTGCTCAGACGTATCCAAGCAGCTCAAGGGAGCACGACGTTTTCGATCGGATGGACGGGCAAATCCCTTGATCTTTTCCTGAGCGAGTGTTGATGGACTGCAGGAGTGGTTCTTGATCCGGGCCCGGCACAGTGTTTCTTGTCAGCCACTCAGGGCCGGCAAACCAAACGGCCGACCCGGTAGCGGTGGCCTCCCGAAAGGACACTGATTCCCATGGCCATCAGCCTCAAGACCACCTCCGGCAAAGTCCTCGCTTCCGTCGCACTGCTCGGCACCGCAGCCGCCGTGGCCGGCATGGGAACCTACGGCGCGTTCACGTCCTCCACCTCGGCCAGCCAGCAAGTCACCGCCGGCACCGTCACCATCGCCCTGGGCACCGGAGCGAACAACACCCTCAACGTCCCCATCGCGGGCCTGCTGCCCGGAGACAAGGTCGAAAAGCTCGTCACCCTGGCCAACACCGGCAACTCGGATTTGAACAACGTCACCCTCACCACCTCCGCCGGGGCCACCGCCTCCCTGCTCACCACCGACGTAAGCAACGGCCTGCAGCTGACCATCGAGAACTGCTCGGTCGCCTGGACCGGCGCCGCAGCCCCCTACACCTGCTCCGGCACCAAGACCACGGTCATGGCCGCCGCCCCGGTCATCACCGCGAACAAGGTCCTGAACAACCTCACCGCCCTGGCCCCGGCCAAAACCGACTACCTCAAGGTCACCACCGCGTTCCCCACCACCGCGAACGACACCTTCCAAGGCGCCACCAGCACCATCGGCTTCGCCTTCACCGGCACCCAACGCACCGAAACCACCAAGTAACACCAGTCCAAGAATCAACAAACAGAGCCCCGCCGGGCCTGGTCGGTTTCCTTCCCCCCAGCCCGACCAGTCCCGGCGGACTATTTCCCATAGAGACTCCAACGGCCCCGACACGCTTATGCAGACGGCGTATCGGGGCCGTTGGCCCTTGTTAAGGAGGCTTGTTTAGTTGAGGCGGCTTATAAAAGGGGTAACCGCTAGGAGAAACGTCCTGGCCGGAATGTTGCCAGCATAGGGTGCTTCTTGCCTGTCAGGATCTCTCCGGACAACAGCTCGCCTGCAATGAGTCCCAACGTGGCGCCCGAGTGCGTGAAGGCTACAAAGCACCCGGGCACTTGGCCCAGTTCACCGAAGACGGGCTCACCATCGCCGGGGATGGGCTTGTAGCCGATCTTCCAGGACGCAGGCTTGAGTTCCGGGTTGCCGGCAATCAGCTTGGAGGATTCGTCCGCAAGTTCCTGGACAACCTCGTCCGGGATGCTGAAGGAGCCGTCGGCGTGTTCGGTGATCCGGTCTTCATACCAGTCGTGGTCCAGGGCGAAAGTGTTCCCCGGGTTGGGACGAACGGCCGCACGTGGCGTATTCATCACTGCCTTCACCTGGTGCTCCACGGGTTTGGTGACCACCAGCATGGAGACCGGGGAACCATTGGGGATTTCCACACCGAGCGGCTTCACGACGGCGGGCGTCGCCGCACCGCAAGCGACGAGCACGGCATCGGCTGAATAGGTCTCCCCTGAAGCAGTCTCGACGCCGCTGGCCCGGCCACCGTCGAGCGTCACCTGGACTTTACCCGCGTTGAGGATGAGCTGGCCACCGAGGGCGTGGAACTCCTCCATCAGGAAGTTGACCAGGTCCGGCAGGCTGACCCAACCCTCACCAGGGTTGAAGATGGCGTTCTCGGGAACAGCGCTGGCGTCGATGCCGGGCGTCACCGATGCGATCTCTTCAGGGGCGAGAAGTTTGGAGTCGTACCCAATCGACTGTTCGTAAGCGTGGCGGGCCTCCGTCACCTCACGCTGGCCGGCCGCGTTCCACATGAGGCCTCCGCCGAACTGCAGCCACTCGCGGGTGGGATCGGCGGCGAACAGTGTCCGGTACCGATCCACGCCGGCCAGGCGCAGCTGGTGGTAAGGGGTGGACCTTTCGCCGGCTGAGTTGAGCCAGGACAGTGAACGGCCCGTGGCCTCGCTTGCCAGGCCCTGCTCGGTAAGGAGCGTCACGGAAGCTCCCCCGCGGAGCAGGTGAACGGCGGTGGAAACGCCCAGGATGCCGCCCCCGATGACGGCGACGTGCTTGGTGGAGGACATAGTTCTCCCTTTCTTTCGTGCTTGTGGATGTTTGGGACGCTCTTGCGCTTACGCGAAGGCGTGGATGTTTTCGATGATTTTGAGCGTTTCCAGAGCCTCGGCCGGGGCGACGGGGAGCCGCCCTTGGCCACGGAGGCAGGCTGCCAGTTCTGCGTAGAACTGCGGGTAGGCGCCCTTTTCTGCAGGTAGGGGTGTGGCTGAACCGTCAACTCCCAGAAGCCCCCAAGACTCCTGGGGGTCGTTGCCATAAGAAGCGTCCGACGGCGTGACACCGGCTGCGAGTGCAGGTTCCTGGCTGTCGAGTCCCCATTTGGTGTAGCCCGCTTTTGATCCGAGGACGTGGAACCGCGGGCCAACCTGGGCCGCCATGCCGTTCATCCACAGCCGGGACCGCACCCCTGACTCGTGGAGTAGGGACACGAAGGCCTCAGTGTCCGCCGCGCCGGGATGGGGGCCATGGTTTGCGGTTTCGCCGTAGCTTTCCTCCACAGGTCCGAACAGCTGGATGGCTTGGTCGATCAAGTGGGCGCCCAGGTCGTGCAGGATGCCACCGCCTTCGGCAAGTGTTGACGTATCGCGCCAGTTCCCGAAGCCTTCGGGCCGCCACCATTCAAACCGTGACTCAAAAGTCCGTACTTCGCCCAGCGCCCCTTCCTGCAGCAGTTTGCGCAACGTCAGGAAGTCGGCGTCCCACCGGCGGTTCTGGAAGACCGTTAGCTGCACACCGGCGTCGGACGCGCGCACGGCCAGTTCCTCACCGTGGGCGACGCTGGTGACGAAAGGCTTGTCCACCACAACGTTCAGGCCGCAGGCGATCGCAGTGGCACCGAGTTCGAGGTGCGTGAGCGGTGGCGTTCCCAACACCACGAGATCGAGGCTGCCAGCCAGGGCGAACATCTGCTCCGGGGTGGGCACGATGCGTGCTTGCGGGTAGAGCCGCGCGGCCTCTGCTGCACGTTCCGGGTCCGCCGTCACGATGACGTCCAGCGAATAGTTCGGATCTGCTGCGATCAGTGGGGCATGGAAGACCTTGCCTGAGACGCCAAACCCGACGACGGCGGTCCGGATCGGTGCGGCTGTTGACTCTCCCATCACAGGACTTCCGAAAGGAAGCGCTGCAGGCGTTCGCTGCGCGGGTTGTCGAAGAGTTCGGCCGGGGTGCCGACCTCCACCACTTCGCCCTCGTCCATGAAGACCACTTGATCGGCAACCTTGCGGGCAAAGCCCATCTCGTGCGTGACCACCAGCATGGTCATGCCGCGGCGGCCGAGGCCAGCCATGAGGTTCAAAACACCTTTGACGAGTTCCGGATCCAGCGCGCTGGTGGCTTCGTCGAAGAGCATGACTTCGGGTTCCATGGCGAGTGCACGGGCGATGGCTACGCGTTGCTGCTGACCGCCGGAGAGGTCGCGTGGCCGGTGGTCGGCGCGTTCGGCGAGGCCCACTTCCGCGAGCCGGCGCTGGGCTCGTTCCCGTGCCTCCTTCTTGGACATTCCCTTGACGCTCCAGAGTGCGAGGGCCACGTTCTCGAGGGCTGTGTGGTCCGGGAAGAGGTTGAAGTGCTGAAACACCATGCCGATGCGGGCGCGGAGGATGTCCGGCTTGACCTTGAGGGCGCTTTCGCCGGCCAGAAGCACGTCCCCGCTCTTGGGTTCGTGCAGACGGTTGACGCCGCGCAAGAGGGTGGACTTGCCGGAACCGGATGGACCGATGATGCACGTGGTGGTTCCCGGGGCAACAGTGAGGCTCACGTTGCGGAGGACCTCGACGTCGCCATAAGCCATGGTTAGGTTCCGCAGTTCCAGGCTGGAGCCGTGGAACGTCTGGACGTCGGCGGCGGGGTTGTTTGAGGCTGCCTTGTCCTTGGCGGTTGACTTGTCTGCCGACATGTTGGTGCTGGTGCTGCTGCTGGCAGTATTGCTGCTGCTTGTGAGGTTCACGTGTTGCTCCCGGTGATGAGCGGCGATGCCGCGTCGAGTTCCTTGACTTCCTTCAGCCCGCTGGTTGGGGCTGCGGGACGGCGGCGCCCGGTGCGGAACTTGTTGTCGAAGTAGTTGACCAGGTGGGTCAGGGGCACAGTGATCACCAGGTAGAAGATGCCTGCCATGACCAGCGGTGAGAGGTTGCCTGAGAGCACTGCAGCGTCCTGGCCCACACGGAACAGTTCACGTTCGCTGACCAAAAGCCCCAGGAAGTAGACCAAGGAAGAGTCTTTGACGATTGCAATGAACTGGTTCACCAGGGCGGGCAGCACCCGGCGTACGCCTTGCGGCACCACTACCAGTGCCATGGACTTTGAGTAGCTCATGCCCAGGGCGCGGCATGCCTCGCCTTGGCCTTTGTCCACGCTCTGAATACCGGCACGGAAGATTTCTCCGATGTAGGCGCTGGCGATCAGGCTCAGCGCGATGATTCCCAACGGGTAGGGCGATGGTCCAAACACTGACTGGCTGAACCGCGCAAAGCCCTGGCCGATCAGGAGGATGGTGAGGATTGCGGGCAGGCCACGGAAGAGGTCTGTGTAGATCCTCGCCGGGATACGCAGCCACTTGGACCGCGAGATCCCCATGACGGCCACCACCATGCCCATCACTACGCCGAGGATGGTTGCTGCGATGGAGATGATCAGGGTGTTGAGGAGTCCAACTCCCAGGAGTTGGGGCAGTACTTCGATCATCGAATCGACATCGAAGAACGTGCGGCTGATGGTATTGAGCCAATCCATTGAGTGCTCTCAGACGTTTGTTGGTTTTTCGGGATGGCCGGGCGGGCTGCGGGTGTGGCGCGCCCGGCCATGTTGTTGAGTTGGCTGTCGCGCTACTTGGCAGCCGTTGGCGACGGGCTGGAGGTCTGCTCGGCCTTGGGCAGGTACTGCTCAGGCATCGGCGAGCCCGGGAACCACTTCTGGTAGAGCTTCTTCCATGTGCCGTCTTCCATGGCCGCGGCAAGGCCCTTGTTCAAGGCTTCCTTGAAGGCGGGCTTGTTCTTGGCAATGGCAAAGCCTGCCGGGGCGTCGAAGGACGGGATGTCAGCTGCACTGACCAGTCCGAACTGCTCCTGGTACGCCTTGGCTGCCTCGTAGTCCAGGAAGTGGGCGTCCACTGCGCCGCTGTTGACGGCGGAGATTGCGGTGTTGTTGTCCGGGAAGCGGACCAGCTGGGCGGAGGTAAAGTTCTTGACCGCGTAGGCTTCCTGGAGCGTGCCCTGGACGACGCCCAGGCGCTTGCCGGACAGGCCGTTGACGTCCTTGATGCCTGATGTCTTGGTGGTGATGACAGTCAGGTATCCAGCCAGGTAGCCGTCGGAGAAGTCAACGGTTTCCTTGCGCTTGTCCGTGATGCCAATGGCTGCGACGCCGACGTCGAACTGTCCATTGGCTACGGCAGCGAGCAGGCCGGAGAAGTCCTGTCCGGTGAAGACAACCTTGTCCACGCCGGCACGGTGGGCTACGTCCTTGAAGAGTTCAACATCGAAGCCCGTGAAGTTACCCGAGCCGTCCGTGAAGGTATACGGCTTGGCATCGCCGAGGCTTGCGACCCGGATGGTTCCGGGTTCGATCAGGCCATAGGGGTTCTCGGCCGAGCTCGAGGTCCCGGCGGAGGATCCGCCGCAGCCGGAGAGGGCGAGGATAGCCGCCAGCGCTGCTGCTGCGAGCGCTGCCGGGCGGAAGTTCAGTTTGATCACAGCGTTGTCCAATCGTGGGAGGGCCAGCGGTGCTGTCTGGGCCGCTTTTGGGGTCTAACTCGATGCGGGGTCTTGTTGAGTCCGGTCTCAGCCCCTAGGATTGAGACCGGACTCACATCGATTGATGAAAAATGTAGCGGAAGTCACAAGCCGCGTCAACACCACTTCGGAAAGGTGAACATGAGCAGTGAAGGATCCCGACGGCGGGACGTAACGGTTGCCGACGTCGCCAAAGCCGCGCAGGTCTCCAAGGCCCAAGCCGCCCGCGCGTTAGGCAACTATGGTGCTGTCAGCGAGGACGTCCGGGAGCGGGTTCTCGCCGCTGCCGAAGGGCTTGGCTACCGCCCCAACGAGCTTGCGCGAAGCATGAACACCGGCAAATCCAACACCATTGGCGTGGTGGTGGGCGATATCGAAAACCCGCACTTCGGCCTTGCTACGAGGGGCATCACCGACACCGCAAAGAAGAGCGGCTACAACGTCATCCTGATCAACACCGATGAAGAACGGGCCGCCGAGGTGGACGCCGTGCAGGTGCTCTTGGACAAGCGCGTTGACGGGCTGATCGTGGCTCCGGCCTCATCCGTGGAAACCGCACACCTGAAGGAAGTCCGCGACTCTGGCCGGCCCCTGGTCCTGCTGGACCGCGCCGCCGAGGGACTCGATGTCGAGACCTTTGCCGTGGACATGGGCACCATCTCCTACGAGTCCACCAAGTACCTCATCGAAGCAGGTCATCGACGCATCGCCTTCGTCTCAACCGTTCGGACAGACGGGCCTTACGTCGCGGGGATGTCGCTGGATTCCTCGCAAATCTCGGACCGTCTTGAGGGAATCCGCCGTGCGTTCGAAGAGGAAGGCCTCAGCCAGCCGATGGACCTGGTCCGGCTCAATGCCGGCGACGCCGATTCCATCATGCGAATCACCCGTGACCTGCTGAAGGGACCGGACGCTGCCACGGCCATCATTGCCTCCGACGGCCTCATTGCCTTGAGCGTTGTGGAGGCTATCCAGGAATCAGGCCTCTCCATCCCCTCGGATGTTTCCCTGATCATGTACGACGATTTCGCCTGGACCCGGCTCACCACTCCCCCACTAACCGTCATCGCGCAGCCCGTCTACGACATGGGAATGGCTGCCGCTACCGCGTTGATCCGGCAGATTGAGGGCAGGAAATCTTCCTCACCCGCTGGACCGCCGTTGGAGGCACGACTCGTGCGGCGCGGCTCAGTCGGTTCGCCGAAGGACGTCGGCGTGCTCAGCCAGGCTGGCAGCTAGCCACTGCCAAAAACCCTTGCGCGGCTGCAGAAGACGACCACACTGGAAGCATCAGGTGAGGAAGCGGAGCGCGCATCGAATCTGCAGAGAGCGTTGTCCTAGCCCGGAAACCACGACGTCGGCAGCCATTCCCGCGGGGCTGTCCGCCGCCGTCGTGAATCCTGGCTTAACTGCCAACCTAGCCAACTTCCGATTGCAGGTTCTGCTCGACCACAGCCAAGGTGCGGGCGAGTTCTTCCGTAGGACTGAACTCCACCAGGATGGTCCCCGGATCAAGCTCATCAGTGTGCCCTGGCGGCGTGTAGTACGCCTCGCCGGCTTCTACGATCTCGTCGCCATCAGGCAGGTGCATAGTGAGTCGGCCCTTAACAACGTAACCCCAGTGGTGGCTTTGGCACCGGTCATCCGGCAGACCCTTATAGAACGGCGTGAAGTCGCCTCCCTCTTCGAACCTTTCGAAGGCGATGGTGTATCCGTCCGCCTCCCGATATCGGCCCTCATAGCCGGTCATGCGCTCAACGCGGGCGCTTTCGTCATCAATCGATAACTTTGCCATTGCCTTGCTCCTTCTTTGTGATAGCGCGGGTTCAGGCCCGCACCGAGGTTTCAGCCGCAGCGATGAGCCGGCCCAATCCTTCCTTGTTTGCCCGCGCCCACTCGTGCATTGCGAGTGACCTGAGAACAGGAAACCCAAACATGGCCAGCGGACCCGGCAGCCCACTGGCTCGCACCAGCCGGCAGGTGTAGCTGACGTCGCTCTGTTCCGCGGCCGCTTCAATTTCGTAACGGTGGACCAAGAGCCAAGAAGCCTTTGTCCCATGCTTTTTTGACTCCACAGCGGACTCCGTGACCCGTTCAAACATCCAGGGCCGAAGCGCTTCCGTGACCACAGACGAATCCCTCATCCGGCAGATTCGGTCCTCAGCCGTCGAGGTAAACTCCGTTCCGGCGGTTGCCTGCCCTGGAGGGGCCTGCATAGACAGAAGCGTGGATGCCTCGGCCCCTCCCCACAACATGTGATGGGACAGATTAGCGAGGACGTCGAAAACGATGTCCGCCGGGACAGTGGCATGTTGATGGACTGTCACAGCGATTTCATGATTGAGGACGTTGCCTGCTGTTGATTGCTGCTTCATTCCGCACCTCCCAATGGTGTTTTGCGGATAGTCAAAGCATGCGGCGACGGCAGCGGGAAAGGATGGGGAGCATCCCCTATTTAAGGGCCCTACTCTTTATGGGATTGACGCAGGGCGAATGCTGCCGCTTCGACCCGGCTGCGCAATTGGAGCTTAGCGAGGATGCTGCTGACGTGGTGCTCGGCCGTCTTGGCGCTGATGAACAGGCGATCAGCAATCTCGCTGTTAGTCAGGGCCTCGGCAAGTAAGCTGAGCACTTCGCGTTCGCGCCGCGATAACAGCCCCAGCGCTTTCGGGCCCGTGCGGGCGGGGCCGCCAAGGGCGCGAAGAAGCACTGCGGCCTTGTCTGCCATACCGCGGGCGCCCGCCTCGTCGAATGCCGCGAGTGCCGCTCCCGCCTCGTGTACGGCCACCCCAGGGTCCGTCTCCCGCAGCGCTGTGGCCAGCGATAGATGGGCGCTCGCGGCCTCAAGGGGCATGTTGAGCTCGCCAAAAATTGAAATCGCTGCGTCCAGCCGTTCACGTGCCAAGGCCACATCCCCCAGGGCGGCTGCGACACGACCAGCGGCGAGGTGCGATGCCGCTAGTGACCGGGGCCATTGCGTCTTGGCTGCGACTTCATCAAGGCGTTCGGCTGTTGCCCGGGCCTGGCCATGGTCACCTTGTGCCAACTGGACGTCAATAAGCAACGCGAGTAGCGGCACCGTGAGCAGACCACCGCCGATGTAATGGATCTGGCGATGAAGCAGTGCAGCCGCGACCGCAGTGTCGCCCACCGCAAGCCGGACTGCTGCCGCTGCGCGAAGCGCGTCCGGGCGGTCCTCGAAGCCCGCGAGCAGTCGGTTTGCCTCCTCCACCCGGCCCTGCAGCAGCCGCAGTTCCGCCAGTTTGGCGGCAGGGTGCACACAACGTGCACGATGACCGCCTTGGTCCAATTCATGCAGCGTCTTGGTGAGCCAGCCCTCGGCACTCGCGATGTCACCAGCGGCCAGGAATATCTCCGCGCAACACGTGCCGCAGAATTCCAGCAATGCCGGATGGCCTGTACTGTGCATGAAGCGCAGCAGGGTCTTGTTCCACTGGCTGAGTCGAGATGTATCGCAGGCTTCTTCGCTGGCGCGCGTCACCATGCAGCACACGTCGCCGAAGATCATTTGGTCGTGAACTTCCCCAGCGGTTGCCACTACCATCGCCTCATCAACGAGCGTCATTCCTTCCAGCACGTTGCCGGAGGCTATCGTCCCCAGGCCCAGGAGGGCGAGGGCCATGGCTTCAAGGTCCGGGTCATCCCAATTTCGCGCAAACCCAAGCGCAGTCCTGGCATCATCACCAGCAGAGGCTGGGTCGGCCTTGAGCAGACCGCGCGTCAGCGCCATCCAGCCCCGCTCGACGCCTTCCGGCAAGCGGAACGCAAGGCCCTCCGCCCGTGCCAGCCAACCCCGGCTGACCGCCTCGCTACCCAATGCATCGGCGTACTCGCGGGCCAACCACAAAGCCGCACGAAACGCCGGAGGGTCTTGGCCCAGCCGACGAAAACCGGCGTAAGCAGCTGTGCGCTCCGCAATGGAACGATCAACGTCGCGAAGCCACCACAGCGCGCGTCCCAATCCATCATGCGCTGCAGGATCATCCTGGATCAGCAGCACGGACTCGAAAGCCTTCGCGGCTGCATTCCAATCGGAAGCAGCGAGGAAGTGATCACCCGCAGCCAGGCCTTCAGATACCGAGGCATTGACCATGTGTTCATTCTGCTCTTGGCGGTGGCTGCACCAACAGCCCTGCGGGGTCCCGGCCCGCCCTGCACACGTGCGCCCGTGCACTTCAACCCGTGGTGGAGTTCAGCCGGTTCTGTAGTTCAAACCCGTTCTGGAGTTCAGTCGCCTTCCTCCGGCTCATCGGCAGAGCGCACGGGGCTGTAAATGATGCCCAGTTCCTCGAGTTGCGCGGACATCCCGGCACCGTCCGGAGCATAGATCCAGGGAATTCCCGGCGTGGGCTGGCCTCCGGACTTCGACCTACCGCCGGCGAGCACCGCCTCACCTACTGAGAGCTGCCGGATGGCGATCGCCCTGACATTCTGCGGGTGGCGGTGTGCAAACTCGGAATAGATGGCTTCGTCGTGCTGTCCGTCGTCCCCTACGAGCAGCCACTTGATGCGGGGAAACTCTTCTGCCAAGCGTTCCAGCGAAGTGCGCTTGTGCTCCCTGCCGCTTCGGAACCAGCGGTCCGGCGTAGGTCCCCAGTCCGTCAACAGCTTCGGGCCCGCGGGGTACAAATTGCGGGACAGGAACCGTGACAACGTGGGCGCCACATTCCAAGCCCCGGTGGACAGGTACAGCACGGGAGCCGTCGGTGCCGTCCTGGCGATCCTTTCGTACAGGACGGCCATCCCCGGGGTCGGTGTCCTCGCATGCTCATTGAGCACGAAGGTGTTCCAGGCCGCCAGGAATGGTCGTGGAAGGGCTGTCACCATCACGGTGTCGTCAATATCGGAGACCACACCGAAGCCTGCGTCGTCCGCTACGACTTCCACGGGAGCTTCGACCGTCCTGGAACTCCCGGATTGCAGTGTGATCGTGTGCCAGCCGGGGTTCAGGGCTGCCTCAATGCGAACATCGACGACGCCCCCACGATCGGCTTCGACGTCATGGACGGTGCCTGCAATGTTTACCTGCACGGCTGCATGCGCGACCGGTGCGCTGATGAAGTTCCGCCACCCGCGCATGCTCTCCTGCAAGGGATTGGCATGACCTGCGGCGTCCCGGGGGTCGCTGCGGACAACCCTGGCCAGCACCCGCACCCAGGAAGTAGTTCCGTAACCCGTGTAAGGGATGACCGTTTCCACTCGACCCCGCCGGATGGCGACGCGCGTCTGGAACCTCAGCCACGCGTCGTCGAGCCTGACGGCAAGATGTCGGCGCTTGCCGTTTCCCGGCGTCGGGCCGCTTCCCGGCGTCGGGGGCTGGGCGTCGTCGCTCTTGGGCAAAATGCGCGGTTTCTCAGGACGGGGAAACATGCCTCCAGTCTGGCATGGCCGGGCGTACGCCTACGATACGGGCGTGAGCCAGGTGAGGACGGATCCGTCGCCTTCGATGTGTTCTGCCAATTCCGCGTTGAACTTTCGGCCGTATTCTGCGGTGATGTGCTCCTGGAAGGCTTCCTCGTCGCGGTAGACCTCGAACACGAAATATTCCCGCGGATTTGTTTCCCGGGTGTAGGGAAGGAACGTGACATTGCCCGGTTCTTGCCGGACGCGCCCAGCGAGTTCTGTCATCATTTCAGCGACCTTGGTTTCGCTGCCTTCCTTGACGGTGAATTCTGCGTACAGGGTTTTGGTCATGTCCAGTCCTTTGATCGATTGAATCGGGATTGCTTTAGTCAGTTCCGGGGCAATATCTCGCCGGAGCCCCTGGGGATGAGTTCCGTAGGGACGATATACGTCTGCGGTGCGCGGTCATCGCCGTCGATCCTTGCAAGGATCCGCTCGGCAGCGAGCTTTCCGATGCGTTCAGGGTGCTGGGCAACCACGGTGACCCCCGGCTCCATCATGTCCGCGAGGGTGAAGTCGTCAAATCCGACCAAGGCAACCTCATGCTGCAAACCGAGGGATTTCAGTGCCCGCATGGCACCGAACGTCACCAGGTTCTGACTGGAGAATATCGCCGTAGGGGGGTTCTCTGAAGTGAGTAGTTCGTGCGCAGCCCGGAGGGCCGTTTCCTCGTCGTGAAGATTCTCGCGGACCGCAACGGTGGAGGTCGCGATGCCGGAGCTGCCGATCTCGTTCAGGAAACCTGCCCGCCTTTTTACAGCGGTCTGGATATCAGTCCGGTCCCCAAGGTAGGCCAGTCTGGTGTGGCCGTGCTTGATGAGATGCGTGGCTGCCGTCGCGGAGCCCACTTCGTTATCCGTGACTACTGCATCCGCCTCGATGCCCACCGGCTCGCGGTCGATGAACACCAACGGCAGATCCCGGGAGTGTTCCGGGATCATGTAGGCCTGGCTCTTGGCGATCGTGGTCAGCACAAGACCATCCACGCGACGTCCCAGGAAAGCTGAAATCAGCTTTCTTTCGCGGTCCGGATCGTCATCCAGGCTTGCGGCGAAAACTGCAAGTCCCCGGGCACCGAGGGCGTCTTCCATGGCGCGGTGAATCTCGCCGCTAAAGGGGTTGGAAACACTCGGAAGCAAGAGACCGATGGACTGGGTCTTGCGTCCGGAACGCTTCAGGCTGCCGGCTGTGATGTCCAGGTGGTACTGAAGTTGCTCCGTTGCGCGCAGTACCCGCTGACGGGTTTCCTCCGAAACCCCGGGTTCATCGTTCACCACCCTTGAAACCGTCTTGATGCCCACCCCGGCAAGATCAGCAACGTTTTTCATCGTGGGGGGCTTGCGCGCAGGGTCGGGTTGGTAACGATTAGACATCGTTGTCAACGAATTACTCCTCAACTTCAATTAACACTTGACTGCACTGTGTGAGCTTGGTTACATGTTACCTGACAACGTTGTCATGGGGGAATCACTCGCCATGAGCAGCCACAAAAAACAGGAGTTTCAATGTTGAGTTCCAAAGCCTCGAGGTCGGCAAAGACCCGTCTTCTTGCCGCTGGTGCAGTCCTGACGCTGGGCGCACTGAGCCTGACTGCCTGCGGCGGCGGCTCCTCGCCTTCATCCAGCGCGAGCAGCGATGAAAAGATCGGCGTTTCGCTGATCGTGAAGACCACCTCCAACCCGTTCTTCGTCTCCATGCAGGATGGCGCCAAGAAGGCTGCCGAGGCTGATGGTGTTGATCTCAAGCTTGCTGCCGGCAAGGCCGATGGAGATGAGGACACCCAGATCCAGGCCATTGAAAACGCGATCTCCAAGGGTGACAAGGGTATTCTCATCACCCCCAACGGCCCGTCCGTAGTGGATGCCCTGAAGAAGGCCAAGGACGCCGGCTTGTTCGTCATCGCCCTGGATACCCCGCCGGACCCCGCCGACGCCGCCGACATCACGTTTGCCACGGACAACTTCGCCGCGGGTGAGCTGATCGGCAAGTGGACCGCCCAGCAACTGGCGGGCAAGAAAGCTGTGATCGCACTTGTGGACCTCTTCGATGACAAGGTTGTGTCCGTTGACTATAACCGTGACCAGGGCTTCCTGACCGGCTTGGGCATCGACACCGCCGATAAGAAGAAGAACGGCGACGAAGCCAAGACGGGCAAGTACACCGGCGGCAAGGGTGGCGAGTACGAAATCGTCGGCAGCCAGGCCTCCCAGGGCGCCGAAGACGGTGGGCGTACCGCGATGGAGACCCTGCTGGCCAAGAACCCCAACATCAACGTCGTTTACACGATCAACGAGCCTGCAGCTGCCGGTGCCTTCGAAGCACTGAAATCCGCGGGCAAGGAAAAAGACGCCCTGATCGTCTCCGTTGACGGCGGCTGCTCAGGCGTGAACAACGTCAAGTCCGGCGTAATCGGCGCCACGGCACAGCAGTACCCGGTGAAAATGGCCGAGCTTGGTGTCAAGGCCATTGTTGACCTCGCAAAGACCGGCAAGAAGCCTGCCAACTCCGAGGGCCTGGACTTCTTCAACACCGGAGTGGAGCTTGTCACAGACAAGCCCGTAGACGGCGTGAAGAGCATCACCACCACCGACGCTTCCCAGATCTGCTGGGGCAAGTAAGTTCAGGAGCAACCTAAAGTGACCCAGCAACAGACAGCCGGCCCCCCGAGCGCCGGGCACGCTGACTTGGCCGAGGAATTCCTCGACCGCCAAACGCCCCTCAGCAGAATCCGCAACATTCTCCACCGCTACCCCGCCCTCAGCCCGGCAATTGTCCTGCTGATCGCGGTGGTGGTCTTCGGACTCCTCAATGACCGCTTCCTGCGGGTGGAGAACCTCTCCCTGATCACCCAGCAGGTTGCGGTGGTGGGAACTCTGGCCGTTGCCCAGACCCTCATCATCCTGACCGCCGGAATCGATCTCTCCGTCGGCGCCGTCATGATCCTGTCCTCGATGGTGATCGCGCAGATGGCTGTCGGCAGTGGTGTCCCAGGTCCGCTGGCACTCATCGCCGGCTTGATTGTAGGACTTGCGGCAGGTGCATTGAACGGTTTCCTTGTGACACGTTTCCGGCTCCCGCCGTTCATCGTCACGCTCGGAACCCTGAACATCTTCATCGCCCTGACCCTGCTCTACTCCGGCGGCAGCACCGTCCGCGGATCCGCCATGCCCGGTGTACTCACCTGGCTTGGAAGCACCTTCCCGATCGGGCCGGTGCGTATCTCCACCGGCGTCGTCATGATGCTCTTGCTCTACACCGCCGTCGCCTTCATCCTGGGCAAAACCGCCTGGGGACGGCACGTCTACGCCGTAGGCGATGACAAGGAAGCAGCCCGTCTGGCCGGTATCCCCGTCAACCGTGTCCTCATGAGCGTCTACCTTGCCGCAGGCGCAGTCCTTGCGGTCGGCGCATGGATCCAGATCGGCCGTACCAACGCCGCAAGCCCCAACGCCGGCGTCGATCTGAACCTGGACTCCATCACCGCCGTCGTGATTGGCGGAACCAGCCTCTTCGGTGGCCGCGGCTCCATCTGGGGTTCCTTGCTCGGAGCGCTGATCGTCGGTGTCTTCCGTAACGGCCTCTCCCTCGCTGGCCTGGATGTGCTTTACCAGACCCTCGCGGTGGGCATCCTGATCATCATCGCCGTGTCCGTCGATCAGTGGATCCGAAAGGTCAAGTCATGACCATGACAGAATTTGAAGCCTCACACACCGAAACCCGCGAGCCCATCCTTAAAGCCAGGAACCTCGTGAAGACCTTCGGCCGGGTGGTTGGCCTCGACGGCGTCAACCTGGACCTCTACCCCGGCGAAGTCCTGGCCATCATCGGCGATAACGGTGCCGGTAAGTCCACGCTCATCAAGTGCCTCACCGGCGCCGAAGTTCCGGACACGGGAGAACTCTTCGTGTCCGGACAGCAGGTGCACTTCAAGCGGCCACAGGACGCCCGGGTCCACGGCATCGAAACGGTCTACCAAAACCTGGCCGTCTCGCCGGCCCTCGATGTCGCTTCGAACCTGTTCCTCGGCCGTGAAGAGCGCCTTCCCGGGCCATTGGGAAGCCTGTTCCGGATCCTCGACACCAAAGGCATGCGCAGAAAGGCCAAGGAAGAGCTCACCCGGTTGGGCATTTCCACCCTGCAGGACGTCACTGTACCGGTGGAGAACCTTTCCGGTGGCCAGCGCCAGGCAGTCGCTGTCGCCCGCGCCGCGGCATTCGGATCCAAGGTGGTTGTCCTTGACGAACCGACGGCGGCACTGGGCGTTCGTGAATCCAACCAGGTACTGCAGTTGGTCCGCGACCTGCGCGACCGCGGCTTGCCTGTCATCCTGATCAGCCACAACATGCCCCACGTGTTTGACGTTGCAGACCGGATCCACATCCAGCGCCTGGGCAAATGCGCGGCCACCATCACCCCGCAATCCCACACCATGACCGACGCGGTCGCCATCATGACAGGTGCGGCCAAAGCCTGACAGGCGCCGCCCACCTTCCGTTCCAAACGGAGCCCCCTTCTCCGTCCGCGGACCTGCCCACAGGTCCGCGGACGGATCCACACCCGGCCATCCAGCCGGTACCGACGAAAGAACCGAGATGCAAAAGCCTCCCCCCGGCACCTCTGCACATGACCAGCTGGATGTCGTTGTAATCGGCGAAGCCCTGATTGACATCGTCAACACCCCCGAAGGATCCATCAGCTATCCGGGAGGATCCCCGGCGAATGTCGCCTATGGCCTTGGCCGGCTCGGCGTATCCACGGGGTTGCTCACAGCGATCGGCGAAGACGACCACGGGAACGCCATCGCCAACCACCTCCAGAGCGCAGGCGTCCGGCTTCTTCCCGGGTCGACGTCCCTTGAACGCACAGCCACCGCTACCGCAACACTCGCAGCTGATGGCTCGGCCAGTTACGAGTTCGATATCGCCTGGGAGTTGGCTCCGGTAGCGCCTGCCATGGTCCCGAAAGTCCTTCACACAGGATCCATCGCCACTTTCCTGGCCCCGGGAGCCTCCACCGTTCGCTCTCTCCTTGAGCAAGGCCACAAGTCGTGCCTGGTCACCTATGACCCCAATATCCGCCCTGCCCTGCTTGGCAGCCATGCCGAGGCAAAGAGTATCTTCGAGGACCTGCTTCCTCTCACGGACGTCGTAAAACTCAGCGACGAAGATGCTCACTGGCTCTACCCGACGTCGTCTCCGGACGAGGTCACGTCCCGCCTGCTCGCCCAGGGTGCGCGCCTTGCCGTCATCACCCTCGGCGCTGACGGCGCCCTCCTCGCCACACAAAGTGCGAAGTTCAACATCCCCTCCGTGAAAACCGAGGTTGCTGACACCATCGGCGCCGGCGACTCCTACATGTCCGCCCTCATCTTCGGCCTTTTGGCGGAGGGCGAAGAAGGATTTGCGCCGGGAGCCCTGGAAAGCATTGGGCAGACGGCGTCAATGGCCGCAGCAATCACGGTCAGTCGCTCGGGCGCCAACCCGCCCACCGTTTCGGAACTGCAGGCACGGCTGGGCATGTCCCTCAGCGCCCCCCTTGCTGTTGCGCCGTAATTAAGGTCCTTCCCTGATGGCCTGACTCCTGAATAAACGGCTAAATCACGACGGCGGCTGGTCGCCTTTCGGTTTCGAAGAACCAAGGTTCTTTGGGAACCGTGGCGACCCGCCGCCGTCGTGCGTTTCCCGTCGGTCAACCTGACAATCCCTCTACAGCAGCCTTTGACGTATCGCAGGTCACATCGTATGATTAATGAATCGATTCAAGAATTGGATCAATCCATATAGCAACCTTCCTCATGCTGAATGAGCACCGCATTGTTCAGTCCTGGATTGGAAGAGTTTTTGTTCCTTGCCAACGACGACACAGGAGTTCAGCGAATGACCGTCACGCACCGGAGGGATACCCCTTCCACCCAGGACGACACCATCGGCCACGACACCATCGGCCGGAAGGACCCGAAGAAAGCCGCAATGAGCGGCTGGATCGGAAGCGCGCTGGAGTACTACGACTTCGCGCTCTATTCACTGGCTGCGACGTTGCTTTTCCCCACGATCTTCTTCCCCACGGAGAACCCAACTGTGGGTATCATCGCTTCCCTGGCCACCTATGCCGTGGGGTACGTTTCCCGCCCGCTCGGCGCAGTGGTCCTGGGTGCCTACGGTGACAGGCATGGTCGCAAGAAAGTTCTCGTCTTCGCAATGCTGCTCATGGGGTTCGCTACCTTCGCGGTAGGACTCCTGCCAACCTATGGACAGGTGGGGCTTCTTGCCCCCGTCCTTCTGGTGATCCTCCGCTTGATCCAAGGCTTCGCCGTTGCGGGCGAGCTCGGTGGTGCCAGCGCGATGATCGTAGAGCACTCCCCCGATGCAAGGCGCGGCTTCTTCGCGAGCTTCAGCCTTCAGGGCACGCAGGTGGGCTCCATCCTCGCCACGGCTGTCCTCATTCCGCTGGCCGCTCTCCTGCCTGATGACCAGTTCCATTCCTGGGGCTGGCGGCTGCCTTTCCTCCTCAGCGCCGTCGTGATCCTGGCCGGGTACATCATCCGCCGCCGCGTGCAGGAGCCCCCCGCCTACCTGGCGCAGCCGGAAGCGCCCAGCACCAAACGCCGGTTCCCCCTCGCAGACCTCCTCCGCACCCACCCGTGGGTCCTGGTCCGCTGCGTTGCGATGACCTTCACGAACGTCATCGGCATGGCCACCCTGATCTTCGGCGTTTCCTTCGCCACCCAGAAAAGCTATGGCAACGGCTTCTCAAGCAGTGAATTCCTCTGGGTGACCATGGCAGCAAACGTAGCCGCAGTGGTGACTATCCCATTGTTCGGGGCACTGTCAGACCGGATTGGCCGGCGGACGCTCATGGTTGCAGGCGGGATCGCGGGCGGCTTGCTGACTTTCGTGTACCTGTGGGCGATCGAACAGGGCAGCCTGCCGCTGATCTTCGTCTGCGTTGTCATCGTCCAGGGCATCCTGTTCCAGATGTGGAACGCCACCTTCGCCACGTTCTTCCAGGAGCAGTTCCCCATGCGGATGCGGGTGACGGGCTTCGCAGTCTCGCAGAACATCGGCCTCATGATCGCCTCATTCTTCCCGAGCCTGTTCACGGCCATGGCTCCTCCCGGATCAGCGAACATCCCGTTGGTCATCGGCCTGACCACTCTGGGCATCTGCCTCGTCTCAGCGTTGGCAACCCTATTGTCCTCGGACACTAAGGGAAAGACACTCGAGGACCTTGAGGTCCGCTAGCCTCAGGACGCTTGGGCTGCCCGCCTCCCCAGCCACGCATTGCGCACCTGTTCACGAAGTGTCTTTTGGCTGCGGCGGCTGACCAGGACCACGCAAGCGACGGCTGTCAAAAGGACCACCACGCCGCCGGATGCCACAGCCCAGCGGGCGCCGAATTCCGTGCCAATCCAGCCCATGAGGGGCGCTCCGACTGCCGTGCCGCCTTGCAGGATGGCGAGGTACAGGGCGAGGACGCGTCCACGGAATTGGGGTTCAACGGACAACTGGATGGTGGTGTTGCAGCTGTTCAAGAAGGTGATGGACGCCAGTCCTACTGGAACAAGCACTGCCGCGTAAATCCAGAACGACGGCGAGATGCTCGCCAGGACTGTAAAGGCGCCGAGGCTCAGGGCACCGCCCAACATGAAACGGAGCCTGGGGCCGGACCTGCGGGCCGCAAGCAACGCGCCTCCTAGCGTTCCCACGGCCATGATGGAACCAAGGAAGCCAAACTCCTCCGGCCCCATGCCAAACTCCGCCGTGGACATCAAGGCATTCGTCACCTGGAAGTTCATGCCAAAGGCACCCAGGAGGCCCACCATCAGCAAAATGAGGACCAGGTCAGGGCGTTGACGCACGTACCGGAGGCCCTCGGATAATTGGTGCTTGCCGCGGGCCACTGGCGTTGCCGGCTCCAGCTCCGTGGCCCTAACCCGGCCCAAAGAAACAAGGACGGCCACAAAGCTCGCCGCGTTGAGAAGGAAAACTGGCCCGGTGCCGATCCATGCAATGAGCACACCCGCGATGGCAGGCCCGGTCAGCCGGGCGCTGTTGAAGGACGCAGAGTTCAGGGCCACTGCATTGGAGAGCTTGTCCGGACCAACAAGTTCTGACACGAACGCTTGACGGGCCGGACCGTCGATGGCCGCGGCCAACCCCAAGGCAAGGGCAGCGAGATAGACGTGCCACAACTGGGCCACACCCATTACCACCAGAAGGCCGACGACCAGCCCGCAGATTCCCATGGCCGTTTGGGTCCAGAGGAGGATCACACGCTTTCGGTATCGGTCAGCCAGGACGCCCGCATAGGGCCCAAGCAGGAGCATGGGCAGGAATTGCAGTGCTGTGGTGATGCCGACTGCCGTTCCCGAGTGATTCGTGAGGACCGTCAGAACCAGCCAGTCCTGTGCCACCCTTTGCATCCAAGTGCCGACGTTGGAGACCAGTGCACCACCAGCCCACAGCCGGTAATTAGGACTTTCGAGGGCACGGAACATGGCACTCACTTGGCGCTCATCTCCTGCATGATGTGCGCGGCCCGGCTGAGGGTCAGGCGGTCCTCCTCGCTGAGTCCTGCTACGCGCTGGGCCAGCCAGGCAGTCCGTTGGCTGCGGGCCTCGGCCAGAACTTCCTGACCTGCGGCAGTGATGCTGATGTGGATCTGGCGACCATCTTCGGGATGCGCCTGCCGAGAGACGAAGCCCTGCGCGGACAAGGCGTTCACGATGCGGGTCATGGACGGCGCCTGGACGTGCTCCAACTCCGCCAATTCCCGGAGCGTCTGCGAACCGGAGTTGAGATGTGCGAGCACCGTGTACTGCCCGGGAGTAATGACATCACCGGTGGCTTCGATGCGGAGCCTGCGGGATGTTCGCATGACCGCGGTTCGGAGGTCGATCGCAAGGAGGTCCGCTTGGATGTCCTCCGCCTGGATATCCGGGGTTCCCTCGCCGGAAGGAGTGGCTGTTTTGTTGGCCGCGGTCAATGGAAGGCGCCTCCTGAGGTCGCATAATAGTTAGCAGTGCTAATTAGCTACGCTAACTATTATGTTCCTCCCCCAACCGGCTGTCCACGGAATGTGAGCAAGCTGGCTCAGGCAACAGGCGTCTAACTAGGCGACGAGCCTGCGACCGTTCTCCATGACGGCGACCAGCAGCCGTCGTGATTACACCTGAAAGCAGTGATCAACCGCCATGCTGGACGGCAATAACGATCTTTCCGCGAGTATGGCCTTCCATGTTGAGCCGGAAGGCGTCCGCAGCCTTGGCCAACGGGAGTGATTCTGCCACCTCGACCTGGATTCTGTGCTCATCAACAAGATCTGCGAGCTCCTGCAGCTCGGCACCAATCGGCTTCACCCACATCCAGGTGCCGCCGTGTTCTTCTACCTCGCTATCGGCAATGGAGGCGTGTCGGCCACCTTCTGCCAGAACCTCCAGGGTTGCCTTGAGGTTTCCACCTACGAAATCGGCTACAACGTCTACACCGTCCGGACGCAGGTCCAGTACCCTCGCCGAAAGTCCTTCGCCGTACGACACCGGTTCGGCGCCGAGGGAACGAAGGAAATCGTGGTTCCGCTCCGAAGCCGTCGCGATAACCCGCGCTCCGAGCGCCACGGCAATCTGGATGCCAAGGGAGCCAACGCCACCGGAACCACCGTGGATCAGCAGCGTCTCCCCCGGCTGGAGACCGAGGCGCTTGAGGACTTGATACGCCGTCAGCCCTGCCAGGGGAAGTCCGGCAGATTCGTCCCATCCCAACGATGCCGGCTTGCGGGCAAGGAGCCGTTCGGGCAACGCAATGAACTCTGCAAAGCTGCCTCCGTGGACATAGTCCTTGCGGCCGTATGCAATGACTTCGTCCCCGGGCTGGAATTGCGGGGCGTCAATTCCCACCGATTCCACAACGCCTGCCACGTCCCAGCCCGGAATGGCCGGGAACTGAAGGTCCATAACGGAGTCCAGGTACCCAGCCATGATCTTCCAATCCACCGGGTTCACAGATGCCGCCCTGACTCTTACCAGGACCATGCCCGGCCCCACTTTGGGCATCGGCTGGTCAGTCAGTTCCAGCACGTCCGGACTTCCGTATTCACTGTAGGTAATCGCCTTCATGCGAGCGTCAACCCCAGCGGTGGTGAAGCTATTCCTACCGGGGCTTAACGTCAGACGGCGCGGGGTGAGTTTTCCAAAACCATGGAAGCCAGTTCCTTGGCCAAGCGGACAGCCCCCGGCTGGGCATCCAGGTGCGAGTTGGACACCGCTCCGTCATAGAGCAGGCGGATGCGCGCCGCGACATCTGCTGGATCGGCAAACCGGGCCTCTTCGCAGAGCAAGAGGATCGCGTCGGAAAGCCAGTCGCGGAACGTTTTCAGGGCTTCAGCCTCGACGCTTCCCGGGAGGGCTTCTGCGTTGGCATTGGCAAACGGGCAGCCCTTGTACCCGGGCGAGGTCACCGCTTCGTGAAGAGAATCAAAGATGGCCAACAATTTCGCTGTGGGCTCGTCAAGCCCAGCCTGGTGCCTGGCTATCCGCTCACGGCGTTGCTGATCCCGGCCCGCCAAGTAGGCAGAAATCAGCTCGTCTTTGCCGGAAAAGTTGTAGAAGAGCGAGCCTTTGGCCACGCCGGCCTCTTCGATAACCCGGTCGATCCCAACTGTGTGTACGCCCTCCGAGTAGAACAGTTTGTCCGCAGCATCAAGGAGGCGTTGACGAGCAGGCACCCTGGTAGTCACCATGCATTCCAGCATATCAGACAGGTCTGTCTAAAAATTCTTGACTTAATTGAACAGACCTGTCTAACTGGGAAGAGTTAGACCGACCTGTCTAAGGAGACTTCCCTTGCACCGTTCCATCCCACCCAAACCGGCATTCGCTGGGCTGGCGCTCGTTTTTGCGGCGTTCTTCTTCGCCGCCGGCGCACCCACACCTTTGCTCTCACTACGTCAACAGGAATGGGGATTCTCAGCCGGCACCCTGAGCTTCGCATTCTCCGTCTACGCCCTTGCGCTGCTCGCCGCCCTCTTGGTGGCCGGCTCGCTTTCGGACCATCTGGGTCGTCGGCCTGTCATGCTTCTGGCCCTTTATGGAGAACTCATCTCCATGGTCATGTTCCTGGCCGCGCCCACCATCACATGGGTGATCCTTGCACGGGCCCTGCAGGGGATCGCCACCGGCCTTGCAACCGGCGCCTTCAACGCCGCGATCCAAGAGCAGGCCCCTGGCTCCCTCAAGAAACTTGCCGGCAATCTCGCCGGCGCGTCCGTCGCGGGCGGACTAGGACTGGGAGCGTTGGTAACTGGCGCAGCGGTTCAGTTCACGGCTGACGCCAACACCTTGATTTTTGCCATCCTGGCGGGGGCCATGGTCCTCGGCATCATCTTTGTCAGTTTCACCTCCGAGACAGCCGTGACACGCCCGGGCGCAGTCCGTTCCCTCACCCCGCGTCTGAGCATTCCCGGCAAAATACGCCGGGAGTTCGCCGCAGGCCTCCCCCTTCACATCGCCGGGTGGATGTTTCCAGCCCTCTTCCTTGGCCTCTCGCCGGCGCTGCTCCGGGTCCACTTTGCGCTGGACGGTGGCCTGGTGGCTGGTTTCACCGCCTTCCTTGGCCCGTTCTCAGCCGCGGTGGCAAGCCTGGTACTTGGCCGCTACCCCGCCCGACACAGCTCGCTCGCCGGGGTCTCCTTCATTCTGCTCGGGATCCTGGCGGTCCTCTTCGGAATCAATGCAACATGGCTCCCCGCGGTCTGGGTCGGAGCAGTACTGGGCGGAATTGGGTTCGGCGGATCGTTCGGTGGACAGATCCGACTCATCGCACCGCACATTCAGCCGCATCAGCGCGCCGGGGTATTCGCCAGCATTTACGCAGCCGCATACTTGGCGTTCAGCGTGCCGGTCATCATCGCTGGCCAACTCGCGCCCGTGTGGGGGCTCGTGCCGACCTTGCTGGCATACGGAGTGACCCTCGCTGCCTTCGCTGCCGCTGGCGTCGTCATCCAAGCGGCGCTGTTGAAATCTGAATCCACACCCAAGCCTGCCCCAGCGCGATCCCCTGTGACGGCCAACAGCCGGCCGGATTGATACCCTGCCGCTGGCTTTCGGGGCGTACGACGGCGGGCGGCGGCTCATCAGCGCAACGCCGCCTGCCGCCGTCGAGCGTTTCACGCCGGGTGGTTCACCTGCGTTGACTGGGCGTTTCGGAGGGAGGACGCTGTGAGAAACCCGCACTTGTGGAGGAGGAGTCATGGATCCCCGGGAGGAATTCCTCGCGTGGGCTGAACCTGCCCTGCACGCAGCCGAGTCCGCGCTTGTCAACGGGGACCCCTCGCGCCGCATTGAAATGTGGTCCCACCGCGAGCCAGTAAGCCTGTTTGGAGCAGTGGGCGTCTCGGCCACAGGGTGGACCCAGCTGGAACCGACGTTTCGGCGAGTAGCAAGCCGGCTTACTGACGGCCAAGACGTCACGTTGGACGTTATGGCCTACGACGTCGTGGGAGACATGGCGTACACCGCCGCCGTTGTCCGCTTCACCGGCACCATTGACGGAAGCGCTCCCCGCCCGTTCGCCCTTCGCGCCACCAGCGTCTTCCGTCGCGAGGAAGGTGAGTGGAAAGTCATCCACGAACACACCGACTTCGTCAGCCCGGAAGACACGATGCCAAGCGGCGGGTCCTAATCCTGCGACGGCGCAACACCGGTCTTGGCAGCCGTTTGGGCGGCGATGGCGTCGTCCGCCTTGGAGGGCATCGCGACGACGGCGATGACAGTAAGCACCGCACTCACCAGCACGGCCAGGAAGACGGCGGTGGAAGCGGACACCGTTGTTTGCGGATCGGGGCCGCCGCTGGGGCCGCCGGCATAAATGGCATTTGCGATCGCACCATAAACGGCCACGCCAATCGAACTACCGATGGAGCGGGCAAAAAGATTTGTGCCGGTAACTACCCCGCGCTCGTTCCATTCAACGCTCGACTGCGCGGCGATCAGGCTCGGTGTCGCGACCAGCCCGAGTCCCAGGCCAACAATGAAGCAGGCCACGGCCACCAACAAAACGTTGGGTGATGAGGCGGTGAGGGCAAGCACGGCAGCGCCGATGACCGTCACGGAAATACCGATCAAAGCCGTCCTTCGGAACCCGATCCGAAGATAGAACCGGCCAGCCTGGGACGCACTGATTGGCCAGCCGACCGTCAAGGCTGCCAAAGCGAGTCCGGCAAAGACCGGGGAAGTCGCCAGCGCTCCTTCGAGGAACGTTGGGACGTACGAGGTGAGACCAAGAATGGCTGCGCCAACGCCAAAGGAGATCATCGCCGTCGTCGCCAGCAGGCGGCGGGAAACAACCCACGGTGGGAGGACAGGCTCAGCCGCTCTCCTCTCTACGAAGAGGAAGGCGACGAACACCAACGCGCCGACGGCAAACACCGTGATGCTTATGGAGGAGTTCCAAGGCCAGGCTTGGCCGCCCTCAAGCGCTCCCAGGATGAGCAAGCTTAGCGAGACCGTTAGGAGCCCTGCTCCCAGATAATCGACCCGGTGTTTCGTCCGCTCGACGTTCTCGTGGAATGTCCGGACCAACATCCATCCGGCCAGAAGACACAGCGGGATGTTGATGAAGAAGATCCAACGCCAAATGCCCAAGGAAGAAAGAATGCCTCCCAATGTCGGTCCAACAACGGACGATACCGCCCAAACGCTGGCAAGGTAGCCCTGTACCTTCGCCCGCTCCGCGAGCGTGTAAATATCCCCGGCAATGGTGATGGACACCGGCTGGATGGCTCCCGCGCCGAGGCCCTGAAGCACCCTGAAAGCGATGAGGGCGGGCATACTCCAGGCCAGCCCGCACAGGATGGAAGCCAGGAGGAACAGGCCGATCCCGCTGAGGATGATCGGCTTGCGGCCCACGACGTCGGACAGCTTGGCATAGACGGGCACGGAGACTGCCTGCGCCAACAGGTACGCCGAAAAAAGCCAAGGAAAAGACGTGAAACCGCCGATGTCATCCACAATCGATGGCACCGCCGTGGCGACTATCGTCGCATCAATGGCCACCAGCCCGGTGGAGAGCATCAGGGCAATGAGGATGGGTCCCCGGCGGGAACGGAACCCGACTCCGTCAGCAGCAGTTTCTGTAGTCACTTATCCCGTCCCGTCGTCATCTCAGCTTGTTCGCGCACATAGCTTTCGGCCCCGAATGGCGTAACCGCGCGCGTCGCCGAAATAGTCCCGGGAACGCGCAACTTTCGAACGAGGCCTAGCAGTGGGTGCATCCCAGGGCTAGCGACAACGACGGCGGGCCACCCCAAGGTTCCTGAGGAACCAGCGTTCCAAAGAACCAGGGGTGACCCGCCGTCGTCGTAAATTCAGTAAAACTTAGTCGTTGATCAGATCATGCACAACGATCGTCTGGTCGCGGTCCGGTCCGACGCCGATGGCCGAGAACCGCGTACCGGAGAGCTTTTCCAAAGCCAGCACATAGTTGCGGGCATTCTCCGGAAGGTCCTCCATGGTCCGGGCGCCGGTGATGTCCTCAGTCCAACCGTCGAAGTACTCAAAGATCGGCACCGCGTGGTGGAACTCGGTCTGCGTCATCGGCATTTCGTCGTGGCGGACGCCGTCGACGTCGTAGGCAACGCAGACCGGGATCTGCTCGATGCCCGTGAGGACATCCAGCTTGGTCACGAAGTAGTCCGTGAAGCCGTTGACGCGGGAAGCGTGGCGCGCCAGCACGGCGTCGTACCAACCGCAGCGGCGGGGACGGCCGGTGTTCACACCAAACTCGCCACCGGTCTTCTGCAGGTAGACGCCCATCTCGTCGAAGAGTTCCGTGGGGAACGGGCCGGCGCCAACGCGCGTGGTGTAGGCCTTGATGATGCCGATGGAGCGCGAAATGCGGGTGGGTCCAATGCCCGAGCCAACGGAAGCACCGCCGGCCGTCGGGTTGGAGGACGTGACGAACGGGTAGGTGCCGTGGTCGACGTCGAGGAACGTGGCCTGGCCGCCTTCCATGAGCACAACCTTGCCCTCGTCCAGAGCGTTGTTGAGCTCAAGCGTGCTGTCGATGACCAGCGGGCGGAGACGCTCTGCGAAGGACAGGAAGTATTCCACGATCTCGTCCACCACGATGTCGCGGCGGTTGTAGACCTTGACCAAGAGTTCGTTCTTCTGGCGCAGGGAGCCTTCCACCTTCTGGCGGAGGATCGATTCGTCGAAGACGTCTTGGACGCGGATGCCCAAGCGGGCCACCTTGTCCATGTAAGCCGGACCAATGCCACGGCCCGTGGTTCCGATGGCGCGGCTGCCGAGGAAGCGCTCCGTGACCTTGTCCAGGACCTGGTGGTACGGCGCTACGAGGTGTGCGTTGGCCGAAACGCGCAGACGGGAGGTGTCCGCGCCACGGGCTTCAAGGCCGTCGATTTCCTGGAAGAGAGCCTCGAGGTTCACCACGCAGCCGTTGCCAATAATGGGAATTGCATTGGGGCTCAGAATGCCCGCGGGAAGGAGCTTCAGCTCATACTTCTCACCGCCAACCACCACGGTGTGCCCGGCGTTGTTGCCGCCGTTGGGCTTAACCACGTAGTCAACACGGCCACCGAGCAGATCGGTAGCTTTGCCTTTGCCTTCGTCGCCCCACTGGGCTCCGACGATCACGATAGCGGGCATGGGATCCTCCCCCATTCTTTCGGGCGAGACCAAGCCGGATGGCCAGGACTCGACGCCGTACATGAGAATGCCCCGACTTACCGGTGCAGCCTGCCGCATGGCAGCATACGCAAGAGTTTCGGGGCTCTTACCAGCCAAGTTTAGCCGATGGGGCCTGAAACTCTGGTGTCAAGGAGTGTCCCGGGGACGTTTAGCGTCAGTTTGGAGTACGCCGGTGACGATTCACAGATTGGTGCAGGAACCACCAGCCCTTCGAAAGCGGAGATGGCGGCAGCGGACGATTCTCGTCTCCACATATCCGGAATCATGCCGGAATTCGCGCCCCACTGTCGAGACGTCCGCCACGATCCCGGGCAACACGCCGTGTCTCATTTGGGGGCGCGCCGAAACAGGGTGCTGCAGCGCCCATAGTCCGGTAAGGTTAGTTAGCCCCCAACAGCACCCTTTGAGGTTCGGCAGCGGCATGCCTGCGGCCCCTTGGATAGGTGCGCGCAGTAACACCTAGGAGACCAAACCCCTGATGCAAGACCTGGCGACTGAATCACCCGAAGAACTCCTCTGGAACCGCCGCTACGAACCCCACATCGCCGAGGTCAACGGTCTGTGCGATTCCCTGAAGGAACAGAAGCCAGGCAGCGAGGTCCTCTACATCGACCCCGCCCACAGCATGGACGACTGCCGTATCGTCAGCCTTTTCTCCAACCAGCGCACCAATTCGGGCGAGGGCTTCATCGCCCCGGGCGACGAGGAAGCAAGCACCCGCATGCTGGGCATGCAGTGGCAGCTGGGCCTCCGCCCCGAGCTCATGATGCCGTGGAACGCGTACCCGTGGATCGAGCCCAACGAGGAACCGGGCAAGCTGACACCGGCAAACATCACCGAAGGCCTCAAGCCGCTCCTGCGCTTGCTGGCGATCCTGCCGCGCACGTCGGCCCTTGTGGCACACGGCAATGAAGCGCACCGCCTTGCCGACCAATTGATGAAGGCTGCCCCCGCCAGCATCGCCCGCCGCGGCTTCAAGACCTTCAAGGTCCGTTCCCTTGGTGGCCGCTCCTTCGCCGGCACACCCGCCCGCCAGCAGGAATACCTGGACGCCATCCACAGCGCATACGCCGAGGCCATGGCACGCACGGGCATCCCGCGCAAGGCTTAGTCTCCCCCAACTGAGTCGCATTTGTGCGCGTTTTGAGCGCTCGAAACGCGCACAAATGCGACCTAATTGGGCGGGTTAACGACGACGGCGGCCCCCACCTTTTGGTGAGGGCCGCCGTCGTCGTTTGCTTAAGCAGCGCAGGCCTTAGCTGGCCTCGATCGCTGCCTTGGCCTTCGGGTCTGAGT
Source organism: Paenarthrobacter aromaticivorans (assembly GCF_019038615.1). Classification (NCBI taxonomy): domain Bacteria; kingdom Bacillati; phylum Actinomycetota; class Actinomycetes; order Micrococcales; family Micrococcaceae; genus Paenarthrobacter; species Paenarthrobacter aromaticivorans. Next base: position 380,031 of record NZ_JAHOPC010000001.1, read on the forward strand.
CGTTGAGGAACTTCTCGATCCGCTCGGGCTCTTCGGGCTCGCCGATTGCAGCGGCGGCACGACCCAGCGCGTAGAGCGCGCGCAGGAAGCCCTGGTTGGGCTCGTGCTCCCACGGGATGGGCCCGACGCCGCGCCAACCGTTGCGGCGCAAGGAGTCCAGGCCGCGGTGGTAACCCACGCGGGCGTAAGCGTAAGAGTCGATGGTGCGGCCCTCAGCCCAGGCTTCCTCGGCGAGGATTGCCCACAGAAGAGACGACGTGGGGTTTTTCTCCACGAGGTCCAGCGCTTCCTTGCCGAGAGCCAGGTGCTGGTAGATCTCGGTTTCGGCGGGCAGGAGCGTGGGCTCCGGCCCCATCAGGTTCTTCCGGAATTCGTCGGACATTAGAACGTCTTGCCGACCGATCCGAGCTGCTGGGCTGCTTCGACGATGCGCGCGGCCATGCCGGCTTCGGCGGAAGCGCCCCAGACACGGGGGTCGTAGGTCTTCTTGTTGCCCATTTCGCCGTCGACCTTCAGGACGCCGTCGTAGTTGGAGAACATGTGGCCGGCAACCGGGCGGGTGAACGCGTACTGGGTGTCGGTGTCGATGTTCATCTTGATGACGCCGTAGGAAACAGCGTCAGCAATTTCCTGCTCCGTGGAGCCCGAGCCGCCGTGGAACACGAGGTCGAACGGGTTGTCCTTGCCGATCTTGGCGCCGACCTCGGCCTGGATCTGCTTGAGCAGTTCGGGGCGGAGCTTGACGTTGCCCGGCTTGTAAACGCCGTGCACGTTGCCGAAGGTCAGGGCCGTGAGGTAACGGCCGTTTTCGCCGGCACCCAAAGCCTCGATGGTAGCGAGAGCGTCTTCGGTGGTGGTGTAGAGCTTCTCGTTGATTTCGTTCTCAACGCCGTCTTCTTCGCCACCGACGGTGCCGATTTCCACCTCAAGGATGATCTTCGCTGCAGCTGCGCGCTCAAGCAGTTCGCGGCCGATGCGCAGGTTGTCGGTGAGGGTCTCGTGCGAGCCGTCCCACATGTGCGAGTTGAAGATCGGGTCCTTGCCGGCCTTGACTGCTTCCTCGGAAGCTGCCAGCAGCGGGAGGACGAAGTCGGCCAGCTTGTCCTGCGGGCAGTGGTCCGTGTGGAGGGCGATGTTGACGTTGTAGTTCTTGGCAACTTCGCGGGCGAACGCTGCGAAACCGAGCGAACCGGCAACCATGTCCTTAACCGAAGCGCCGGACCAGTAGGCTGCGCCACCGGTGGAAACCTGGATGATGCCGTCGGATTCGGCCTCGGCGAAACCGCGGATCGCAGCGTTCAGAGTCTGCGACGACGTCACGTTGACCGCGGGGAAAGCGAATCCGCCAGCCTTTGCGCGGTCGATCATCTCGGAGTAAATCTCTGGGGTTGCAATGGGCATGGTGACTCCTATGCTGAATTCGTCTGTGGGTTGGTAACCCTGGAGTAGACCGCTTACGGCTAGCTCCCATCCTAGCGATATCCGCCGGGACGCCGTGTTTCGGGTCACTGGGGCTCTTAACACTTCCGCCGAGTTGGCATTTAATGACAATCCTGCGCGGGCGGTTTGGATTGTCATTAAGTGCCATCTCGGCGGGAGTTAGACAGGCTGCTGGAACACGTGCCGGCGAACCCAGGCGTGCATCGCGATCGCCGCAGCCGAGGCAGCATTCATGGAACGCGTGGAGCCGAACTGCTCAATGGACAACGTAGCAACAGCGGCTTCATGGACCTCGGGTGTGAGGCCCGGGCCTTCCTGCCCGAACACCAGGACGCACTTTTCCGGGAGGTCGTAGGTCTCCAGGGGCACGGAATCCGGGAAGATATCGATGCCGATCACGGCAAGCCCCTCCCCCTGCGCCCACTGGACAAACTCCTCGACGGTGGGGTGGTGGCGGACGTGCTGGTACCGGTCGGTGACCATCGCCCCGCGACGGTTCCAACGGCGTCGACCAATGATGTGGACCTCTTTGGCGAGGAACGCATTGGCTGTGCGCACAACCGTGCCGATGTTGAGGTCGTGTTGCCAGTTCTCAATCGCGATGTGGAATTCGTGCCGCTTGGAATCCAGGTCCGCGACGATCGCCTCGTGCTTCCAATACCTGTACTTATCCACCACGTTGCGGCGGTCACCATCCCTGAGCAGGTCCGGGTCCCAGTGCTCGCCAACCGGCCACTCGCCTTCCCAGGGCCCGACGCCGACCTCCGGTTTCGCTTCAGTCCCGCCTTCTGCCATTGTCCTGTCAACTTCCACGGTTCCGTCAGGGGAATGGGCAGGGGTGGGCAGGGCTGTGTTGGGGGGAAGGTCAGTCACCCCTCAACTTTAGCCCTGCCCGGTCTTTGCTCTTTGCCCGCCGGCTAGACCATCTTCCACTTGTTGATGCGGTACGAGTTGGCCAGCTGCTCCATCAGGCCAGGGTGGGCGTCCCAATAGGTCTTGTGCCCGCTAACGCCCAGCATCTGCGGCGTTCCCCACGGTGTGACCGAGAACAGGTTGACTGCCTGGATTTCTTCCCCACGCGCGTTGGTGCAGGTGAATCCAATGACCACGGCAGCGCCACGACGGAATTCGCGAATCTCGGGCATCGAGGTCTTGAAATCCGAGGTGCACTTGTGGCCAACCAGGTTCTGGGGCAGCTCGGTGGCAGTCATGCCCTTGTACCGGGCCTCGATATCTTCGATCGCGGCCTTGATCTCTTTCGGATCCTTGCCGAACTTGCCTTCGTCGGACTCGGCGAAGAATGCATATGCGAGAGCAATGCCGTCGCCGTCCGCCTCCACGGTGCCTTGGGCCTTCTTCTGAATTTCTTCACCGGTGGTGGGGTCCTTGGTGATTCCGAAGGATTCGTCGTGGGTCCACTCGGCCAGGTACTGGAAGGAAGATTCGCCCGTGACCCACTTGCTGAACAGCGGGTCGCCGTCGGCCGGGACATTCGTCGGGCCAGCGAATTCTTCCCACACGCTGGGCAGCGGGATGGCACCATCCGGAATCTCAGAGGAGGCGGTTGCGTCGCCAGACGGCTCCGCAGACGGGTCATCGGACGGCTCGGCTGCCGCGTCCGACGCTTCGTCGGAGGCACTGGCCGAAGGCACGGGACTCTCTACGGCCACCGGTTTGGTCACCGAAGGAATCAACCATGCGAACACAACTACCAGCGCAATGATCACGACGACGGCGACCCCACCGAGGATCAGGAACAGCGCCTTCTTGTTGTGGTCGCCCGGGCCCTGGCTGGGTCCGCCGGGCTGGCCGGGGTAGCCCGGTTGACCTGGATATCCAGCCTGGCCGCTGCCCTGCTGCTCCGGGTAGCCGCTGCCCGGCGGCGGGAAACCAGGCTGACCCTGCTGCGCCTGTGGGTAGCGGTGGACAGTTTCCGCGAACTCGCCGTCAACGTGCCCCTGCTGGGTTGGGAATTGTTGCGCGGGGAAAGCCTGGGTGGGCGCCGGCTGTGTCGGGAAAGCCTCCGTCAGGCCTTCCTGCGCCTGCCCTTCCGGCTGATACATGGGCTGGGTCTGGTCCGGTTGATACTGCCGGTATTGCCCCTGCCCGGTGTCGTAGCGTGGCTGCGGCACGCCGTCGGGATTGTACGGAGGCTGCGGCACTCCATTGTTGTTGCTCATGACAGGCCCTTTCAAACGTGTTGAGTACCGGCGTATCTGGGGATATCCGGTTATCGATCCAGTAGTGGGGACCTGCTGAAGTGCGGCGACACAAAAAATCCACCATGTCGATCCCCCGACCCACGGTGGTGGCACGCCTGCGCCGGAACAAGCGTAGTTCAGTCCGTCGAGTAGCGGGCAAGTCACAGTGGTTTTCCACATGGGTAGAACTACCCACATAGCGGAATGCCAAGGATGTTTAGCCGCTCGAATGATGAAAGACTGGGAAGCAGTGCATGACCAAACCCAGCCGGAGGCAAATATGGCAGAAGAATCCTCGCCCCACACGTCCGCATCGGTTTACCGGAACGGCCACGAAATCGAATGCTGGCTCACGGACATGGACGGCGTGCTGGTTCATGAAAACCAGGCAATCCCGGGTGCAGCCGAGCTCATCCAGCGCTGGGTGGATACATCCAAGCGCTTCCTGGTCCTGACCAACAATTCCATCTTCACTCCGCGGGACCTCGCAGCCCGCCTCCGCGCGTCCGGGCTGGAAGTTCCGGAGGAGAACATCTGGACGTCCGCGCTGGCCACGGCCCAGTTCCTCAAGGACCAGGTCCAGTCCTCTGATTCCGGCAACCGCGCCTACACCATCGGCGAGGCCGGCCTCACCACCGCATTGCACGAGGCCGGATTCATCCTGACGGACACGGAACCTGACTTCGTGGTACTCGGCGAGACCCGCACCTACTCTTTCGAAGCGATCACCATGGCCGTCCGCCACATCCTGGCCGGCGCCCGTTTCATCGCGACCAACCCTGATGCCACCGGTCCTTCCAAGGACGGCCCCATGCCGGCAACTGGCGCAATCGCGGCAATGATCACCAAGGCAACGGGCCGCGAGCCGTACATCGTGGGCAAGCCGAACCCCATGATGTTCCGCTCGGCCATGAACCAAATCGACGCCCACTCGGAGACCACGGCCATGATCGGCGACCGCATGGACACCGACATCGTGGCAGGAATGGAAGCCGGGCTCCACACCGTCCTGGTGCTCAGCGGCATCACCCAGCGCGAGGAAATCGTGTCCTTCCCGTTCCGCCCCAACCAGATCCTGAGCTCCGTAGCCGATCTCAAGAGCCAGATCTAAAGCCAAAGGAGTCCCGTCATGGCTGTGCTCAACCTCCGTCCTCTGGCCGGTGGCCGGATACTGAGGGGGAGCCAGCCGTTTGGCCTGGATGCTGCCGCGACATCTGGATTCCTGGCGGAGCACGGCATCCAGGCCATCATGGACTTGCGCAGCGAGCTCGAGCGGTCCTTCGTTCCGTGGCTGGTTTCAAACGGCTCCGCCCCTTTGAATGCAACCAAGCCCGACGGCGGTGGCGGGAGTACCGCCGTCGCCGCGCCCGGCGTCGAGCTCATCCACAATCCGCTGGACCCGAACGCTGTGGCGGGTTCGTTGCAGGCAGTGCAGACGCCGGAGGACCTGGGCAACCTGTATTTGGGCTGGATCCGCGTCCGGCCGGAGTGGGTTGCCGATGCCTTGCGTCCTGTCGCGGAAGGCAAGCGCACACTGGTTCATTGTTCATTGGGCAAGGACCGGACCGGAGTGGTGTCGGCGATCGCACTGATGGCCGCGGGTGAATCGGACGAGGCCGTAGTGAAGGATTACACGGCCACCACCCGTAACCTTCCGAACCTTCTGCAGGTCATGGCCGAAACGTGGCGGCTCCACGTCCCCTCCACGCCCGCACAATATTTCAGCCCCGACCTCATGATCCTGCAGAGCCCGGAAGCGGCGATCCGGCATTTCCTGGTCGGCTTCGCGCGGGAGTTCGGAGACGCCCGCGGCTTCCTGCGCGAGGCCGGCCTCACCGCCGTCGAGGTTGACGCGCTGCGAGGCTGAAGCACTGGGGAATGAAGAAGCTTCCTGACCCTCTTTGACGCCGCGGGAGCCAAAAAACAACCCATTCACGCTGATTGCAGCCCTGAAAACAGCCAAACAAGGTCAGGAACCCAAGCCCAGCAAGAAAACCTAAGCCGGCCGGATAACCCGTCCATTTGGCTCCTGGTAGGACGGCTCCTGGGGGGCAGGCGGCAGCGGTTCCAGCTCATTCTGGACCCGCTCCAACAGGGGCCGGTAAACATCGGCACTCCACTGCGGGCTGGCGTGTGCTGGCCGCGCACCCTCCGTGCTCAGCACGGGGAGCTTCATGTTCGACGCGAAGACCTTGCTCCACCCCGCCCGCGCGGACTCGTAGTTGACCGTGTTGTCCTTGGAGTTGCCGAGGAATGCCATTTTGGCCGAGCCTATTTTGCCGGCGAAACGCAAGCCGTCGAAGTGGTAGATATACGCAGACTCCGTCTGGATCAGCACGCTGGACGGGGCGATCGGCGAGAGCTGCTCCAGGCTTTGGTCCAGGATCTGCCGCCAAGTGCGCTCGTCCTTGTGGACCACGCGCTCCCCCAGTTCGTAGCCGCCACGCAGGACTGACGGGATGCGGAAGCCATTCTCATAAAGGAACACCACGCCGTCGAACCAGCTCTGATCCAGCACATCAGCGCGGCTGAAGGGACTGGAATCCAGCACGATCAGCTGGGTCTCCACACCATGCAACTCCAGCAGACGGGCGGCAACTTGCGTGGCGAGCATCCCACCGAAGCTGTGGCCATAGAAATACAGCTTCTCCAGCCCCAGCTCGCGCACGTGAAGAATGAGTTCGCGGACGATCTCGTCAACGTCCAGGCCAAGGTTGGAATACCCGACGGCGGCAAGTCGGCCGCGCTGGTGCAGGGCCGGGCGCAGTGAGTTCAGGATCCACTGTGCTTCCTCCCAGCTGGTTTTGTACCCGGGAAAGAGGATCCAACTGGCCTTGGGAAAGTAGAGATCCGAGTAGGAATCCGGGACGCGGAGGATTTTGGTGGCGCGCCGCTCGGCCTGCACGCGCCGGGTAAACAGCATGTCTCCTGCCAACGCCAGCGAAACCCCTGCAGTGATGAGGAAGTTGCGTCGGGATGTCCGCTTTATCCGCGAAACGTTGGGCAGGATCCGAGCCCAGTCAGCCGGATCGGCAGCATCCCCTGAGACGGATCCGGGCATGGCAGAGCCCGCGCCGGGGAGGTTTTCGTTCACCTCCGGCGGAGCCTGGAGCTTCCCTACTTGAACGTCCACGCAGCTAGCATAGGCTTCGCGGGCACTGCCTTACAGCCCCGTAGTTTGTGCGCAGTTCCTGCCCCTAAAATACGCTTTTAGGGGCGTCGCCCTGTACACAAACTCCCTAGTTGAGGCCCAGTTCGTCCTTGCCGAAGGCAAAGAGGTAGGGCACGCCGGTTTCGGCTTCGATCTTCTCTTTGGCGCCGGTGTCCCGGTCCACGATGACGGCGACGGCAACCACATTGCCGCCAGCCTTACGGACTCCCTCGACGGCGGTCAGTGCGGACCCGCCGGTGGTGGACGTGTCCTCGAGGACAACCACGTTGCGGCCTTCCACCGAAGGACCTTCCACCTGGCGTCCCATGCCGTAGGACTTCTGGGCCTTACGGACAACGAATGCGTCCACGGCGCGGCCGGCGTCTGCGGCGGCGTGCATGACAGCGGTACCCACGGGGTCGGCACCCATGGTGAGTCCGCCAGCGCACTCAACCGGGATCCCGGCGTCGTCGATCATTGCCAACATGACCTGGCCCACCAGTTTGGAGGCCTCGTGATGCAGGGTGATGCGGCGGAGGTCGATGTAGTAGTCAGCTTCCTTGCCGCTGGAGAGGATCACCTTTCCGCGGACCACCGCCAACTCTTTGATGAGTTCAAGAAGGCGGGCACGGGCGGTTGCAGTGTCTGCTGCGGGGGTACTGGTGGAAGTCATGGCTTCTAGTTTAGTGGCGACCGAGCTGGGCTAAGCGCAGGGGCAGCTGTCGTTGCACGAACAACCAGCCTGGGATTCACGATCTGTTCCTCGTTGCCTGCTTCGCTATCCAACTGCTGGAGTACGGCGGACATGCAACGGCGGCCGAGTTCTTCAAAGTCCTGCTTGATGGTGGTCAGTGGCGGCAGGAAGAACGCAGCTTCAGGCTGATCGTCGTAACCCACCACGCTGATGTCTTCGGGGACACGCAACCCGGCTTCCTGGAGGGCGCGAAGGACTCCCACAGCCATTTGGTCGTTCGCGACAAAGACGCCGGTGACATTGGGCTGATCGTCGAGTTTGCGCTGTTCGATGAGCGCCAGGCCTGCGTCGTATCCCGAGGCCGCATCCCATCCCCCCTGGAGAAGAACGTGGGCCTCCAAGCCAGCGTTGCCAAGAGCCTCCTGCCATCCCTTGATGCGCTCAGCCGCGTCAATCCAGTGCGGCGGACCGGAAATATGTCCGATGTGGCGGTGACCGAGCCCGATGAGATGTTCCACTGCCAACCGCGCTCCCAAACGCTGGTTTAGTGAAGCACCCGTCAGTTGGTTCCCGGTTCCGGCGCCCACGGCCACCATGGGAAACGGGACGACGACGTCGCGGAGGGCAGCAAGGACATCCGGATGCGGAACGAGGATGACTACCCCCTCCACGGATTGATTGCGAAAATGGGCGATGGCGTCGTTGATGCTGTCGCCGGTCACTTCGCGGAGGTTGGCGATGCTGACGAAATAGCCTGCTTCCCGGCCCGCCTGTTCGACTCCGAGCAAGGTGTTGGCAGGTCCGTACTGACCGGTTTCGCAGGCCAGCACGCCTATGGTCCGGGACCGTCGCGTCACCAGGCTGCGAGCCGCCGTGTTGCGCCTGTATCCAAGGCTGGCGATTGCCGATTCCACGCGTTCCTTGGTCTGGCCGCTGACATTGGGGTGGTTGTTCAGGACACGTGAAACGGTCTGGTGCGAGACCCCGGCCAACTTGGCTACGTCCCCCATGACGGGTGGCCTATTCGGTGTTGCCCCGGGAGACATCCGCACCTCACTTTATGGATTCGTATGGCGTGCTTGGGCAGGATTGGCCCGCATCCGGCTCTTCATTCTGAGCAGGACAGCTCAGCCTCGGAGCGGGATGCAGGCCAATCCCGGGGACTTTTTGCTACTTGGCGTCTACCCGCACAGGTTCAGTCTTGGCAGGTTTGGTAGCTTCGGTTGCCGGAGGCGTGGTCTTCCACTTGAAGCGGCGGCTGAGTGAGGATCCTCCACCAGCACCCGTCCGGTTCTTGTTGAAGATGTCGAAGCCGACGGCAAGGAGGAGAACCAGGCCCTTGATGAGCTGCTGGTAGTCGGTTCCCAGGCCGAGGATGGACATACCGTTGTTTAGGACGCCCATGATGAGGCCACCGATCATTGCTCCCGCAACGGTACCGATGCCGCCTTGGACGGCCGCGCCACCGATGAAGGCGGCAGCAATAGAGTCCAGTTCAAAGCCGGTACCGCCTGCAGGCTGGGCAGAGTTCAGTCGGGCTGTGAACACCAAGCCGGCCAGGGCGGCGAGGACGCCCATGTTGACGAAGAGCCGGAAGGTTACCTTCTTGGTCTTGATGCCGGAGAGCTCTGCTGCGTGCAGGTTGCCACCGATGGCGTAGGTGTGGCGTCCGAAGATGCTGTTATTCATCAATGCCGAGTACAGGATCACGAGGACTGCCAGCACGATCAGCACGATCGGCGTTCCGCGGTAGCTTGCCAGGAGGAACGTGATGATGAGCATGAGCACGGCAATGAAGCCGTTCTTGACCGCAAACCATGCCATCGGCTCGTTCTCAAGGTTGAACTTGCGACGGACCCGGCGTTCCTTGATGGCTTGGAAGAGGATGGCTGCGGTGCCGCCAACGCCCAGGATCACGGTGAGCCATTCCAGTACGGATGTGCCTCCGGAGATATCGGGGAGGAAGCCTCCACCGAGCGCCCGCAACTCGTTGGGGAACGGGGTGATCTGCTGGTTCTTCAGGGTAATGAGCGTCAGACCGCGGAAAATGAGCATGCCGGCCAGGGTGACGATGAAGGCGGGAATGCCCACATAGGCAATCCAATAACCCTGCCAGGCACCCACCAAGGCACCCACCAGGAGACAAGCCGGGATGGCCAGCCACCATGCCCAGCCCCAGTGCACGATCATCACGCCGGCGACAGCACCGATGAACCCGGCGATGGACCCGACGGAGAGGTCGATGTGGCCGGCGATGATGACCATCACCATGCCAATAGCGAGGATCAGGATGTAACTGTTCTGGACCACCAGGTTGCTGACGTTCTGGGGTTCAAGCAGGATGCCGTTGGTCAGGACCTGGAAGAGGATAACGATCAGGATCAGGGCGACGAAGATGCCAACCTGGCGGAGGCGGCTTGTGAGGAAGCCAAGGGATTCTCGTAGGGCGGACATGTTGGCTATTCCTTCTCTTGAGTCATGAAGTGCATGAGGGTTTCCTGGGTGGCCTCGGCAATGGGGACCTCGCCGGTGATGTGGCCAGCGGACAGCGTGTAGATCCTGTCGCAAATGCCCAGAAGCTCAGGCAGCTCCGAGGAGATCACGATCACGGCTTTCCCGGCGGCCGCGAGTTCATTGATGATCGTGTAGATCTCGAACTTGGCGCCGACGTCGATGCCACGGGTTGGTTCGTCCAGGATCAGCACGTCCGGATCCGAGAACATCCACTTACTCAGCACTACTTTCTGCTGATTACCGCCGGACAGCTTGCCGGTGATGGCTGCCACGGATGGGGCCTTGATGTTCATGCTCTTGCGGTAATGGTTGGCGATGGTGGTCTCTTTATTGCCATCGACCCAGCCACGTTTGGCCAGCTTGTTCAGCGCTGCCATGGAGATGTTCCGTTTGATGTCCTCAATGAGGTTCAGGCCATAGTGCTTGCGGTCCTCGGTGGCGTAGGCAATGCCGTGATCGATCGCGTCGGAAACGGTGGACGTGTCGATCTCTTCGCCATACTTATAGACCCTGCCCGAAACGGCTCGTCCATATGTCCGGCCGAAAACGCTCATTGCCAGTTCCGTGCGGCCCGCGCCCATAAGGCCGGCCAAGCCCACCACTTCGCCCTTGCGGACATTCAGGTTGGCGTTGTGAACCACGATGCGGCTGTGGTCCTGGGGATGCTGAACGGTCCAGTCTTCAATGCGGAGGACTTCCTCTCCGATGTTCGGAGTGCGGTCCGGATAGAGGCTTTCAAGGTCGCGTCCCACCATGCCGCGGATGATGCGTTCCTGGGTGATTTGGCCCTGGTCCAGCCGCAGGGTCTCAATGGACTTGCCATCGCGGATGATAGTGACGGCGTCGGCCACCTTGCGGATCTCGTTGAGTTTGTGGCTGATGATGATGCTGGTGACGCCCTGGCCCTTGAGGTGCAGGATGAGGTCCAGCAGGTGGTCCGAGTCTTCATCGTTCAGCGCAGCGGTTGGCTCGTCCAGGATGAGGAGCTTCACCTCTTTGGAGAGCGCCTTGGCAATCTCCACGAGCTGCTGCTTGCCAACACTGATGTGCTGGATGGGTGTGACGGGGTTTTCGCTCAGACCTACACGGGCAAGCAGCTTGGCGGCTTCGAGGTTGGTTTTCCGCCAATCCACCCAGCCGTTGTTTGCCAGTTCGTTGCCGAGGTAAATGTTCTCAGCGATGGAAAGGTACGGGCTAAGGGCCAGCTCCTGGTGGATGATCACGATCCCGCGCTTCTCGCTGTCCGAGATGCTGTTGAATTCGCAGGGTTCGTTCTCAAAAAGAATGTCGCCGTCAAAGGAGTTGTGCGGGTACACCCCGGACAACACCTTCATCAGGGTGGATTTCCCGGCGCCGTTCTCTCCACAGATGGCGTGGACTTCGCCGCGGTTTACATCCAGGGTGACGTCCTGAAGGGCCTTGACCCCGGGGAAGGTCTTGGTTATTCCTCGCATTTGAAGAATGGGTACGTTCATCGTCAATTCCCACTGACTGGTTGGAACTTGGCCTGGCCGGGGATTCGGCCGGCTCATGGTGGGTTGTGGCCCCGCCCCGCTTTGGCAGCGGGACCACAACCCGAAGGAAGTGCTTACTTGACGTCGGATTCCTTGTAGTAGCCCGAGTCGATGAGTTCCTTCTTGTAGTTGTCCTTGGTGATGATGACGGACTTCAGGAGGAAGGCCGGAACAACCTTGACCTTGTTGTTGTAGGTCTTGGTGTCGTTGGTTTCCGGCTCGTTGCCCTTGAGCACGGCGTCAACCATCTTCACGGCCTGCGCGCCGAGCTGGCGGGTGTCCTTGAAAATTGTGGAGTACTGCTCGCCGGCGATGATGGACTTCACGGAGCCCTTCTCGGCGTCCTGGCCGGTAACTACCGGCAGCTTTCCGGTGGAGTAGCCACCCGTGCTGGTCAGGGCGGAGATGATGCCGATGGAGAGGCCGTCATACGGGGAGAGCACGCCGTCCAGCTTGGTGCCGGAGCTGTAAGCCGAGGTCAGGATGTCTTCCATGCGCTTCTGGGCAACGGGTGCCTGCCAGCGCAGGATGGCTGCCTGCTCGAACTTGGTCTGGCCGCTGGGAACCTTCAAGGTGCCTGCATCGAGGTAGGGCTTGAGGGTGTCCATGGCGCCGGTCCAGAAGAAGTTGGCGTTGTTGTCATCCGGGCTTCCGGCGAAGAGCTCCACGTTGAACGGGCCCTTGCCTTCAACCTTCTTGCCACTTGCGTCCATCAGGCCAAGGCCGGTGAGCAGTGACGTAGCTTGCTGGACACCTACGGTGTAGTTGTCGAAGGTGGTGTAGTAATCAACGTTGGGCGTTCCGTTGATGAGGCGGTCGTAGGCGATGACCTTAACGTTCTGTTCCTTGGCCTTGGCCAGGACGTCCGTCAGCGTAGTGCCATCAATTGCTGCGATGATCAGGGCTTTGGCGCCCTTGGTCAGCATGTTCTCAATCTGGGAGACCTGCGTAGGGATGTCATCGTTGGCGAACTGAAGGTCAGTCTTGTAACCAAGGTCCTTCAAGGACTTCTCAACGTTGGCGCCATCGGCGATCCAACGCTCGGACGTCTGCGTCGGCATCGAAATGCCGACCAGCGAATCGCTGGGCTTGGCGGTGCTGCTGGATTCTGCAGCTCCTCCGCGGCTACCGCAGCCCGTGGCTCCCACGGTCAAGGTAAGGACAACCGCTACGGCGCCCAGGAGTTTCTTTAATCTCACGATGCTCTCCTTCCGCGGCAGCATTGCCGCGAACTCTGATGCAGCCGGAGCATCTGTGCGTCCGGCACGGTGAAGCTGGGGTGGCCTGTGTGCTGGGGGCGGCACATGCCACTTCAAAGTGATACGACAGCCATTGTGAACGCTAACAATACTGCGGGTCAAGTGGATTGGATCACAATTTGGTTATACCCCTACTCGGGAGTAATCCTTGCGGAAAATTCTTGACTTGAATCGTTGTTAGCGTTCACAATTGGCGCTCGTCCGTGTCGACGTCGCACACAAGAAAACCCGGCACCGCCTTGTGGCCAGTGCCGGGCTTCCAGTGCTTCGGCCTAGGACCGTGCTCCTTCGAGGGCTGCGACTACTCTGTCCACGATCTTCTCCACGGATTGGGCGATGTCCACAACGATTCCGGCTTCGTCGGCCTGCAACGGCTCCAGCGTTGCGAGTTGCGAATCCAGCAGCGACACCGGCATGAAGTGTCCCGGGCGTGCCTTCATGCGTTCATCCAACAACTCCCGGCTGCCGTGCAGGTGCACGAAAAACACGGACGGATCGCCTGTGCGGATGATGTCGCGGTAGGTGCGCTTGAGCGCGCTGCAGGCAATCACAAGAGCAGAGTTCGACGCCGTGAACCGCCTCCCGATTTCGGCCAGCCAAGGTGCCCGGTCCTCATCGTTCAGCGGAGTACCCGAGGCCATTTTGTCGATGTTCGACTGCGGGTGCAGCGAATCGCCGTCGAGGAATTCGGCTCCGAGCCGCTCAGCGACGGCTGCGCCCACAGTGCTCTTGCCGCAGCCCGCTACACCCATCACCACAATGTGCTGATGGGTGCCGCCGGCAGAAACGGAGACACCAGTCATGGCTGCTTCACCAGCCATGTCCGCTCTACCAGTCATGAACAGTCCCGTCCACGAGTCGGTTGTAGGGCAGGTAAGCCTGCTGATACGGGAAAGCAGCGGCGGCTTCCTCGTTGAACTCAACACCGATGCCTGGCTCATCGCCCGGGTGCAGGTAGCCGTCCTTGAACGTCATGGACTGCCGGAAGACCTCGTTGGTCTTGTCCGAGTGCTGCATGTATTCCTGGATGCCGTAGTTGTGGATGGCCAGGCCAACGTGCAGCTGGGCAGCGAAGCCCACCGGGGAGATGTCCGTGGGGCCGTGGAAACCGGACTTGATCTGGTACTGCGCAGCAAAATCCATGACCTTCTTCAACGGGGAGATACCGCCGAAGTGGGTGGAAGCTGCACGAACGTAGTCGATCAACTGTTCCTTGATCAGGGTCTGGTAGTCCCACACGGTGTTGAAGATTTCGCCGATGGCCAGCGGCGTGGTGGTGTGCTGGCGGACCAGGCGCAGGCCTTCCTGGTTCTCGGCCGGCGTGCAATCCTCCAACCAGAACAGGTCATAGGGCTCCAGCGCCTTGCCAAGCTTGGCTGCCTGAATGGGTGTCATGCGGTGGTGGCCGTCGTGCAGCAGCGGGATTTCCGGGCCGAACTCATTGCGCACGGCCTCGAACACGGTGGGCAAGTGGCGCAGGTAGGCCCGGGTGTCCCAGTCCTCCTCCAGCGGGAAGTTGCCACGGCCGGCGGGCTCGTAATCGTACCGTTCCCCGGACGCCTGGGCCTGGGCGGCAACACCGTACACGGCCTTGATGCCTGGGACCGCGGTCTGGATCCGGATGGACTTGTAGCCCAGTTCCAAGTGCTCGCGCACCGAGTCGAACAACGACGGGATGTCAGAACCCGAGGCATGCCCATAGGCACGCAGCCCGTTCCGGGAAGCACCACCCAGCAACTGGTAGACCGGCATGCCGGCCACCTTGCCCTTGATGTCCCACAACGCCATGTCCACCGCAGCAATCGCCGCCATGGTCACCGGACCACGGCGCCAGTACGAGCTGCGGTACAGGAACTGCCACGTATCCTCGATCCGGTGCGGATCCTTGCCGATCAGCAGCTGCGCAACATGCTCCTTGAGGTACGCGGCGACGGCGAGTTCCCGGCCGTTGAGCGTTGCGTCGCCGATGCCCGTCACACCGTCCTCCGTGGTGATCCGCAGGGTGACGAAGTTCCGTGAGGGGCTGGTCACGAAGACTTCAGCGGCAATGATTTTCATGGTCGAGGATCCTTCCGATGGATATTAAGCGTGGGAGATGGTGACGGCCAGAGGGTCCTGGAGCCGATGAATCTGCGCAACGAGGGCAGCATCCCTGGCGAGCCCGGGATTGACCAGCGCCAGCAGCGCTGCGGTGCGGTGTTCGCCGTCGAGCGTTTTCGCTTCCCTGATCCCGGCGGCGAGCGGGTCTTGGAAGTCATCTGTGGAGGACAAGTATGCGATCCAGGCTGCGATCATCCGCGCGGCACCGTCTCCTGTACGGCCGGCAGCACGTTCGGCGTCAAGGACCGGCAAAGCCCGCAGGCGAAGCTTGGTGGTCCCGTCCATGGCAATCTGGGATAGATGGTGGGCGATCCGGGCATTTCCGAACCTTTCCAACAGTGCCTGGCGGTATTCCGGAATTTCCAGCGCATCACCGGGAATGTGGTGCGACGCTTCGTCCCAGAAATCTTCCACTGCCTTGCGGCACACCGGATCGGCAAGGGCCTCAGCCACTGTTGAATGGCTCCTGAGCTGCCCGGCATAGGCCAGGATCGAGTGCGCACCGTTCAGCAACCAGAGCTTCCGGTTCTCGTAGGGCTCAATGTCATCGACAAAGACTGCCCCAGCGTCTTCCCACTGAGGGCGGCCCGCTGGAAAGTCGCCGCTGAGGATCCAGTTGTGGAAGGGCTCAGTGACCACCGCAGCTTGGTCCCGGTAACCGCACTGCTCAGCGACTGCGGCCACGTCATCCGGAGTTGTCCGGGGTGTGATGCGGTCAACGGAGGTGCTGACAAAGCTGACGTTGGAATCGATCCATGCCGCCAAGTCCGCATCCTTGGCGCGCGCAAGGACACCCATGGCCTGCCGCGCTACGGTTCCGTTCTCGGCGAGATTGTCGCAACTCACGACGGCGAGTGGTCCCGTCCCAGCGTCCCTGCGGGCGGCGAGGGCGGTCACCAGACGGGCCAACGGCGTCGAGTTGTCATCCATGTCGGAATCAACCGCAGCGTATGCGGCCTCGGTGATGGTGAGCGTGACAATGGCAGTGTCCGGTGCAGCCACCAACTCCGCCAACCGTCCGACGTCGGCCCCGTCCACCGCCTCCGCGATGCTGCCGATGACCTCGAACGAGTCGCCTATGCCGGACCGCTCCACCACTGTGAACAGGCCGTCCTGTTCCGCCAGAACTGCTGCGGCCTCGGGGCGGCGGCCGGTGAAGGCGGCGATCCCCCATTGGGCAGAATCGCCGGCATGCTGCGTATACCAGGCCTGGTGCGAGCGGTGGAACGCGCCAAGGCCCAGATGCACCATGCGCACCGGCGGTTTGGGCACGGGCCTCTCGGTACGGTTGAGCCGCGGCAGTTCCGCCGACCGGCCCTGCTCGGCACTCACAGTTTGAACACCCTTCGTGGCGAAGAATCGACGACGTCGACAATCAACTCGTGGGCGCGGTCCTCGCTGATGCGGTGCTCGGCAACGAGCCGCGCGAGGAAGGAGGCTTCGATCCGGCGTGAGGCATCATGCCTGGCGGGAATGGAGCAGAACGCGCGGGTGTCGTCGATGAATCCGGAAGACCTGGAGAAGCCGGCGGTCTCCGTAATGGCCGAACGGAAACGAAGCATGGCATCCGGCGCGTCCAGGAACCACCATGGAGCCCCGATGTACACGGACGGGTAAAAGCCCGCAAGCGGCGCGAGTTCGCGGGAGAAGACGGTCTCGTCCAGGGTAAACAGCACCAGATGGAAGTCCTTCGCTGTCCCGAAGTCCTGCAGCAACGGTCGGATGGCCTCCGTGTAGTCCACGGCAAAGGGGATGTCGTGGCCAGTGTCCGCGCCGAACGCCTCAAAAGTGGGCTGGTGATGGTTCCGATACGAACCGGGGTGGATTGTCATCACCAGGCCGTCCTCCACGGACATCCTGGCCATCTGGTACATCATGTGTGCTTCGAAAACGTCGCGGTCCGCGGCTGTTGCTTGGCCGGACCGGGCGCGTTCGAACAATCTTTCCGCCTCAGCAGCGTCCAGCTTGAGCGTGGCAGGGGTGCGGACTCCGTGGTCCGCCGAGACCGCGCCATGCTCCACAAAATAGCGACGGCGGTTTTCCAGTGCCGTGAGGTAGCCGCGGTAGCCCGTGCCGCCGTCGGACGCTGTTTCAATGAGGCGCTCAACGTTGGTTCCCCACGACGGATGGGCGATATTCAGGTACGCATCCGGGCGGAAGGTTGGCAGGACCCGTCCATGGAATGAAGGATCAGCCGCGAGCGCACGGTGGCTTGCGAGGTTGTCCAGGGGGTCGTCAGTGGTGGCAAGTACTTCGATGTTGAAGTCTTTGAAGAGCTCGCGGGGGCGGAATCCCGGCTCGGCGAGCTTTGCGGTCATGGCATCGAAGGTGGCATCGGCCGTGTCCGCACTCAAATCGCCCGGCAACCCAAAGACTGTCTCGAACTGGGTCCGCAGCCAGTATCCGGAAGCCGTGCCGTCAAAGAGAGGCAAGGATTCGCAGAAGAGCCGCCAGACCTCCCGTGCCCCGGCACCCGGCTGGAGCTGTTCCAGCGGTACGCCTGAGGCGTGGATGAGCCGCGTGACATAGTGGTCCGGAGTAACAAGCAATGCGGCCGGATCCGGGAACGGGGTGTTCTGCTCGATCACTGCAGCATCAACGTGCCCGTGCGGGGAGATGATGGGGAGGTCCTGGACCCTGGCCAGCAACGTGCGGGCTACGGAACGCGTTCCGGGGTCCGCTGGCAGCAGCCGGTCCGGGTGGGTGGCAAGCGACTCGGTCATGGGTCAGCCTTTCGAGGTGGAGCCGGCGGGAAGGCTTGCGTTGACAGTCAATCCGGCGAGCGCGGCGGCGCGGCGAAGGAAGTCCAGGTTGCCGGCTGTGCGCTCTGTGAGTGGAAGGTCGGTGGAGAAGTCCTCCACGGTTACCCATGCGTCATAGCCCACCTGTGCCAGGGCCTTGAAGTACGCCAGGACGCTCCCCTGCCCCTCTGTGAGTGGAGCCCACTCGTTCACCCACACCGCTGCACCTGCCTCGTCACGCTCATCAGCGCGGACCCAACGGGCATTCTTCACGTGGACGTGTGCCAGGTATGGGCCCAACAATTCCAGTGCCGGCAGCGGGGATTCCCAGCCTTCGATCAACAGGTTGCCAAGGTCATGGATGACGCCCACATGATTCGGATCAAGGCCCTCAAGGAGCCTGCGCGCCGACGACGCGGAGGCTGTCACCGTGCCATGGTGCAACTCGACGAGCGCTTTGACACCGTGGTGCGCAGCCCTGCCGGCAACCCATTCATAGTGCTCACGCGTCGCGTCGAAAAGCTCCGGGTAGGACAGCCCACTCGGCTCCTGCCCGCCCATGGTCGAGTTGCCCAGCGGCAGCACATTGACCCTGACTTGGCGGGCGCCCAAGGCGGCGGTCGCCGCGAGAACCCTTTCGACGCCGTCGTGATCGTCGCACCGTGCGTAGCCGCCCAAGCCGGAGTACTCGAGTCCGGCCTCGGAGGTGAGCCGCGCGATCTCAGGAAGCGAGTCCTCGAGGCCAGTCATCGGCCAGGTTGCTTTGTTTCCTGCCCAGAAGCCAGGTTCCCGGGCGTCGGCCTGGTCCGTGACACGCCATTCGATGCCGTGCCAGCCTTGGGCGGAAAGTTCCGACACCGCTTGCTGCGGAGTCCAATCCGGCGTCGAGGCTGTGAAGACGGAGAATTTCATGCCGTAACCTCCTCGAAGTGGCCGTTGCCGGTACGCACCTCAACGTCGTTGTATTTACCAGCCAGCACATCGGCGATCAGGACCGGGCGGCCGAGGGTTGCCGAGACGTATAGTGCCCGGACCGTGGCCAGCGCGGTGACGGCGTCTTGGACGGTGACTCCCGCGGGGCGACCCTGCTGGATAGCGTCTACAACATCGCGGTACTGGCGAATGTGGCCGGCGGGATAAACGGTTGGGTCCAGATTCGTCTGCTGCGGGGGTTCAGGGAATTTGGCCAGTTCCTCTTCGGCCTGGTTGCCGCCGCCACGGATGCCCATGGGCCCGCTGTCCGCATCTCCGTTCGGGTCAGCAGCATGGAAGTATTCGAGGCTATCGTTGTCGATCACTGCCGAACCCTTGCTTCCCATGACCTGGAGCCGAACGGTCAGGCCAGGGTAGGCCGCGGTCGTTGCGTGCAGGACAGCGAGCGCGCCGGACTCGAACGTGAGAGTTGCCACGGCGGTGTCCTCCACCTCCAGGTCCGTGTGCGCCAGGAGCGCGGTCTTGGCGCTGATTTCCACAGGCCGTCCGAGGAACCACAGGAGCAGGTCCACGGTGTGCACGCCCTGGTTCATCACGGCTCCCCCACCGTCCATGGCCCACGTTCCACGCCAGGCACCGGAATCGTAATAGCCCTGGCTGCGGTACCAGCTGACGGAAGCGATGGCGGACGTCAGCCTTCCGAAGCGGCCTTCGCGACGGGCCTGGTCCACCACGACGCTCGCGGGATCGAAACGGTGTTGGCTGATGACGCTTGCTACGAGTCCTTTGGCTTCGGCAGCCTTGGCAGCGGCGACGATCTCGTCGGCGTGGTCCAGGTTGACGTCGAGCGGCTTTTCGATGACCACGTGCTTACCGGCGTCGAGGACTTCCAATGCCTGCTGGATGTGAAGCCCGCTAGGGGTTGCGATGATGACGAGATCGACGTCGGCACTGGCGAACGCTTCGCCCAGAGTCCGGAAGGTGGCTGGCTTGGCGGAGCCGCCGTCCGCGATCTCCTGGGCTAGCGCATCTGCGGCTTCCGGGATCTCGTCCACCAGTGCGGTGACGCGAAGCTCGGGCAGTTCTCCGACCGCTGCTGCGTGAGTCCGGCCAATAGTGCCGCAACCGGCAATGGCGACGTTGATAATTGGGATTTCCGTGCTCACTTGGTTTCCACTCCTGCTTCATTGACGATCTTGGCGAACGCGCGGGCTGCCATCCCGAAGGCGGTGGGTCCGGAGAACCCGCCCAGTCCGTGCGCCCCGGCCAGGTGTGGTTCCAGGCTTGCGAATCCCACGAAGCCATCGGATTTCAGGGCCTCAACGGTGCGCAACACATCGCCGTCGCCCTCCCCTGCAGGAACCACGACGCCGTCGGCGAACCGCGCGTCCTTGACCTGCAAGTACTCAAGGTGCGGGCGGAGCTTGGCGTAGCCTTCGTCGAACGGCTTGACGCCCACTTGCACGAAGTTGGCCGGGTCCCAGGCGACCTTCAGCGCTGGCGACGCCACCGATTCGATGATGTCCAGGACACGGTCCGGGGTGTCCCCGAAGATGTCCTTTTCGTTCTCGTGAAGCAGGACAACGCCAGTTTCTTCGGCCACTGCAGCGAGGGCACGCATCCGCTCAATGACGTCGTCGCGGATGCTCTCCACTGCCACGTCCTCGCCGTAGTAGAAGGAGAAGATACGGATGTAGCGGGCACCGAGGGCGTGGGCTGCGTTTGCCGCCCGACGGAGTCGCTCCACCTCGTGTTCCACAGGCAGCGTGACGTCCACCTTGCCGATGGGTGAAGCGATGGCGGACACTCCCATGCCCGCTGCGTCGAGGAGTTTTTTGAGCTCTCCAAGTTGCTCGTCATTGAGGTCCACGATGTTGATACCCCATGCACTGCGGACCTCGATGTGGTTGGCGCCCAAGGCCTGAAGTACCGCGATCTGCAGCACGGGGTCGTCGTCGATTTCGTCACCGAAGCCCGAAAGCGTCCATTCGACTGTTGCTGAACCGGTCATTGCTATTTGACTCCTCCGGCGGTAAGTCCGCCCACTAGGTAACGCTGGAAAATCAGGTACAGGATCACGACCGGAGCTGCGCACACGAGCGAAGCCGCCATCATTTGGCCGTACAGCGGGATGGCCCCACCTTCCTGGGATGCTCCGAAGATCTGCAGTGCGACGGCGGCTGTCTGGCTATCGGGGCGGGTCATGACTGAGGCGAACAGGACATCGTTCCAGCCCAGGAGGAAGGCAAAGATTCCAGAGACCACGATTCCGGGCCAGCTGAGTGGAAGGATGATGCGGACCAGTACGCCAAGGTTGCTGGCGCCGTCGATCCTTGCAGCCTCTTCCAACTCGCGCGGCAAGCCGCGCAGGTACGTGACCATCACCCAGGTTGAGAACGGCATGGCGAAAGTGAGGTAGGTAATGAACAGGCCCCACTGTGTTCCGATGACCTGGACGCCGAGGTAGCTGGCCGCTGACGAGAAGAGAACGAACACCGGCAGAACCATGAGCGTGCCGGGCACGGACTGCAGCGCCAACAGGCCACGCAGGATACTGAGCCTTCCACGGAACTGGTACCTGACCAGCACGTAGGCGATGGAAACGGACATAGCCGCGGATACCACGGCCGTGGCCCCGGCTACGAGCACACTGTTGGTCAGGCCTTTGGCCAGCCCGACGCTGGACCAGATCTTGGTGTAGTTCTCCATGGAAAACGTGGACGGCCAGAACTCGCCGCTGGCCACGCCGATATCCGAGTTAACCGAAGCCAGGAAAATGTAGGCGACAGGGATCAGGACGATCGCACACAGAACGGTGAGGATAATCGCCAGCATCGGCACGGGCAGGAGACGGGTTACTTCATGCTGCCGTTTTGAACCGGGCCGGAACGTGGTTGCTGACGCGCCCCGGCTGGCTGTGCCGCGGACGGAGGTAGTTGACGCGCTCACTTCTTGCCTCCAGGCGTCTCGGCGTCGTCCAGCTTGACGGCGCGCAGATAGATGAACAGCGGAATGGCAATAAGCACCAGGGAGACAAAGGCCATGGCGGCGCTGAGTCCGAAGCGGAAGCTCTGGAAGCTGGTCACGTACGTGAGGATCGGAAGAACCTCGACGTCGGCGGGTGCCGGAACACCGAACAGCACGAACGGCAGGGTGAAGTTGTTGATGTGGTGCAGCATGCCGATCAGGAACGCCAGCGCCAGAGGTCCCTTGAGGTAAGGGAAGATGACGTAGCGCAGCTTGTTCCACCACAGCGCACCATCCAACGCAGAGGCCTCATGGACCTCGTGGTCCACAGACTGCAGGCCGGAAAGTGCCAGGAGATAGATGAATGGCCACGAAGCCCAGATCTGGACCAGGATGAGTGTCCAATAGGTCTGTGGCCCATTAAGCCAAAGCCCGGCATCCATCCCGAACGTTCCCAAGGCAGAGTCCACTACACCGTTGGGCTGGAACATTGTCCGCCAGACAGTGGCCACCACGAACGACGGCAGCACGTAAGGGATCAGGAAGATCGATCGGATCACTGCACGGCCCTTGAACCGGTTCTGCGTTGCCACCGCTGCTGCAATTCCCAGCGGCAAGGTGACAATCATGGCGATCAGCGAGTAGCTGACGCTCAACCACACCGAGTGAAGCAGCGGCGAGTCCGTCAGGGCCTCCACAAAGTTCCCGACGCCGATAAACGGTGCGCTGACCCACTTGCGGAGCGAATACTGGTCCAGGTTGAGGGCGGACATGTAGATGCCAAGAAACAGCGGCAGAACGATGATGACGAACATCAGGAGCCCGCCGGGGATCAGCATCCACAACGGACGGTTGCGCTCGCTCAAACCCTTCCGACGGACGGGTTTCTTCCCGCGTCCAGCTGGCTGGATGGTGCCTGTGCCAGCGCTCGGTGACGTGCCGCCGTCGGGCGCTTGGGCGTTTGTGCCGGACCGGGCCGGCTGCCCTTCGGCAGCCGGGCCGGTCATGGCTTTCATTTCCCTGAAAGAATCAGTGGACATGGGAGATCCTGCCTAGGACTTCGAAGCCCGGTCGAGGGATGCTTGTCCCTTTGCCTGTGCGTCCTTGAGCCGCTGCTCCAGGGCTGCGTCGTCCACGGTGCCCTTGGCCAGCTCCGGAATGGACTGGACGGTGACGTTCAGGAGGCCCAACTGGATGTCTCCCCAGGCGCCGGTGAAGGGCGTGGCCTTTGACTTGCCCGCGGCATCGGCAATCGGCTTGAGCTTCGGGTCCGTCAGCGAGGCCAGTGCGTCAGCGTTGGCGGGAAGTTCCCCGAAGATCTTCTGGTAGTTCAACTGCTCATCCTTTGACGTGATGAGCTCGATGTACGCGAACGCCAGGTCCTTCTGCTGCGAGTAGTCCGCAACCACCACGTTGTCGCCGGAAAGGATGCTGGCGGCTTTGTCGCCGTCGCCCTTCGGTGAAGTTTCACCCGGTGCCGTGGTGGGCATGATCGAGTACGCGTATTTGCCGGCAATGGCGGACTTGTCCAAGGTTGGGACTGAACTCGACGTCGTCATCATCAGGTAGCCGGCCTTACCGGAAGCGAAGGCCGCCACAGCGTTGCTGTTGCTCCAGCCAATCGCTGCCGGATCCACCACTTTGTCCTTGGTCAGCCAGCCGAAGTAGGTCTCGTAGGCCTTCTTGACCGTGGGATCATCCATCTTCAGTTTGTCGCCGTCCACCAAGGGGTTGCCGGCCTGGACGGACATGGCCCAAATGAACTTCCAGGGGTCAAAGTTGTCCTTGTAGCCGGTGGCGAGTCCGAAAGTACCCGTGCTGGCGTTGGTCATCTTCTTGGCTTGCTCTGCGAGTTCGTCCCACGTGGTGGCCGGCTTCTCGATGCCTGCAGCGGCAAGAATGTCCTTGTTATAGGCCATGACGAAGGGGCGGCTGACGAAGGGAATGCCCGCCTGGTGCTCAGGGTCCGGTCCGGAGATGCCCAGTGCGGCCTGATTGAAACGGTCCTTGCCACCCACCTTCTTCCAGTCATCATCGGAGAGAGTCACGAAGGCCTTGGTGGCGTAAGCGGTGGGCGTAAAGGTGGTGCCCAGGCTGTAGACGTCAGGTCCCTGACCGGAAACTACTGACGTTTGGATACGGGTCAGTTCGTCGTTGGCGGACGCGAACGTCTCGAATTCAACATCCGCGCCCGTCTTGGCCTTGAACTTGGCCGCGATGTCCTTGAACCATTCTTTCTGCTGCTCCGGGTACTGGCTGTTGACTCCCGTCAGGACGCTCAGTTTCTTGCCGGCGCCATCCACGGCACCTCCGGAGCTTTCGGAACTGCTGCTGCTTCCCCCGCAGGCCGTCAAAGCCAGCGCAGCCGTTGCGATGACGGCGGCCAGCTTTGCTGATGGTGCAAACCTCATTGTTTCCTCCTTGGATACCAAGCCCGCAGGTGTGGTGTCGTGCGTCACAGGGGCTTCGTTGTCGAGTCTAGGGAGTTGGCAACCAAAGCGGCAAGCGTTTGCCAAAAGTTGCCAAAAGTGCTGCAATTGCCACATGGCAGATGCAAAAGCCCGTGCGACGGCGGCGCCTCCCACCATCCGTGACGTGGCGGAACTAGCGGGAGTCGCAACCTCAACCGTGTCCCGGGCATTGTCCAATCCCGGCAGGGTGAACCGCGTGACCCGCGAGCGCGTTGAGCAAGCGGCGGCCTCGCTGAATTATGTGCCCAGCTCCCAAGCGCGGGGCCTTAGCTCCGGGCGAACCAATGCCATCGCCCTGCTGGTGCCCGACGTCACCAACCCCTTCTACTTCGACATCATCCGGGGCACCCAGAACCAACTCAAAGCCGCTGGCTATACTCAGCTGCTCGTGGACACGGAAGAGTCCGCCGAGATGGAAGCCGATACCCTGCGCAAAATGCAGCGGACGGCGGACGGTTTCATCCTGGCTGCCTCGCGCCTCACGGATGCGCAAATACTCGAAGCAGCCTCCACACAGGCCATCGTCACGATCAACAGGTCCTCAGCCAACGCGCCCACGGTGATGATCGACACCCCCGGCGCAGTGGTTCAGGCGCTGGAACACCTCACTTCGCTGGGACACTCCAAGATCTGCTACGTCGGCGGACCGGCGTCGTCGTGGTCCAACGCCAAACGCTGGAAGACATTCGAAGACGAGAGCCGCGAGCGTGGACTGATCACCTCGCACGTTGGCCCGTTTACGCCCAAGACAACATCAGGCGCCGCGGCTGCTGACGCTGCGGCACGCACTGGCGCCACGGCCTGCATCGTCTTCAACGACCTCCTGGCCATCGGCATGCTGCAGCGGCTTCGCGAGCGGGGCATCCGCGTCCCCGAGGATATGAGCATCGTGGGCTGCGACGATATCTTCGGCGCGGACTTCTGCAATCCACCCCTGACCACGATCGCCTCGCCCATCGAGCAGGCCGGACGCGTTGCCGTCTCCATGCTGCTCGCCCAACTGGATCCGCTGCACGCCGGTTCCACCCGTCGCCTGGCCGTCATGCCCACGCACCTCACGGTCCGCGGCTCCACGGGTCCGGCCCCGTCCTAAGTCCGCGTAATGCGATCCTCTCTCACATCCGGGCCGCTTTTAGGGATCGCTCTCTCACATCCCGGGCGCTTTTAGGGATCGCTACCTCGCGTCCGGCGCCGCGGCGAGATGGCCGCCATGCGCTAAGCCCCGACGTCGGCACTCACCGGGAGTGGCCGACGTCGGGCGGTGCGACCGTAAGGTTCTTTCCGAGAAGGCATGATGGAGCTTCACGTGGCCATGCCGGACGCTGAACTGCTCGCTGGATCTCGTTCACCCGGACGCGCAGGGCCTCCGGGAGCAATCAGATCCAGCGGAGGCCGACTCTAGCTGACATCGGTCACTGCGATGGCCGTCGAAGCTCGGTGGGACGTGAAAGAGCATCGCCCAATAACCCGTGGGATGTGAGAGAACGATCCTAAAAAGCCCGTGGGATGTGAGCGAGGAACCGGGAGGCTATTTCCACCACGTGTCAAAGATGGTTACCGGCACTGTGCGCTTGTGGCGCGTGCGGAGGTACTTCTGCTCGATGAGCTCCGCGACGCCGTCGGGAACTTCGCGGCCTTCAAGGTAGTCGTCGATTTGGTCGTACGTGACTCCGAGTTCGTCTTCATCGGTACGGCCCGGCTTGTCGTCCAGCAGGTCAGCCGTGGGAACCTTCTGCCAAAGTCGCGCGGAAGCGCCCAGCTCAGCCAAGAGCTCGCGGTTCTGGCGCTTGTTCAGACCGAACAGCGGCAGGATGTCCGCACCGCCGTCGCCAAATTTAGTGAAGAACCCCGTAACGGATTCGGCGCCGTGGTCTGTGCCGATCACCAGGTAGTTGTGTTCCCCTGCGATTGCATACTGGGCAATCATGCGGGCGCGGGCCTTGGTGTTGCCTTTGTGGAAGTCGGAAATTTCAGCGCCGATGGTTTTCTCGAACTCTTCCTCGAACCCGTCCACCGCGCGGGAGATGTTGAACGTCCGTTCGGTCTTGGCCTTGATGAAGTCCAAGGCCGCCTGGGCGTCGTCTTCGTCGTGCTGGATACCGTAGGGGAGTCGGACCGCGACAAAGTTCGCATTGACGCCTTCAGCTTCCAGTTCCTCGACTGCCAGCTGCGCCAGTCGGCCGGCCAGAGTGGAATCAAGTCCTCCGGAAATGCCCAGCACAAAGCCGTTTGTGCGCGTGGCTTTCACGTATTCCTTCAGGAACGTGACCCGTTTGCGGACCTCCTCTTGGGGGTTGATCCGGGGCTGGACGCCCATTTCCTCGATGATCTTGGCCTGAAGTTCGCGCATGTGTCCAACACTAGTCAGCCGCATGACAAAGGCTCAACCATATTGCGCCGTGATTCGGCCCCGACCGCGCCGGACATGAGAGAACGATCCTCAGAAACCCGTCGGATGTGCGAGAGGAACCGTAAAAAACCCGTCGGATGTGAGCGAGGATCAGGCGAAGAAGCCGCGCAGCAATGAAGCCGTTCCTTCCAGGTGTTCAATAGTTGCCCGTTCAGCGGCGGGGGCATCGCCGCGCAGGATGGCCTCCGCGATCTCGGTGTGCTGTTCGTTGGCGTGCTCCAGGTTGGTGCTGAGCAAGGGTATCCGGTCCAGGAGTTCGTTGAGCCTTGATCGTGTTTCGGCCACCGCGCCCACCAAGCTTGCGGAGCCGGACAATTCGGCGACTGCGATATGGAACCGGGCATCGCGGGGTCGGTAGCCCACGGCGGGGGAAGCGCTCACTTCGGAGAGACAGACCTGCAGGTGCCTGCGGGCAGCCGCAGAGAGGTCCGCTTTGGCGGCCAAAGAAGCAGCGGCGGGCTCGATGATGGACCTGAAGAGCAGGACGTCCTCCACCTCGGCGGGGTCGAGCGGCCCTTGATCCGGCTGGCGCTGGACTGCTGATGCGGAGACGTACGTTCCCCCATACCTGCCGCGCTGGACTTCCAGATAGCCGGCACTCTGCAACTCCCCCAAGGCATCGCGAAGGGTGGCCCGGGAGACTCCCAATTGTTCGGCCAGTTCTCGCTCGGGCGGCAGTTTTTCGGCCGGGGCGAAGATCCCCAGCTTGATCGTCTGCAGAATGTGTTCGATGGTCTCTTCGAACGCGTTGCCGCCCCTGACTGGGCGCAGCATCGAGAACGACGGGCCAAACGGTGAGTCCGGCACGGCATCTCCTTCCACGGAATGCGGGCTGCGCCAATAAGTGAGGCCGTTCACAGGGCGCTGCTGCCTCCATGCTACCCACGCTGACCAATAAAGGTCATCAAAGAAACCATTGGACACGCCTCCAATTGTGATCCAAGTCATCATGTTTTTGAGAAAAGTCTTGACTCCCGCCGAAGGAGCCTCCAGACTTTGAAGCACACTTTGGACTGAAAACAGTCCTTTAGGATCTGATTGATCCCCCGCTCGACTTTTCCCAGAAGCATTCCTCAGACGATAGGAACACGCATGGAAACAGTGCACCAGCCGCCCGGCGGCGAGGATGAGTATTTGAAGCACCGGCGCCTCAAACGGGGTGCCGCTGGATGGGTTCTCCTCGCGGGGCTCGGAGTGGCCTACGTGATCTCCGGCGATTTCGCGGGCTGGAACCTGGGCCTGGCACAAGGAGGCTGGGGTGGCCTGCTGATCGCTTTCCTGCTCATGGCGGTTATGTACACCTGCATGGTTTTCGGGCTCGCTGAGCTCTCATCAACGCTCCCGACGGCGGGGGCTGGCTATGCATTCGCCCGCCGGGCCCTGGGACCCCTCGGTGGATTCGCGACAGGCATGGCGGTCCTCATCGAATACGCGGTGGCGCCGGCCGCTATTGCCACCTTCATCGGCGGCTACGTAGAGGCCCTTGGCCTCTTTGGCCTCACCAACTCATGGCCGGTCTACCTGGTCACGTATGTCATCTTCATCGGTATTCACATCCGCGGAGTCGGCGAAGCCCTGAAGATCATGTTCGCCATCACCGCGGTGGCCACCATCGCTTTGGCCGCCGCCGTCGTCGGCCTCCTTCCCAAGTTCGATGCCGCCCGGTTGTTCGATATTGTTCCCGACGGATCCGCAGGCTCCAGCGCCTTCCTGCCCATGGGTATCAGCGGCATCCTGGCGGCCCTGGTCTACGGCATTTGGTTCTTCCTGGCAGTGGAGGGCGTTCCGCTCGCGGCCGAAGAAACCTCGAATCCCAAGCGGGACATGCCTCGGGGAATCATTGTGGCCGTCATCATCCTGGTCATTTTTGGCGCTCTCATGCTGGTCCTGGTCCCGGGAGCAGCCGGCTCGCAAGCCATGAGCGGATCCGACAACCCGCTTCCGGAAGCCCTGCGCATTGCTTATGGCGGCAACACCTTCCTCGCGGACTTCATTAACTACGCGGGACTGGCCGGGCTGGTGGCCAGCTTCTTCTCCATCATTTACGCCTACTCACGGCAACTGTTTGCCCTCTCACGGGCCGGATACCTGCCACGCTGGCTCTCCCTGACCGGGAAGCGGCGCACCCCGTACTGGGCCTTGATCGTTCCGGGCACCATTGGATTCCTCCTCGCTGCCATCACCCAGGACGGTGCCTTGCTCATCAACATCGCAGTCTTCGGCGCGACCGTTTCCTACGTCCTGCTGAACCTCTCGCACATCGTCCTTCGCAAGAAGGAACCCAACCTGGAACGCGGCTACAGGACACCGGGCGGGGTCGTCACGACGTCGATTGCCCTGGTCCTGTCCGCGGTGGCAGTCGTGGCGACGTTCGTCGTCGACGTCTTTGCCGCTTCCATTACCGCAGCGATTTTTGCCGCTGCCCTCCTTTACTACTGGCTCTACAGCCGGCACCGGATCGTGGCGGGCGCACCCGAAGAAGAGTTCGCCCAACTCGCCATGGCCGAGGCCGAGCTGAAGTAACAGCCAGCAGAACCTGACATCCACTCACAGAACCACACTGCGGAGACATCATGAATTCCCACATCCAAGAGTCCAGCCGGAACCGGCAGCTCACCGTCGACGAACTGCGCGAATCAGTAGGAAGCGGCGAGATCGATACTGTCATTGTCGCCATCACCGATGCACTGGGTCGCCTCCAGGGCAAGCGTTGCGGTGCACGTTCCTTCCTCGAAGACGTTCTTGATCACGGCGCGGAGGGCTGCAACTACCTGCTCGCCGTGGATGTTGAGATGCAAACCGTGGACGGTTACGCGATGTCGTCCTGGGAAACGGGCTACGGGGACATGGTGATGCTGCCGGACGTTTCGACGCTTCGCCGGGTTCCCTGGCTCGAAGGCACAGCCATTGTGCAGTGCGATGTCCTGTGGACGGACCGGACACCGGTGGCAGCATCACCGCGGCAGATCCTGAAGGCCCAGATCGAGCGGCTCGAAAAGCTGGGCTACCGGGCCCATGTAGGGACCGAGCTTGAATTCCTGATGTTCGATGACTCATACAACCAGGCCTGGCAGAAGAACTACACCGGCCTCGCGCCGTCGACGCAGTACAACGTGGACTACTCGCTCCTTGCCACCGCCCGGCTGGAACCAGTGATCCGCTCCATCCGCAACAACATGGAAGCTGCGGGCTTGGTGGTCGAGTCGTCCAAGGGCGAATGCAATCTCGGTCAGCAGGAAATCACGTTCCGCTTCGATGAAGCCCTCGCCGCCTGCGATAAGCACACGTTTTACAAGAACGGCGCCAAGGAAATCGCGGACCAGCACGGCAAGAGCATCACGTTCATGTCCAAGTTCAATGAGCGTGAAGGCAACTCCTGCCACATCCACTTCAGCCTCACCGACCTGGACGGGAACCCCGTACTGGCGGGCGACGGCGAACACGGCTTTAGTCCCCTGATGGAACGGTTCGTTGCCGGTCAACTCGCGGCGCTGCGCGAACTCGCCTATTTCCTGGCGCCCAACATCAATTCCTACAAACGCTTCGTGGAGGGCAGCTTCGCCCCAACTGCGATCGCTTGGGGCCTGGACAACCGCAGCTGCGCACTCCGCGTGGTGGGCCACGGCCGTGGCCTCCGCACCGAGAACCGTGTGGGCGGCGGCGACGTGAACCCCTACCTGGCGGTGGCTGCAATGATCGCCGCTGTCATCCATGGCATCGAAAACGATCTCCAGTTGCCGGCAATCACCAAGGGCAATGCTTACGAGTCGGACGCGGATCGGCTCCCTACCACGCTGCGGGACGCGCGGGACCTCCTGGCCGAGAGCAGCATTGCGCGCAAGGCTTTCGGCGACGACGTGGTGGATCACTACGTCCACGCCGCCAATGTAGAGCTCACGGCCTATGACAGTGCCATCACAGATTGGGAGCGGGTCCGTGGCTTCGAACGTCTCTGAAACTTACCGGCCGCGAATCGCGCTCACCAGTTACCTTCAGGAGGCCTCCTGGGGAGTGTGGAATACGACGGCGGCAATTCTCCCCGGATCGTACGTGGAGGCCGTGGTCGCTGCCGGAGGAACACCCATCCTGCTCCCTCCGCTGGGCACCGACGAATCCGTGCTGGATCTGGTGGACGGCTTGATCGTGGTGGGAGGTCCCGACGTCGATCCTTCCCTCTACGGTGAGGCGCCCCACCCCGCAACCAAACCACAGCCGCTGCGCGACAGGCACGATTCCGCCCTGATCCGTGCCGCGCTTGAGCGCGAACTCCCGCTGTTCGCGATCTGCCGGGGAGCGCAACTCCTCAACGTCGTACTGGGCGGGACCTTGATCCAGCACATCCCCGACGTCATTCCTGACAGCAAGAGCCAGCCGGCACCTGGTGTTTATGGAGAGGCATCCTTCACCACCACCCCGGGCAGCCTCATCCACCACCTGCTGGGCGGCTCCGCCACGTCCCCCTGCTACCACCACCAAGCCTTGGAGACCATGCCTGAAGCCCTGCGCGTCACGGCCCGCTCCGCGGATGGCCTGGCCCAGGCCGTTGAAGCAACCGAGGGCGGCTGGCTGCTGGGGGTCCAGTTCCATCCGGAACAGAACCCCGAGGATCTCCGGCTGTTCCGCGGCTTTGTGGAAGCTGCCGCCAGCTACCGCTCAGACCAGACCACAACCATGAAAGCGATGTCCCCCGCATGACAGCAACAGTGTTTGATGTGATCAATCCGGCCACGGAGGAGGTCATCCAGACCGTTCCCTTGGCTGGCCCGGCGGAAACGGACGCCGCCATTGCCAAGGCAGCCGCTGCCTACGAGACGTGGCGGGCCGTTGCCCCCGCGGACCGGGCGCTGCTGCTGCGACGGTTCGCTGCCGCCGTCGACAATGACCTGGAGAACCTCGCGCAACTGGAGGTGCGCAACGCCGGGCACACCATTGGCAACGCGCGATGGGAAGCGGGCAACGTCCGCGACGTCCTCAATTACTACTCAGCCGCTCCGGAACGTCACTTCGGTCGCCAGATTCCCGTGGCAGGCGGGGTCAACATGACCTTCCACGAGCCGCTGGGGGTTGTTGGCATCATTGTTCCCTGGAATTTCCCGATGCCGATAGCAGGATGGGGGTTCGCTCCCGCCCTGGCCGCAGGCAATACCGTGGTGCTCAAACCGGCGGAGGTGACACCGCTGACAGCCATCCGCCTTGGTGAACTGGCTCTTGAAGCCGGCCTTCCTGAGGGCGTCTTCCAAGTGATTCCCGGCAAGGGTTCCGTGGTGGGCCAGCGGTTCGTGACGCATCCGGCGGTCAGGAAGGTGGTCTTCACTGGCTCGACCGGCGTGGGCAAGCAGATCATGGCCGGCTGCGCGGACCAGGTGAAGCGCGTGACGCTTGAACTGGGCGGCAAGAGCGCCAACATCGTTTTCGACGACGCCGATCTTGAGATGGCTGCGACCGCCGCCCCCGGTGGCGCTTTCGACAACGCCGGGCAGGACTGCTGCGCACGCTCCAGGATCCTTGTGCAGCGAGGCGTCTACGAACGCTTCCTGGAATTGCTGGAGCCCGAGGTCCTCGGCATGCGCGTCGGAGACCCTGCAGATCCGGCCACAACTATGGGTCCCTTGATTTCGGCCCAGCAACTCAGTACGGTGTCCGCTTTCGTGCCCGACGGCGCACCGGTCGCCTTCCGGGGGAAGGCGCCGGAAGGGCCGGGTTTCTGGTTCCCGCCCACAGTGCTGACGCCGGACCTGAAAGCTCCGTCATTCACGGATGAGATCTTCGGTCCGGTTGTTGCAGTTGTGCCGTTCGACGACGAAGCGGACGCCATCCGCATCGCCAACAACACCGAGTACGGCCTGTCTGGGTCCATCTGGACCTCAAAGGTGGACCGCGCACTGCGTGTAGCCCGGGGAGTCGAATCGGGCAACCTCTCGGTGAACTCCCATTCGTCCGTCCGGTACTCCACCCCGTTTGGCGGCTTCAAACAGTCAGGCCTTGGCCGCGAACTCGGCCCTGACGCGCTGGATGCCTTCAGCGAGGTCAAGAACGTCTTCATTTCCACCCAGTCAGCCTGATCTTTTTCCACTTTTCAAAGGAGAGCACCAATGCAATCAGTAGTTTCCAACCGTCTCGCCGGCCGCAGCGCAGTCATCACTGGCGGTGCCAGCGGCATCGGCCTGGCCACAGCACGCCGGATGGCCGCAGAAGGCGCCAACGTCGTGATCGCCGACATCGAACCGACCTCCGGGATTGCGGCCGCCAGCGAAGTAGGCGGTCTGTTCGTCAAAGTTGACGTGACCAGTGAAGAAGAAGTCCGCAACCTGTATGCCCAGACCAAGGAGACGTATGGCAGCGTGGACATCGCCTTCAACAACGCGGGCATCTCTCCCGCCGACGACGCTTCCATCCTGGACACGGGAATCGACGCCTGGCGCAGGGTGCAGGAAGTGAACCTGACCTCCGTTTACTACTGCTGCAAGTACGCCATTCCCTACATGCAGGAGCAGGGCAAGGGCTCCATCATCAACACGGCATCGTTCGTGGCTGTCATGGGCGCTGCAACTTCCCAGATTTCCTACAGCGCGTCCAAGGGCGGTGTTCTCTCCATGAGCCGGGAACTCGGCGTCGAGTTTGCGCGGCAGGGCATCCGAATCAACGCGCTCTGCCCAGGCCCCGTGAACACTCCCCTGCTGAAGGAACTCTTCGCCAAGGATCCGGAAAAGGCAGCCCGTCGACTGGTCCACGTGCCCCTGGGTCGCTTTGCCGAACCGGAGGAACTGGCCGCGGCAGTCGCGTTCCTCGCCAGCGACGACGCTTCCTTCATTACGGCCTCCACGTTCCTGGTGGATGGCGGTATCTCAGGGGCCTACGTCACTCCCCTTTCGTAACTTCCTGGGAAGCTCGACGGCGGGTGCGGACTTTTTCGTGAAGTCCGCACCCGCCGTCGGGCTTTAACGCTCTCTCACATCCCAACCGTTTCCACCCGATGCTCGATCACATCCCAGCCCTTTCCACCCGATGCTCGCTCACGTCCCGACCGTTTCCACCCGATGCTCGCTCACGTCCCAACCGTTTCCACCCGATGCTCGCTCCCCAAAAACGGCTATTGACGTTCCGATAGTTACCGATATATCGTGAACTATCGCCGATATTCCTTCGGTGAACCACTACCGAAAGGACGATGCTGTTATGAAAGGCATCAACGAACACGACAACAATTTCCCTGAACACGGCCACGGACATCCCGAGCATGGACATGGTCGAGGTCGCTTCAATCGAGGCAAAGGCCGTCGCGGACCGGGCGGCCACGGCGGGGGCGGATTTGGGCCGGGCTTCGGTCCGGGATTCGGACCTGGCGGGTTTGGCCCTGGCGGCTTCGGTCCCCGCGGCTTTGGTCCTGGCGGTCCACGCCGCAACCGCGGCGATGTCCGCGCGGCGATCCTCTCCCTGCTGGCCGAGGCTCCTTCCAACGGCTACGGCCTGATCAAGACCATCGCCGAGAAGACCTCCGGAGCCTGGCGGCCCAGCCCGGGATCCGTCTACCCCACCTTGCAGCAGCTGGTTGATGAAGAGCTCATCACAGCCGTGGGCGAGGGGCGTCGGACGGAATTCACATTGACGGACGACGGCCGCGCCTACGTTGCCGAGCATGAAGAGGAACTCGCCAACGCCTGGAACACCGAGGCTGACGGAAACATGCAGGAGTTCCACCAAAGCATCGGGAAACTCATGGGCGTCGTCCACCAGTTCCGCGGTGCGGCAACCGACGAACAACGCAGGGCGGCAATCGAGAAGCTCGATGAAACCCGGCGCGCGCTGTACCTGATCCTGGCCGACTAATTCCTCCAATCCACGCCCTTGACCTTGACGTAACGTCAACCATTACTGTCAAAGGACAAGCCAGGAACAAAGAGGGCCAGGACGGAGGAGACATGGACTGGTCGATCCAGGAAATCGCCAAGATGGCAGGGACCACCAGCCGCACGCTGCGTCATTACGACGATATTGGGCTGCTCAGGCCAAGCCGGACCGGTCATAACGGCTACCGCTATTACGATGGTCCGGCCTTGGTGCAGCTTCAGCGGATCCTCCTGCTCAGGGAGCTTGGACTTGGTTTGCCTGCGATTGCCGACGTGCTTGCCAGGGAGACCGACACCGTCAAAGCGTTGAGCGGCCACCTGGAATGGCTTGGGCAAGAGCAGGCCCGGCTGGCGCGGCAAATCGCATCGGTGCGGCAAACCATTGACACGTTGAAAGGGGATGGAAAGTACATGGCACAGGACATGTTTGACGGCTTCGACCACACTCAGTACAAGGACGAGGTAGAGGAGCGCTGGGGAAAGGACGCTTACGCCACCAGCGACGCTTGGTGGCGCGGCATGAGCGCCGCAGAAAAGCAGCAATGGAAGGAACGCTCCCGGAAACTGGGGAGCGACTGGATCTCCGCCGCGACGTCCGGAATCGCACCCGACAGCGCTGAAGCACAAGAACTCGCAAGGCGCCACGTCGAATGGCTCCGCGGAATCCCCGGTACACCATCCGCCGCTCCCGGTGGAGACGTCAAGGGCTACGTCACAGGCCTCGGCGAAATGTACGTCGCTGACCCTCGATTTGCCGCGAACTATGGCGGGGAGTCAGGAGCGACGTTCGTCCGGGACGCCCTGCGCGTTTACGCAGAAGGAAACCTGTAGTCGTCCGGGATGCGCTGATCCGGGTTTGGCAATAGTCTGACCGAATGGGTACAAGCACCGCAAAGTCCGGCGAACAGGTTGACAGGCAAGCACGCATTCTCGAGGCTGCCTTGGAACTGTTGTCACGCCACGGCATTTCGGGCATCAACATGCGTGCCGTGTCACGCGAAGCCGGTGTGGCGCTGGGGCTCGTGAACTACTACTACGAGGACAAGTCGAGCTTGATCCGCGCGGTGCTGCACCGGATCGAAGAGCACGACCTCATGCTCGTGGAGCCGGAGCCGGCGTCAACCCCTGAGGAGCAACTCCGGGAGTCACTTCGGCGCGTTGCAGACCCCGATCTCCTGACCACTCCGTATCTGTCCCTCCGCCTCCACCTCTGGGCCCTCGCCCAAGCTCACGAGGACTTTGCACGGATCAACGCGGCGGCCTTCGACCGGTATCTGGACGGGCTTGCCACACTCATAGGGAATGCCAAACCAGAGCTTTCCGCCGATGAGAGCAGGGAGCGCGCAGCAGACATCGTCGTCGTGCAAAACGGCATGTGGCTCACCACGCTCCTGGGCATAGACAAGGCGGCCATCGAGCGTGGCATTGCCCGCACGGAGCAGATCGCTTTCGCCCCTCCGCGTCACAGCGACCGTTGAGACGCGTGCACACCAGTCCACATAATGGGACGTTTTTGCTCGAATAGTGGACGCATCCTCTAGCCTGCACTGTATGGATGATCGTCGGATAACCCCAGCGGACCTTCCGCCCTTTGTTGATGCCGCATGGCTCAAGGCACACCGAACCAACGTTGTCACCGCTGATGTTCGGTGGTACCTCGACGGCGCGTCAGGCCGTGCAGCGTACGACGGCGGGCATCTTCCAGACGCGGTGTTCGTGGACCTGGACTCTTGGCTGTCGGGCAGCTCGGGACCACACGGCCTGAACCCTCTTCCCGACCCCGAAGTGTTCGCACAGGGAATGTCTTCCTTGGGAATCGGCGACTCAACGACCGTCGTCGCGTATGACGACGCGGGAGGAGTCATCGCAGCGCGGCTCGTGTGGATGCTGCGTGCGCTGGGGCATCGGGCGGCGCTGCTCGACGGCGGGATTGCCGCGTGGACAGGACCGCTCGAGACGATACCCGCCAAGCCGACGCCCGCGACTTTCACGCCGTCTCCGTGGCCGAAGGAGCATCTAGCCCGGCTTGAGGACATTAGCGCAGGGGCTGCCGGGATCATTCTCGACGCACGGAATGCCGACCGCTTCGACGGAAGCCTGCAGCTGCCCACCGATCCCCAAGCCGGACACATCCCCGGCGCCGTGAACGTCCCGTGCCGTGGGAACCTCGCCCCGGATGGACGCCTGCGCCCGATCGCCGAGGTCCGACGAGCGTTTGCGAAGGTTGGGATCGAAGATGCGACTGCCGTCATCTCCTACTGTGGATCAGGCGTCACGGCTTGCCACAACCTTCTAGCTCTCGAACATGCAGGACTTGGCCGCGGCCGCCTCTACGCAGGCGGGTGGTCAGAGTACGGAGCCGAGCCCGGCCGCCGGGCCGAGCTTGGCTGACAGTCGCCGTCCATGGAATCGCCGGTGGTTTGCGTAGCAACACTGCACCCAAACCACCCCTGCAGAGCAGCCTCCTTACTCCCCGTCAGGGGCCTATTGACCGCGTATTTGGGCGGGTCTAGCGTTGCGAATGGCAGTGGAATCATCCCCCGCCAATCCCATTGGAGGTCCATTATGGCCATTGCAGTAATCATGGATTTCACCGAAGGCACCCTGGAGGATTATGACAAAGTGGTGCAGCGACTAGGACTCGCTCCGGGCGGACCCGGGGCCCCGGGCGGGCTTTTCCATTGGGTATCGGGGACTGACCATGGCGCCCGGATCGTGGATGTATGGCGGACCCGCGAACAAGCCGATTCCTTCTATCAAAACAAGCTCGGTCCAGTTACAGCCGAACTCGGAATCGCGCAGCCGGAGATCAGCTATTTCGATGTCCACAATTTCCAGACGGCGGGACCTGAGGACTGACAGCCTCGCAGAGTCTGACGCGGGACGCCGGCCCCCGCCGTCCCGGTTTTTGAGCTACACCACCCTAAGGAGAAGTCCATGGCACTGTCCGTTGTTACCCACAAAGTGGCTGATTTTGGCGCATGGCATGACGTCTATAAAAGCGTTGCGGATCTGCAGGCCGCGGGCGGCGTCACACAGGAATCTTTCCACCGGAAGGCGGATGACCCCGACACCGTGCTCGTGCTGCACTATTTTGACTCAGTAGAGAAGGCGCAGGCCTTCTTCGCCAACCCCGAACTCCAGGAAGCCATGAAACGCGGTGGAGTCATCGGAGAGCCAAGAATCGAATTCTACGAATAGCCCCTTCGGACCACGACGGCGCCCTCCGGCAACGGGTAGGGGCGCCGTTGTTGTCTGCCCCGGAATGGCAGTAGCAGTACCTAACGCGCAGCCCGAAAATTTTGAACATTTGTTCATATGTACCCTTGAACAGATGTTCAAGATGCACTAATCTCCAATGTATGACCCAAGCCACATTCTCCGAAACCGCATCCACGCTTTTCATCAACGGCTCGTGGGAGCCGGCTGCGTCCGGTGCGGTCCGCACAATCCACAACCCGGCCGACGGCGAACTGGTCGCCACGGTGTCTGAAGCTGGCCGCGAAGATGCCGAGCGCGCCATTTCTGCCGCTCGGGCAGCCTTTGACTCCGGCGTCTGGTCCTCTGTCCCGGCGCCCGATCGCGGTGCGTTCCTGCTGAAGGTCGCCGCGGAACTGCGCGAACGCCGGGAGAAGTTCGCCCGCGCCGAATCGCTGGACACCGGCAAGCGGATCATCGAAAGCCGTATCGACATTGACGACATCGCTGCCTGCTTCGAATATTTCGGAAGGCTCGCCGGTCAGTCGGCGGGCCGGGTAGTCGACGCCGGGGACAACGCCGTCGCCAGCAAAATCGTCTACGAGCCCGTTGGCGTCTGCGGTTTGATCACGCCGTGGAACTACCCGCTGCTGCAGGCTGCATGGAAGATCGCGCCCGCACTGGCGGCTGGCTGCACCTTCGTCCTCAAGCCGGCCGAGCTGACCCCGTCCACCGCAATCCTTGCCATGCAGCTGCTCAAGGACCTTGGCCTGCCCGACGGCGTCGCCAACCTCGTGACAGGCCCGGGCGCCAAGGCGGGCGCACCCCTGTCGGAGCACCCTGACATTGACCTGGTCTCCTTCACCGGCGGATTGGAAACCGGCAAGCGCATTGCCGCCGCGGCAGCCGGCACGGTTAAGAAGCTGGCGCTTGAGCTCGGCGGCAAGAACCCCAACGTCGTGTTTGCTGACGCTGATTTCGACGCCGCCGTAGACAATGCGCTGAACGGGGCCTTTGTGCACTCAGGCCAGGTCTGCTCCGCCGGGGCACGGCTGGTGGTGGAGGAATCCATCGCCGAGCGCTTCGTCGACGAGCTGGTCCGCAGGGCAAAGGACATCCGCCTCGGTGGCCCGTTCGATGAGTCCGCCGAGACCGGACCGCTGATTTCCGCAGCCCACCGCGACAAGGTGGATGCCTACGTCCAGCGTGGCGTGGCGGAAGGCGCACGGTTGCGGTGTGGTGGCGCAGCGCCTGAAGGAGAGAAGTACGACGCCGGTTATTACTACCAGCCGACCATCCTGGACCGCGTCCAACGCGGGATGTCGGTTGTGGTCGACGAAGCCTTCGGCCCGGTAGTAACGGTGGAAACCTTCCGGACGGAAGACGAAGCCGTGGCCACCGCGAACGACACCATCTACGGACTGGCCGGCGCCGTCTGGACCCAGGATGCAGGCAAGGCTCAGCGGGTAGCAGGCCGCCTGCGCCACGGCACCGTTTGGATCAACGACTACCACCCCTACCTTCCACAGGCCGAATGGGGCGGCTTCGGCCAGTCCGGCGTCGGCCGCGAGCTCGGTCCCACCGGACTCGCTGAATACCAGGAAGCCAAGCACATCTACCAGAACACCAACCCGCAGGTAACGGGCTGGTTCGCTGACCGCAGCAAGGAGAAATAGATGCACACCGACAACATCGAGAACCTCAATGACCGAGGGTTCGACTACGTCGTCATCGGCGGCGGCTCTGCCGGCGCTGCAGTGGCCGCACGACTGAGCGAGGACCCTTCCGTTTCCGTTGCACTGGTTGAAGCTGGTCCGGATGACCGCGGCCTCCCCGAGATTCTGCAGCTTGACCGATGGATGGAACTGCTGGAGTCGGGGTACGACTGGGACTACCCAGTGGAACCGCAGGAGAACGGCAACTCCTTCATGCGCCACGCCCGCGCCAAGGTCATGGGTGGCTGCTCGAGCCATAACTCCTGTATCGCTTTCTGGGCTCCCCGCGAGGACCTGGACGAGTGGGAGTCAAAGTATGGCGCCACTGGCTGGAACGCTGCTGCCGCCTGGCCCTTGTACAAGCGGCTGGAAACCAACGAGGATGCGGGCCCGGATGCTCCCCACCATGGCGGCTCGGGGCCCGTGCACCTGATGAACGTGCCCCCGGCGGATCCCACCGGCGTCGCGCTTCTTGACGCCTGCGAGCAGGCCGGCATCCCCCGCGCAAAGTTCAATGACGGCAGCACCGTGATCAACGGGGCCAATTTCTTCCAGATCAACCGCCGTTCCGATGGGACACGTTCCTCCAGCTCGGTTTCCTACATCCACCCCATCATCGATCGTGAAAATTTCACGCTGCTGACCGGCCTGCGTGCCCGCCAACTGGTGTTCGACGCAGACAAGCGCTGCACCGGCGTCGACGTCGTTGACTCGGCTTTCGGCCGGGCCCACCGGCTCACAGCGCATCGCGAGGTCATCCTGTCCACGGGAGCCATCGACTCTCCCAAGCTCCTCATGCTCTCCGGCATCGGCCCGGCCGAGCATCTCGCAGCACACGGCATCGACGTGGTGGTCGACTCCCCCGGTGTCGGCGAGCACCTGCAGGACCACCCGGAAGGCGTGGT
Source organism: Paenarthrobacter aromaticivorans (assembly GCF_019038615.1). Classification (NCBI taxonomy): domain Bacteria; kingdom Bacillati; phylum Actinomycetota; class Actinomycetes; order Micrococcales; family Micrococcaceae; genus Paenarthrobacter; species Paenarthrobacter aromaticivorans. Next base: position 420,091 of record NZ_JAHOPC010000001.1, read on the forward strand.
GCAGTTCGAGGCGAAGCAGCCGATGGTGGAGAGTTCCACCCAGTGGTGGGAGATCGGTATCTTCACCCCCACCGAAGAGGGTTTGGATCGCCCCGACCTGATGATGCATTACGGCTCTGTCCCGTTCGACATGAACACCCTTCGGTACGGCTACCCCACCACGGAGAATGGCTTCAGCCTCACCCCGAACGTCACCCACGCCCGTTCCCGCGGAACCGTCCGGCTCCGCAGCCGGGACTTCCGCGACAAGCCGATGGTTGACCCCCGCTACTTCACGGATCCGGAGGGCCACGACATGCGGGTCATGGTTGCCGGCATCCGCAAGGCGCGGGAAATCGCGGCGCAGCCGGCCATGGCCGAATGGGCCGGCCGGGAGCTCTCGCCTGGTATCGAGGCACAGACGGACGAGGAACTGCAGGATTACATCCGCAAAACGCACAACACGGTCTACCACCCCGTCGGCACTGTCCGGATGGGTCCCGTGGACGATGACATGTCCCCGCTGGATCCGGAGTTGCGGGTCAAGGGCGTCACCGGCCTGCGCGTTGCGGATGCCTCCGTCATGCCCGAGCACGTCACCGTCAATCCCAACATCACCGTCATGATGATTGGTGAGCGATGCGCGGACCTCTCAAGGCCAGCCGGACAGATGAAACCACGACGGCGGTGGCGGACTTCAGCTTGACCCCCGCCTGAGCAGGTGGTTGCCACTGAAAACACCGGTGGAGGGTGCACACCCAGCGCCCCCACCGGCGTTTTCCGTGCCCGCGTTTCCGTGCTCACGTTTCCGCGTCCGCGTTTCCGCGTCCAGGGGCGCTATGCCTGAAAAGGCACGACACTATCTTGAACATTTGTTCATAACAAGTCTTGAACGCCTGTTCAATCTGAACTAACCTCTTCTTATGACCCACGCCACACCTATACGGTTGCGGCCTGGCGGGCATGGTCCGGACTTCGACCACATCGAAGGCCCAGCCAGCCCCGTAACAACAAATGGGGGAACAGCCGGAGGCACATAGTGGTGCCCGGCCTTTTGATTTCGACTGCGACCAATGGCGGCCGCAGGTCATCACCATTCGGTGCACGTCTGAGTTAGGAGTTCGAATGTCAGAACCCAGTAAATTAGGACCCAGCAAGAGCGATGCAAGCGGCATGGACGAGTTTGGCTACGCGCAAACCCTTGACCGCAGCATCGGCAAGTTCGCCAGCTTCGCCGCCGGCGTCAGCTACATCTCCATCCTCACCGGCGTTTTTCAACTCTTTTACTTCGGCTTTTCCACGGCCGGACCCGCCTACGCGTGGTCATGGCCCATCGTCTTCGTCGGCCAGCTGATGGTGGCCCTGTGCTTTGCGGAACTGGCAGGCCGCTATCCGGTGGCTGGATCTGTGTACAACTGGGCCAAACGGCTCTCAAGCGGAACGTGGGCCTGGCTGGCCGGCTGGTTGCTCCTGCTTTCCTCGATCATGGCGCTGGGATCAGTTGCCTTGGCCCTTCAAATAACCCTGCCGCAGATCTGGAGCGGCTTCCAGCTTGTGGGCGACGGAACCGGCCCTTACGACTTCGCCGTCAACGGGGTGATCCTTGCCAGCATCATGATCGGTATTTCCACACTCATCAACGCTTTCGGCGTGAAACTCATGACCATGATCAACAGTGTGGGCGTATTCGTAGAACTGGTTGCGGCCGTCCTGCTGATCGCGGCGCTGATTTGGCATTCAGTACGGGGACCGGAAGTCCTCCTGGACACTGCCGGATTCGGCGAAGGACATCCCCTAGGCTTCTTCGGGGTGTTCATGATTGCCGCCATGGCCTCCGGCTACGTCATGTACGGGTTCGACACCGCCAGCTCCCTCGGCGAGGAAACCAAGGACCCCAAGCGCACGGCTCCCAAGGCTATCCTGCGTGCTGTTACGGCGTCCTTCCTCTTGGGCGGACTACTCCTCCTTGGCGGAATCCTGGCCGCACCCGATCTGTCCGATCCCAAGCTGGGAGCTGCCGATGGCGGTTTGCAGTACATCGTTCTTTCGGTGCTGGGCGGCCCCTTCGGCAAGGCCTTCCTGGTCTGCATCGTGGTGGCAGTCGTGGTCTGCACGCTGGCCGTGCATGCAGCAGCTATCCGCATGATGTTCGCCATGGCCAGGGACAACAACCTCCCCTTCAGCCGCCAGCTCAGCAAAGTTCACCCCACCCGCAAAACCCCCACGGTGGCTGCCATCGTTATCGGCACAGTGGCGGTGATCCCGCTGATCGTCAACATCTCCCAGCCGGCCATCTTCACGATTCTTTCCAGCATCAGCATCGTCCTGATCTACCTCTCCTACCTGCTGGTCACCGTGCCAATGCTGCGGCGCCGGTTCCTTAAGAAGTGGCCCCTGAAGGACGACGGATCCGAACCGGGTTTCAGCCTCGGCAAATGGGGGCTGCCCGTGAACATCGTGGCAGTGCTCTGGGGCGGAGCGATGACGTTGAACCTGATCTGGCCACGACCGGAGATTTACAATTCAGTACCGCCCTTCGAGTGGTACCTGCAGTGGGGCGGCGTTATGTTCGTTGCTGCGGTGATCATCGGCGGAACGCTCCTTTACCGCCTCCGTATCAGGCACCGGACAGGGGTTTTGGCCGAGCACGCCGCCGCTGCCCCTTCCCCCGAACCAGCCTCTACGGAGCCAGCCTCCCCGGAGCCAGCCTCGGCAGAGCCTATCCAGGTCCTAACCCGAAGCTAATAGCAGTTTCCAAATGAGGGCATCTCTTCGCCGGCGTTCCACGGGCGAAGAGATGCCCTCATTGTCGATTTAGACGAACGCCGACTTTCCCGTTACCGCCCTGGCCACGATCATGGAGTTGATCTCGTAACTGCCCTCGTAGGTGTACAAGATTTCGGCATCGCCAAAGAGCTTGCCCATCTCGTAATCCGTGGTGATGCCGTTTCCGCCCATCAGGGATCGGCCCATAGCCACGGACGAGCGCGCCAAGCGTGTGGTGGTCGCCTTGCACATCGCGGCCTGCACCATTTCCAGCTTGCCCGCTTGTTGGATACGTGCGAGTTCCACCATCAAGGACAGTGAGGCATTGGCGTTGCCCAGGATGTCCGCAAGTTGCTGCTGGATGAGCTGGAACCTGGCCAATTCCTTGCCGAACTGCTTGCGTTCCAGCGCGTAGGAGCGGGCAATATCGAAGGCCGCCAATTGGATGCCTGCAGCCTGCCAACCAACCCAGGCCCGCGAATCCCGCAGCAGGTCATTGGCCCGCGAAAACGCCGTGGCGCCGGGCAGCATGTTATCCACGGGAATCCGGACGTCGTCCAGCGCGATGTCCGCATTCTGCATGATGCGGAGGCCGATCTTGTTGGTGATCTTGGTGGCCGAGTAGCCTTCCCGGTCCGTCTCCACGATGAAGCCCTTGATCTGGTGATCAGACACATCACGGGCCCACACCAAGGCGAAGTCGGCAATCGTTCCGGCCCCAATCCAGCGCTTGGCACCGTTGATGACCCATTCGCCGCCGTCGCGTCGCGCCGTCGTCGAGAGTCCTCCGGCGATGTCCGAGCCGTGGTCCGGTTCCGTGAGCGCGAAGGCGCCCAACTGGGTAAAGGCCTCCAGCCCCGGCAGCCACTTCCGCTTTTGTTCGGGAGAGCCAAGTTCATGGATCATGCCGACGATGAGTTCGTTATGGATGCCCACCAGCGCGGAAAGCGATACGTCCGCCCGGGCAATCTCGGTGTACATGAGGCCCTTGAACAGCTTGGAGGAGCCGTCGATCTGCAGCCCGCCGAGCCCATATTTGGCCATCTCGGCCAGGAGCCCGAACGGGAACTCTTCTCGGTTCCAGTATTCGATGCTGGCGGCGCGGATCCGCGTTTGGAGGGACTCCCGCACCTCCGCGTACCGCGCCCGCTCCCCCGCAGGAAGCAGGTCTACCACGTGCATCAGGTCCGCCTCCGGATAAGGAGGGAGGACTTTCTGTGTCGGTTCGCCGCTGGTAACGGTGCCGGCAGCTGCTTTTTCGTCGAGCATTTGACCCCTTCGTCATGTCCAACGCAGGCTCTTCCAAACCCTTGGATGTCCTAGTATATTGCAAGGTGATGTGGACCACTAGGCGGGATGCTCCGGCGACGGCGCCGAGGCAGTATTCCCCAGCGAAAGGCGGACTATGACAGTCACAGAAGACTTCCGTGCGGCCCGTGACCGGCTGCTGGAACTGCGCGAGGACTACAAGCAGGCGCACAGTGAATTCGAATGGCCACGTTTTGACGAATTCAACTTCGCCCTGGATTGGTTCGACCAGATTGCTGCGGATCCGGAACGGGGAAACAAACCGGCACTGGTCATCGTGGAGCAGGACGGCAGTTCCACACGGCGCACGTTCGCGGACCTTTCAAAGCGGTCCTCCCAACTTGCCAACTGGCTGCGCAACGAGGGCGTCAAGCGCGGGGACCACATGATCATCATGCTCGGCAACCAGGTGGAGCTCTGGGAGCTCATGCTGGCCGGCATCAAGCTGGGCATCGTCATGATCCCCACTACCACCCTCATGGGTGCACGGGATCTTCAAGACCGCGTAGAACGGGGCGGTGCCAACTGGGTGGCCGTGGGTAGCGCCAACATTGGGAAATTCACCGCTGTGGAGGGCGATTACACGCTGATCGAGATCGGCGGGGAACCGGCCAATGCCGAAGCCAAGCAGTATGCAGATTCATTCTCCGCACCGCAAGAGTTCACGCCCGACGCCCCCACCAAAGCGGACGAGACAATGCTGCTCTACTTCACGTCCGGCACCACTTCGCGGGCCAAGCTCGTGGAGCACACCCACACGTCCTACCCCGTGGGCCACCTTTCCACGATGTACTGGATCGGCCTTGAACCCGGCGACGTGCACCTCAATGTCGCCTCCCCCGGCTGGGCCAAGCACGCCTGGTCCAACGTCTTCACACCCTGGATCGCCGAGGCCTGCGTCTTCATCTACAACTACGAACGCTTCAACGCAGCCGCCCTCATGGACCAAATGGGCCGCGAAGGAGTCACGAGTTTCTGCGCGCCACCCACCGTCTGGCGCATGCTCATCCAGGCAGACCTCACGCAACTGGCCTCGCCGCCCCACAAGGTGGTGTCCGCCGGCGAACCACTGAACGCGGAGGTCATCGGCCAGGTGGAGGAAGCCTGGGGCGTCACCATCCGCGACGGTTTCGGCCAGACCGAATCCACCGTCCAGATCGCGAACACGCCGGCACAGCCGGTGAAGATCGGTTCCATGGGACGCCCGCTGCCCGGGTACGACGTCGTCCTTGTGGACCCGCTCACCGGACAGGAAGCCGACGATGGCGAGCTCTGCCTCCGCTTGGACCCCCGGCCCGTGGGGCTCATGAAGAGTTACTTCGGCGATGAAGCGAAAACAGCAGAAGCGTTCCGCGACGGTTACTACCACACCGGGGATATGGCGAGCCGGGACGCCGACGGCGTCATCACTTATGTCGGCCGGGACGACGACGTCTTCAAATCCTCCGACTACCGTTTGTCGCCCTTCGAACTCGAAAGCGTACTGATCGAACACCCCGCAGTGGCGGAGGCCGCCGTCGTACCTTCGCCTGACCCCGTGAAGCTTTCCGTGCCGAAAGCGTTTGTGGTGCTCGCCGCCGGCTACGAACCCGGACCTGCCGTTGCCGAGGACATCCTGCGATACTGTCGTGAGCACCTGGCGCCCTTCAAACGGATCCGGCGACTCGAATTCGGCGAGCTGCCCAAGACCATTTCAGGCAAGATCAGGCGCGTGGAACTACGCGGCACGGAAGTGGCGCGTCACGGCAGCGGACCGCTGCCGGCCGGTCTCGGCCTGGAGTACACCGAGGAAGAGTTTCCGAATCTGAAAGACTAGCCACCCGAGCAACGAAGGAGGCCCATGGGTACCCCACTCCCCCGCGACCCCATCGCCGACGCCCAACGAAACTGGGAACGGCATGGTTGGGGCGATGTTGCCGCGCCCATGGCTGCCATCACAGCGATCATGCGTACCCAGCAGATCTTGCTTGCACGCATCGAGACGGTCCTCAAACCGTTCGGACTGACGTTCGCACGCTACGAACTCCTCGCGCTGCTGAGTTTCGCCCGCAGCGGCGCACTCCCCATGAACAAGGCGAGCGCGCTCCTGCAGGTGCACCCCACCTCGGTGACCAACGCCGTCGATCGTCTCGAAAAGGCGGGCCTGGTGGCCCGTTCCCCACACCCAACCGACGGACGCACCACGCTGATCGAACTCACCGCAGAAGGCCGCACCCTGGCGAAGAAGGCGACGGCGGCCCTCAACTCTGAAGTTTTCGGCAACTCGGGCTTCGGGCCCGACGACGTCGATCACCTCATCCGCGTCCTGGGCACCTTCCGCAGGGATGCCGGGGATTTCACCGAGGAGTGACTGAAGGCGCTCGCGAGCGTATCCTGAGATTCCATTGCCGCAGTGGGGGTGGAGCATGGCCAAGGACCCGGGACAACGCCGCAGCGTACTTCTGCGCCCTTTCCTGTTGGCCATGCTGGGTTCATCCGCATGGATGGTCTGGCTGGCCGGGCCTTCCGCAGCAGCGACGGACATTGTGCCCGTCATTCCGCCGCTGCCCAGCGGCTCCACCTCGCTCACCCAGACTTTGCAGGCCCCGTCGATCACATCCGTTGAAGACGCTGTTGATTCAGTGGCCTCCAGTCTTGAGCCGATACCCGAGGTTCCGGCACTGCCTGAGGTTCCTGTTGTTCCCACGCTGCCTGCAGTGACCGTCCCGGAAGCTCCCCTCGACGTCGTGGTTCCCGAGGTACAGGGGTTACTTCCAGTGGAGGATGTCCCGGGCCTCCTGCCCGAAGTACCTGACATACTCCCGGTGCCCGCGTTGCCGGGCTTACCCGATGCGCCGGAGTTGCCCGGGCTGACCGGCCCTCCACTTCCTCAGCTGCCAGGCCCGCTACCGGAGCCCCTGCCAAACCAGTTGCCAACCCAGTCGCCAAACCAGCTCGACGGCGTTGCCTCGCCTACGGTGCCGACCTTCGGGGAAGCCACTACCTCGCCGGCAAGCGCCCCCACGCTGCCCCTCGCCGTCGTACTCCAAACCACGCAAGCCGGGGCACCTCTGCTCGGAGGCATCAGTCTCCCCCAGCCTTTTTCGATGCTTGACCCCGTGGGTGTTCCGCCCGCCCTAATGCCAGGCCCCGTGAATCCCGTTCCGGACCCGCCACTTCATCCCGCCTTGACGCCAAGTGCTGCAGGCTCATCCGGAGCACGTGGTCCAAGCACTTCCGCCCCAGGATCGTCCGACATCCCGGACGTCCTCTCACCGCTACCTCCGCCGCGAGCCGGACCTGTGACGGACCGGCAGCGAAGTACAGCACCACAACCTTCGTTCGATCCAGGGTCCCGACCTGACTGATGCGGTGGCTCCTGCTTTGGCAGGCACCACCACCTGCGGCGACCGTCGCAGGCATTTCATCAGCCAGGAGGCACTCATGCTTCGCAAGATCCAGATCCCCGCCCGCAACCACGCAAGGGCATCCGCCAGCCAACGCATCGGCTTTTGGCCCGACTTCGTCGGCAACTGGCCGGATCCAATGAATGCGGAAAGGGGCCGGAAAGTCTGCTGAAGGGCACATCGCCCAAGAAACAACGACGCCGGCCGGACAGTCAATCTGTCCGGCCGGCGTCGTGCTGTCCGAAGTCCGCAGTGGCTGCTAGGGTGCGGTACTGATACTTCAGGAGGAAACACGTGGGCTTTGCCGAAGAACTCAAGCAGGAGTGCATCAACAATTGGGACGCCGCGATCAACCATCCCTTTGTGGATCAGTTGCTCGGCGGGAATCTTTCCGACGATAACCTTCGGCGTTACCTTGTGCAGGATTACCAGTTCTGCGACGCCTTCACGGCGCTCCTGGGGCAAGCAGTTGCCTCCGCGCCGTCGTTATCCTCACGGTTGGTGTTCGCGCGGGTCCTGGGCGCATTCGCGTCGGACGAGAACACGTACTTCCAGGATTGCTTCAATGAACTGGACGTTGCGGAGGCTGACCGGACCGGGCCCGCACTGGGAACCGTCACCCGCGACTTCGATTCCCTCATGCGCACCGCTTTGAGCACCCGCTCCTACCCGGACGTTCTGGCTGTCCTCCTCGTTGCCGAGTGGCTTTACGGGGACTGGGCCGCGCGGGCCGGAGATCCTGCAATATGGCCAGTTGCGCCAAAGCACTCGGAATGGATCCGCCTCCACAACAATCCCGAGTACAACGCCTGGGTGACGTGGCTACGGGAGGAGTTCAACGCCGTCGAGCCTGTAAACCCGGAAGTTCGCGCCCGCGTCACGGAGACGTTCCGCGAGGCTGTGCGCCTGGAGCTTGCGTTCTTTGACGCCGCCCTGGTCCCGTCGGGCGTACCGGCGTAGAGCAAGGTCCACCACCCCGGCCTCCACGCGTTCCGGACTCATTCTGCGCTGCTTGCCTAGTCCTGCTTCTCGCCGCGCGGCTGCGGCATCGACGGACCGTCCGCCCCCGGCGGTTCCTCCTCAACCTGCTCGGGACACGGCTCCGGAAACTCCCCAAGCTGTGTCCAGTGCCAGCCTTCCAGGCAGTCATCGTTATCGCAGAACCCAGCCGTCATTGTGCCCCCACATCGTCGCCAAGCTGTCCCTATTTAAGAGGCGGCAACCACGGGGGCGTGACGGGGAAAGAGTTAGTGAATAGGGAAAGGTGACATGGCTACGGGCGGAGTTCGACGGCGTCGGGCCTGTATGCCCCGAAGCTCGACGTACACCTCGTGAGCACAGTGAGAGCATTGGGGATGGCTATTTTCGATCTTCGCACGCTGCCCGCCGGGCACGTGGAGTTACACGACGCGCGCCGCCAACGCCGATGGTCCGTGCAGCTCGAGGCTTTTGAGATCGGAGCAGTTCCTGTGACCAAGGCACAGTGGGCGAAGGTCTTGGATGATGTTGACGGCCCGGTTGCTCAATGACATCGCGTGGACGTCCGAGGACGATGTAGAAGACCCTCAGGTAGTGGGATCGAAGAGTGCCAACGCTTTTGGATTGCACTACACCCTAGGAAATGTGTGGGAGTGGTGCTGGGATTTTCTTGATCCGGCTCGTTATGGGGACTATCGCGTCTTCCGTGGAGGAGGGTTCGCGGACAAGCCTTGGAGTGTGCGCGCGTCGACTCGGCGGGGAGGCGCACCTGGAATGAGTCACCCTGACGTCGGCCTGCGATTAGCGAGAGGTTCGTTCAGCACAGGGCAGGCAGCGCAAGGGTGGTCAGCAAAGTCGGACATCGAGCGCGGAAGAATAAGCGGAGCGTTGCCTTCGGGGTGGACTCCCCGGCGGCAGTCCTAGCCTTGTTCAGCGTACGCAAACCCCGTGTCATCAAACTGCGGGGACAGTACAGCTAGCCGTCCTCTACTGGGCGTCCCATCGGAACCAGCGGATTCCGATGAAAGAGAACACGACGATGTATCCCAGGCAGGCCAGCAGTGAGTAACCGTCTTGGGCGCTCCATGTGGCTTGGCTCAGCACGCTGGAGAAGAAAGCCATGAGGGCGCCGACTGGTGACCAGTCGCCGATGGTCTTCATAGTGTCACCCAGGATCCCGGACCCACCCAGAAGCCCGAGGAGCAGCAGAATCACGAAAAGGACCCGGCCGATCGCATTGATGGCGGTGGACGATTTCACCACTCCAACCAATGCCTGCCCGATGGCCAGGAACATCGCGGCACCGAGGACGGCAATGGCCAGGATGAGGGCGTACTGGCCCGCGTTGAGCGAGAGGCCGTGGAGGATGGTACCGACGATCACTACGATTGCGGACGCGATCAGATTGGTTGCCACCTGGACCACGAGCCTGCTGGTCATGATCATCCAGGTTGGTGCTGGGGTGACTCGGAGCCTTTGCAGCACGCCCATCTCCCGGTCATGGGCCAGCGTAAGGCTGTAACCCAGCAGGCAGGAGGTGAGCAGCCCAAGGATTAGGGCCAGGCCGATGACGAGGTCCGAGCCGCCAAGGCGTGATTGGGCCTTGCCGAAGGTGGTGACCACCAGGACCACGATCGGCAGCAGGATGCTCAAAACGACCGATACCCGGCTGCGTAGAAGCACGATCGAATCCGCGAGAAGCAGCGATCTCATGGCCAGTGCCAGCGAGGGCCTTGCAGCAGAGTTGCGATCGTCAATCACGGATCTCATCCCCTGTCAGTCCGATGAACACGTCTTCCAATGTGACGGCGCCGTGTGCGACGGCCAGCACCTCAGGATCGTCCTTGTGTTTGTTGATCAGTTCAGCGGGAGTCCCGAGGGTGAGGAGTTTGCCGTGATCGATAATCGCCACCCGATCGCAGACCGCTTGGGCTTCCTCCATGGAATGCGTAGTCAGAACTATGCTGCTGCCGTCGCCACGCAGTTTCTCAATCCTCTTCCACAGAGTGCGCCGAGACTGCGGGTCCAACCCTGCCGTCGGCTCGTCCAACAACAGCAGCAGCGGGTTGTGGATGGTCGCAATGAACAATGCCAGTCGTTGCTGCTGACCGCCGGAAAGATGCTTAAAGCGCTTGCCCAGTTCCTCGCCGAGTCCGAGAGTACGGATGCTCTCGCGGATCTGGGCGCGTGAGAGTCTTACCCCATAAAGGCCCGCGTACAGCTTCACGATCTGCTCAATGCTCAACTCGGCCTGAAAACTGGAGGACTGCAGTTGCACGCCGAGTAGAGCCTCCGCCTCGATCGGGTATCGTTGGACCTCGACGCCGTTCACGACCACACGGCCGGACAGCGGTTTCACCAGACCCTCCAGCGCGCTGAGCGTGGTGGTCTTTCCTGCCCCATTCGGGCCCAGCAAACCGAAGATCTCTCCGCGGTCAACACGAAAAGCCAGCCCATCGACCACCGTCCGGCTGCCATAGGCGACCCGCAAGTCACTTATCTCCAGCACTGGTGGCTCTACCGACTCATTCATTTCACGCATCGGAACGCATTCCCTCAAGACGGACTGTCCGGCGGGCGCCGTGGCACAAGCATAGGGCAACCAGCTGAGAGCCGAGCTAGGTGTCAGCGAGGCTTCGCGCGAACTCAATCTGATCGCCCGCGTATGGGCATGCCACCGGGACATCGCCCAGTTCGGTCCAGTGCCAGCTGTCCGGGCAGTGGTGGTTATCGCAGAATTGCCACGTCATTTCGTTCCTCAGTCGTCGCCCTGTTTGTCCTTATTTAGGACGGCCCCCGGGCGGAATCGTGACGAGGAAAGTATCGTGACCTTCGTCCTACTAGCGGGCCACCGAAAACGAAAAGATAAGAGCCGATACGAGCGCCAGTGCGGCGATACCGTAACCGACAACCAAGGCACCAACTGCAAGAGCCCGTCCGCGTTCTCCACGCTGCTGGATCTGGTTGAGGGCGACGTGACCTGCACCCACAACGAAAACTGCGATGACGGCCATCCCCGCGAAGAACAGCCCCACGAGGGCCAGCACTGCCATCGCTGCTGCCACGATGGCCTGGCGGTTGATCGGTTGGGCGGATGCTTCCGTTTGGCCGGTTTGAACGATCTCCGTTGACATGTTCTCTCCCCATTTGTCGGTGCCAACGAGTCTATCCTCGTGCATGCCAAAACTACGTTGCGGGGCCTGCTTTGCGCGCTACGAGTCGCGTCAAGGGCGCAAAGCAGGCCTCACAACAACAATCAACTACCGGTGCTTGAACTCGGGCTGCCGCTTCTCGCTGAATGCAGCCATGCCTTCCTTCTGGTCCTCGGTGGCGAACAGTGAGTGGAACACCCGCCGTTCGAAGAGCACTCCCTGTGCCAGACCCATTTCAAACGCAGCATTGACGGCTTCCTTGGCCACCATGGCTGTGGGCTTGGACTTGGAAGCAATGACCTCGGCGGCTTTCACGGCCTCGTCAATGACTTCAGCTGCGGGGACAATCCGGGAAACAAGTCCTGAGCGTTCAGCTTCCTCAGCGTCCATGAACCGGCCGGTGAGGACCATGTCCATCGCCTTGGCCTTGCCAACGGCCCGCGTTAGCCGCTGGGAGCCGCCCATTCCGGGGATAACGCCCAGGTTGATTTCCGGCTGGCCAAATTTTGCGTTGTCCCCGGCAATGATGAAGTCCGCCATCATGGCTAATTCGCAGCCCCCGCCCAGCGCAAAGCCGGAGACCGCTGCAATGACGGGGATGCGGAGTCGCGTGAGGTCCTCCCAGCGGCGGAACCAATCGGCCGCATACATCTCCATATAGCTCTTGGAGGACATCTCCTTGATGTCGGCGCCTGCCGCGAATGCCTTGGCGGATCCGGTGATGACCACGGCGCCGATGTCAGGATCGGTGTCCATTGCGGTGACTGCGTCCACAAGTTCGTTCATGAGTGCTGTGTTCAGCGCATTCAACGCCTGCGGTCGGTTCAAGGTCACCAAACCAACGCGGCCCCGGCGTTCCACCAGGATGTTCCCGTACTGCTCCGTCATTCTTTCCCTCTCACCCAACATCATGTACAGAAACCCTCACACAGACTTGTCGCGTATGTCCGTGATGATGCCGGAGAAGTCACGTCCGGCACCCTCGCCCGCGGCAAAGGCATCGTAGATCCGGGATGCCAACGGTCCCATTTCCGCTGCAACTCCAGTGCTTTCCAACGCATTTACGGCCAGCCGAAGATCCTTGGCCATCAGTGCCCCGGCAAATCCGGGCTGATAGTCGCGGTTGGCCGGGCTGGTGGGGACGGGACCGGGAACAGGACAGTTGGTGGTCAGGGCCCAGCACTGTCCGGAAGCGTTGGAAGCGACGTCGAACAGTGCCTGATGCGTGAGTCCAAGTTTCTCGCCGAGCACGAAGGCCTCCGCGACAGCAATCATGGACACACCCAGGATCATGTTGTTGCAGACCTTGGCTGCTTGCCCGGCACCGTGATCCCCGCAATGCACGATCCTCTTGCCCATGAGTTCCAGGATGGGTTTGACTGTCTCGAAATCCTCCGGCAAAGCGCCGACCATAAAAGTCAGGGTGCCGGCTTCGGCACCCACGACGCCGCCGGAAACCGGGGCATCCACGGAGCGGTGCCCCGCTTCAAGAGCAATGACGGCTGCCTGCCGGGCCTCGTCGACGTTGATAGTGGAACAATCCAGGAACAAGGTATCCGGCGCGGCCACGGACAGCAGCCCCGGCCCGTCAACACCACGGTACGCGTCCAGCACGTGCTTGCCGCTGGGCAACATGGTCAACACCACGGCCGCGCCGTCCACGGCCTCGTCCGCCGTGGATGCCATAGGAATCCCGTGGGCCTTGGCTGCCTCAACGGCCGCGGGCACGGGGTCATAACCAATCACCTCATGCCCTGCCTTGATCAGGTTGGCTGCCATGGGCCCGCCCATATGGCCGAGTCCGAGGAAAGCGATGAGTCCCGTTGCCGATGCTGCGTTCTCTGTCATGTCGTCTCCTTCAACTGGCTAACAAACTGGCTGAACCCGCGGGTGGTCATGTGGCGTCAACACCCAAGGCGGCGAGCCCCAACTCCCGCTCCCCGAGCGGCGCAAAGTAGCCCTCGACGTCGGACTCGCGCACCTCCGCCAACGTGGGGGGCTTCCACTGCGGGTTCCGGTCCTTGTCCACTACCTGCGCGCGGATCCCTTCCCGAAAATCGGGCCCGGCCAGGCAGCGAAGTCCCACCCGGTACTCCTGATCCAGCGCTTCCTCCAGCGACATCCCCCTCACGCGCCGCAAAGATGCCAACGTGACCTTCACGGACGTGGGCGACTTCGCCTCAATGGTGTCAGCCGCGGTAGCTGCCTCCGGCGAAGTTTCCCCCAGGGAACGCAAACTCCGTACGATCTCCTCCGCGTCGTCCTGCGCGTAGGCGGCGTTGATCCACTCCTGCTGGGCCGCCAAAGCCGAGTCCGGCGCCGCTTGGACAAAGCGCCCGACGGCGGCCTCCGCCGTCGAGCTTTCCAGCGCTTCCGCCAGTGCGGGCAGGCTTTCGGATGGTACAAAGTGATCCGCGAGGCCGAGGAACAAGGCGTCCGCCCCGGTGAGGTGGGCGCCCGTCAGGGCCGCATGGGTTCCCGCCTCCCCCGGGGAACGTGACAGCAAAAGGGTGCCGCCGACGTCGGGCACGAACCCAATGGTGGTCTCAGGCATGCCTGTGCGCGTCCGCTCAGTAACAATGCGCACCGAGCCGTGCGCCGAAACCCCCACGCCGCCGCCAAGCACCAACCCGTCCATGAACGCGACATAGGGCTTGGGGTAACGGGCAATGAGCGAGTTCAGCCGGTACTCGTCGGCCCAGAACTCCGCCGTTTCCGTTCCGCCCTGCAACATGTCCTTATAGATGGCCACAATGTCTCCGCCGGCGCACAGCCCGCGGTCGCCAGCGCCGCGCACCAGGACGGTTGCTACGGCGTCGTCGTCAGCCCAAGCAGCCAACTGCTGGAGCATGGCTTTCACCATTCCCGCGCTGAGGGCGTTGACTGCCTGGGGCCGGTTGAGCGTCACTATGCCAAGGTGGCCGCGGCGCTCAAAAAGAACTTCTTCGGTGTCCAAAGCCCCCATCAGCTGCCTGCCGGCATGATGAAGCTGGCGCCCTGACGAATACCGGAGGGCCACCGCGACGTCACGGTCTTGGTCTTGGTGTAGAAGCGGAAGGCGTCGGCTCCGTGCTGGTTGAGGTCGCCGAAACCGGAAGCCTTCCAGCCGCCGAAGGTGTAGTACGCGATCGGCACCGGAATGGGCACGTTGATGCCCACCATGCCTACTTCGACGCGGCTGGCGAAGTCACGGGCGGAATCGCCGTCGCGGGTAAAGATTGCGACGCCGTTGCCAAACTCGTGCTCGCTGCAGAGCCTGAGCGCTTCGTCATAGTCAGCCGCGCGCAACACGCTGAGAACCGGGCCGAAGATCTCTTCCTTGTAGATCTTCATGTCCTTGGTGACGTTGTCGAAGAGCGTGGGACCAACCCAGAAGCCGCCGTCGTAACCTTCCACAGTGAGCCCCCGGCCGTCGGTGACCAGGGTGGCGCCTTCGTCGACGCCGGACTGGATGTAGCCTTCGATTCTTTCCTTCGCGGAGGCAGCAACCACGGGGCCGAAGTCCGAATCTTTCGCCAGGCTGTGGCCCACCTTGAGGTCCTTCACACGCTCGGTCAGCTTGGCCACCAACGCGTCCGCGGTTTCCTGGCCAACAGGCACGGCAACCGAGATCGCCATGCACCGTTCGCCAGCGGAGCCGTAGCCGGCGCCAATCAGGGCGTCGGCAGCCATGTCCAGATCGGCGTCGGGCATGATCACCATGTGGTTCTTCGCCCCGCCGAAGCATTGGGCGCGCTTGCCGTGCGCCGCCGCCGTGGCGTAGATGTACTGGGCGATCGGTGTGGATCCAACGAAGCCAATGGCCTTGACCCGCGGATCCTCAAGCAGGGCGTCAACGGCTTCTTTGTCGCCGTTGATCACGTTGAAGACGCCGTTCGGGACACCGGCCTCGCTGTACAGCTCGGCGAGCCGCAGCGGAACGGAGGGATCCCGTTCGGAGGGCTTAAGGATGAAAGCGTTGCCGGCTGCGAGCGCTGGGCCCGACTTCCAGAGAGGGATCATGGCGGGGAAGTTGAACGGCGTAATGCCGGCAACCACGCCAAGCGGTTGGCGCAGGGAGTGCACGTCAATGCCCTGCCCTGCGTTGTCCGAGAACTCACCCTTGAGCAGGTGCGGCGCCCCCGCGGAGAATTCGACTACCTCGATGCCGCGCTGGATGTCTCCCTTGGCGTCGGCCAACGTTTTGCCGTGTTCGGAGGACAGGAGCTTGGCGAGTTCGTCCATGTTCTCGTTTACCAAGTCCACAAACTTCAGCAAGATGCGTCCCCGCCGTTGCGGGTTCATGGCCGCCCATTCGAGCTGGCCCTTCTCGGCATTTGCGATCGCGTTGCGGACCTCGTCTGCGCTTGCCAGCGGAAGCCGCGCCTGCACTTCGCCCGTGCAGGGATCGTAGACGTCGCTGAACCGACCGGACGTGCCGTCGATCCTCTGGCCGTCTACGTAGTGTGAAAGCTCGCGCACCATGGTGGAATGCTCCTTTGCATCGTGAATGACTGCCGTGCGGCTGGTTCCAGTAATCGGCAGGAACGCCTCAGCGACTGTGAGCCAGGTCATCTCTGAACCGAATATACTCGGACTTCCTACTAATTTCCAGAGGAGGTTTTTCCACCCCTATTCATCAGCGGGAAGTAGCTAGTGCACCTCTTTGAGTTCCTTGTAGGCGGCCAGGGCATCCTGCCGGGTGGTCTTGAGATCCACGATTTCCTCCGGGTAATCCGGCGTGCCGAACTCCGGGATCCAGCGGGCTATGTACTTTCCCTGGGGATCGAACTTGATGCGCTGGGCCTCTGGATTGAAGATCCTGAAGAACGGCGAAGCGTCCGCCCCTGAGCCAGCCACCCACTGCCAGTTGGCAGGGTTGGACGCCGGGTCAGCGTCCACCAGCGTGTCCCAGAACCACTGCTCGCCGAGTTGCCAATGGATGCCCAGGTTCTTCACCAGGAAGCTGGCCGCGATCATCCTGACCCGGTTATGCATCCACCCCACTTGCCAGAGCTGTCGCTGCCCGGCGTCGACCAGTGGGAAACCCGTACGACCTCGCTGCCAGGCCCGAAGCTCCTCGACGGCAGTCTCGTGACCTTCACTATCCGGCCAAGCCCAAGGGAAGCGGTCAAACTCCTTGCGCAGGTTCGCCGTCGCAAGATCCGGGTTGTGGAAGTACTGGTGCCAACAGAATTCGCGCCAGCCAAGCTCAGACGCGAAAATACTTGTGCTTTCCGATCTGTTGGAAGCCAGCGTGTGCCATACCTCAAAGGGGCTGAGCTCACCCCACCGCAGATAAGGCGAGAGGCAACTGCTGCCATCGATATCGGGGCGGTTTCGGCCTTCGTCGTAATTAGTGAGTCCACCCGCCACGAATTCCTTGAGCCGCTGGTGTCCGGCAGCCGATCCGGGCGTCCAAGCCTCCCGCAACCCTGCGGACCAGTCCGGCGTGGTGGGCAGCAGGTGCCATGACTCCAGCTCGTCATTGGCCGGCAACGTGCCAGCGTAGCCTCGTCCCTCGTCCGGCACAGCCAACGGATCCCGAAAGTCCTGGGCTAAGACAGTCCGCCAGAATGGGGTGAAAACTTTGTACTGCCCGCCCGTCTTGGGGGTTACTTCCCACGGCTCATGAAGCAGGGACGCTTGAAAACTCTCCACGTGCATGCCGGCGTCGCGCGCCCAAGTCTTGATGCCGGCGTCGACGGTCCGCTCTGCCACGCCGTACCGGCGGTTCCAGAACAGCGCGCCGGCGCCGATCGCCGTCGTGATTTCCTGAACGATAGGAGCAGCGGATCCACGGCGAAATAGCAGCGGTACTCCGAGCGCAGCAAGATCGTCCTGAAGGGCGGTCAGCGAGTGGTGCAGCCACCACCGCGCGGCACCGCCGAGAGGCCGGATGCCGGGCGATTCTTCGTCCAGGATGTACAGGGCCACCGCCGCACCATCATCGACGGCGGCACGCAAGGCAGGGTTGTCCCTGATCCTCAGGTCGTCGCGGAACCAGACGATGGACGGCTTCAAATTACTACCCTCTTTCGAGTTTCTATACAGCTGATGCCCCTAGGAAGGCATCCTAAGGGCATCAGCTAACAACAAACTCGGAACTCAGAGCACTTAACTCAGGGAAGGAACCGAGCGTTCGTCTATTTGGGTCAAGTCGGTCACGCTGGCCTCAGTTTCAGTCCAGACGGGAACGCTGTTCATCACGTAGTCCCTGGCTGCGGGCCCCACCATGTTTAGTCCGGGGTAGATGCGCTGGCCATGATCTTTCCTGTCACGCAGTCCTTCAAGTTCAAGGGCGGTCCTGAAAGCGGAATCAGGAATGGGTACTTTGCGTCCGAGGACGCACCAACTGATATAGAGGCCGTAGAGGGTGTCAAAGTCCAAGCCCTCCTCGGTGTCGTCATCAAACACCACACAGTCACTCAGAAAACTACTGATTTGGGTGTCGGTCATTGCGGGGCCTCCGGTGGCGGAAGAAAAAAGGGGCCGCCGGGCTGCATCAGCGAATGTCCTGTTCCCTCACTATAGCCCTCCTGAGGTTCTCCCGTACCGGAAAGTAGGTTAACTCTGGATTGCATTCTGCGGCGACACGGTCAAACGGACCTTCGGGCCTCTGGTGCCCACCGCCGCATCGGCGTAGCTTCGGATACGTCCACACATAACGTCTTTGCGCGGCTCCAGGCGAGCCTGGCAAACGGTTTGCGGGGGCATCGTTCCGCCCTGATTGGAGGCACAGACGTGGCTGGATGGAATGCCGATACTGCCGCCGGGCCCCTTGGTTCCGGCACGGTCACGCTGGTGGAAGGCTCGTCATTCTGCATTTCTGCTGCCAACGGAGACATCCGCCCGGAGCTACCGCAGGGTGTCTTCCATCTCGACACCCGGATCCTGTCCAAATGGGAATTGACGGTCAACGGACAACCGCTTGAGCCACTGGCCGCGGAGACCAAGGAACCCTACCGGGCGCTCTTTGCCTGCCGGGTGCCCCGTTCCGATGGATATGCGGACAGTCCGCTGCTGGTGGAGCGGCTGCGCGAGGTCGGGGCCGGAATCCTGGAGAAGATCACAGTCCGGAATTACTCCACCAAAGCGGCGGATTGCCGAATCTTGCTGACGGTCGAGTCTGATTTCGCGGACCTCTTTGAGGTGAAGGAAGCCCGGATCACCCGTCAATGGACAGAGACCCGGCTGCCGGAAGGCAACTCCTTGGAAATTCGCGGCAAATGGGAGGGGATTCGAAAAAGCGTCGTGATCCAGGCCGAAGGTGCCGGCGCGGGCGCAAAGGCTTTGGGCTTCACCGCGAAGATTCCACCCTTCGGGAGCTGGAGTACCCGCGTGAGCGTAGTGCCCACCGTTGATGGGGCCGGGACGCCGGTGCCCTTCACGCATCCAAGCCAGGGCGAGCTCTCCCCCAGCGACAGGCGGAGACAGGAGTGGGTGGCCAGGATCCCTGCGTTGCAGATCAGCAACCACTCCATCGAAGGCACGCTGCGCCGAAGCTATGAAGACCTCGGCGCCCTCCGGATCCAGGACCCGGAACATCCCGACAGGGTGGTGGTGGCGGCCGGCGCCCCCTGGTTCATGACGTTGTTTGGCCGTGACTCGCTCTGGGCTTCAGAAATGGCCCTGCCAGTGGACCCATCACTGGCTTTGGGTACGCTCCGGACCTTGGCTGACCGGCAAGGCAGCGTGGTGAATACGGAAACCGAAGAAGAGCCGGGGAAGATCCTGCACGAAGTCCGGCTCGACGTCACCAGCGGCTTGGCCATGGGCGGCCAGTCAGCGTACTACGGCAGCGTTGATGCCACACCGCTGTTTGTGATTGTCCTGGGTTCGGTCAGCCGTTGGGGCTTCGGCAAGGAAACCATTTCCGCCCTGCTTCCAAATGCGGACCGCGCTCTTGCCTGGATCCGCGACTACGGTGACCGGGATGGGGACGGCTTTGTTGAGTACGCCCGGCCTAACGAACACGGGCTGATCAACCAGGGTTGGAAGGATTCCTGGGACGGCATCAACTTCGCAGACGGCACCATCGCCGAACCGCCGCTTGCGCTCTGCGAGGTCCAGGCCTACGTGCACGGCGCCTATGTGGCACGGTCCTGGATCGCGTACGACGACGGAGACTTCACCTTGGCCGAGGAAATGCGCGAACGCGCCGATGACCTGAAACGGAGGTTCAACGAGCAATTCTGGCTTCCTGACAAGGGCTATTACGCCGTGGCACTGGATCGCGATAAGCGGCCGGTGGATGCCTGCGCCTCCAATATGGGGCACTGCCTGTGGTTTGGCCTGCTTGACGAGGACAAGGTCCCCTCTGTGGTGGAACACCTGATGTCTCCCGAGATGTTCAGCGGCTGGGGAGTGCGGACACTGGCAAGCAACATGGGCGCGTACAACCCTGCCAGCTACCACAATGGCTCGGTCTGGCCGCATGACAACGCCATCATCATGTCCGGCCTCCTCCGCTACGGTTACATAGAGGAAGCACAGCGCATCGCAACCGCGTTGCTGGAAGCGGCGGAGTATTCCGGTGGCAGGCTCCCCGAGTTGTTCTGCGGCTTTGATCGCTCACAGTTCACAGAACCAGTCCCCTATCCAACCGCCTGCTCACCCCAGGCATGGGCTGCCACTACCCCCATCCACCTGGTGACAAGCCTGATGCGCTACGACACACACATCTCCTTGGGCGGTATTTGGCTTGACCCCGTGCTGCCGTCGTCCTTCGGGGACCTCCACATCAGCAACGCCCCCATGGGAAATGCACGGATCACGATTGATGCCTCAGGAACGGATGCCGCTGTCCACGGCATTCCGGAAGGTCTCACGGTTCATCGCCGGCAGCGGCCATGGCTCACCGACCTCATAGAAGAGGCGCACCTTAGGAAGCCGGATAACTGAGCCCAAAAAAGGAGCCGCCCGGAAAAGTACCCCTTGAGGGGTATCTTCCGGGCGACGACCGTTATTGGGCTGAAGGCCTTACTGGATGGCTGCTTTGAGTTCCTTGGCGGCCAGTTCCGGATCAAGGGCGCTGTAGATGGCGCTACCGGCCACGGCTACGTCGGCACCGGCCAACTGCACGGCCTGGATGGTGGAGGCGTTGACGCCGCCTGCAACCGAGAACGGTACGCGGGCTTGTTCGCCAGCGTTAAGGAGGCCGCGAAGGTCGAAGCCAGGCTGGGCTTGCTCGTCCAGGCCAGCGTGGAACTCGATGAACTTGGCCCCGAGAGCGCGGGCTTCCTTTGCACGGGTGACCTTGTCAGCAACGCCGATCAGGTCAACAACGATGCCCTTGTTGTGCGTCTGGGCTGCCTTGACGGCACCTGCAATGGTGGAGTCGTCCGCCGTTCCGAGCACTGAGACGAGGTCGGCGCCGGCCTTGAAGGCGATGTCGGCTTCGAGTTCTCCAGCGTCCATGGTCTTCATGTCGGCGAAGACGATCTTGCTGGGGTGTGCTTCCTTGATCGCGGTCACTGCGGACAGGCCCTCTGCCTTGATCAGCGGCGTGCCCAGCTCGATGATGTCGACGTGCTCGGCTACTTTGCCGGCCAGTTCCAGGGCTGCCTCGGTGGTGAGGAGGTCCAGTGCGACTTGAAGTTTCATAGTGTTGTTCTTACTTTCTTTGTGGGTTGTTGGTGAGTTGGTGCGGTCTCAAGTAGGTAGCGGTTGGGCTTACTCGAGGTTGGCGTGACGCAGCCAGAGCTGTTCGGCGGGTTCGTCGGCGGCGTCCCAAAGGGTCTGGAAAACCGACTCCGTGGCAAGGAACAGCGCCTGCTCAAAGAGGCTGCCGGAGTACTGGCGCGAAATGTTTGAACCGTGGTCCGTCTTTTGGGCCGCCGGGATAATCACCACGGCGTCGGCCAGCCCCGCCAAGGGCGAGGAGGCATTGGTGGTGATGGCAGCAACCTGTGCACCTGCTTCAAGTGCGGTTTGGGCAGCTTTGACCACACCGGACGTCGTACCTGAACCGGACGCGACCACCAGAAGGTCTCCGGAACTGATGGCTGGCGTGGTGGTGTCCCCGGCAACGTGGACGGTCAGGCCGAGGTGCATCAGCCTCATTGCCGCCATCCTGAGGACCAGGCCGCTACGCCCGGCTCCTGCAAGGAACACACGCCCAGCCCCCTTGATCCTGTCCGCAAGATGGGCCAACTGAGCGTAGTCAATGCCGGAGGTAGTGTCAGCGACTTCGCCGAGGATCAGGGATACATTGCCGGCTACGTCCGCGCTCGTGGCAGTTGCTGTTTCTGCGGTGACGTTCACATTCACTCCTTCGTGGATAGGTGCTCAAGCCTTTCGGGCCTATAGACAAGTCTTCCGGGCAGTTCGGGTAGGGGGAACGCCGAAAACGAGCAGTTCATACCACCCTTTTGGGTAGTTAACGTGGCGTCACTTCGTTTAGGCTGCATCCATGACCCAGCTGACAGAGAGCAAACGCCGCCCGGATACCGGGGCCCTTCCGTGGCAACTTCTGGACGCCATCGCAGACATCGCGCAGGCGCCCTTGATGCGCATTGCAGAAAGCCTGCGTACTGCCCTTGCACCCTTCATCAAGTGCAGTGCCCTGGTGATATTTACCGAGGACTGCACAGGCCGGCCACAAAAGAAGGCGGGCGAGGAAAGCATTGTCAGCAGGGTTTCCATCCCGGAACTGGACCGCGTAAGGGCCGCGATTCCAGGCGGGGACCCGTGGCGGGCCAAGGCTGTTATCGCAGGGAAAGAGCGGGAGGTACTGGCCTTGGGCTACGCGCCGAGCAACGCACTTCTGGTCCTCACCGATCCTGCGGAAGGGCAGTCAGAAGATTCGGAGCGTGTCCTCTCCTACCTTTGGCGACTCACAGCGGCCCGTATCCAGGAGAAGGTCTCTGACGCGCCGCCGTCGTACCTTCTGGAATCCCGCGCCGCATCAGCGGAGCGGATCCGCGTAACCGCAGAGTTGGTGGATCAGCACTCCACCACATTGGAAACTGTGCTCGCGGCGTTGAGGTCCAACTCCATGGACGACCACGCAGCCCGTACGGCCGTCACGGACATGACCGTCAAGGCCCTGATCAGCCTGCGGACCTTGAACGACCGCACCAGCGATCTTGTGGAGGAACCGGTCAGCACGGCGTTCGAAAGGCTTCGCGAGGACCTCCGGCCGCTGATGCACTTCAGCAACATCGATATCCAGTTCATCGAACCGCCTGCGAACGGCAGGGCATTGCCGGGGGAAGTAGCCCACGCCGCCCGCGCCGTGGTTCGGGGCCTGGTCCTGGCCATCGCCGAGCAACCTGACGTGCATCGTGTCCGGGCACAGTGGGACTGCGATGGCGAGAACCTGCTCATCAACGTCCGTGACGATGGCAGGGGCGAGCTATCCCCCGAGGCTCCCAACATCGAACGCCTGCGCCAACGAGTGCAAGCCGTTAACGGAAGGATGAGCCTGGACGTCATGCAGGGCTGGGGAGCCGACATTTCGGTGGTGTTGCCGCTGGATCCGCCTTCGGCACCGGCAGGGGATGTGGCGGCTTGGGGCCTTGCGGCAAGGGAACTGGAAGTCCTGCAATTACTGGCGGCCGGCCAACGTAACCGGGCCATCGCCGCTGAACTCAATGTCAGCGAAAATACTGTGAAATTCCATATCCGGAACCTCTTCCGGAAGCTCGACGTCCGGTCCCGCACTGAGGCCATCGCGTTGGCGCACAGTGCGGGACTCCGCTAGTCGGCCGCTTAGTCCTGCTTTAAAGGGGCCAGCGTCTCGCGCTCGGCTCCGATGGTGGTGTTGTCCCCATGCCCGGTGCGCACCACCGTGTGGGCGGGAAGGGTCAGCAGCCGTTCCCGGATGGATGCCAGGATGGTGGGGTAATCGCTGTAGGACCGCCCGGTTGCTCCCGGACCACCGTTGAACAGGGTGTCTCCGGTGAAGACCGTGTCCTGTTCCTCCAGCAGGAAGCACGTGGACCCGGGCGAGTGGCCCGGTGTGTGGATGGCCCGCAATTCAGCTCCCGCCACGGTGAAAACGTCGCCGTCGCTGAGGTACTTGTCCGGTGTGGTGTCCGGATAGACCTGCTCCCACAACACCAGGTCTTCGGGATGCAGGTAGATGGGTGCTTGAACGGCGTCAGCAACCTCCCGCACGGCCCCAATATGGTCGTTGTGGGCGTGGGTCAGCAGGATGGCCAGGACTTTGCGGCCCTGCACCTGCTCGATGATTGCCCGGGCATCGTGCGGGGCATCGATGATGACGCATTCCTGCTCATCCCCAACAATCCAGACGTTGTTGTCCACGTCCCAGGTGCCGCCGTCGAGCGAAAACGTTCCGGAGGTGACGCGGTTCTGTACGGTGACGGCCATCAGAGCGCCACCGCCGGCTCGATTTCCACGACGGAGCGAAGGACTTTGCCCTCTTGCATCCGTGCGAAGGCTTCCTCGACCTGGTCGATCGTGATGCGTTCTGTCACGAAGGCGTCCAGGTTCAGGTTGCCTTGCTTGTAGTGCTCCACCAGCATCGGGAAGTCGCGGGAAGGCAGGCAGTCGCCGTACCAGGAGGACTTCAAGGAACCGCCGCGCCCGAAGACGTCCAGCAGCGGCAGCTCCAGTGTGGCGGTGGGCGAAGGGACGCCAACCAGGACAACGCGGCCTGCGAGGTCGCGGGCATAGAAAGCCTGCTTGTACGTTTCGGGACGTCCGACGGCGTCAATCACCAGGTCTGCGCCGTTGCCTCCCGTCAGGGCCCGGATAGCTTCTACGGGATCCTCGATGCTGGAGTTCACTCCGTGGGTGGCTCCCAGGGACTTGGCCATGTCCACCTTGTTGGCATCGATATCCACGGCAATGATCGTGGTCGCACCGGCCAGCTTGGCGCCGGCGATCGCGGCAATGCCTACGCCACCGCACCCGATGACGGCCACGGACTCGCCGCGCTTGACCTCACCGGTATTGATGGCCGCACCGATGCCGGCCATCACGCCGCATCCCAGCAGACCTACTGCAGCAGGATCCACCGAATCATCTACCTTGGTGCATTGACCCGCGGCCACGAGGGTCTTCTCGGCGAAGGCGCCAATTCCCAGTGCGGGCGAAAGCTCGGTGCCATCCTCCAGCGTCATCTTCTGCGTGGCGTTGTGGGTGTTGAAGCAGTACTGCGGCTGGCCCTTGGCACAGGCACGACATTGACCGCACACCGCACGCCAGTTCAGGATGACCCTGTCGCCGGGGGCGACGTCCGTGACATCCGGGCCCACCGCGCTGACCACGCCTGTGGCCTCGTGGCCGAGAAGGAACGGGAAATCGTCCGAGATGCCGCCCTGCTGGTAGTGCAGATCCGTGTGGCACACACCGCAGGTGAGGATATCCACCAGCGCCTCACCCGGCCCTGGATCCGGTACCAGGATGGTCTCCAAAGTAACCGGAGCGTTCTTTTCCTTCGCGATGACAGCTTTTACTTTATGAACCACAATCGGTTCCTTTCTCGGGTCGCAGAGAACTGACAGTAGTTTGGATCAGGCAAGGACGACAATCATCACACCCAGACCTGATAACCGGTTGACTTATCGAACAGCCTCCTTGTGGATGCACCGGCAGCTGCGATCCAAAGGACGGAGTCGTCGTCGGACGCCTGCTCCACCACGCCGGTCATGACAAGGTCGTCCGAGAGCCAGACCTCCACTGTATGGCCTGTTAACTGTGCCCAGTCCTTGCGCAGGCCGCGCCCGGTGATTGTCCTGTCCGGCTTCGCCCCCAACATCGCACGTCACCAGCCGCGTTCTGCCAGGCGGTGGGGCTGCGGGATTTCGTCGACGTTGATGCCGACCATGGCTTCGCCCAGGCCGCGGGAGACCTTGGCGATGACGTCGGGATCGTCGTAGTAGGCGGTGGCCTTGACGACGGCGGCAGCGCGCTCTGCAGGGTTGCCGGATTTGAAGATACCCGAACCAACGAACACGCCATCAGCGCCGAGCTGCATCATCATCGCAGCGTCAGCCGGGGTCGCGATGCCACCAGCGGTGAACAGCACCACGGGGAGCTTGCCGGTGGCGGCTACTTCCTTGACGAGTTCGTACGGGGCCTGCAGTTCCTTGGCCGCAACATACAGCTCGTCCTCGGGAAGGGCTGCGAGCTTGGCGATCTCCGCGCGGATCTTGCGCATGTGCCCGGTGGCGTTGGAAACATCACCGGTGCCTGCCTCGCCCTTGGAACGGATCATCGCCGCGCCTTCGTTGATGCGGCGCAGGGCTTCACCAAGGTTCGTGGCGCCGCAGACGAACGGGACGGTGAAGTTCCATTTGTCGATGTGGTTCACGTAGTCGGCCGGGGTCAGGACCTCGGACTCGTCGATGTAGTCCACGCCGAGGGACTGCAGGACCTGCGCTTCGACAAAGTGGCCGATGCGGGCCTTGGCCATCACCGGGATGGACACGGCGGCGATGATCTGATCGATCATGTCCGGATCGGACATGCGGGACACGCCGCCCTGGGCGCGGATATCGGCGGGTACGCGCTCGAGCGCCATGACGGCGACGGCACCGGCGTCCTCGGCGATGCGGGCCTGCTCGGCATTGACGACGTCCATGATGACGCCGCCCTTGAGCATCTCCGCCATACCCCGCTTAACGCGGCCGGAGCCAGTGAGCGTGATGGGTTCGAAAGGGCGTGGTCTAAAGGTCACGTGATACTCCAAGGGACTGAAGCCTGCGATTTCATCACAAGCGCCCGGAACTGTACGCCCGGCCATGAGCCAGGAGACGCCTGATATCCGGGTGATATATTAGTTAGAGTTCAGTATGCAATCGCCGAAGCGGGGAGTCAATCCCGCCATAATGCGAGGTAAATTCCTAGGCGGCGAAGAGTGCCGTGCGGACGGCGTGCTCAAAGCCCGTGACGTGCTCCTTTGCCAACTCCGCGGCTTTTTCCTCGTCACCATCAATGACCGCGCGCAGGAGGTCCAGGTGTTCGCGGACGTGATGCTCAAGATCCGGCAGTCGATCCAGGACCATGCACCAAATTCGGGTGGCCAGGTTGTCATAGCGGATCAGGACATCCTCGAGATGAGGGTTTGCGGCGGCCGCGTAGATGCCCTGATGGACACTGGCGTCCAGGCGCAGGGTTTCCACAACCGACGCGCCGGCCACGTCAAACGCCTCCACGGCCTTCATGACGTCCCGCAGGTGCTCCCTCGTGGCCGCAGAAGCCACCCGCGCCGCGCGTGCTGCCGCCAGCGGCTCCAGTTGCGTGCGGATCTCGGAAATAAAGGCCAAGTCCGTTACCTCAACCCGGGTGGCAAATGTTCCACGGCGCGGATAGGTGACCACCAGGCGGTCCAGTTCCAACCGCTTCAAGGCTTCGCGCACCGGAGTGCGCCCGATCCCGAGGTCCTTCGCCAGCTGTTCATCATTGAGGAGGTCCCCGGGCTTGATCTCCAGCATCAAAAGCCGATCGCGCAAGCGCTCATACGCGACGTCGGCCAAGGATTTCCTACTGGTGTCCTCCGCGATTGCCAGAGTTCCGAATGCCACAGTGCCAGCCCCTTCCGCAGTTCCCGAAAAACCTATTGACCTGTCCTTGAGACCAGTATACGCTGTTTCTCAATCCTAATATATCAGTACAGGACCCAAGAATATATCTAAAGGAGGAGACATGACCCTCGTGGCGACAGACTCACCAACAAGCATCCTGCCGCAGCCCGCGGAGCTCAATGACGAGCAAGCACAGAAGTTCGTACTCACATTGTCGTGCGTCGAACGCGCCGGAATCGTGCAGGCGGTCACAACCTTCCTGTTTGAGCGCGGCTTCAACATTGACGAACACCAGCAGTTCGACGACGGCATCCGCCAGACGCTGCACCTTCGCACCGCCTTTTCCGGCTCCCCCGAATACTCGGCGGACCGGCTTGAGGAAGAGTTCAGTGCAATAGCTGACCGCTTCGACATGAAATTCAGCTTCCATGACCAGACCAAGAAGCGCGTGCTGGTCATGGTGTCCAAGTTTGGACACTGCCTTAACGATCTCATCTTCCGGTGGCGCGGCGGCAGCCTGGGTGGAGACATCGTGGCTGTCGTTTCCAACCACGAAACCCACCGCGCCATGGCCGAGGCAGCCGGACTGCCCTTCATCCACATCCCGGTCACCCCTGATACCAAGGCCGAGGCGGAGCAAAAGCTCCTGGAACTCGTGGATGAATACAAGGCCGACCTGGTGGTGCTCGCCCGCTACATGCAGGTACTCTCCGATAACCTGTGCCGCTCCCTCGAGGGCCGGGCCATCAATATCCATCACTCGTTCCTGCCTGGATTCAAGGGCGCCCGCCCCTACCACCAGGCCTATGACCGTGGCGTGAAGCTCGTTGGAGCAACCGCGCACTACGTCACCGCGGACCTCGACGAGGGCCCGATCATCGAGCAGGAGGTCATCCGCGTGGACCACAGCTACGGCCCCAACGCACTCTCAACAGTGGGCCAGGATGCCGAAGCACTGGCACTGTCCAGGGCAGTCCGCTGGCACTGCGAACACCGCGTGCTGCTGGATCAGACCAGCACAGTGGTTTTCCGGTAAGCCACCCTCCCCACCGTCCACACACACGAACTTCAGCAGGAGAAAACTTTCATGACATCGACGCCTCGCATTGTCATCATCGGCGCTGGGATTGTCGGCACCAACCTCGCCGACGAACTGGTCACCCGCGGTTGGAACAACATCACCGTCCTGGATCAGGGGCCGCTGAACATGCCCGGAGGGTCCACGTCCCACGCACCGGGCCTGGTCTTCCAGACGAACCCTTCCAAGTCCATGGCCCTGTTCGCCAAGTACACGGTGGAAAAGCTGCTCTCCCTCACCGAAGATGGCCAGAGCTGCTTCAACCAGGTGGGAGGCCTGGAAGTCGCCACTACGGAAACCCGCCTGGCTGACCTGAAGCGCAAGCTCGGCTACGCACAGTCGTGGGGCATCGACGGCAAGATCCTCTCCCGCGAGGAATGCAAGGAGCTCTACCCCCTGATCAACGAGGAAGACATCCTTGGTGGCCTTCACGTTCCCACAGATGGCCTGGCGCTTGCAGCCCGCGCGGTGCAGTTGCTCATCAAGCGCACTGAAGCCGCCGGCGTGAAGTACATCGGCAACACCGAGGTGACTGGAATCGAGCAGTCAAACCGCCGCGTGACCGGCGTCGAGACCGCCGATGGCGTCATCCCCGCGGACATCGTGGTCTCCTGCGCCGGCTTCTGGGGCGCCAAGGTCGGCGAATTGATCGGCATGTCCGTACCGCTCCTGCCGCTGGCTCACCAATACGTAAAGACGACGCCGGTTCCCGCCCAGAAGGGCAAGAACGAACTTCCCAACGGCGCCCAGCTGCCGATCCTGCGCCATCAGGACCAGGACCTCTACTACCGCGAGCACGGTGACCGTTACGGTATTGGCTCCTACGCCCACCGCCCCATGCCCGTGGATCTTGATGAACTCGGCAAGTACGAGCCCTCCAGCATCAGCGAACACAACATGCCCTCCCGCCTCGACTTCACGCTCGAGGACTTCCTGCCGGCGTGGGAAGCCACCAAGCAGATCCTTCCCGCCCTGCGTGAGAGCGAAATCGAAGACGGCTTCAACGGCATCTTCTCCTTCACCCCGGACGGCGGCTCCCTGGTGGGCGAATCCAAGGAAGTTGACGGCTTCTTCGTTGCCGAGGCCGTGTGGGTCACCCACTCTGCCGGCATCGCCCGCGCCGTTGCCGAGGTACTGGTTGACGGCAAGTCGCAGATCGACCTGGGAGACTGCGACATCCACCGCTTCGAAGAAGTCCAGCTGACGCCTGAATACGTCAGCGAAACTTCGCAGCAGAACTTCGTGGAAATCTACGATGTCCTGCACCCGCTCCAGCCCAAGCTCTCCCCCCGCAACCTTCGCGTCAGCCCCTTCCATGCCCGGCACAAGCAGTTGGGTGGCTACTTCCTTGAGGGTGGCGGATGGGAGCGCCCGTACTGGTTCGAGGCCAACGCTGAACTTTTGAAGGAAATGCCTGACGAGTGGCAGCCGCCTGCCCGCGACGCCTGGTCCGGGATGTTCAGCTCCCCCATCGCCGCAGCCGAGGCGTGGAAGACCCGTACCGCAGTTGCCATGTATGACATGACTCCCCTCAAGCGCCTTGAGGTATCCGGTCCCGGTGCCCTGAAGTTGCTGCAGGAACTGACCACGGGTGATCTGGCCAAGAAGCCCGGCGCGGTCACCTACACGCTGCTCCTGGATGAGGCCGGTGGAATCCGAAGCGATATCACCGTAGCCCGCCTGAGTGAGGACACGTTCCAGTTGGGTGCCAATGGCAACATTGACACCGCCTACTTTGAGCGCGCTGCCCGTCACCAGACTGAAAACGGCAGCGCCGGCGATTGGGTCCAGGTTCGGGACACCACCGGTGGCACTTGCTGCATCGGCCTGTGGGGTCCGCTGGCCCGCGACCTCATGAGCAACGCCAGCAGCGACGACTTCACTAATGACGGCCTGAAGTACTTCCGCTCCAAGCAGGTCACCATCGGCGGCGTCACCGTTACCGCCATGCGGCTTTCCTACGTTGGTGAACTGGGCTGGGAGCTTTACACCAGCGCGGACAACGGCCAGCGCCTGTGGGATGCGCTCTGGAAGGCCGGCCAGCCGTTCGGCGTCATTGCCGCAGGACGCGCCGCCTTTAGCGCACTGCGCCTCGAAAAGGGCTACCGCTCGTGGGGCAGTGACATGACCACGGAGCACGACCCCTTCGAAGCAGGCCTCGGCTTCGCAGTAAAGATGGCCAAGGAGAACTTCGTCGGCAAAGCCGCCCTTGAGGGACGCACTGAGGAAAGCTCTGCGCGGCGCTTGCGTTGCTTGACGGTCGACGACGGCCGCAGCCTGGTGCTGGGCAAGGAACCTGTGTTCTACAAGGACCAAGCGGTCGGCTACGTCACCAGCGCCGCCTACGGCTACTCGGTGAAAAAGCCAATTGCGTACGCGTACCTTCCTGCCGCTGTTTCGATTGGTGATTCCGTGGAGATCGAATACTTCGGACGCCGTATCCAGGCGACAGTCACCCAGGACCCGCTGTACGACCCCACCATGAGCAGGCTCCGCGGCTAAGGCCTGACGGAGGCTTTAGTTGGCCAGCGGCCCGGACTCATCCCCTCGCAACGGTGTCCGGGCCGCTGTCTTACCCCGTTCTACTTCAGCCCGGCCTTACTTCGTCAACCAGCCCAGGAAGACACATGATCAGTTCAGAAACCATCAACGACTACCTTGCCAGGCTCGCTTCGCGGCAGCCCACCCCCGGCGGAGGAGCCGCCGCCGCCCTTCACGCTGCCCAGGGCGCAGCCTTGGTGGCCATGGTCGCCAGGTACACCACGGGTGAAAAGTATGCGCAGCATGCAGAACCCGTTGCCCGCATCACCAGCGCTGCAGACCATTTGATTGTCGAAGCGCTGCGCCTTGCAGACGCCGATGAGCACGCCTTCCAACGAGTTATTGATTCGTACAAACTCCCGACCGGGACCGAGGAACTCAAGGCCATGCGCGCCGCAGGCATCCAGGATGCCCTGGTCCAGGCCGCCCATACACCTGCCCAGCTGATCAAGCTGGCCGGTGAGGTGGTGGAACTCGCCACGGAACTCTTTGATATGGCCAACCCCAATGTCATCAGCGACGTCGCGGCAGCAGCCGATGCTGCACGTGCCGCAGCCACGACTGCCCGTGTCAACATCGACATCAACGTAGTGGCCATCAAAGATGGCGACGCCCGCTCACGCTTGGCAGAACAGACGGACGGCCTTGAGGAAAAGGTGGTCCTCGCAGCTGATTCCCTCGTTAAGCGCGTACGCGAAAGGATCCTCGCGTGAGTACTGAAGTCCTTTCCGGAAAAGGGTTGGCCGCCCTCATCCAGCAGCGTGCGCAGGATGAGGCCCGCCTCCTCGAGTATGAGGGCCAGCGCCCGTCCTTGGCCGTTGTGGTGGCCACCGACGACGAGTCCACGCACTGGTACGTCCGGTCCATTGAGCGCGCCGCGGAGCGCGCCGGAATAGGCTGCCGGATCCTGGACCTTGGGCATGATGCCACGGAGCAGGTGCTGGCGAGCGTGTTGAAAGACCTCAGTGCGGAGCCAACCGTCAACGGCATTATTCTTCAAACTCCGCTGCCCGCGGGCGTTCGAACAGACGGACTCGTGGGGCTGATCGCTCCCGAAAAGGACATCGACGGCGCCAACCCGCTCAGCCTTGGCCGTCTGGCTGTGGGTCAGCCCGCTTTCGCCCCTGCAACCGCACAGGCAGTGGTGGAACTGCTTGAGCATTTCCAGGTTCCGCTCGCGGGACGGAACGTCGCCGTCGTCGGGCGTTCCGCTGTGGTGGGAAAGCCGCTGTCCCTGCTGCTGCTCGAAAAGGACGCCACGGTCACCATCTGCCACTCCAAGTCAGGGGCGCTTGAGCGCTACACCCGGCCCGCCGACGTCGTGGTTGTAGCCGCAGGGCGGACCGGACTGCTGACCGGCAGCCACGTTTCGCCGGCGTCTGTAGTGATCGACGTCGGTACGAACGTCCTTCCCGACGGTTCCCTGGTGGGAGACGTGGACGAAGCCAGTGTCACCGGTGTGGCCGCTGCCCTGACGCCGGTGCCGGGCGGGGTGGGCTCAGTGACCACGGCGTTGCTGCTCCTCCACACCGCTGAAGCGGCCCGGGCACAAGCACGGCTCCTGGAGAAGCCGGCCTTGGTTTCAGGAACCGCTGGCTAGCCATGGAAACGGCGATCCGCCTGGAGGTGAGTCCCTCCGCTGACCTTGCCCGGCAACTGCCTCGCGCCTACGCGGCGCCGGGGACGGTCAGCGTGACCTGCCTGCCGCATCACGGTCCGGCCAGGACGGTCGCTGCCTCGATTGAGCTTGCCCGGCTGGGCTACCGCGTGGTCCCCCACCTGGCAGCCCGGAGCATCGCCAGCCAGGCAGAGCTGCACCTGTTCCTGCAGCAATTGCGCGATGAGGGCGTCCGGGAGCTTTTCCTCATTGCCGGGGACCGCGGTGCGCCTGCCGGCCCGTATTCCTGGAGCGGCCAACTCATGGAAGACGTCAAGGCTTTCTCGGAAGAATTCTCCCTTGGCATCGCCGGCTATCCGGAAGGCCACCCACAACTGAGCGCAGAACAGTTGCGGAGCGGCTTGGCCGGCAAGTCACCCCTGGCGTCCTCCATGGTCACGCAAATGTGCTTTTCGACGGAATCCATCAGCTCATACCTGCAGGAGCTGCACCAGGCCGGGTCACGGCTTCCGGTGTGGGTGGGCGTTCCCGGGCCCGTGTCAGTGCAGAAGCTGCTGGCCATGGGTGCACGATTGGGTGTGGGACGCTCACTCAAGCTGGCCCGCGGCACAGGGATGGCCAAGGCACTCCTGCGCGGTGGTGATGTCATGCGCTATGACAGCTCCGGCCTGATCCGGGAAGTTCACCAGGCCCTCGACGGCCATCCGCTGTTTGCCGGCATCCACGTCTACAGCTTCAACGACCTCAGCCGCCTACCGAGATTTGAAGGGAAGATCGCATGGCTTCCAAAGCCCCCCGTGAAAACATCGACGAGTCAAAGCTGACCGTCACCAAACCCAAGACAAAGGCTGTCGGCATTCCAGCCGTTGCCAACGCACTGAAGATCTCGCTGGAGCAAATGGGCCCGGTGCGAAGCGTGCAAACGCTGCTGGCAGTCAACCAGCTCGATGGATTCGACTGCATGGGCTGCGCATGGCCGGAACACGAGAAGCGGAACGCAGCAGAGTTCTGCGAAAACGGAGCCAAGGCCGTCGCCGAGGAAGCTACCCGGCGCCGCGTCACGCCAGAGTTCTTTGCCCAGCACTCCATTGCTGAATTGAAGACCCGCGATGACTACTGGCTGGGCCAGCAGGGCCGGCTGACCCACCCCATGTTCCTCGATGAAGGCGCCACCCACTACACGCCCATCGAATGGGACAAGGCCTATGACCTCATGGCCGAGGAACTCCGGGGCATGGACCATCCCGATCAGGCCGTCTTCTACACCTCTGGCCGCACTTCGAACGAGGCAGCCTTCGTCTACCAACTCCTTGTCCGCGGCCTTGGCACCAACAACCTGCCGGACTGCTCCAACATGTGCCACGAGTCCTCAGGCTCCGCGCTGGTGGAAACCATCGGCATCGGCAAGGGTTCGGTAAGCCTGACCGACCTGGAGACGGCGTCACTCATCTTCGTAGCCGGTCAGAATCCAGGTACCAACCATCCGCGCATGCTCAGCGCCTTGGAGAAAGCCAAGAAGAATGGCGCGATCATCGTGTCCGTCAATCCACTTCCCGAAGCCGGACTCCTGCACTTTGAAAACCCCCAGCACGTGGCAGGCATGGTGGTGGGAACCCAGCTGACGGATGACTTCCTGCAGATCCGTGCCGGCGGCGATCAAGCCCTCTTCCAGGGCCTGGGTAAGTACCTCCTGGAGGCCGAAGCCGCCGGTCGCAAGACTCCGGGCCTGGAAACCGTCCTTGACCACAAGTTCATCGAGGACCACACCGTGGGCATCGACGAATACCTGCGTTTCCTGGAGAAGGTGGAGTGGGACGACATCGTGGAAGCAACAGGTCTCACCCTGGAGCAGATCCACGCCACAGGCGAACGGCTCCTGGCCTCGAACGCCACCATCGTGTGCTGGGCCATGGGACTGACCCAGCACAAACACTCGGTACCCACGCTCCGTGACGTCGTAAACGTCCTGCTGCTTCAGGGAAACATCGGCAAGCCCGGCGCTGGAGTTTGCCCGGTCCGCGGCCACTCGAACGTCCAGGGCGACCGCACCATGGGCATCTTCGAGAAGATGCCGGAGAAATTCCATGACCGGCTGGACAACGAGTTCGCGTTCCTGTCACCACGGGAGCACGGCTATGACACTGTTGCCGCCATCCGCGCAATGAGGGACGGAAAAGTCCGCTTCTTCATGGGGATGGGTGGAAACTTTGTTCGTGCCGCCCCTGACTCGGAGGTTACGGAACAAGCGCTCGCCAACACCGGGTTGAGCGTCCAGATCTCCACAAAGTTGAACCACTCGCATCTATCCACGGGTCGTCGGGCTTTGATTCTCCCAACACTCGGACGCACGGAGAAGGACACCCAGCGGACCGGTGACCAGAGGGTCACGGTGGAAGACTCCATGAGCGCGGTCCACGCATCCCGGGGACGCCTCAAGCCCGCCAGCGAGCACCTCCACTCGGAAGTTGCCATTGTCTGCAATCTTGCCCACCGGCTCTTCACCGACGGTACCGTGCGCCTGCCCAACGCCCCCAAGGCCGCGTGGCTGTCGATGCGTGATGACTACTCGCTGATCCGCAAACACATCGAGGCCGTCTTCGATGGCTTCGAGAACTTCGAAGAGCGGATCCAGCACCCGGGCGGCTTCGTGTTGCCGCACCCGCCGCGCGATGCCAGGAAGTTCGATACCGCGTCAGGCAAAGCACACTTCACAGGCAACGAGCTTGAATACATCAAGGTCCCGCCTGGCCGGCTGGTGCTCCAAACGCTGCGGTCGCACGACCAGTACAACACCACCATCTACGGCAAGGACGATCGCTACCGCGGCATCCACGGCGGGCGGAGGGTGGTCCTCATTAACGAGTCCGATATCGCCGAGCTGGGCTTTGCTGATGGTGAGATGGTCCACCTGATTTCAGAATTCCAAGGAGTTGAGCGCAAGGCAGAAGACTTCCGCATCGTTTCGTACTCCACTCCCAAGGGGTGCGCCGCTGCCTACTACCCGGAGACCAACGTCCTTGTACCGCTGGACTCGGTTGCGGATACCAGTGGAACGCCGACGTCCAAATCCGTCATCGTGCGACTCGAACGGGCTTGAAAGAGTCTGGACACGGTGTGATACATGCCATAGTATGTGACTGATATATCTTTCCTATCGAGTCAAAGATATTAGGAGACCTGGCGCCTAAAGCCCGCGCCCACCAAGAGCAATTTGCCCTCATGAAGACATCTATCAATGGAGAAACAATGTCTGATATCACCCAAGTCCAAGCAGATGCCGTACTAGCCGCGGCCCGCGACGCCGCACGCGGAACCGAGACAGCAATGAACATCGCCGTGGTGGACGCCGGAGGCAACCTCAAGGCCTTCACCCGCATGGACGGGGCTTGGCTCGGCAGCATCGATATCTCCATCAAGAAAGCACGCACAGCCCGCTACTTCGACATGCCCACGGGCGCAATCGGCGAGCTTTCGCAGCCGGGGGGACCCTTGTACAACATCGAGGTCTCCAATGGCGGACTCATTACGTTCCCGGGTGGCCTCCCCCTGCGAGGGGAGGACGGCACCGTAATCGGGGCGATCGGCGTCAGTGGCAGCACGGTGGAGAACGACCACACCGTGGCGTCCGCAGGAGCAGCAGTAGAGCTTCAGGGCGCGGCCCGGCCGTAAGCAAAGAAAAACCAATTGTCCGTGAATGGTGCTTCGGTGGCCTGAAACCTGGGGAGGTATTTCCTCATCGAAGCACCGCTCTCGGGCAATTGGGCAGCATTCATTTTCCGTATCACCACATGTCCAAGGAGTGTCCATGTCTGGAAACCGAGCAGTCGCCTACAAGGAACCCGGTGTCGTCGAAATCATCAACACCGACTACCCGACGTTCGAACTCAAGGACGGACCGGGCGTAAACCCGGCCAACGTCGGCCGGAAGGTACCGCATGGCGCGATCCTCCGCACTGTGACAACCAACATCTGCGGTTCGGACCAGCACATGGTCCGTGGCCGCACCACAGCCCCACAGAACCTGGTGCTCGGCCACGAAATCACCGGTGAAGTGGTGGAGGTGGGTCCCGACGTCGAGTTCATCAAGGTGGGCGACATCGTCTCGGTGCCGTTCAACATTTCCTGTGGCCGCTGCCGGAACTGCAAAGAGCAAAAAACCGGTATCTGCCTCAACGTCAACCCTGACCGCCCGGGCAGCGCTTATGGGTATGTGGACATGGGCGGCTGGGTAGGCGGACAGGCAGAGTACGTGCTGGTCCCCTACGCCGACTGGAACCTGCTCCGCTTCCCGGACCGCGACCAGGCCCTGGAAAAGATCATGGACCTGACCATGCTCTCGGACATCTTCCCCACTGGCTTCCACGGCGCCGTTACAGCCGGAGTGGGCGTAGGCTCCACGGTGTACGTCGCTGGTGCCGGCCCGGTGGGTCTGGCTGCCGCCGTTGGCGCCCAGTTGCTTGGCGCCGCCGTCGTGATTGTGGGCGACAT
This sequence comes from Paenarthrobacter aromaticivorans, assembly GCF_019038615.1. Taxonomy (NCBI): domain Bacteria; kingdom Bacillati; phylum Actinomycetota; class Actinomycetes; order Micrococcales; family Micrococcaceae; genus Paenarthrobacter; species Paenarthrobacter aromaticivorans. The sequence goes on from NZ_JAHOPC010000001.1 coordinate 456,864, forward strand.
GAACGAAGACCGGCTGGCACAGGCGCGCTCGTTCGGCTGTGAAACCGTCAACGTCTCCAACGGCGACCCGAAGGAGCAGATCGCGCAGATCCTCGGGGTGCCGGAAGTGGATTGCGGCGTGGACGCCGTTGGTTTTGAAGCCCGCGGACACGGAAGGGACGCCTCGCACGAGGCTCCAGCCACCGTGCTGAACTCCCTTATGGACATCACCGCCGCCGGCGGCTCCTTGGGTATCCCCGGCCTCTACGTCACGGGCGATCCGGGTGGAATCGATGAAGCAGCCAAGCACGGCTCCCTCTCGCTCTCCCTGGGCACCGGCTGGGCAAAGTCCCTGTCCTTCACCACAGGCCAGTGCCCGGTGATGAAGTACAACCGCCAATTGATGATGGCCATCCTCCACGACAAGGTCCAGATCGCCAAGGCAGTCAATGCCCAAGCCATCCCCCTCGAGGACGCTCCCCGCGGCTACGCAGAGTTCGACGCCGGAGCGGCAACAAAGTTCGTACTGAACCCGAACGGCTACGTGAAGGCCTAACAGGCAAAAACACCAGGAAGGGGGGCATCCATGCTCGCGCAGGAAATCGTCTGCGGCACTTCGCCAACGTCCCATGTGCCGTGCGAGCAGATGCCTGCCCCAACGTGGTCTGAAGCCCGGCAGCTGGCCTTCGATTGCGCTATTCCGCTTGCCTCAGCGTCAGTGCCACTGGCGGACGCGATCGGATACGTGCTCGCCACTGATGTGACGGCGTATCAGGACCTTCCGCACTACGCGTCCTCTGCCATGGATGGCTGGGCCATTCATGGCGGAGGACCGTGGGAGATCACGACGCCGGGGCTGCCGCTATCACCGGGGCAAGCCAGCGTCATTGCCACCGGTGGCCTGGTTCCAGAAGGTGCCGGAGCGGTACTTCGCAAAGAGAGCGGACAGGTCCTCGACGCCGGATATGGGCTGCAGCTCTCACTGAAACCCGACGCGAAACCCGGCGAGACGCTACCCGGCCGGCATATACGGCCAGCCGGTGAAGAAGCCCGGGCCGGCAACGTCCTCGTACCCGCCGGCACACTCCTCAATCCTGCCCACATTGCCCTCGCTGCCGTAGCAGGCCACGACGAACTGCAGGTACAACGCAAGCCTCGGGTCGCCGTCGTACTTACCGGTTCCGAGGTGGTGACCTCGGGTCAGCCGGCAGCGGGGCAGGTGCGCGACACCTTCGGCCCGCAACTCGGCGCAGTAATTTCCCAGCTTGGCGGGATTCCAGGGAGCCAGCAACGGATCGGCGACTCGTACGAAGAGTGGCTGTCCGCACTTGGCGGCCCGCCCGGAGCCGAACGCTCCGATGTCACGATTACCACCGGCGGCACCGGCAAATCCGGAACTGACCACTTCCGCGCTGCAGTGGCCGCGCTCGGTGGGCACCTGCTGCTCGACGGCGTCGCTATGCGCCCCGGTCATCCTGCCGTATTGGCTGGACTTCCGGACGGCCGCTTCGTCATCGGCCTTCCAGGCAACCCCCTGGCCGCCATGATGGCCCTCATGACAATCGGCGAACCACTGCTGGCTGCCCTCCAAAATCAGCCTTTCCGGACAGCTGGCCACCTCACGTCCGGGGCGGACGTAGCTCCGAGCCCGGGCCGGACACAACTCATTCCCTGCACCTTTGTCCACGGCCTCGCTTTTCCTGCTTCGCATACAGGCCCCGGCATGATGCGTGGCCTGGCTTGGGCCGACGGCTTCATGGCCGTTCCCCCTGGCGGAGTGGAAGCAGGCCAACCAGTCCCGGTCATGCCGCTGCCCTGGACAAGCGCCTGGACAAGAACCTGGACAAGCGCCGGGTCGCAGGCGCAAGCAACCATCGATTTCCCCAACCCGGCAGGAAGGTACGCCCCATGGCACGGATGACACAGCGCCGAAAGATCCACCGCTTCCATCTCGACGGGACAGGTACCGAATATCCGGTGCGCTTCAAGGAAGACGTCCTGGCCGCCGAGGAGCCCCTGGAAATCAGGATCGGCGGCCGCTCCTTCGCCGTAACCATGAGGACTCCGGGAGACGACTTTGACCTGGTAGCCGGGTTCCTGGTGTCCGAGGGCATCATCCGCAGCCAATCCGAGCTGGTCTCCCTGCGTTTTTGTTCCGGCGAGAAGGACGGGACGCAGACGTTCAATGTGGTGGAGGCGCAGCTTCGCTCCGACGTGCAAATGCCGGACACCATGCGCCACGTCTACACCTCCAGCTCGTGCGGCATCTGTGGAACGGACTCCATCGAGGCCGTCCGCAAGACCCTCCACTTCGATCCTTCCCAGGACGGACTGCGGGTTCCCGTTGACATCCTGGCCGAACTGCCCGAACGCCTCCGGGAAGCCCAGGCGGTGTTCGACAGGACCGGTGGCGTCCATGCCGCCGGTCTCTTCAAAGTGGACGGCGCCACCCCCGAACTCCTCTGTTTGCGGGAGGACGTGGGCCGCCACAACGCCGTGGACAAGGTGGTGGGTTGGGCATTGCGCCAGGATCTGCTGCCCCTGAAAGGCCTGGTCCTGCAGGTCTCGGGACGGGCGTCGTTCGAGCTGGTCCAAAAGGCCGCCCTCGCCGGGATCCCCGTACTGTCCGCCGTGAGCGCGCCCTCCAGCCTTGCCGCGGACCTCGCCACTGAGACCGGCGTGACCCTGGTTGGCTTCAGCCGCGGCCACAGCCTCAACGTCTACGCCGGCCGCGACAGATTGGTCCGCCCCCGCAAAGCAGCACGTGAGGAGGTCTTCGCCGGGCTCTGACCCGCCGTTTCTGCCGGTTTGCGTGCAGCTAAAGCCCTGTTGATGCCCGATAGGGAGCATTTACTGTGCCCAAACTCCCCCCGCGTTTCAGGGCCGGTGTCCGTGTCGGACTAGGATGAGGAAAGACGAGGAGCAGGCTGGGCTTTACAGTCCCGACCGCCTGCTTGGGACAACGACACGAGGCATCATGGCCCCACGCAACAATCCGGACATCGAGAAGGACGCAGACGCCCAAGGCGGCGGCGTCCAATCAGTGGACCGCGCGCTGCAAATCCTGGAAATCCTTGCACGCGAAGGGGACGCCGGCGTCAGTGAAATCGCTGACGAGATGGGCGTCCATAAATCCACAGTGTCCCGGCTTGTGGGTTCGCTGGTTAACCGCGAGCTTGTCCGGCAGAACAGTGAGCGGGGCAAGTACCAGCTGGGCTTCGGAATCCTTCGGCTGGCAACCTCCATCCCCGGCAGGCTGAGCGTCGTGCACGAGGCCAGGGAAGTACTGGAAGCACTCGCGGGTGAGTACAAGGAAACGGTCAACCTTGCCGTGCTCCGATCCAACTACGCAGTCAACGTTGATCAGGCCATGGGCCCCTCAACGCTTGCCACCTACGACTGGGTGGGGAGCCTGACGCCGCTGCATGCCACGTCCAGCGGCAAAGTGCTCTTGGCCGCACTGACGGCCGATGAGCGGAGCCAGGTCCTGAAGACAGTCGGGCTGCCTGCCCGCACGCCCCGCACCATCACCAACCGCGCGGAGCTGGAGAAGCAATTGCTCGACGTCGCGCGGAACGGCTACGCAGTAGTCCATGAAGAGTTCGAGATCGGCCTGACGGCGGTAGCTGTGCCCATCTATAACCACATGGGCAATGTCATCGCAGCGGTGAGCATCTCGGGCCCTGCCTTCCGCTTCACCCCGGAGGAGCATCCAGGGCTCATAGACGCCCTCCGTGAGGCCGGCTTCACCATCAGTGCCAAGATGGGCTACCGACGCCGCTAGGCGCTGCCCCGTCCAATCCAGTCCTTCCCGGCGGCGCGATCCGCGCGGTCCGTTGGCGTAATCCACGCCTTTAAGTACAACTCGCTGCCGTCGCCAGCGTGGCCATTTTTTGCCCTGCTGTCGCTTGTTACGCAACAGTAACCACGATGTGCAACAAGGGGCGTGGGTGTCAAGGTCCCCGAAATGGAAAAGAAACACCTTGACATTGACGTGTGACGGAGCGCACTCTGTTGCATAGCGCGAGAACTGTTGATCCTTGCGAAACGTCAGAAGGCGATTCTGCCTAATGGACCCGAACCCCGTTCCCCAACAAAAGAGGTGCAACATGCGTAACGCTTGCCCCACCAGTGAGCTCGCTCCCGGGGAAGCGCTACGGCTCGATACTGCTCCAACAATCGCAACATCATGATCCTCGAATCGGAGGAAGCCCCCATCCTTCCCTCCAACCCTGCCCTCCAGGGCCATGTATAAACCCAAGCCCATGACTCGCCGAGCAAAGGACCCGCTCATGGCTATAAATAGTGATTTAAAGCCCCTAACACCCGAGGAAGTGCCCGCCAACGATAGCCTGGCTGACACTCCTTCATCACCTAAAACGAACCGCCTGGAGAACTCTGGGGACGTCATCAGCGTCTCCCCGGACGAAACCAACCCCGCAGTCCTCGACGATGAGGACGGAGGGCCGGAAGTTCTGCCGGATGTTGAAGAATACGAACAGATCCTGGAAGAACTCCGCAACGCCAAGACCGAGCAAGCCGTTTCGGCTCGCCGGAACCGCAAACTTACGCTCGACAAAGTCACCTTCGGTATCACGGGCGCCATCGCCGTCGCCTTCGTGGTCTGGGGTTTCGTCGGCCGGGACAGCCTGTCCGAAACTTCCAAAGGCGCCCTGAACTGGGTCATGGAATACACCGGCTGGCTCTTCATGGTTCTTGCCTCCTTGTTCGTCGTCTTCGTCCTCTGGCTCGCCCTGGGCAAATTCGGCAACATCCCGCTGGGCAAGGACGGCGAGAAGCCTGAATTCCGGACCGTCTCCTGGGTAGCGATGATGTTCGCCGCCGGCATGGGCATCGGGCTCATGTTCTACGGCGTGGCTGAACCGCTCTACCACTACATCTCACCGCCGCCAGGCACCGTGGACGGCCGCACTCCTGCCGCCATCCAGACCGCCATGGCCACCTCGATCTTCCACTGGACCCTGCACCCATGGGCCATGTACGCAGTGGTGGGCATTGCAATGGCCTACGGCACCTACCGTTTGGGCCGCAGGCAACTGATCTCCACTGCGTTCACGTCCCTGTTCGGGATAAGGATGGTTGAAGGTCCGATCGGGAAATTCATCAACATCCTGGCTATCTTTGCCACCCTCTTCGGAACGGCCGCCTCCCTGGGCCTTGGTGCCCTGCAGATCGGCAGCGGCATGACCTCCAACGGCTGGGTAGGCGAAATCGGCACCCCGGTACTCGTGGTGATCGTGGCCGTCCTGACCTTCTGCTTCGTCGCATCAGCTGTCTCCGGCATCAGCCGCGGCATTCAGTGGCTTTCCAACATCAACATGGTCCTGGCAGTCGTCCTTGCCCTCATCGTGTTCGTTGCCGGGCCCACCCTGTTCATCCTCAACCTGATCCCCTCCGCGATCGGTGACTACGCAAGGGACCTGGCAGAAATGTCGTCCCGGACCGAAGCGGTGGGCGACGAAGCGTTGCGCAGCTGGATGACCAGCTGGACCATCTTCTACTGGGCCTGGTGGATCTCCTGGACGCCCTTCGTCGGTCTTTTCATCGCACGCATCAGCCGAGGCCGCACCATCCGCCAATTCGTCACCGGCGTGTTGCTGGTACCCAGCGTGGTCAGTGTGATCTGGTTCGGCATCTTCGGCGGAGCTGCCTTCCACGTGCAGCAGGAAGCGGACAAAGCCGGCACGGCAGGCTTGGTAACCATGACCAACGGTGTACCGTCCGTCAATTTCGACGGTGCGCTCTTTGACCTCGTCAAGAACCTCGGAATGCCTGGCTGGCTCACGGCCGCGGTGATCGTACTTGCCATGGTCCTGGTGGCGATCTTCTTCATCACCGGCGCCGATGCTGCGTCCATTGTCATGGGCTCGCTCAGCTCCAATGGAGCGGAACACCCCCGCCGTGCAGTCGTCATCTTCTGGGGAAGCCTCACCGGTGCAGTCGCCGCCGTTATGCTTCTAGCCGGCGGCGACGAGCCATCCGAGGCCTTGGCCGGACTCCAAAGAGTCACCATCGTTGCCGCGTTGCCGTTCGTCATCGTCATGCTGCTGCTCTGTTTCGCCCTCACGAAGGACCTGCGCCGTGATCCTCTGTCACTGCGTAGGCGCTTGGCGACATCCGTTGTTGAACGCGCGATTCGTACGGGCGTGGAACAACATCGGGGCGTTCAATTCGACCTGGTGACCAGGCACGAGTGTGCGGAGGACTGCCCGGATTCCGACTGTCCCGGCGGAACTCCGACCGGAACCGTCCCCACCGTTCAGTCTCCCCGCCCCCAGCCAACCGACAAGTAAGGTGTCCCGCAATGACGCAAACCCATGAACAAGAAAGCATTCTCCGTGTCTCCACCGATTCCGGGGACACCGTGAGCTTCACCTTGGATGCCACGAAGCCCGTAACGGTCAAGCTCCAGGTTGACGGTGGTTGCACTTGTGGAACCACCGCCACGGTCCAGGGCTCCTACGTTGATAGCGACCTAGGCCAGCGATAACCCTTCATTTCCAACAAAAAAGCAGGCGCCGGATCCCGGCGCCTGCTTTTTTGTTTGCGGACTTTTTTGTTCGCGGACTGGCAACCTTACTTGGGCATCAGCACGGAGTCGATGAGGTAGACCGTTGCGTTGGCCGTGTGGACACCACCGCAAATCACGTTGGCGCCGTCAACTGTGAGTGAATCTTTGCTGCCACCAACGGTCACTTCGCCACCCTGGACCGTCTTGTGCGTTCCGACGATCTGGTCCGGGCTCAGCTGGCCGGGGACTACGTGGTAAGTGAGGATCTTGCTCAGCAGGGCATCGTCCGTCTTCAGCGTCTCAATGGTTGCGGGGTCAATCTTCGCGAAAGCATCATCAACAGGTGCAAAGACTGTGAATTCGCTGCCATTGAGGGTGGAGACCAAGTCCACTTTCGGGTTGAGCTTGCCTGAAACAGCGGCAGTCAAAGTCTTGAGGAGCGGGTTGTTCGAAGCGGCGACGGCAACCGGGTCCTGGGCCATTCCCACTACCGAACCGGCACCATCCGGAACCTGCGCGGCATAACCGGCACAGCCCGGGCCAACAAGATCACGGGCGGGATCCATGGCGGCGCTGGTCATGGCTGAAGCCGACGGCGACGGTGCCGCGGACGTCATCTCCGGGGCGGCTGACGACGACGAAGGTGTGCTGGAACTGCTTGAACCACCACAAGCGGTGAGTCCGAGAAGGGCGGCTGCAGTGAGGCCAACGAAGGCGAGGGCGGGGCGCTTTGTGGACAGCATGTCATTCTCCTTGTTCGTGGAACCAGGGCGTTGGGTCCATTGGGTGTGGGCACTGGCTCTCCGGCGCTGCATCTGCGTCGCCGGCGGTTTGTGCCTCACCAGCTATTCGGAGGTCGCAGCGGCGTGGATGGGTACGGATTGAAAAAGTTTTTAAACCAAGCCATCGCGGCTTCGGCTCCGAACTGCCTACAGATATCCGGAGCCGGCACCCTTCATGGCCGGTCCGGCGAACGTTGGGAGACGCAATGCTGCAATTAGCACTAATCGGGCTGCTCGGCGGGTTGATTACAGGCATCTCGCCCTGCATCCTGCCCGTCCTGCCCGTCATCTTTCTTTCCGGAGGCGTACAGGGTGCGCGGAAAGGCCCTGTGAGCAGTTCCGCGGCAACAGAGGTGCCGCGGACCGCCGTCGAGCTTAAGGCCCAATCCCGCCAGCGTCGGCGGGCAGGGTTGCGCCCCTACCTGGTGATCCTGGGCCTGGTGATCAGCTTCAGCACATTCACGTTGGTTGGCTCGTTCCTGCTGACCTTGGTGAACCTGCCGCAGGACCTGCTTCGATGGATCGGGCTGGTGGTGCTGGTGCTGATTGGTTGCGGCCTGATTTTCGATCGTTTCCAGCACATCCTGGAGAAGCCGTTCTCGTGGATCCCGCAGCGAAAGGTAGGCACCGAAAATGGCGGGCTGGTGCTGGGACTGGCGCTCGGCGTCGTCTATGTCCCCTGTGCAGGACCAGTGCTTGCCGCCATTGCCGTGGCCGGTGCCACCGGACAGGTGGGCCCGGAAACCATAGTCCTCACGTTGACGTTTGCCGTGGGTGCGGCCGTTCCGCTGCTGGTGTTCGCGTTGGCTGGGCGCCGCGTCGCAGAGCGGGTCAAGGCGTTCCGCAAGAACCAGCGCAAGATCCGTATTGCCGGTGGCGTCATGATGATCGCCCTGGCAATCGGGTTGGTGTTCAACCTTCCCCAGCTGCTACAGAAACTCGTGCCCGACTACACCTCCACACTCCAGGAACAGGTCCAGGACAACGAGGCCGTGAAGAAGGCACTGGACCTGGGCGGCCTGGTGAACGAGCAGAACCGTGATCTGGACAAGTGCAGCAACGGTGCCACCGAGCTTGAATCGTGCGGCACCGCCCCGGACATCAAGGGCATCCAGGAATGGTTCAACACCCCTGGCGGCCAGGCCGTGAACTTGAAGGACCTCAACGGCAAGGTGGTTCTGGTGGATTTCTGGGCCTACTCCTGCATCAACTGCCAGCGCTCCGTTCCGCACCTCACCGATTGGTACAGCAAGTACAAGGATTCCGGCTTGGAAATCATCGGCGTCCACTCCCCCGAGTACGCCTTCGAGAAGGAGACCCGCAACGTCATGTCCGGCGCGCAGGACCTAGGCATCACCTACCCCGTGGCCATCGACAACAATCTCGCCACCTGGACCAACTACCGGAACCGCTACTGGCCGGCCCACTACTTGATCGATTCCGAGGGAACAGTTCGGCACATCAAGTTCGGCGAGGGCGGTTACCAGACCACGGAGAAGCTGATCCGCAAACTCCTGCAAGAGGCCAACCCTTCAGCGGCGCTGCCGGCACCCATTGAAGCGTCCGACGACGGCCCGGTAGCAGGTGCCACCACTCCGGAGACGTACTTGGGCACTACCAAGAAGGTCAACTATGCGGGTGAGGAACCCTATAAAGCAGGGGTTGGCCTATATTCAATGCCGGCGAACCAGCCCGGTGACAGCTTTTCCTTGAAGGGTTCGTGGGATCTCGGAACCCAATCCATAACCCCTGCCGGCGCTGGCTCTTCGATCGCCCTGAACTACCACGCCAAGCAGGTGTACATCGTGGTCAGCGGTGAAGGCATGATCGAAGTTGTCCGCGATGGCAAGACCACGTCCGTAGCGGTCTCAGGGACGCCGACGCTCTATCAGATCGTAGACGACCCCGGAATCCGCGAGGGCAAGCTCGAGGTCAAGATCCCCCAGGGCATCCAGGCGTACTCCTTCACGTTCGGATAACCCCTGCGCCTTGGGAGGCCCTGTCTTGTTCGCTCTACCCAACGTTGTACGCGGGGATGTGCGAACAAGACCGGGACTCCTTGCCTCGGGTGGCTTAAAAATACGGCTTCGTGATCAGCTCCAGCGCGTGGCCAGAGGGGTCCTTGAAGTAGACACCCCGGCCACCGTGCTCCGTGTTGGTCTCGCCCGGACGGGTCATCTGCGGGTCCGCCCAATGCTCGACGCCGGCGCTCACCAGACGCTGATAGGCGCGGTCAAAATGCTGGTCGTCAACGAGGAAGGCGTAATGCTGCATCTGGATCTCGACCGGGGGCTCGGCGAATTGGAGCATTACGCCGCCATCCAAGGTCAGGTTGGTGAAGGGGCCCCAATTGGGAGCTTCGTCGGCTTCGAGGATGGACCGGTAGAACTCGGCAGAGACGGCGCGATCGATGGACGCGATGATGGTGTGGTTGAAAAGTGCGGGCATGCATAACTCCTTGTTGTGTGGATTTCGTTCGATGGCTTCAGTTCATCGATCCACAAGGAGGTGCCCGCGGGGCAGCCGCGCCTTTGACGCAGCAAGGCTTCAGAGGTCGGCCGGGTAGCCAATCCGTGCAGGGCAGGTGCCCGATCCGGTCATCACGTCCGCCAGTCTAGCGAAGAGTTGGGCGGCGGTGACAGGATGGGCGGCATGGCAATCGAAGTTCGGCCCGCAGCGGTGTTCGAGGACGTGAAAACCATCGTCGGCCCCAAACGTCCTGACGCCAACGTGTGCTGGTGCCTGAGTTACCGGATTCCCTCGAAGCAGAACCTTGCGCTCCAGCGGGAGGAGCGGGGAAAGTTCGTGGAAAAGCTGGTTGCGGAGGATCCGCCGCCAGGCGTTCTCGCTTACGACGGCGGCGAAGTAGTTGGGTGGGCTGCCGTCCACCCCCGCGCCGACACGAGCTTCGCTACGAATAGGAAGATCCCGCACGTGGACGACGCCGAGGTCTGGTCCGTGTGGTGTATTCGCGTGCGGCCCGGGCATCGCGGCAAGGGCATCTCCCATGCACTGCTCCAGGGCGCGATCGAGTTCGCAAAGAGCCATGGCGCGCCGGCCATAGAGGGCTATCCGGTGGACAACAAAGGCAACAAAGTGGACCTGACCATGGCGTACGTCGGCACGCGCCGGCTCTTCGAGAAGGCCGGATTCACAAAAGTCGCAGAGACAACGTCCGTCCTCAACGGTTTCCCGAGAGTGCTGATGCGGCTGGAGCTGCGCTAACCCAACTGAGTAGCAGATGATGCCGTTTAGAACGCTCAAAACGGCATCATCTGCTACTTACTTGGGTCAGCCTTGCAGTTTCGCGGTCATCCGGTGAGCTTCCTCAAGCAGCAACTTGCCGAGGAATTCCTGTCGATCAGGGCGGAACCGAGGTTCGATCCCCGTTAGGGAAAGGGCCCATGCGGGCCGCCCTTGTTGGTCAAAAACGGCCGCGCCCATCCCCCAACTTCCTTCAAGGATCAGCCCCGGATTCACCGAGTAGCCCGTCAGCCGGGTTCGTTCAAGGTTGTCCCGCACCACATCGGCCGGATGCCCCACGGCAAAGTCGCCAGCATGCGCTGGCCAGTCCTCCAGCAGCTCTTCCTGCTCCTCAGGAGAAAGAAAGGCCATAATCGCAGTCCCTGCAGAGGCAACACCCAGCGGAAAACGTACCCCCTCATGCAGTACGAAGGACCTCACCGGAAACGAACCTTCCTCGCGCAACACGCAGACGGTTTCATTGCCGCGGCGGATCGAGAAGAAGGCGCTCTCGCCCGTCTCGGCAGCGAGCCTGCGCAGGGACGGCCTGGCGATGTCCTCCATGGGGAAGCGTGCCGCCGCTACCGATCCAAGGAGGAAGATCTCCGGCCCCAGAACCCACTTCCCGGCGGCCGAATCGTGTTCCAGCAGACCCTCCGCGGCCAGGGACGTTAGGAGCCGGTGCACGGTGGGCCGCGTCAGCCCTGACTCGCGAACCAATCCGGCTAACGATGTTCCCTCGGGTTTGCGCCCAACAAGCCTCAGCAGCAGGGCAACACGGCCCACAACTTGGGCACCCTGCACGGGGTTTGCACTTGTCTTCTCTGCCACCAAAACAGCCTCCACACGAACTTCCATCCACAATATGGACACCATTGAGCCTACAGTCCACACCGTGAGTAGCCAAGCAGTAGCGCCGTTGACCTCGTTAAGAATCAAACCTAGGCTCCTCTACAGGTCACAAGTCCACAACGTGGATATGTCCACCACGAAGGCTCAAAGAGGAGTTCCAATGTCGAAGATGCACACTAGCGCAACCCAAGCGCTCCAGGACTTGATGGCAGACGGCCTGACCATCGCCGTCGGGGGTTTTGGCCTGAGTGGCATCCCTGCCGACCTGATCGATGCCGTGCGGGAGTCGGGCGCCAAGGATCTCACCATCGTCTCCAACAACATGGGCGTGGATGGCAAGGGGCTCGGCGTCCTGATCGAGGCAGGCCAGGTCAGGAAGGTCATCGCTTCCTACGTCGGCGAGAACAAACTGTTTGCCGAGCAGTATCTGGCGGGCAAGCTCGACGTCGAATTCACTCCGCAAGGCACCCTCGCCGAGCGCCTTCGCGCAGGTGGCGCCGGCATCCCTGCCTTCTACACGCGGACCGGCGTGGGCACCTTGGTTGCCGAAGGCAAGCCACTGGAAGAGTTCGACGGCGTGACGTACGTCCGCGAGCGCGCCATCACCGCCGACGTCGCGCTTGTCCACGCCCACACCGCGGACACGGACGGAAACCTGATCTACCGCTACACGGCGAGGAATTTCAACCCGGTCGTCGCCACTGCCGGCAAAGTCACCATCGCCGAAGCAGAGGTCATCGTTCAGCCGGGCGAGCTGGATCCCAACCACACCGTCACTCCCGGCGTCTACGTCCAGAGGCTGGTGCAGGCCACCGCGCGGGTTAAGGACATCGAACAGCGAACCGTCCGGCCACGCGAAGCGGTAAGGGCCTAAAGAAGCGATATCGGTTTATAGAACAAGGAGCACACATCATGGGCTGGACACGAGACCAGATGGCCGCCATTGCGGCTGAAGAATTGAACGACGGCGACTACGTCAACCTCGGCATCGGCATCCCCACGTTGGTGGCCAACAACCTGCGCGACGGCGTGCGGGTGGTTCTCCAGAGCGAGAACGGGTTGCTCGGCATGGGCCCGTTCCCTTATGAGGGCGAGGAGGACGCGGACCTGATCAATGCCGGCAAGCAGACCGTCACCATCACGTCGGGTGGAAGTATTTTCGATTCTGCTACGTCTTTCGGCATGATCCGCGGCGGGCATGTAAAGGTGGCGATCCTGGGTGCCATGCAGGTGTCCGGCCGCGGGGACCTCGCCAATTGGACCATCCCGGGAAAGATGGTCAAGGGTATGGGCGGCGCCATGGATTTGGTAGCCGGGACACCGCGGGTCGTGGTCCTCACCGAGCACAACGCCAAGGACGGCTCGGCCAAGATCGTCACGGAATGCACGCTGCCCCTCACCGGGCTGAAGTGCGTTGACCGGATCATCACAGACCTCGCGGTCTTCGACATCGTGCCGGACGCTGAAACGTTTGGTCCGGACGCAGAAAAGCACGACGGCGGCACCCGCCTCCTGCTGGCCCGCCTCGCCCCGGGCGTCACGGTGGAAGAGGTCCGCACCAAGACAGAGGCGGAGTTTACGGTGGCGATCAGCACCGACGCTCCGGACCCTGCAGAAACAAACACTTTCGAAGGAGCAAACGCATGAGCCTGAAAGACCAGTTCGGCAAAGACATCCTGCTCACCGGGTGGGGCCACAGCAAATTCGGCAAGCTGACGGATCACACCCTCGAATCACTGATTGTCCAAGTGGCCGGTGAAGCGATCCGCAATTCCGGGCTTGAGGCCAAGGACATCGACGAGGTCTATCTCGGCCAGTTCAACTCAGGTATGCAGCCGCTGGGGTTCACGTCGTCGCTTGCACTGCAACTCTCTGCGGACCTGGCCAATGTCCCTGCAACGCGCACGGAGAACGCGTGCGCATCCGGTTCTGCAGCGTTCCAGCAAGGCGTGAAGGCTGTGCTCGCCGGAACGGCCCGCAATGTTTTGGTGATCGGCGCGGAAAAGATGACCGACGCCGGAGCAGACGTTGTGGGGGCTGCCTTGCTTGGTGCCTCGTACGAAATGGCCGGCAAGGCGTCCACCACAGGGTTCACGGGGTTGTTCGCGGAGGTGGCGAAGCATTACGGGAAGCGCTACGGCACGGGCATAGACGCAGCCAACTACCCCGGAGGCCTGGGCGATGTCCTCGGTTCCATTGCAGCCAAGAACCACCACAACGGCATGGACAATCCCTACGCCCAGATGCACCGGGACTTTGGCGAGGAATTCTGCCGGACTATCTCGGACAAGAACCCCATGGTCGCGGACCCCTTGCGCCGTACGGACTGTTCGCCGGTCTCGGACGGTGCGGCCGCCGTCGTGATTTCAACGTCGGCTACCGGCGGCGCAACCGCACCTGTGCGCCTGGCCGGATTCGGTCACGCGAATGATTTCTTCCCGGCCGAGAAGCGCGATCCCACCGAGTTCGCCGCTACCCGCGCATCGTGGGAGCGTGCCCTGGGCATGGCGGGCGTGGGCATCGACGGACTGGACTTCGCCGAAGTCCACGACTGCTTCACCATCGCCGAGCTCATCATGTACGAAGCCATGGGCCTGACTCCCCGCGGCGAGGGTTCACGAGCCGTCCAGGAGGGCTGGGTATACAAGGACGGCAAACTTCCCGTGAACGTATCCGGCGGCCTGAAGGCCAAGGGGCATCCTGTGGGCGCAACTGGAGTGTCCCAGCATGTGATTGCGGCCATGCAGCTCACCGGGACCGCGGGAGACATGCAGCTTCCCAATGCCCGGCGAGGCGCGGTCCAGAACATGGGCGGCGTGGGCATCGCCAACTACGTCAGCGTGCTCGAGGCGGTCTAATCCACCCAACTGAGTCGCAGCAGTGCGCGTTTTGAGGCGTCTAAACGCGCACAACTGCGACTCAGTTGGGTTAGCGGTTCCGAATCAGCGCCGCGATCTCCGTGAACCCGAGCCGCTCTGCGTTCTGCAGGGCGGTTCGGCCTTGGGGGTCACGGATATCCGGATCGGCTCCCGCGGCCAGCAGCTGCCGGACCACGTCCTGCTGGTTCTGCCCGCCGTTGTTGAGCAGGATGGCCTCCTGCATGGCCGTCCAGCCCAGGTTGTTCACGTGGTTCACTGGCACGCCCGCGGCGATCAGGATGCGAACGGTGTCCGTATGCCCGTGCTCGCTCGCGGGGATCAGGGCCGTGCCACCGTATCTGTTGATGCTGGCGACGTCGGCCCCTGCCGCCAATGTCAGTTGGAGCACCTCATTGAAGCCCTCCGCACCCGCGTACAGGAACGCAGAGTCCTGGATGTCATCCTTGGCGTTGACGTTGCCACCCGCCGCGATCAGTTCCCGCACCCGCACGGGATCGTTGGCTTTTGCGGCGAGGATCAGGAGCCGGTCGGTTTCCAGTTGGGCCTCCGGGGACAGTCTCGTTGGGGACGCGGACGACGACGGGTCCGGACTCGCGCTCGACGCCACGGCTGGGGTGGGGCTGCTTGAGTCGGCGAACCCGGTGCGCAGCCAGCCACGAGTCCGGCGATTAGCAGCGCCGATCCCGCAGCCACGCCGCGCACCTTCCACAAGCTCATGGCTTCGAGGCTACTTTGCATCTACGCCCAGGGCTTCCGCACCAGCAGTCGCGCATGCCTCGTCCAAGGCGCCGTCGGGAGCGCCACCGACGCCGATGCCAGCCACGGATACGCCGTTGACCTTCAACGGGACGCCGCCAGCCAGGAAAAGCGTGCCGGGAAGGTCCGCGATGGATGGGCCGGTGCCGTTGATGCGCTTGGCGAGCTCGCTTGTGGGGGCACCAAAGGCAGCCGCAGTGTAAGCCTTCTGCTTGGCAGCCTCGATGGTGTGCTCGGCGGCGTTGTCACCGCGGAGGAGGGCCTGGACGGTGCCGAAGCGATCCACCAAGGCCACGGTCACGAACGGAAGCTTGTCTGCCTGGCACTTGGCAAGCGCGGCATTGACGGCCTTGCTGGAAGCACCCACTGTGATCCGGTTCTGGGCCACCACATTCTCAGGAGCCGGTTGCACTTCGGCAGTCACCGGCGCTGCGGGAACGTTTACAGGCGCGGCACCAGGGGCCACGGCATTGGCTACTGCGGTAACCCCGCCAGTAAGCAACAGCGCTCCAGCAGCGGCGGCGGCAATCATCTTGTTGGACTTCTTCATGGAGTTCTCCTCGTGGCAAGCAGTGGCAATTTCGGGTATATATCCATGCTTCCGGGGGCAGCCCCGAGGACGCATCGGCCGTGAGCCGGTTCCAAGCTCAGCCTTTCCGCCAGCTGTATCAGCCAAAAGGTGGAGAGACCAGCAATCACGCGGGATCTAGCATGGAAAGAGCGCCTACCACGGACAGAAACGGAAACAGGAACCACCCAATGCCAGCAGCCCCTCAACGGCCGGATCCCAGCAGCCGGATCGATACGCGCATCGATGCGGTGGTGCACCTGGGCTTTGCCGTGCTGATGGTCGCCTCTGCTGTCCGTTACGTCATGCGCCACTCCCCCGCGGACAACCTGTGGACCGTGGCCTTGGCGGTGGCCGTGTGTGCTCTGTACGTCACGACTGCGTTGCTGACCCAACACCCCCGGCCCACCCAGCACCGCAATCCCATGCAGCGCCAACAAACCCAAAACCGCGAGCTATGGTTGTTTGCCCTGGTAGCGGCCTGGGCGGCTCTGGTGATCGCGGCGCCCAGCTTCGCATGGTGCTCCTTCGCCATTTTCTTCCTCAGCCGCACCGCATTCCGGGGGTGGGCCGCGTATCTGGCGGGCGGCGCGACGGCGGCGGCCACCGCCGTCGGGCTTTTCCGTATGAGCGGTTGGACGGACGTCGCCATGCTGCTCGGACCGCTCGCTGCCGGCGCCCTGCTCACGTTGATTTACGACAAGATCGAGCGCGACGCCGCCCTCCAGCGAAAGCTCTTCGAAGATGTAACCCAAGCCCAGGAACAGCTGGCTGCGAGTGAACGGACAGCAGGAATCGCGGCGGAACGCGAGCGCGTTTCACGTGAAATCCACGACACCATCACCCAAGGCCTCGCGAGCGGCTTGCTCCTTCTTGAAGCAGCCCAACGTTCCTGGCCCGATCCTGCGGCGCAGCAGGAAGTCAACAAAGCAGCCAGCTTCCTCCGCGGAAATCTCGCCGAAACCCGGAGCCTGGTGCACGAGCTCTCGGCGCCTGGCCTGGAAACCGCGCCCCTTCACGAGGCCTTGGAACGCGCCGCCCGGCAGTATCTGGACCACGTCCTTGTGCAAGTCACCGGCGAGACCCGTCCCATCCCGTCCGAGGTTCGGCACGCCCTGCTCCGCGTGACCCAGAGCGCCGTAGCCAACATCAAACTTCATGCCCACGCGGACAACGCCAGCGTGACACTTGGGTACTTGCCGGACGCGATCACCCTTGACGTGTTCGACGACGGCCGCGGCTTTGATCCCGGAGCGGTACCTCCGCCTTCGGAAACGGGAGGATACGGTCTGCGCGCCATGCGGCAACGCATTGAGCAGCTGGGCGGAGAATTGTCCGTGGAGAGCACTCCGGGCGAAGGTACGATCATCGCGGCCCAGCTGCCGCTGCCAGCTCTGCCCGAAGCTACGTCGCCCTCATATCCATCGAAGGAGTCCCTGTGACCACCATTTCCGTACTCCTTGTGGACGATCACACGGTGGTCCGGAGCGGGCTGAAGGCGTTGTTGGGCACTCAGGCCGATATGGTCGTCGTCGGCGAAGCGGCGTCCGGGGAGGAAGCGTTGGAAGCGGCACAACAGCACTCACCGGCAGTGGTTCTCATGGACCTCGCCATGGGTGCAGGAATGGACGGCATCGAGGCCATCAAACAGTTGCGGCAGCGCAATCCCAAGCAGGCCGTGATCGTTTTCACCACTTACGATTCAGACGCCGACATCGTCCGTGCCGTCGATGCCGGCGCCATGGGGTACCTGCTCAAGGACGCCGCACCGGAAGAGATTTTCGCAGCTGTGAGAGGCGCGGTGCAGGGCAAAAGCGTGATGAGCGCGCCGGTTGCGTCCCGGCTTTTCCAACAGCTGCGGAACCCGGACGAAATCCTTACACCCCGGGAGGCGGAGCTCCTGAGCCTCCTGACGGAGGGCCTCAGCAACCGCGATCTGGGCAAACGCCTCTTCATTTCGGAAGCAACCGTCAAAACCCATCTGGCCCACATCTATGCCAAGCTCGGCGTGGAGACGCGGGCGGCGGCTATCGCAACCGCGATCCGTCGCGAGGGCATGCGGTAGGCCGGCCGCGCCTGGCGATTCAGGGCTCATTGCTATATATCCTCAGCCCGCGTTCGGTTAAGCTGGCACTATGTCCGACGCTTCGGAACGCAAGATGTTTAAACATTCCGGAACTGCCCTCCTGTTCCGCGGAATCCTTGCCGTCCTCTTTGGTCTTCTAGTCGCATCTTTGCCCGTAGCCACCGTCTTCGGGCTGGTTTTCGTCTTCGGTGTCTTCGCACTCGTTGACGGCCTCACCAACGTGGCCCACTACTTCTATGACCCTTCACGCCATTCCGGCTGGACGATGGTGGGAGGCTTCATCTCCATTGCCGCCGGTTTGGTGGCGCTCGCGTGGCCGGGAATCACGGCTGCAGCACTTGGCATCCTGATCGGGCTCTGGGCCTTGGTCCTCGGGCTTTCCGAGATCGTCTTCGCGTTTGCTGCAAGGAACTCCGTCAATGGTTGGGGAGTCTGGTTGCTGACCGGTCTTGTGACTGCGGTTTTTGGCCTCTTTGTCCTGGTCAATCCCGGCTTTGGGTTCCTGGGTGTTGTGGGTTTGCTGGCAGCCTTCTCCGTTGTTGCAGGGCTGCTGCTGATCGTCTGCGGCGTCAAGATGCGCAGGGGCGCATCGTCTTCCTTCATGTACGCCCACTAATACTTGCCTCAACACGGACGTCACGCCCAGCAATCCTTCATGAGGGGATGCGCTTGGCGCCAAGTTCGGTAAGTTAGTGGCTGTGAAGATAGCTACCTGGAATGTGAACTCCCTCCGTGCCCGTGCCGACCGCGTGGAAGCGTGGCTTGAGCGCAGTGACTGTGATGTCCTGGCCATCCAGGAGACCAAGTGCAAGGACGATAACTTCCCGTGGGAGCTCTTTGAGCGCATGGGCTACGAGGTTGCGCACTTCGGCGTGAACCAGTGGAACGGCGTCGCCATTGCGTCCCGCGTTGGGCTGGAGGACGTAGAACGCACCTTCCTGGACCAGCCGATGTTCGGTAAGGCCGGCAAGGACCCCGCGCAGGAAGCCCGCGCAATCGCCGCCACCTGCGGCGGCATCCGCATCTGGAGCCTCTATGTTCCAAATGGCCGCTCGCTGGACGACGAACACATGCCGTACAAGATCAAGTGGCTTGATGTCCTTCAAGGCAACGCCGCGGAGTGGCTAAAGTCCGAGCCCACCGCCCAGGTGGCGCTCATGGGCGACTGGAACATTGCTCCCTTCGATGACGACGTCTGGGACATCGAGCTGTTCCGCAACAACAACTTCACGCACGTCAGCGAACCCGAGCGCGCCGCTTTCCACGCCTTCGAAGCTGCCGGTTACACCGACGTCGTTCGACCCTACACACCCGGCCCTGGCGTCTATACCTACTGGGACTACACGCAGCTGCGCTTCCCCAAGAAGGAAGGCATGCGCATCGACTTCTGCCTGGCTTCCCCCGCCCTTGCGGCCCGGGTCACCGGTGCCTCCATCGACCGCGAGGAGCGTAAGGGCAAGGGCGCTTCAGACCACGCTCCCGTGATCGTGGAGCTTGCAGACTAATCACCGCTGATGGACGAAAGGGGCCGGCTGGAGATGACTGGAAACCTGTATAGGGGCCAGGCAGGACTGCCGTTCTCTTCGTCCCTGCGCGTTTACGAGCCCCTTGAGGCGTTTCCGCCTGAGCAGCAGCGCCAACTCGTGGCGGACAGCAGCAAGATACGTTCCCGGGCCGCCGTCGAAAATGCGGAGCTCCAAGCCTCACTGGGGCGCATCACCCGGACCGGCGGGGACCCCTTCCCCACCGGCCGGACTGATTTGGTGAGAATGACGCGGGTCCCTGGCGGGCGGCACACCGCGGCGGACAATGCCACTGACGTGACGACTGGCGCGTCGGTCCAGGATAAGGACACCCCCGACGCCGGACGGCTGCTTTACTGCCCCAGCCAGCTGGTGATTCGGGCCGGGTTGGCAGCGAATGCCCTCATGGATGGTGTCCACAGCCCGCTGGCCGATCTGCTGATTCCGGTATCGCAGCGGGACAAGCATCAAGCCAGGATCGATCGCATCAACGCCGGGGAAGAAGCCAAGCGTGTTCACACCCGGGCCTCCACCTGGGGTATCCCCTTCAGTTGGTTCTCGCTTTTCGCTGAGTCTGACCGCAAGGATGTGGTGGAGTCGGATGGGCATATCCTCACTGTCCGCGTGTGGACGCCGTTGACGGAGGCCCTGGACAGGGCTCGCTTTGCCGTAGCCCATCTGGCCTTGGCAGCCCCGGACCTGGACATGCTGGACGATCTCACGCAGCTCACCGAGTGGCTGGAGTTGTTCCATGTCCAGTCCATGGTGGAGCTGGATTACGGGGCCGTGGCGGACAAGGTGTACCCGGACGAGTCCCCCATGGATGTGCGCCTGGGGATCGAATGCCTGGCCGAGGGCGATATGACGGGCGCGGCGGCAGCTTATCGCCGGCTGGCCTCGCGCTGGATCCCCATCCGGCAGTTGGCGCGGGCCTCGTAGGCTGGCATCACCGGCATGGTGGTGCTGTTGTCTCCCGGACAATCAGCTGGTGCGGTGCTACCTCCGAATGCACGGCACCGGCAATGCCATCGAGTTCGTCCAAAAGCATCTTGGTGCCAAGTTCGGCTTGGTCGTCCGGCCGCTGACCCACCGTTGTCAGGCCCAATGCCTCGGAGAAGTCGTGATCGTCGATTCCGATGACTGAGAGGTCCTCTGGCACGCGAACGCCGTGACGCGTGGCTTCGAAGATGACCCCCATGGCCATCTCATCGGAGGAACAGAAAATGGCCGTAGGCTTTCGGCCGGGCTGGTTCCAGAGCCGGTTGAATGCCTGCTGCCCGCTGGCAACCGTGAAGTCACCCCATTCGTCCCACTCGGGACGGACTTCCAAGCCGGCGTCGGTCATGACGTCCTGGAAGGCGCGGATCCGGACGCGGGGAACGTCGAAGTTCAGGTCTGTCTCGTCGTCGCCATGGAGCAAGGCAATGTCCTTGTGTCCCAGGTCCAGCAGGTGCCGCACGGCGGTGGTCGCGGCGTCGTAATCGTTGATGCCGATGTAGGCGCAATCCTCAACGTGTCCGCCAACCACCACCAGCGGAATGTCGATCTTGTGGAGGTGTTCCAGTTCGTCTTCGCTGAGCGCCATACATAGCACCAGCAGCGCGTCTATCTGTTTGTAAACCATGGTGGAGCTAAAGAGCCGCTCGCGGTTGCTGCCATGGCCACCGAGGTTGAACAGGGAGAGGTTGTACTTGCGTGAGTGCAGTTCCCTGTCCGCGCCTTCGATTGCTTTGGAGAAGAACCAACGGCTGACGAAGGGCGCCAGGACCCCGATGGTGCGCGTGCGACCAGTGGCCAGTCCCGAAGCCGACGACGACGCAACGTAGCCCAGTGACGCCGCGACTTCCAGGATCTTTTCACGCGTTGCTGGCGAAACCCGAGGCAATCCCCTGACGGCCCTGGAGACGGTGGCCGTGGACACTCCTGCTGCTGCTGCGACGTCCTCGATGCTGACGCCTGTATGACCACCGCGCTGGGACCTACCCGTTGTTCGTGTCACAGGCCCCCCTCTCCGGCTGCCTTCACTTCGCCGTTTTCTGTCCCACGGCGAAGAATCAGTCTATTTTGTGCAGGCCTTGGTTACGCAGCGGAGTCGTCCGCTGCGTAACCAACGCTGCAATTGTCTAGCCCTTGAGACCGCCGGACAGCAGGCCTCGGACGAAGTACCGCTGCAGGCCGAAGAACACCAGAAGCGGGATGATGATCGAGACGAAGGCCGCAGCCGGGTTCAAGTAGTCCCTGGCACCGCGCGTACCGGAAATCTCGGCCAGACGCTGGGTAATAGGCGCTACATCGGCCGTTCCGCCGGAGAACACCAGGGCAACCAGCAGATCGTTCCAGACCCACAGGAACTGGAAGATCGCCAGCGAAGCCAGGGCCGGAACGGAAAGCGGCAGGATGATCCGCCAGAAAATGGTGCTGTGTCCCGCACCGTCCACCCTCGCCGCCTCGATAACTTCACCAGGGATCTCGGAGATGAAGTTGTGGAGGAGGAAAATACCCAGGGGAAGGCCGAACATGGTGTGGGCGATCCACAGCTGCGCATACGAACCCGCCGGCAAATGCAGGGTTTGCGTAAAGAGTTGCAGGAGCGGAATCAGTGCCATCTGGAGCGGGATGATCTGGAGGGCAAAAACGAAAATAAAGAGTGCGTCCCGGCCCTTGAACTTGCCCCAGGCGAAAACATAGGCGGCCATCGACGCCAGCACCAGCACAAAGATGGTGACTGGAATGACGATCGCCACGGAGTTGATGAAGTACTGGGAAAGGTTGGCAGACTGAGAGCCCGCCGGGGTAAGAACGTCCGTGTAGTTCTTGAAGGTGAAGTCCCAGTCAACGAATGCATTCCACCAGCCGTTTGAGCGGGGGCCCACTTGCTTCGGCGCGGGACGGAACGAGGTAACAAAGAGGCCAAAAGTCGGGATAGACCATACGACGGCGATGATGATCGCTGCCGCTGTTGCCCACTTGGAAGTGAGCTTGGTCTTGACCCGGCGCATGATCGGCTGGGCGTCCTCCGTGGGATCGGATCCAGGACGCTGCCGGGTTGTGGCCTTGGAGGCCTCTTTCGGGGCTGGCGTGGCTGTCAATGGATCTCCCTTTGCTTGCGAAGGACTCGAGCGTTGTACACGACGATGGGCAGCACCATGAGGAACAGGATCAGGGCCAACGCTGCACCTCGTCCTGGCTCACCGGCACGGAAGGCCTGCGTATACATTTCATTGGCCACTACCGATGTGTCGTAGTTTCCGGCGGTCATGGTTCGGACAATGTCGAAGACCTTCAGCGTTGCGATCGTGATTGTCGTCAGGACCACCACCAAGGCCCCGCGGATGCCCGGGACCGTGACGTTGCGGAACTGCTGCCAGGCGTTGGCCCCATCCAAACGGGCTGCCTCGATGAGTTCCACCGGGACACCCTTGATGGCAGCGGAGAGAATCACCATGGCAAAACCGGTTTGGATCCAGACCATGACGATGATCAGGAACACCGTGTTTTCCGGGGCGTCCAGGAGGAACTGCTTGGGGTTCATTCCCAGCGCGTCACGGATAAAGTTGATGACACCCGTCTGTTCAATACCGGGGCCGCGGTAGTCGTACACGAGCTTCCAGATGATACCGGCGCCTACAAAGGAGATGGCCATCGGCATAAAGACCAAGGACTTCAGCACCCGCTCGCCGCGGGCCTTATCGATGAAGACCGCGTAGGCCAGCCCGAATCCCGTTGACAACAGGGGAACCAGGATGGTCCAGATGACCGTGTTCCGCAGCGTGGTCAAAGCTTCAGGCTGCGTAAACATCCAAACAAAGTTGTCGAATCCGTTGCCTTGGCCGCTGGCGTCCGTGAAAGCCAACATTGACGTTCGGACCGCGGGATAGACAAGGCCCACCAGCATCAGGATTCCAGCCGGAGCCAGGAATCCTGCCACCGTAACTTTGTCCTTGACTGATTTCGGTGCCCTATCCACCACCAGCATGAGGATGCCGATGATAGCGGCAAAGATCGCCAGGGCGATCACTACTTGAAGGAGCTTTCCTCCGATAAATTCCATACCCAACCTCCGGGGCGTGAGTGAATCACTAAGTTCCGGGAAAAACGCTGCCTCCCCGGCTGGGCAAACCAGCCAGGGGAGGCAGCGCTTTCGGAGTTAGCCCTTGGGCCAGCTGGACTCGATGCTGTCAGTTACCTGCTGGGCGGAGCTGCCGTTGATCCAAGCAACGATGCCCTTCCAGAACGAGTTGGAACCCACGGCGCTCGGCATCAGGTCCGAACCGTCAAACCGGAAGACGGTCTTGGGATCCTGAAGGAGCTTGATGGACTGCTTATCCAAGGCCGACTGTGCATTGTTCGGGTCAAGGCCCTTGTTTGCACTGATGGCCCCGCCGAGCTTCACACGGTTGTTGGCGAAGTCCGCGCTAGCCATGAATGCCAGGTATGCCTGGACTTCAGGGGTGTCCTTGTAAGCGGCAACCGACTCGCCACCACCCGTGATGGCTGTGCCCTTGGATTCATCCACCGGAGGTGTCATGAATGCCCAGACGTCGCCGTCCTCAGCCACGTTGGTACCAGCAGGCCAGTTGGCCGCCTGGAACGATGCCTGGTGGTGCATGGCGCACTGTCCGTCCAGAACCGGCTGACCAGCCTGGGCAAAGGCGGTGCTCAGGATCGACCGGGGGTCACCAAAGCCGCCGTTGACATAATCCGGGTTGAGCAGGATGTCGCCAACCTTGTTGAAGGAGTTGACGATCTTGGGGTCATTGAACGGAATCTGGTGTGTGATCCACTGGTCATAGACTTCCGGGCCTTCGGCACGCAGGACAACGTCCTCGATCCAGTCAGTACCCGGCCAACCCGTGGCTTCGCCCGATTCAAATCCCGCACACCATGGCTTCATGGTCTTGTCGTCGGCGATCTTCTTGGTCAGGTCCATCATTTCGTCCCACGTCTTGGGGACCTGCCAACCCTTGTCCTTGAAGGTCTTGGGCGAGTACCAGACGTATCCCTTGACGTTCGCAAGCATCGGGGCGGCGTAGAACGTGCCGTCCACCGTGCCGTACTTCTTCCAGTCTGCGGACCAGTTCTTGTCCACAAGATCGGACACAGCCTTGGGAGCGGGCTTCAGGTAGCCGGCTTTGGCCTGCGTGGCCAGAAGACCCGGCTGCGGGAAGATCGCGACGTCAGGGGCTGTACCGGACTGGGCCCGGACACCGATCTGTGTCTCGAACTCCTTGCTGCCCTCGTACTTGACGGTAATGCCCGTGCACTTTTCGAACTGTGCCCAGGATTCCTCGAGGTTCGTCGCTTCGACGTCGACGATGGTGGAGTACACGGAGACTGTCTTGCCGTCGTGCTTGCCGTAGGTATCGTATGCGGAACAGTCGTCCGACGCGGTGCTTCCCCCGCCGCCGCCGCTGTTTCCGCTACATGCGGACATGGTAAGTGCCAGAACGCCGGCCGCTGCGACCGGGAGCAGGTACTTGGTTTTTTTCATGCTGAAGACTCCTCGCTGAGTACAAGAAAATCGTGGCGCAATTGATGTGGTGGCCCTCACACTAGTCATGATCGGGGCAGGAATGCAAGCGCTTACACCTAACGTAACCACAACGATACAAAGTAACCTTTGCATCGCACTGGGTGGACTGGGCCGAGTCGGAACCACCCGCCGTCGACGTCTCGGATCCGCAGCTTTCATCAGCCGCGACCGGCCCAGTAGGGATCTCATGAGATTTGGTTGCCCAGTATTGCCTATGCAACAGTGGGAAGTGTGGATGAACTTGAAGCACTCCAGACTATCGGCCGCCTGATCAAAGAAGAACGGCTGGCGCAGGGTCTGAGCCAAGTGCAATTGGCCAAGCAGGCTGGAACGGCAATCAAGACCGTACGCACGCTCGAATCCGGCACGCGGCGCACCCAGGAAATCAATCAGCGCAAGCTCGAGCACGCCCTGGGGTGGCGCGCTGGATCAATGTCTGAAGTTCTCAAGGGAAAATCCAGCTTCGCTCCAGACCAAATCACCCCGGACGACATGCGGAACAGCGGCGAGCCACGCCAGTACCCGGGGCCTCACGTCACAGTGCCGGCGGCCCCTATAGCCCGGGCATCGCATCTTTCAGACGAGGAACTGCTCGCCGAACTGACGTACCGGATGATGCACCGCAACAGGGGCTAGCTGGTTGCTGACAGTTGCTGCCGGCGCACCATCTCGTTGATCCAGACAGGCGCGAACGGAGAGGTGCAGTTAGGCGGAGTTGGGTAATCCTTCAGCACCTCCAGGCGCTCACCAATACTCAATGCGCGGGCGCGATGCTCCGGATGTTCGATGCCGATCTGGGCAAGACAGGTGTTCATCGCCCACTGGAGGCGGTCCGGGGCTTCCCTCATCCCGGCCTCGATAGTGTCCAGCA
This sequence comes from Paenarthrobacter aromaticivorans, assembly GCF_019038615.1. Lineage (NCBI taxonomy): Bacteria > Bacillati > Actinomycetota > Actinomycetes > Micrococcales > Micrococcaceae > Paenarthrobacter > Paenarthrobacter aromaticivorans. The sequence goes on from NZ_JAHOPC010000001.1 coordinate 482,468, forward strand.
GCCCGGTGAGGTCCAGGCCGACCGGGTCCTTGACGACACGCTCTGATGTCAGCGCCCAACCGGCACTCGCCACCAAGGGATCCTTGTCCGCAAACCAGGCGACCCGCAGCTCTTCGGCGTGCGGATTTTTCTTGACCACGTAGTTCACCAGCCAGTCATGGACTTTGGGGGTTCGGGCCTCGCGCAGCATGGTGTCAAGATCGTCGGATCCATAGGACTTAGGCCGGCAGATCAGCAGCGCCAGCAGCTTCGCCGCGGTGTCATCCGTCTCCCAAAGCTCGCGTGAAAGTTCCGGCTGTATCTTCAACCGCTTGGCAATCGCGCGCAACTTACTGAGGTTCACACCGTGATCGTCACCGTGTTTTTCGTTCACCTCGCGCGACCTCGGGTCTTCCAAGGCGGCCAACTCGGCCATCACTCCAGCCAGCGTGGTCCCAGGTGCAGTTGTACCAGTCGCAGTTTTCCCGGCCACTGCAGCCTCCCGTCCATCGCGTGTGAAGCTCAGCCTACTAGGCGTAGGCGTGGACGTGATGGATCGCCTTTTAACCGCAAGCGGGATGGCAGCTCAGGGGGTGCGCTCCCGCACGTTCCTGAACTGCCATCCTCGCGCTATGCGGGTAGGGCTACTTCCCGCCCTTGAACAGGCCTGCGATCTTGGAGCCGAGGCCCTTCACATTTTCGGTAACATCTCCGGCGATTTCCTTGGATTTCTCCGCAACGTCACCAACCAGTTCCTTGGCATTTTCCCCAACGTCACCGGAGAAGAATTCCTTGACATTTTCTGCGGCATCTCCAGCGAATTCCTTAACGTTTTCGGCAGCCGCACCGGCGAACTCCTTGACGTTTTCCGCAGCCTCGCCGGCAAATTCCTTGGCATTTTCAAGCGTCTCGCCAGCTACATCCTTGGCCTTGCCCGCAGCGCCTTCTACTGCTTCCGCTCCCGTGGTTTCTTCACTCATGGTGCTCTCCTTCGTGACGGTTGGAACGCTGATCGCTCGAGGCATTTGTCCTGCAATGCAATCAATCGCATCAGGGAGCTTTTCCCCCTCTACTTTCAAACTATTGGCATACGCGCGGGTTAAGCAACGCAAAACACCCGGAGTGAAATATTCGGCAAAATTAGCCAGGGCAGTTAGCGAACCCGCTCAGCTTTTGTAAATTTCGCACGGGCCCCTGATGCCATATGGACCAATACGGGGGTCTTCTTACCGATCACCAGGTCCAAGGCTTCAACCAGGCGTGAAATTTCGGCAGCAAGGAGGTGCGGCGCCACTCCCTGCCGAGGCTGGATGCGCACTCGCAATCCGGGCTGGCCTTTGACCTCATACGTGGCTACAGACGCGCCCGCCAGGTCCGGCCGATCTGCCAAAGCTGCCCGGAGCGCCTGTTCTGCGACGCCGCCACCGATCTGGACCTCACCCTCCACATGGCTCTCGTCGTCGCTGGCCACCAGAAGGTTGGCCCTGCCTTTACCCTGTTGCGACAGCCACGCGACCATCGCAATTATGATGGCCACCAAAACCACCCCGGCCACAATCCACAGCCAGCTTTCCTCACGGCCCGGGAACCGGGTTTGCTGGAATGCATCCTCCGCACGGGCCCACATGTCCGCGGCCCAACCATGCCACCACGTTGCTACGGCCGGGACAGTCGCCAGCAGGAGAAGAAGTAGCCCAATGGCCAGGAGTTTCACGCCAATGATGAAGAGAAGCGCCCGGTTAAGGGCACGCGGTGTTTCGTTCACGCGCCCACCACCCCCGACGTTGAGAGGTTCACCCGAACAGCGGGCATGGGTACGGGGGACATTTCATCGAGCTCGGACTGCACTGCTTTTAGGACGGCTTCTTCACTGACCCTGCTGCCGGACGTCGGCCGGACGTTGACCACCACCGATTGCCTGGACACAATCACCATGACCTGTTCCGGTGTCACGTTGGCGGCAGTGCGCGCGCGACGCGCAAGTGCCGAGGCCAGCACTTCGTCATCAACGACGACGGCGGTGCGTGGGTCCCGCAGCAAATGCCGGGCCCGTCTGCCTGGTAATACGGCGTGAAGGAGAAAAAACAGTCCGACCATGGCAATGACAGCACCGCTTGCGCCAAGCAGAAGCGGCGGGATGCCCGCCGGAAGTGCGATGATGCGCTCCGCTGCCGTGCTTGGGTCAACAAGCCATGGCGGTTGGCCGATGGCCCGGAGCGCAGATTCCAGAAGCGCGATGACACAGAAAATGATCACCAGCACGGCGGCGATGCTGGCTGCTCCTGCCCGGGACGAGTGCGTTTCCCTGCGCAGGACACGGCTCATGGCTGGGTCTTCGCCGGCGATGGGGCTGGCTCCGGAGCCCGCGTCAGACGGTTCAATGGTTGTTTCCTGGTCTTGTGTCACCGGACGCGGCCTCCCTCTGAAACGTGGGCTCCACTGATTCTGATGTCCACCCTGCTTAGGCGGAAACCACTGAGCCGGGTGACACGCTCCAATACTGTTGCCTTTGCGGCCACGGCACGGTCCCAGATGGAGCCACCGAAGCCTTGGACACGCTGCGGATTTCGCAGTACCTCACTCAAGGCGGGGATGCTGATAGGTGCCACGATGGATAAAGCCAGCATGCCGTCGTCGTCCGACCAATCGGCGCGGATGTCGCTGGGTTCCACGCCGAGGGCCTCGGCGGCCGCGGCCTGTGCCAGCGATGTCAAAGCCTGGGTACTGATCCGGTTATGGCCGGCCAGGCTGGTGGTGGGTTCCACAGCCTCAGCCACGCTCATGACGAAGAGCGCCGGCCCGTAATGGCGTCCAGGACGCTGCGAAGATCAAGTTTGCCTTCGGCTGCACGGCCCAGAAGGGCGCCTATGCCCATAAAGAGCAGCGAGATAAGGAAGCCCCACAGCCCGAACTGGAAGGACATGAACGCCACGAAGGCGCCAATCGCGATTCCCACAACAGTCATGCTCATTGCAGTGCATCCCTTTCGACCACGACGGTTTTGGGCTTGGGTGGCGGGGCCACATAGACATCGTTGATCTCGATGTTGACCTCGATGACCTGGAGCCCGACGAGTTCCTCAACAGCCCGGTAAACGGCAGCGCGGACCTGGTTGGCGACCCCATGCAGAGGGTGCCCATAGACAGCCACAAGGTTGATGTCCACCGCTACCTGGGTCTCGCCCACTTCGGCTCGAACACCCGCGGCATGGTCCGAACTGCCAACAGCGTCACGGATAGCGCCAAGCGCACGGGATGGACCTGAACCCAGGGAGTAGACACCTGGAACCGCGCGTGCAGCGATGCCAGCTACCTTTGCCACTGCCGCCTCGGAGATGATGGTGCGTCCGGTACCGAGAACCTCGCCCTCAGGCGCAGGGTCGATCTGCAAGTTCTGATCTGACATCGAAGCACTCCCCTTCTCTTGAGTACCACCCTAGCGTCTAGCTCCGACGCTTTGGGAGAGAAGCGAGTGTGCGCGGCGGCTACTTGCAGTTCTTATCCATCCAGTCCTGGATCGGCTTCATGAGTTCCTCGAACTCGGGCTCCCCGTACTTGCGGAAATCCGTCCCCGCCGACTCCGTATACGCCCTCAGCTTCTCAAAGCTCGGCTTCAGTTCGTCAGGCACTTTGCCCTGCATTTGCGACAGTTCTTCCTTGGCCTTCTTGATATCGTCGGGGTTGCCGCCCACCAAGGCCGCCAACGGAAGGATGGTTACGCTCAGCATGGTGGCACTGACCGAGATGCACGCTTCAGACAACGATGTGAATTCGCCGTAGACGCCGCCCGTGCCTGTGGTCGCATCCGGGTTTGTGATCTCCGCGGAGGGCTCGGCACTGGATGGTGGGGCGCTGTACTGTGGGGCGCTGGCTGTTGGGGCGTTCGACGACGCTATGGGCGTGGGCTGTGCAACCGGCAGCGGGAAAGAGCAGGCACTGAGCGCCAAAGTTCCGGTGAGAAGACACCCAAGCAACAGTGGGCTAGCGGGCCGCCGGCGGGCACCTTTTCCGCGATTTCTGCCAAGAAGTCTGGGCGAGCTGAAGCGTGTGGTTTCAATCATGGTGTCCCCCGTTGGCTTGCGTGCGATGACGAACCGGCGAGGGCAAGAATACGCCGGGCGGGAGGCAGTGAACAGAGGTTGAGTTATCCACAGGCGGTTCTCTTCGAGAGGGTCCCTGGAGCCCGCGCCACCTAGACTGGCCGACACATCACCAAACAGCCGCTGGGGAGCCTGTCATGCCACGCCTTTCGTTTGCCTCTTTTTCTGTTGCTGCCGTCCGCGTCGCCGCTGCTGGCGTCGGGGTTTCGTTGCTTCTGAGCGGTTGCCAGGGCGGCAACCCACCGGGCAGCCCACCTTCGGAATCAGGCTCGACGACGGCGTCCCCCACCTCTGGCGCGACCGGCTCACCTTCTCCCGTTGGTCCTTCCGCGACCACGGCTCCCTCCGGTGTGTACAAGCCCGCGGATGCTAAGGGCAAAGCGCAGAACGTGCCCGTCCCCGTCATGCCGGAGTTGGCGAAGGAGAACTCCAAGGCGGGGCTGGAGGCGTTTATACGGTATTGGTACGCCACTTTCTCGTATGCCACGGAAAGTGGAGACATCGATGCATGGGTGGCAATAACGGATACGACAAACGTCGTCGCCGCCGCCTACAAGGATGCGCTGGAACGCAACTACGCCCAAGGAAGGTGGATGGTCGGAGGGAAGATTACGACACCAGCTATCGAAATACTCTGGACGCCAGGAGCGAGCACTCAGGAAGCCAAAGTTCAAGTTGTTCAGGAAGAAATCCAGTACATCAATGCCGACGGGACCATGGGCAAGGAATCAACCCCTCTGTCCAACATAGCCGAAGCCGTCTTCGCGGAATATGCCTCTGGTTCTTGGCGGATTACCGACAACGGAATGATCGTTGGCTAGACATGAGACGATTACGCGTTGTCTGTCTCATCATGCTCTTCACTTTCATCACGACAGTCGATAGTTCTGCACATGCATTGCCGGATGATGGTGGGCAGATCAGCGTTGGACGAGGCGAAACCGCACTGGCTGTCGGAGGAACCTTCGTTTTTAGCCCTGAGACGGGAGAATCCCAGCCAACTCTCGGAACCACGTCGCTCGCCGCTGACCCCAACCAGTACATGGCCGACACCCACTGCCGGGCAGACGGTCCGGACACCGTCGATCCCGGTTGCCTGGCTCTAAGCTGCCCTGCCACAACACCGGGCGGCGATGAAGGAACACCGGTCATCTGGAAACAAGCACCCAAGTCCATCACCAACCCCGGCTGGACCAACTGGATCCCCATCAGCGGACCCACGTGCCTGTACGACGCCAAACCCGAAAACGTCCTGGCCAACATCGCCACCCGGGTACTGAACGACTTCCGCCAACTCCCCGTGAACCCGGGAACCCTCCAAGCCCAACCCTTCCCCCACACCCTCAAAGGCGGACCAACAAACTTCTACACCACCGCCACCGAACAAGCCTTCGATCTCACCATCCTGGGCCAAACCGTCCACCTGACAGCCACCCCGGCCAGCTTCACCTACACCTTCGGCGACGGCACCAGCCTCGGCCCCACCCCGGCCGCCGGCTACCCCATCCCCGAAGCCGACTGGCTCCTCAACCAAACCCGCACCAGCCACACCTACACAGCAACAGGGAACTACCCCGCCACCATCACCACCAGCTTCACCGGAACCTACTCCGTGAACAACGGCCCACCACTGCCCATCAACGGAACCCTGGACCTCACCACAGAACCCAAAACCATCCAGGTCTGGAAAACAGAAAAAGCACTCGTCGCCGACACCTGCCAGGAAAACCCCACATCCTGGGGCTGCCCCAACGCCGAAAAATGACTGATTCCGGCTGCTGCAGCGTTCCCTGGCTAGGCCGGGGAACGCTGCAGCAACGGCAAGGCCATGACGTGGGCTGCTGCAAGGGGTTCGCCCAACGCAGCCAGGACTTCGCGGGCAAGTGCGACGTCGTTGACGCAGACCCCATCGACTCCGAGCCGGACCGCCGCACGGATTTCATCGCCTGTCTCCAGCGTCCAAGGGAACACCTTGAGTCCGGCGGAATGAGCTTCGGCGACCAATCCGGCGTCGAGAGTTCCAAAAGCGGGCGCCACGGCGGAAGCCCCGGTTGCCAAAGCAGCGGTCACGAGTTCCTTAGCGGCGGAAGGATAGAGGCCTACCGACCGGACGGGGCTCTCCCTGCTCAGCGCTACCAGCGGAACTCCCGGCAACATCCCGGACATTGCCCGGATGATTTGAGGATCAAAGCTGCGGACGCGCAAGGCCTGTTCGTCCTGGTGAGCCTTCAGCACCTTGGACAATTCAGTCACTATTCGGTGGCCATACAGGTCCCAGTCCGCACCGTCAGTCTTGACTTCAATGTCCAGAACGATGCCGGTGGCATTGGCGAAGCGCAACAGGGCAACGGTCTCCGACAGCGACGGCGCACGTGTTTCAGGATCGACGTCGGTAACCGTGGCAGGGTGTTTCTCGACTACGGCCTGAAGCATGGTCTCCAACCTGATGTCGGAGGATCCGATGACGGCGTCGTGTCTCAATACCAGTTGCATGTCCGACGTCAGCCAGACATCGACTTCGATGGCATCTACGCCAAGGCGAAGTGCCTCGACGAAGCTCGCCAGTGTATTCCCGTGCCGTGTGGCCAGAACGCCCCGATGGCCCTGAATCTCGATCATTTGAGCTTCCTATTCCGTTTCGTCCACGAGGGAAACTTCAATGACAGTGGTGAGTTGAGACAGTTGGGCGACGATGTCCGACGCTGCCATGGTGCCTTCAATCTCCAGCTCTATCTCAATGAGGTCAGCTGCGGCGGCGGTTTCCGTAGCTGTCATCAACCGGTCCATCACGCCCTTGGACTCGGCGGAACCCCGCGTCGTAGCGAAGCCCTGAACACGGAATCCTTGCTCGGTGCACGTTCGGAGCACGTCCCGCAGGGCTCCGACACCGTCCACGTACGTCACTTTCAACAGCCATTGGCTTGGCAAACCAAAGCGGAGCTTCGCGGTCACCACGGGATAGACGTAGACGATCACGAAGTGGGCTGCGGTGACGAAGACGGCGGGAAGCAAGAGGCCTGCCCCGGCGGACGTTCCGACTGCTGCGGTGACCCAGATGGAGGCTGCTGTCGTCAATCCGCGGACTTGGTTGCGCCGCACGAACACCAGTCCCGCCCCTATGAAGCCAATGCCGGAGACCACTTGAGCCGCCAGCCGGGAGGGATCCAGCCTCACCAGGTCCACCGCCAGTACGTCGCTGAAGCCGTATTTGCTCACGACCATAAACAATGCAGCTCCCAATCCGACCATGGCATGTGTTCTCATGCCCGCAGACTTGTTCTTGCTCTGGCGTTCAAACCCTATGGCCGTGGACAGGACGAGTGCTGCGGCCAAGGCCAGACACATCTGCCACCACTGTGTATCCGCGCTGAAGATCACTTAGTGCTCCGATTCGGTTATCAACCCCCTTCTTCTGTCCTCTATGTGGAAGATCCAGTCCGGTACGGATGTCCCATGCAAAAGCAGCTCAAGGTAGACACGACGCGAGCCGGTCCTCCCGCTCATTCTTCAAGCAAAGGAACGTTGCAGTCAACGCTTCTGCACATTCGTGCAAAATGATCGGTCACCTTTGTTAAGACGTATTAGCATGATATTTCGAAGAGCGGTTTGGCTGCCGAAATACCCAACAACAAGCCATAGAAGCCCATTTCCACCATCACGGAATCGGGTCTTGTGATCGATCATCTTTATGTGTAGGTTGACCAATGACCTGAAGTTAGGTTGTCAGGTCAAATGTGAAACAAATGCTTTTTTTGCAAGTGCTAAGTCGCCCGGACAGCGATGACGAGGGGGTCAACGTGAGGGTTTTCCATGGGCAGATTAGATACAAGTGATGCGCAAACCAGCAGGGCACCGGTCCACAGACCGCCACTAAGCATCCCGAAGAACCGACGGTGGAATCGGAGAACACGTAGGGACGCATGGGTTTTTGCCGCTTTCGCGGCACCCAATGTCCTGCTCATCCTCCTCTTTACCTACCGTCCGCTGGTCACCAACTTTTACTATTCCACCCTCGACTGGACGCTCGGGGCAGCCACAGCAACGAATGTGGGGCTGGGTAACTATGTGGAATTCTTTACCTCCCCCGACGCTTCCAGCGTGCTGGGCGTAACAGCCATATTTACGATCACCACCGTTGGCGGTGCGATGATCCTGGGCCTGCTGGTGGCGTTGGCTCTTAACCAGAGATTGAAGGGCACAACATTCGCCCGGGCAGTGGTTTTCGCGCCCTATGTCCTTTCCGGCGTCGGCGTCGGCTTGGTGTGGTTGTTTATTTTCGATCCTACGTATGGCGTCCTTTCATGGGTTCTCCGCACAGTTGGCCAGGCGAGTCCCCAGTGGGTCAACGATCCGAAGCTCGCGCTGCTCATGGTCATCATCGTGTACGTGTGGAAGAACCTCGGCTATTGCGCAGTGGTGTATCTGGCAGGGCTGCAGTCCGTTCCGGCCCAGCTCCTGGAGGCTGCCTCGTTGGATGGCGCCAGTAGCCTGCGGCGCTTCACGTCGGTGGTGCTTCCCCTCCTTTCCCCCACCACCTTCTTCCTCCTGATCACCTCACTGCTGAGCTCCCTGCAGGCGTTCGACATCATCCGCATCATGACTCCATCCGGCAACGGAACCAGCACCCTGATCTTTGACTCCTACTTGCAGGCATTCGGCTCCTACAACCGGGCCGGATACTCCGCGGCCATCTCGGTTGTGCTGTTCGCTGGATTGCTCGTCATGACAGCTGTGCAGTTGCGCTTCGTGGAGCGAAAGGTTCACTACTCATGAGCACCAACACTGTTGAAGCCACACCGCGCCGCGACCGTCCGTTCTCCTGGCAAAACCTTGGCAAGACGATTGCCGGGGGTTACGTCCCCCTTCTGCTGGCAACCCTGGTGGTCTTCGTGCCCCTTCTGTGGATGTTGTTGTCTTCCCTCAAAGCGCCCGGCGAGATCGTGACAACAAACCTGACTCTGCTGCCGAAGAACCCAAGCCTTCAGAACTACGCAGATGCAGCATCTACCGTGCCCTTCGCGCGATTCTTCCTCAACAGCGTGATCGTCACAGTCATCGGATCCACCATTAAATGCGTACTTGCAGTCTTCACGGCCTACGCACTCGTGTTTATCCGTTTCCCCTTCAAGAGGGTGATCTTCCTCCTGATTCTGGTTGCGCTCATGGTCCCGCCGCAGATTTCCGTGCTTCCCAACTACGTTTTGATAGCAGGCATGGGAGGGCTCAACACCTATTGGGGAATTATCCTTCCAGGCTTGGGAACGGCGTTTGGCACCTTCCTCCTCAGGCAGCACTTCCTCACACTGCCGCCGGCAATCCTGGAATCGGCGGAAATCGACGGTGCGGGCCACTGGCGCAAGCTCTGGAAGATCGTTGTCCCGGTGTCCGTGCCGAGCATCGCGACCGTGGCCTTGGTGACCATCGTTTCTGAATGGAACGAGTACATCTGGCCACTGATCGTCACCGACCATCCAGACATGATGACCCTTCCTGTGGGCCTGACGCAGCTGGTCAACAGCGATGGCAGCACGCAGAACTGGGGCATGCTCATGGCCGGTGCGGTGATCGTCCTCCTACCGATCCTGCTCATCTTTGCCGCGCTGCAGCGGTACATCGTCTCCGGGCTCACTCAGGGCTCGGTTACCGGCTAAAACTCCACCCTTTGAGGATGCTTGAGCACCTCGATCACTAGAAAGGCACTTCCCCTATGTCAAAAACACTTTCCCGGAAGCATTTCCTCGGCTTGGCTGGAGCCTCAGTCACCGCCGTCGCGCTTGCAGCCTGCGGCGGTCCCTCGACGGATGCCGGAAGCACATCAGCAAAGGCGCTCTCCGCGGAGGATTGGTCCAAGGTCAAACCTGCGCCAAGCATCAGTTTTATGTCCAGCCATCCCGGCAAGTCCCGGGATACCGAGCAGAAACTGATAGAGGCTTTCCAAGCGGCCAATCCGGATATCAAGGTCAACCTCATCACCGGAGGCTCAAACTACGAGGAAGTGGCGCAAAAGTTCCAAACTTCCCAAGCCGGGAGCGAAGTACCGGACGTGGTAGTGGCATCGGATGTGTGGTGGTTCCGTTACGCGGTGTCAGGTGCCATCCTTCCGATCAATGCTCTTCTCAAAGCTGTCAACGTCAGCTCCTCCGACTACAAGTCCGGGTTGATCGCCGATTACGAATATTCTGATCAGCTGTGGGCAGTCCCCTACGCCCGTTCAACCCCGTTGTTCTACTTCAATAAGGACCACTTCAAGGCGGCCGGCGTTCCCGAGCGGGCGCCAAAAACCTGGGAAGAGTTCGCCGAATGGGCCCCCAGGATTAAGTCGGCAAATGCCTCAGCTTCCGGATACCAAAACGCCTACCAGTACCCCGCGATCGCAGGTTACGCCGGCTGGACCCTTCAAAACGTGCTGTGGGGCCAAGGCGGCGGTTGGTCCAAGGAGTGGGAGATTACGGCAAATTCAAGTCAATCTGTTGCCGCGATGCAGTGGGTGCAGGACTCCATTGTGAAGAATGGCTGGGCCGGGGTCTCCTCCAAGAATGCCATTACCGACCTTCAAGCCGGTGCAATCAGCGCCACGATCAGCTCGTCCGCCGACCTCGCCGCCACCCTCAAAGCGGCGAAGGAAGCAAACATGAGGATCGACGTCGGGTTCTTGCCGGGTGGGTCGGCTGCGGCCTCGCAGGTTTGTCCCACGGGCGGTTCCGGTTTGGTGATCGCCAGCAAAACGTCGCCCGAACGGCAGCTTGCAGCGGCTAAGTTCGTCACCTTCATGACGAACGCGCAGAGCACGTCTACGTTGTCTGCTGCAACCGGCTACATGCCCGTAGCCGAGGCGGCAGATATCTCGGCGATTGTTGCCCAGACACCGGAATTCCAAACTGTCGTAGACCAGCTCAAGGAGACGCGCACCCAGGACTTTGCCCGAACGTTCCTCCCCGGCGGAGACCAGGAGCTGGCCAAAGCAGCTACCAGGATCATGAATGAAAAGGCCGATGTGCAGGCAACGCTGACCGAGTTGAAGGGAACGTTGGAGGCCATCTACAACAAGGATGTGAAGCCGAAGCTGAAGTCGTAAGCCCCGGTGCGTAAGCGTAGGCATCGTTGGGGGTGTCTACGCTTACGCACGAGGACCAAAGCTCAAGACCTTTCCTCCCAGATGGCCCCGGGAGCCGGATTGCTGCCCTTTCCGGGGCGCCACGGGGCTTGTATGCTGTGGAGCGGAGAGCCGGGAAGCCTGGTCGGCCCGTGGCTGAAAGCCGCGGAACGCCCTGGCATCCGCCGGTCGCGTTCGTCTGTGGACCCGAGGAGCGGACCGGCCATGAACGCATTAGCCCACCCCATCATTGAATCGACGGAGCTCACCAAAGACTTCGGCCGGACACGTGCCTTGAACGATCTCACTCTCAAAGTCTCCGACGGGGAGATCCACGGATTTCTTGGTCCCAACGGGGCCGGAAAATCAACGACGCTCAGGGTGCTGCTGGGACTGATCCGCCCTTCATCGGGAACCGTTCGTGTCTTCGGGCGCGATCCTTGGGTGGAACAAGTCCGTGCCCGCCGGGATATCGCCTACGTTCCCGGCGACGTCTCACTGTGGCCGAACCTCACCGGCGGTGAAGTCATTGACCTGCTTACAGGTCTGCGAGGCGGGGCTGATGAGGCTTTGCGCAGACGACTCATCACCGACTTTGAGTTTGATCCGCGGAAAAAATCGCGAACCTATTCCAAGGGCAACCGCCAAAAGGCGGCGCTCATCGCCGCCTTCGCGCGCACCGCCCGGCTTTACCTGCTCGATGAACCCAGCTCCGGGTTGGACCCCATCATGGATGCAGTGTTCCGTGCTGAGATTCAACGGATCCACCAGGAGGGCGCCACCATCCTGCTCTCCAGCCATATCCTCAGCGAGGTCGAACAACTGTGTGACCGGGTCACCATCATCCGGTCCGGCACTGCCGTCGAAACAGGGACCTTGGCAGACCTCCGGCATCTAAGACGCACCCGCTTCCGGGTGACCGGCCTGACCGGATCAGATCGGCTGGCGTCGCTTCCGGGAATCCATGAACTGAGCATTGACGGAACGAGCGCTGAATTCGATGCTGACGCCAGCGACGTTCCCGATCTCCTCGCCGGGCTATCTGCCTTGGGATTCGATGGCTTCTCCGCCTCGCCACCTTCCCTGGAATCGCTGTTCCTGGGCCACTATGGCCGAGCCACTCCGGAGATGCAGTGATGTCCGGCCTGCTGCATCTGGTGCGCTTCCAAGCCCATCGGGACAAACTGGTGCTCCCCTTATGGGTTGGAGGCATAGCGGTGCTGGGGTTCGCAACCGCAACAGCGGTCGCCACTCAATTCGGAGACACGCCTTCACGAACCGCGATCATCACGGTGGCCACGTCAAGTCCGGCCTTCCTTTTCGTCCGGGGCGTCCCGGACGGTACCAGCACCGGCGCGGTCGTATTCTTTCAGGGCTATGCATTCACAGCCGTCCTCGCCGCGCTGATGAGCACCTTCCTGGCTGTGCGGCACACCCGCACGGATGAAGAGCTCGGACGCGCAGAACTCCTGGGTTCCACACCACGCCGGAGGTCCGCGCCGTTGATCGCCACACTGGTACTGGCTGCGGCTGCCAACCTTGTGCTTGCGGGGACGGTGGGCGCGGGATTCATCGCTGCGGGGCTACCGGTAATTGGTTCCCTGATGGCCGGGGCAGCTGTGGGCTTTGTAGGGCTATTCTTCGGGGCGGTCGGCGCAGTGGTGGCCCAGGCCATGCCATCAGGGCGCAGCGCCAACGGGGCAGCTGCTGCCCTGGTGGGTGTCTCTTACCTGATGCGCGGTGTCGGGGATGCCGTGGGCACTCCCGGCGCCGATCTGCAGCATGTGACAAGCTCGTGGATTTCGTTGCTGTCGCCAATCGGGTGGGGCCAACGGTCCCGGCCTTTCACCGCTGCCGATCCACTGCCTCTGCTGGTACTTCTGGCGGCGGCTGTCCTGTTGGCCTCCGCCTCCGTTCTGGTGAGGGAACGCCGGGACCTCGACGCCGCTCTGCTAAGCCGGCGTTACGGGAAGGAAAGAGCGGGCCTGGGAGGCGGGTCCTTGTTTGGTCTGACTTGGCGGTTGCAGCGCTCCACCATCGTGGGCTGGTGCGTGGGAGCGGGAGTACTGGGTGCCCTGGCCGGGGCTTTTGGACCCATCGTCAGGGATGCCATGTCAGGCAGCTCAGCCCTCCAGGATCTGATCTCCCGGCTTATCCCCGGCGTCCATGCTGATGCGGTGAACCTTTTCATCACAGCTTTGTTGGGAATCGTGGGGGTACTGGCTGCAGCGTCAGGGATCCAGGCCGTGCTACGCATGCGAGCCGAAGAGACAGAAGGCAGGGCTGAGTTCCTACTATCAACGCCCCAGTCCGTGGAACGCTGGCTCGGCGCCAACGTGCTGGTGGCGGCCGGGTCAGCCGTGCTGGTGACGATAGCCGGCGGAACGGCGGCCGCCGTGGGTCTTGGGCTCTCCGGGACGGCTCCTCAACGGGCAGGCTACCTGCTGCCCGCGGCACTGGCGCATGCCCCGGCGGCGTTCGTGTTCCTGGCAGTCACCGCGTTGGCATTCTCAATCGCCCCACGGCTTAGCGTCCCGCTGGGCTGGGGAATCCTTGCCGTCTCGTTGGTGCTGGACCAGTTTGGGGACTTCTTCGGGGTGCCCGGATGGCTTGTGAGCCTAAGCCCGTTCCGGCACTCCTCGGCGATGCCAGTGGAGGATTTCAACGTCGCGGGTGCCATCGCATTAACGGCGGTCGCCACCGCACTCGCGTTGTCTTCCGTCGCGCGGATCCGACGCCGGGACCTCACCGCATGAACAGACCGTCACCCGGACTGACGATGTCTGTGATGCCTTGAATAATCGTCAAACACCTCCAGGGATGTCGTCCCAGGATGACGGAATCTGCCGCGAAGAACCGTTGCTAGATCTTCCAAAGCTGCCTCCAGCATCCGTCCGGCAAACTGGAGTTCCCGGTTCTCACTCGCTTTGGCTCCCGACGCGAGGTGATGGGCATACACGACAGTGGCCGGCAGGGAACCCCTGGGCTCGACTTCATGGAAGTAATAGGTTTCGTGGAAAGAGAGCATGTCCACGCTTACGGACGCGACGCTTCTGGCCAGCGATTCGAGCATGCCCGCGGCATGGCGCGGATCCATTGAAGATGCGCCGGCAGGGCCTGCAGCTTCCCTGAACAGGTTCAGTTGGTGGGCAAGAGCCCGACGGCGGTTCAGGGCAGGGTACATCTGAAGGATCCCAGAGACCGTGGCCGTCAGCAACCCGAAACCCGTGACTGCCTCGGAGGCAGAGACCAGCCTGAGCAGAGGACTGCCTGCCACTACGTCTCCGAATCCCACCGTGGAAAGCGTGACCATCGAGACGTAGACCGCTTCGAAGAAATCGCTCTGCTGCGGCACCCCCGCTTCGTAAACGAACCCCTCCGGCAGATGCGGTAGGTAAAGCAGAGCCCAGCCTACGACTACCAGGGCTGCCCAAGCGCCGATAACTGCAGCCATTGCCACGGGAGCTGCCAACGAAGAGGCCCGTCCCCTGACTCGTTTGGAAAGAAGCCAGAATCCGCGCATTATCATCCTGCTCACGGGCCCCGAACCGTGCGGATAAAGTAGCGTGTGGAAGACGTCGACGAGCATAAGCAGGATCAGCCCGGCTCCCAACACTGTCCACAACACGTCCCCGAAGTCCATGCCTCATCATAGATTCCGCCCGGACTCAGCGGCGGTCGCCGTGTCCCGCGTAACCGCGCTGATCCTGCCATCGGCCCGGTCTGCAGAGCCCACTTCTATCCGGTGGTCTCGCCTGCGAAAAGGGCATCGGCCCTCTACCCGGGGGAATACCAGGGCTTCGCTTTAGATTTCTCCCGACCGGCTCGGCTCGAGTCTTTCTTGGGGAGCATGGAGGACGTAAAGAAAACCCCGCTCTTTCCCTTTTATTGCTGGGAAAGAGCGGGGTTTTCGCTGGTGGCTCCGACCGGCGTCGATCCGGTGACCTTTCGATTTTCAGTCGAACGCTCTACCAACTGAGCTACAGAGCCTAGGTGACAAGTCACCTTGAGAACCGAAATTACTTCCGGCGCTCAGAGCGACCCTGACGGGACTTGAACCCGCGACCTCCGCCGTGACAGGGCGGCGCGCTAACCAACTGCGCTACAGGGCCTTGCGTTTGCAGTATCTCTACCGCGTTTTTTTCAAGGCTTCTAGCTTACCAGACTTTTTTCATCCGATTTACCACTTGCCTTGCGTACCCCCAACGGGATTCGAACCCGTGCCGCCGCCGTGAAAGGGCGGTGTCCTAGGCCGCTAGACGATGGGGGCCTGAACTCAATTCGGATTATGCGAGGAAAAACAACACTTTATGCGTTCTTTTCGGTTCTCACCCGTCCGAACTGGACTCTAAAACTTTAGAGCATAGATAGCGATATTCCCAAATCGAGGTCTGGACTCCCCTCAAAGGGAGGTTACCGGACGTGTTCAAGGAGGTCGCCAACCTGGCAGTCGAGCGCCTCGCAGATGGCCGTGAGCGTAGAGAAGCGGATGGCCTTGGCCCGGTCGTTTTTGAGGACGGACAGGTTGACGAGGCTCACCCCAACGCGACGGCTGAGCTCCGTCAGTGTCATGCCGCGGAGCTCCAGCAACTCGTCCAACTTGCAGTGAATGGCACTTATTTCTTCGGCAGGCATCAAACAAGGCCTTCGGTGTCGCGCTGTAGGCGTCGTCCAAACTGGAAGACGCCCGCAAGCAACACCAACGCTCCACCAGCCACCAAATGTGCAGGGTTGAACTCGGAAATGTAGAGCAACGTTTCCCCGGCCCTTGCCGGCGCGGCTCCAAGCTCTTCTGCCAGCCGGTTCTTGGCGGTGGAATCCAGAATCTGGGCTGCGCTTCCCGAAATTGCCAGGAGCATGCCGGCGGACCCAACGATGACGGCAGTGCGCGGGCCGAACAGCATGCTGCTCGTAAGTCGATAGGCCAGCAGAACCAGGAGCAAAACGACGCAGAGGACGGCCACCAGATTCATGGCTGCCGACCAACCCAGGAGTGAAGCCTCATATTCAGGAAGGACGGGGACGCTTACCTGCACTTGCGAGACGTGGGCTACGGCACCGAGATCCAGCGCTTCCGACTCCCGAGTGGAGGGGTCAAGGGGCAGCCGCAGGACCACCTCTCCGGAGCCATTGCTGATGATCGTCGAGGCTGTTGAAACCGAAGCGGCAATGGCCACCGCCACGGAGACGACAATGAGTACGGCCGAATCCACTCTCGAGAGCACACTCACGCGCGCCAACGAATCAATGATCTTTCTTTTTGAACCCACGATTCCCCCAATGGTTATCGAGATTCGTTAATATCGAACATCGATAAGATAACTCCACGGACCACGCGGCGTCAAACATTGGCAGCTTATTGCCGTGACGCGTCCGAAAACCGCCAGCCGAGCCAGCCTCCCCGGCACTAGATTGGCTCTATGACAACCACCACCCCGGCCGAACCCGGCCAGCCGTCCCCGGGCATGCAACCGCGCAACACCCCCGCGCCTGCAGCGCCCATCAGCAAACTCGGCATCGCCGCCGTCGTCGTCACCGTAGTCCTGTGGGCTTCAGCGTTCGTCGGCATCCGCGCTGTGGGCCCAAGCTTCTCCCCCGGTTCCTTGACGCTCGGACGGTTGGCGGTTGCCGCCGTCGTTCTTGGAATTGTGGTGCTGCCTACCCTGAAAGTCTGGCCGCGGGGCAAGGAATGGTGGCCCATTGTGGCGTACGGGGTGATGTGGTTCGGCGGTTACAACGTGGCGCTGAACGCCGCGGAGCACATGCTCGACGCCGGTACCAGCGCCATGCTGATCAACGTCTCGCCCATCCTCATTGCAGTCCTCGCCGGAGTGGTCCTTAAGGAAGGCTTCCCGCGGTGGTTGCTGATCGGGAGCGCCGTTGCGTTCGGTGGCGTGGCGATGATCGCCCTCGGTTCGGGACAGCGTTCGACGGCGGATGTCGCCGGGGTGTTGTTGTGCTT
Organism: Paenarthrobacter aromaticivorans; assembly: GCF_019038615.1. NCBI lineage: Bacteria > Bacillati > Actinomycetota > Actinomycetes > Micrococcales > Micrococcaceae > Paenarthrobacter > Paenarthrobacter aromaticivorans. The sequence goes on from NZ_JAHOPC010000001.1 coordinate 499,601, forward strand.
GCTTGCCGCCGTGCTCGCCTCTGTCAGCGCGATCCTCCAGAAACCGGTCCTGCGGAAGTTTACTGCCGGGCAAGCCACGTGGTTCGGCATCATGGTGGGCGCTGTTTGCTGCCTCCCGTGGACAGGGCAATTGATCGCGGAAGTCCAGTCAGCGCCGCTGCCGGCCACACTCGGCTTGGTCTATCTGGGCATCTTTCCTACGGCCATCGCCTTCACAACGTGGGCGTACGCGCTGTCCCTGATTTCGGCCGGCAAACTGGCGGCCACGACGTACCTTGTCCCAGGCACCACTATCCTCATCTCCTGGGCTGTGCTTCAGGAAGTCCCAACGATCTGGGGACTGATCGGCGGCGTGGTGTGCTTGGTCGGCGTGGCCCTGACTCGGCGCACGCCAAGGGTTGCCCGGCCCACGCCAGAGGTTGCTGCCGCGCGGACCTCGAAGGTTATCCGGCGGACAGCCAAGTGAGCTAGCGGGCCATACCCGCAAGGAGTTCTCGGTGGGTGGGCGGATTGGCACCCGGACGGCCGACAGTAATGGATGCTGCCATGGATGCCGTGGTGCCGATCCGCTCTAGGACCGTGGGCGCCAGGCCGTCGCTGCCACGCAGGAGCAGGCCCATAATGAGTGCCGACATGTATGAATCCCCGGCGCCGATGGTGTCGGCCACGTTCGAGGGAATGGCGGGGACGGTGAGTTGTATGTGCCGGGTGGCCATGAGCGAACCGCTGGAGCCCTGGGTCACTACTGCGAGCCCAGTGCCCAATGCCAGGAGGTGGTTCGCAGTGTCCTCAAACCCCTTGCCCGGGTATAGCCAGCGGGCGTCGTGGGCGCTCATTTTCACGACGTCCGTCAATGGCACCAACTCCTCGAAAAGGGAAAGTGCCTCGTGGTGGCTGCCGAGGAGATCGACGCGGATGTTGGGATCGTAAGTAATCATGCAGCCGCCCTGCGCCTGCTCCAACAGGCTCCGGACAACACTGGCTCCAGGTTCAAGGAATGTTGCGATCGAACCTGTGTGCAGGATTCTTGGGGCATACGGCAGCGCGAGCGGAGCAAGTGCCCAATCAATCTCGAACGTGTACTCAGCCGAACCGTCCGCAGCGATCCGGGCGGTGGCTGTCGCCGTCTTGCCCAGCGACTTTGATCCCGGCAGCAGTACCACGCCCGCGCCCTGAAGGTGCGCGGCAATGGCGTCGCCCCGCTGGTCCCGTCCGATGGCGGTCAGCAGGCCCGCCTTCACGTCCAGGCGCCCGAGCCCGTAGGCAACGTTGGCCGGTGAGCCTCCGGGATATTCGATCTGCCCATCGGACGACTCCACGATGTCGATGAGCGCCTCGCCTACCACGACGACGTCGAGGGGCTCAGATGCGGAGGTAGGAGTGGCGGTCATGCGGTTCCTGTTCGTTCGTTGGTGAGATGCGGAGGCTTGCCTACGGAATGCCGTTCGACGAGCTCGCATTCGAACAGTTCAGCATGATCTGGGGACGGTGCACCAGCGAGCATCACCTCCAGGGCGTCAATGTTCCTTGTTGGGACTAGAGTCGGATCATGTCCGCGAATCTCCCTCCCGGCCTGCCCATCGTTCCCGACGGCGATCTCCCGTCCTCTCCGCTTCCGGAGCGGACGGCAGTGCATAGCCCAATCGAGCATGCCCCCACTGGATTGGCCGGAGTTGACGCGGACTTTCCTGCCGCACCGTTCCAAATGTCGCCGGAGGAGTTCGAAGAAGCTGTGAGCGACGCTTTGCAGCTGATCCCGCCCAAAGCTGCCAGCGCCATGGACAACGTGGCGATCTTCATCGAGGACGACTACACCCCGCGCCCAGATGAAGATCCGGACACCGTGTTACTTGGTTTGTACGAGGGCGTGCCGTTGACCGAACGCGACTCCTGGTGGGAAGCGGGCTCATTGCCGGATCGGATCACTATTTTCCGGCAACCCATCCTGGACATCTGCGCCACCCGCGAGGAAGTCATCGACGAAGTGGCCATAACGGTGATCCACGAGATCGCCCACCACTTCGGAATTGACGACGACCGCCTGCATGAGCTCGGCTGGGGCTAGCCTTGTAAGCATGGGGCACGATCACAACCACTCCCACGGAGTAACGGCAACCGGCAAACATCGCAAACGGCTGATTGCCGTCCTGGCCATCACCTTGGGTGTGGTGGGCATCCAGGTAGTTGGCGCACTCATCTCCGGATCGCTGGCGCTGCTGGCCGATGCGGGCCACATGCTGTCCGACGCTGCAGGCGTATTCATCGCGTTGATGGCGGCCTGGATCGCGACCCGCCCGGCGAGCGATCAACGGACTTACGGATATCAACGGGCCGAGGTCCTCGCGGCCTTGGCTAACGCGCTTGTACTCATCGTCATCGCAGTCGTCATCATGATCGAGGCCATCCGCCGCTTTGGGGAGTCGCCGGAAATCCATACGGACGTCATGCTGTGGGCGGCGATCCTGGGCGCCGTAGCCAACCTCATTTCGCTGATGATCCTGCAGGGGGCCCAAAAAGAAAGCCTCAACGTCCGCGGGGCCTACCTTGAGGTGCTTGGCGATCTTCTCGGCTCGATCGCCGTTATTGTGGCAGCCATCGTCATCATGACCACGGGCTTCACTGCCGCCGACCCCATTGCCTCTGTCCTGATCGCCCTCATGATCATCCCCCGCGCCTGGCACCTGCTCCGCGATGTTGTGGACGTACTTCTGGAAGCTACCCCCAAGGGCGTTGACGTAAACATGATCCGCGAGCACATCCTTGCCGTGGAAGGCGTAGTGGAGGCCCACGACATCCACATCTGGACCATCACTTCCGGGGTGCCCGTGTTCTCCGCCCATGTTGTTGTTGAAGACGAGGTCCTTAACGCCAGCGGGGCAGACAGTATCCTGGACCAGCTCGGATCCTGCTTGGGGCGCCATTTCGACACCGAGCACTGCACTTTCCAGCTGGAACCTGTCAGCCACTCCGAGCACGAGTCACACCAGCACGCCTAGCCGGGCGCGTCACCTGGTGTCGTAGTTACCGTTCCTGCTGCTCCATCCACCGTGATGATCTGGCCTGAGCTGATCCGCAGGGTTGCATCGGGCACGCCCACCACCGCCGGTATGCCGTATTCGCGGGCCACCACGGCGCCGTGGGAGTTGGGACCGCCCATTTCCATGACAAGGCCGCCAGCGGTGAGGAACAGGGGCGTCCAGCCGGGGTCGGTGGAGGGCGCCACGAGGATTTCCCCAGGTTCCAGATGGGCGCCAACGGGGTCCAGGATGACCCGCGCCGGGGCTGTGATGACGCCCGCCGACGCCGGACTGCCGGAGAGGGCTCCGGGAGAAGCTGGACTGCCACCTGCAGCAGTGGCTTCGGGTTCCGTCCCGTCTGAGAGCAATACCCGCGGAATATGCCGACGCCTCAGTTCCTGCGCGTAGTCTGCGCGGCGATCTGCCACGAGTTGGTGGAGCTTGTTGCCGGCCAACGCGGTTTCTACTTCGTTGAGGTCAAGGAAGAAGACATCCTCGGCAAGTTCAATCCGCCCTGCCTCTGCCAGTTCTGCTCCGACCAGCGATAGTTGTTCCCTTGCCGAAGCCAAGCCGAGGACGAGGTTGTACTTGGGCAGCTCCCGCATTCCGGCAAACCTGCGCGTACGGTCCAACGCTGTACGGACCAGCTTGGCGTGGAGTGGACTCTTGGCCCTTGCCCGCGCAACCAACCTGGCAACCTGTTCATCTGCCTCCCGGGCAGCTTTCGCGAACTGCTGGTCGGGTGCGTCAGAGGTGTGCTCGAGCCGCAGATAGTTGACCACAACGCCAAGTATGTGGGTTGGGTCATCCGACCATCGGGGCATGCCGAGGTCGATCTCAGCCACAGCCCGGTGCCCATAATTGCGCAGGAAAGCTTCAAGCCCGGATTGGGCAACTGCTGGAAGTTCCCTGTCCTTGAACTGCTGAACGAGTTCTTCGAGTGTGGGATAACCCAGGAACGCCAAGGCCTCCGGATCTTCCCTGATTTCCCTTGCAAGCTGCCACAGTGCAAGGTCCATCTCGGTGGTGACATTGTTGGGCAGCCCGCGAATCACCGTTTGGAGTTGATCCAAGGGAGCTTGCTCACCCAGCACTTTCCGGACGAGCCCAAGCATCGCAAAGCCCAGAACGGGAAGGGGCAGGACTTGGGGCACCGTTGCGAATACTTCCTCCCCAAGGATTCTCTGCACGTGGGCGATCCGCTGATGGGCGGTAATACCCTCCGGCACCCTGAGGGCCTGATGGAGCTCTGCCCCGAGCTGCTCTTGGCGCTTCATTGCGGCGTCGGGACGGAAAAGAGCCCGGAGTACCGTCTCTGGAACACGGTATTTAGCGGCAACGGGCGCAACGTGCCGGATGAGTCTTATCGGAGTTTTGATGGCGACGGCGAACCGGGGGTCATCGAAAAGGCCACGAATCACCGCCGCAGAACGGGCCTCCATGATGTCAAAGATGCGCGGCACAACGGCCCGGCCCACCTTGCTGCGGAGCACGGATGTGAAGTCGAAGAAGATCCTCTGCCCGGCCTCATAGTAGGGCGATGGTCCCGAGCGTGGATCGGGGACATCGAAAGCCGCCCTGCGGGCAACGCTGGAGGCAATCAGGCGGATACCCGCCAGACCCATGGGCGTCAGAGGCCTGGTGAGGCCTTGGGCGAGACTGAAGTTCAGGAACGCGTGCGCGCCGGGAGTCGCCGGCACTCGCGAGGTCAGCGGATAGAGGGTAGTGATGGGTCTTGCCTGCGTGAGCCACAATTTCCCGGACGAATCGATCGCCCATTCTGTGTCCTGCGGGGCTCCATAGTGGGCTTCGACGCGCCTCCCCAGATCGGCCAGCGCACGGATCTGGTCATCGCTGAGGCACGGCTCTACAGGGTAGTTTTCGGTTGCCGCGGCATGGTTTTCGCTTGCCGCGGTATGACCGGCCCGCTCAATTCGTTCGGTGCCACCGCCGGCCAGCGATCGGATCTCTACCTGCCGGTCACCAAGTGTCCGTTTCAGGATGGCGTTGCTCTGCGTATCAACTACGTACTGATCGGGATTAACGGCGCCTGACACTACGGCTTCGCCCAGGCCAGGGCTGGCATCGATCACAGCTTCACGCCGCCGCCCCGTAACCGGGTTGGCCGTGAACATCACACCGGCCGTCGCGGAATCCACCATCTCCTGGACAACGACGGCCAGCGTCACCGTGGCATGGTCAATACCGTTGGTTGTCCTGTAGCTCACTGCCCGGTCCGTCCAGAGCGATGCCCAACAGCGGCTTACAGCGTCCAGGACTGCGTCTTCTCCGACCACGTTCAGGAAAGTGTCCTGCTGCCCGGCAAAACTGGCGAAGGGCAAGTCCTCGGCCGTGGCTGAGGACCTCACTGCGACGGGGGCAGCGTCTCCCAACTTCCGATACGCCGCCCGTACCGACTCAGCGACGTCGGTGGGAACTCCGGCGTCGAGCACCAAGGACCTTGCCCGGGTGGCGAGCCTATTCAGTTCGTCAAGGTCAGAAGCTCCGGCGTCTTGCAGAAGTGCGAAGATCTCCTCCATACCAATCGCTGAAAGGGCGTACCGGTAAGCGGACGTTGTGAGGCAAAAGCCTGGGGGCACTGGAAGGCGGGCGGCATTCAACTCGCCGAGATTGGCGGCCTTGCCACCTACCTCGGGGAGCATGTCCGCCCGGATGTCCGCGATGTCCCGAATGAACACTTGGCCGTTTACATCCGGGCCCGTGCTGTCTTCCTGCCTATGCTTCCCATGCTGCTGGTTATCCATGGACGGTGTGCGCCATGGCCCTAAGCCGCGCCGAGCATGGGTCCGAATTTTGGCCGGTCTGCCAGCCGCGGATCCTCGCGGTCCGGAACAACGAGGACCGGGCCCTTGGCGTGATGGAGCACCCCATCAGAGGTGGATCCAAGGAGCATGCCCGCGAAACCACCCCGGCCACGCGTACCCAGGACAACGAGCTCCACGCCCCGGCTGGCCTCAACCAACACGTCGACTGGTGAGCCGTCCCTGAGGTCTGTTTCCACGGACAGCTGGGGGAAGTGGCTGCGGAGCCAGGCGACACCTGCATCCAATTGGACTTTGATGTCCGCGAACAGGGCATCGCGGTCCAACGGTGCCGGCACCCACGCCAATGAACCGCTGTACTGCGGGACTGCGCAAATGACGCGCAGTTTGGCGCCCATCCGCTGGGCTTGTTCGGCCGCCTCAAGGACAGCGACTCGGGCCTGCTCCGAACCGTCCACACCAACGGCGACGACGTTTTCCACGGTGCGGGGCCCTGACTTGGCGTGCTCAGCCTTGATGTGCTTGTCCTCGGTGTTCTCGCCCAAACGGTCTGCGCAATACAGCGGGACCGTTACGGTGGGGCATTTTGCGTGAGCCGGCAAGGCGCTGCTGACCGAGCCCAGGAGACGCCCGACAAAGCCACCACGGCCACGGCTGCCGAACACCAGAAGGGCAGCGTCCGCGGAGAGGTCAAGGAGGACACCCGCGGCATCACCATTCTCCACTGAAGCGTCGACGTCGATGTTGTAACTGGAGACTTTATCCATGGCCTGCTTGACGATTGCTTCCGCGCCCTCGCGGATCACGGAATCGTCCACAGTGGCGTATCCGCCGTCGAGGCCGGAGGCTGCGAAGATCGGCACCGAATAAGCCGTGACTATATGCAGGGGAAGTTGGCGCCGGTCCGCCTCACGCGCAGCCCATACAAGGGCGCATTGACCGTGCTCGGAACCATCCACTCCGACGACGATTCCGCCAGGCGCCACAGCCTGGTCCTCGCCGTCCCGCGGTTCTTCAACGTGTCTGCCGTGCTGGTCCATGGGGCCCGCCTCTCCACCTACTGCTTGATGTTCCGGCCATTCTGCCAGAGGTTCTCCGTACCGGTGTTCCCTTGCTGGTGCAACCAAATAGCCAGGGCGAAGAACCCGTGGGGTTCTCCTTCCAATGCCCACTATTCTCGGTTGGCAATGCCGAATCAAGGCGACTATCGGGTATGTGGATAACGGTCCGGGCTCGGTTTTTGGCACGCTCTCCGTCCTTCAGGTTGCGCTGCGGATGAACATCCAAAACACGCTGTCGCGGAGGCTATCCATGGCAGAAAAAGTTCGGTAGTGTTCGAGTCACCGAATGGCCGGCAAAAGTGTCCCAGGACACAACCCGGCCATTTATTTGCGGCCGCTTGGGGAACTCGGACGCGATCCCACGCGCTGCCGAAAGGCACACACGTCAAGGAGGAACCCAAGCAGTGTCACTCACTCCTGATTCCGTCACGGAACGGACTACTACCGTGGTGATCGGCACCGGTCTCTCCGGCTTGGCTGTTGCCAGCGAACTCAGCCGCTATGGCGTAGGTTCCATCGTGCTGGATGGCTTTGGTACTTTATCGGCCACCGGACCGGCGGTGCACACAGGAATGATCCAGCGCTGCGACGTAGCTGACCCCGCGGCAATGCAGGAACGCAACGAAATCCTGCGCCATTTGCGCAACTACGCCGCCAGCCATCACTTGGATGTCCGCACCACCACACGCGCTGTTCGTCTTGACTTCCTCGGTGGAGACTCGTCCTCGCAGCTGGGATACGGGCCCGTCGCAAGTCTGAACACGGCCAGCCTGAGGGCTGGGCTGAGCGTCTATGGCCCCCTTGAGTCCACCCCGCGGCAGTGGGCCGTGCATACAGCCAGCGGAGTTCTCCTGGCCGACCACATCGTGGTGACGCGCTGCGCGCAGAGCCAGCTACGCCGAATGCTTGCCGACCTGGGAATCGCCATAGGCCAGAACTTCGCGGCAGCCATGCGTGCCGTCGGGATGCACTTGGTGGGCGTAGGGGAACTTATTACGCCCACGCCCAAGGAAGTACTGCGGCAAGCCAAGGCAGTGGGGCAAGCGATCTCATCCAAGGTGGCCCTCCCAGCCGGGCCAGGCATCGCCCTTGCCTAGAACCCCTAGGACTAGAACCTAGGACTAGAACCCTTGGCCTGGAATTCTGGCCCGGAACCGGAACGTGGAAATGGTCGAGCCAACCGAAGCCTGTTCCTGAAACGAACAAAAATTAACTCAGAAGGCCGGTACCTTCGAAGACGTGAGTCCTCGAAGGCACCGGCCTTTGAGTTGGAGCGTGAAGCTTAGGCGCCAGCGCGTACGTACGTGATGGGGCCGGTTGCGGTGAGCCAGCTGATCGGGTGGATGCCCGTCTGGTTGCCGTTGATGCCTCCGCTGATAGCCTGGCCGTTGCCGATGTAGATGGCTACGTGGCCGGACTGGACGATCATGTCACCGGGCTGGGGGTCGCTGACAACCTTGCCGTAGTTCAGGAACTGCATGGGTGCGAGGTCCCCAACCGGGATGCCTGCAGAGCCGAGGGCCCTTTCCACCATGGCGGTGCAATCCTGCATGATGCCGATCTGGGCGTAAGCCGAGGCGACCATGGCAGCGTTGACGCCACCAACAGCCGGAGCTGCAGCGGGAGCAGCCGCAACAGGAGCGGTAGCCGTAGTGGTTGCAGATGCCTGGACGGTGGTCGTTGCCGCGGCCTTCTTGGCAACCGGAGCCGGAGCAACGGGAGCCGGCTTTTCAATGACGGGAGCCGCCACGGAAGCAACCGCGGGGCGCTCGAAGTTAATCGTGGCCGTGGATGCGGCCGTAACAACCTTGGTGGGACCCTCAGTTACGGTCTCGGCGACAGTAGCGGGGCTGGAGTCGCGCTGGACAGGGGTCTCTGCTGCGTGGGCAGCAATGGAGCCCGTCAGGACGAGGCCTGAAGCTGCTGCGATGACAGCGGCCTGGCGACCTGCGCCAGATGCGTTGCTGGCAACTGCCTTGGAGATGGAGATGAACGGATTAGGACGTACGCTGTCCGCCTTACGACGGCCGCGAAGAATGCGTGAAGACATGAAAGAGCCTCTCCCGATGCCTGCGAGGTTAGCTGTCGGATTCGGATGGGAGTCACCCGGCCACTATCCCCCGCTGTTCAGCGGAAGCTTCGTGACTTCACCCCAAGGCGCGCTCTGAAAGCGGGCCAAAATGGGTTCCCCGTCTCTGCCGTAGGTTTGTCTGCGAACGGATTCCGGACTGCGGCAGAGCTAGGCAATCAGGCCGGAAATGCCCGTTACGTGGAACAGGCACAAGTACAACCGTACGGGAAGATCACCCCAAAGTCACATTTACGTAACGAGCGGTTCGTTTTTGGCGTGTCGCGGTGACCGTTTCGAGATCTTCGCAAGTATGTAGAAAACCCTGCTATTCCGGGGAATTTTCGCCATCCGGCTCGCTCGGAGCCGCGAGCTTCTTCCGCGCGGTAACGGCGAGGAAGATCACAAGAGCGATCGCCACCACAGCGAGGCCAACGATGCTCCAGGGGAATGGTTGGGAAGCTGCCGGAGCCGGCTCAGTATTTTCCGTACCGGGAGCGGCTGTGCCCGCCGTCGGAACAACCGCCGAAGCCGAAGGGGAGGCACCTGCTGAGCCGCCCGCCGTCGTCGTGCCTGTCCCGGAAGCTGTGAACTTGAAGGTTCCCTCGATTGGGTGGGAGTCTGAACTGACCGCGCGCCACACCACCGTGTATTCGCCGGCAGGAGCGCCCGGACGCAGCTTCTGAACAGCCATGTTGTCGATGATTTCCACTGCGCCATCTGCCCAGTTTTCGCCCCCAGCGGTGACAGTCACGCCCGAACCGATGGCAAGTGGCCGGTTGTTGAACGTGATGGATACCGACGCCGGCACTTCAGCCACCCGGGCACCGTTGGCCGGAGTTGTTGATTCGGCGACGTCGTGCGCGGAGGCCGGAGCTGCACCAAACAGCAACGCGGAAGCGAAAGCGATAGCGGCTACGACGGCGGCCAGAAGCGGGCGGATGGTACGCATGGGGCGGTTTCTCCTAGTGTTGGCTTCCTTACAGACTAGGCGAATCGTTCCAGCAGCCCACATTGGCGGGCATAGGATTTGAGAGCAAACTCCCCCGATCCCCGGAGACCTTCATGCTTAAACAAGGTTCTGCAATCGACCGCTACTTCAAGATCTCCGAGCGCGGGTCCACATACTCGCGGGAAATTCGCGGCGGCTTCGCAACCTTCTTCGCCATGAGCTACATCGTGGTGCTGAACCCGCTGATCCTCTCCGGGGCAGACTCGAGCGGAGCATCACTCGGCTTCACGGCCGTAGCGGCAACCACTGCCTTCGTAGCGGGCATCCTCACCATCCTCATGGGCGCCTGGGCCAAGCACCCCTTCGCCGTGGCAACTGGCCTGGGAGTGAACGCATTCGTCGCCGTGACGGTTGCCTCCCACCCGGGGCTGACATGGCCGGACATGATGGGGCTGGTGGTGCTTTCGGGTCTCACCATGCTCATCCTGGTACTGACTGGATTCCGCACGGCCGTTTTCAGGGCCGTCCCGGAAGCGCTCAAGACGGCGATCGTAGTAGGGATTGGCCTCTTCATCGCCTTGATCGGGCTGGTCAACGCTGGTTTCGTCCGACGCATCCCGGATGCCGCCGGCACCACGGTCCCGCTCGGCCTTGGCGTGGATGGCAAGCTGATGGGCTGGCCAACGTTGGTGTTCGCCGTCGGCCTGGTCCTGACCATCGCGTTGGTGGTGCGAAAGGTCCGCGGGGCAATCCTGATCGGCATCGTGGTGTCCACGGCCCTGGCCGCCATCCTTGAATTCACGCTTCATATTGGTCCCAGCTTCGACGGTAAGAACGTCAACCCGCGCGGTTGGTCACTGGTGGCTCCCAAGCTTTCCGAATGGGGCGCGCCGGACCTCTCCCTGATCGGCAAAGCCAACCCCTTCGGAGCCTTTGAACACCTCGGATTTGTGGCTGCTGCGCTGTTGGCGTTCGTGATCCTCCTCAGCATCTTCTTCGACGCCATGGGCACCATGGTGGGCCTGGCCAACGAGGCAGGAACGGTGGACGAGCACGGCAACATTCCCAATGTGGACCGCGTCCTGCAGGTTGATGCCCTGGGCGCAATCGTCGGTGGCGGTGCCTCCGTTTCGTCCAACCAGATCTTCGTTGAGTCGGGCGCGGGTATTGGCGAGGGTGCCCGCACCGGGCTGGCCTCCATTGTCACGGGCCTGCTCTTCCTGGTAGCCATGTTCTTCACGCCGCTCATTAACCTGGTTCCGTTCGAAGCCGTGGCGCCTGCGCTTGTGGTGGTGGGCTTCATGATGGTGTCCCAGGTTGGCAAGATCGACTGGCAGGACTGGGGCGTTGGTATTCCTGCGTTCCTGACGATCGCCCTCATGCCATTCACGTACTCCATTGCCAACGGCCTCGGCGCGGGCTTCATCTCCTACGTCCTGATCCGCACTTTCCAGGGCCGGGCACGTGAAGTCCACCCCCTGATGTGGGCAGTGGCAGCCGCCTTCCTGCTGTTCTTCGGCATCGGAACTGTGGAGGAGTGGTTGGGCATCAAGTAGCGATGTCCGGCATCTCAGACACCGCAACACGCTGTAGCTGTTTTTTGGAACGCAGGTGGGGTGTGCTTAAAGCATGGCCCCAAACACGAGCACAAACCCCTCCGTAGACGTCCTTCCCACGCCATGGACCGGCCGCTTTGACGGCGACGGCGACGAACATCGCCGCTGGTGGCAGGCCGTAGCACCCCTTACTTCCTCTGCCGCCGCTGGTGCCTCGCGTCCCGCCGTCGTGCTGGGTTTCTGCAGCGACGCCGGAGTGCGGCGTAACAAAGGTCGCGTGGGTGCCGCCGCGGCTCCGGCCGCCATCCGCTCGGCGCTGGGTCCGCTGGCTTTCCACCTGGACCGTGACGTGTTCGACGCCGGCGACGTAGTTGTGGAGGACGACTCACTGGAAGAAGGCCAACAGCGCGCCGGACGCGCCATCTCGGAACTGCTCGACGCCGGAAACCTCACCGCGGTGCTGGGCGGCGGCCACGAGACCGCATTTGCCAGCTACCTGGGGGTTGCCGGATCCAATGCGGTGCGCAGCGGAAAGCGCTTGGGTGTCTTGAACCTGGACGCCCACTTTGACCTGCGCGATGAGCCAACCCCCAGCTCCGGCACCCCGTTCCTCCAGATGGCCCAGGAAGAAACCGCCGCTGGACGCGAACTGCGGTACGCCGTCGTCGGAATCTCGGAGCCCAACAACACCCGCACGCTTTTTGACACCGCTGACCGTCTGGGCGTGAAGTACTTGCTGGACGAGGACTGTTCCGCGGAGCGCGTGGAGACGTTCGTAGCCGACTTCGTGGCCGGAATCGATGTGCTGTACCTGACGATCGACCTGGACGTGCTGCCTGCATCGGTGGCCCCGGGCGTCAGTGCGCCCGCCGCCTATGGGGTGCCGCTTGCCGTGATCAATGCCGTTTGCCGCCAAGTGGCTGCTAGCGGGACGCTGCTGCACTTGGACATTGCCGAATTGAACCCGGAGTTCGATATTGATGGACGAACCGCGAAAGTGGCAGCACGGCTGGTAAACACGCTCTTGGCGTAGGGCCCTGTTCTTAGACGCCGTCCTCCGTTTAGCCTGTGTGGAGGGAAGGACGGCGATGGGCGCAACTCCTGTGCAGGACAAGTGGGCCTGGGTGGCCGGACCCGTCGCTGTCGCTTTGGGTCTTGCCGCACACGTCATTTCCGGTGGGGGTGCCCCGGCGATGCCCGTCCTGCTGGCCTTTGTTGCCATCTCTGCCCTGGCCGCGCAACTGATCGCCCACTGGATTCATGGGCCCATCCTGTTGCTGCTGCTGTCCGGCATAGCCCAGCAGTTGCTGTTCTTCGGCTTCGAAGCCTTGGGTGGCTCATTTTCCGGCGTCGGATTCCTTGACCATCTGCACGGGCAGCCCCAGCAACCAGTTGCCGTTCCTGCGGACAGCCAGCCGGGTTCAGGGGAAGTGCATGCTGCTGACCTGATGCTCTACACCCACGCAGCGGCCGCCATTCTCACCCTGTTGGTGGCTGCGGGGGTTTCGAGGCTGGCCCGGCGGGGGCGTCACCAAGGGCAACGTTCCGCAGCTCTTCCGTAGTCGGTCCTCCGCGAGACGGCAGTTAATGGCAATGTTTTGCTCCGACAGTGTCAGCAACTGCCATCTCGCGGGAGTGCCATCCCGCGGCCTTTAAGCGATCATGAAATGAGGCGCATGGACTTTGCCGACCGCAGCAGCACGGCCGCTCCTTTGCGCAGCGGAGGCGCAGCGACATGGCACCAATTACGGAGCCGGCGGACGGATTCCTGACCGACTACTACGAGCACGTCACGGACGACGACGTCCGCAGCTACACGCCCGAAACCTTGTTGGAACGGGCACGCTATCACCGCTCGTTGGCAGAACGCCGCGAACCTGGACAAGCAGTCATCGGGGTCCTCAACGAAACAGATACCAGCTTGGTGGCAATCGTCACCGATGACATGCCCTACCTCCTTCCCTCCGTAACAGCCGAGATCTCTCGTGACACCGCTTCCATCCGGCTTTTGGTGCACCCCACTTTCAGCATCACGCGGGACCCCGCCACCCACCGCCTGATCGATATCCGCAGGGGGCCTCACCGCGCGGGGCTGCCCACTGGCGTCGAACGTTCCGAGGATCATGCGCGGGCGACGGCGGCACCTGGCCTTTCGGCGGACGGGCACGACGACGGGCCACTCACGGAGGCGTGGATAGCGATCGAGATCCCCCGGATTCCGGACAACGCGAGCGCGGAGCTACTGGTGGGCAGGTTGAACAAGGTCTTGGGTGATGTCCGGGCCGCGGCCGAGGACGCCGATGCCATCCACGAGGAACTGGTAAACGAAATCGGTGTGCTGGAGGGGCCAGCCACAAAAGACCCGACGGCGCGTGAAGCGCAGGAGCTGCTGCGGTGGCTGGACGACGGGAACTTTGTGTTTCTGGGATTTCGCGGGCGTCGCGGGCTCGGGCTCCTCCGTGATGGGGCCGGTCCTGCGGCGCCAGACGAAGTTCCCGGCAAGGTGCTCACGCTCACCAAATCCGCGCTTCGTTCAACGGTCCTTCGCCGTGCCTACCTCGATGAGATCAGCATTGCCACAGCGGACGGGAGCGGCACCAGCACCAATGGGTGCACTTTTGTTGGGCTCTTCTCCCCCAGTTCAACAGCCCGCTTGGCGCAGCAGATTCCGGTCATCCGGGACACGGTGGAGGAAGTGCTGCGGGCCTTCGGCTACCCGGCATCGTCGCATCATGCCAAAGAGCTTCTTGCGGTTTTGGAGGCTTATCCGCGGGACGAACTGTTCCACATTGATGCCGAGCAGCTGGCCATCCGTGCGCGCGAGATCCTCCGGCTCCAGGAACGCCACAGCACCCGGCTCTTTCTACGTCCGGACTCCTTCGGCCGGTTCATGACAGCACTGGTTTTCCTCCCCAGGTACAGGTACAGCACGGCCGTCAGGCTCAACATCGAGCGCGAGTTGCGCGAGGCGTTCGGCTCGGACGCCATAGAGTTCGAGCTTCGGTTGGGAGAATCCGCCATGGCCCGGGTGTTCTTCCGGATCCTCTTGCCACAGGAACCCTCGCGGCACCAAGGTGCTCCGGCGGTGGTGGACGCAGCAGCCCTTGAGCAGAGGATCATCGCCGCTACAAGGTCCTGGGCGCAAGGCCTGGACGAGGCCCTCCAAACGAGGTACCCACGGGAGGAATCGGCGAGGTTGTCCAGGCAGTGGGCGACCGCGTTTCCGGCCAGCTACAAGGCCGATTATGAGGTGGAGGACGCAGTTGAGGACATTGCCAGGTTCGAAAGCTTTCCGGGAGTTCCAGCCGAGCCGGGTTCCGCAGGTGAAGCGGATCCCCTCCTCACTGTTTACCAACGTCCCGGCACGGCAGTCCTCAGTGAGGATGCCCGGATCCGGCTTTACTTAACGCGCCCGCAGAGCCTGACTGAGATCCTCCCGTTCTTCCATAACCTGGGCTTGAAGGTCCTGGACCAGCGGCCTTTCGACGTTCAGCGTGCCGACGGGCGGCAGTTCTTCCTGTATGACCTCGGCCTGAAGTATCCGCGAGGGGTTGACCCTGTGGGCACGGGCGATCTGCTGGCCGGTGCGTTCTGTGCCGCGATGCGCGGTGACGCCGAGTCGGACGCTTTGGACGCGTTGGTCATCAAGGAGGGCATCGACTGGCGGCGGGTTGCCATCCTGCGCGCGTATGCCAAGTACCTGCGGCAGCTCGGGAGCACCAACTCCTATGGCTTCATCGCTGACACACTCCGCGGGAACGCCATGGCCACCCATGCCCTGCTTGAATTGTTCGAAGCGAAATTCAATCCTGACCGTTTCGCTCCGGACTTGTTTGATCCGGAACTCCTCAATTCCGGTCACGGGGAGCCGAGCCTGGCCAGGGGCGATCTGTTCGAAGAGGGAAGCAGCGAACTGAGCCACAGGACGCAGGCCGTTCATAGAGCCCGGACGAACCTGATGGAAGCCATCGACGCCGTCCCTGTCCTGGACGCCGACAGGTTGCTGCGTTCCCTGGCAAGCCTGGTAGACGCCACGCTGCGCACGAACTTCTATCTCAACAAGCCCTTCATCAGCTTCAAGCTCAACCCTGCCAGCATCCCGGCTGCCCCTGCACCCCGCCCGAAATTTGAGATCTGGGTCTATTCGCCGCGCGTTGAAGGCGTGCATCTGCGTTTCGGTCCGATAGCCCGCGGTGGCCTTCGGTGGTCGGACAGGCGGGAAGACTTCCGGACGGAAATCCTGGGACTCGTGAAAGCCCAGACGGTCAAGAATGCCGTGATTGTTCCCACCGGAGCAAAGGGCGGGTTCTTCCCCAAACGACTCCCCGACCCCGCAGAGGACCGTGCGGCCTGGCTCGCGGAAGGCCAGGAAAGCTACCGGACATTCATCCGCGGATTGCTGGATATCACGGACAACCTGGTACCGGATCCCGACGGCGGAAGCAGCGGCCGCGTACTCGCGCCGCCCCGGGTGGTGCGGCACGATGGCGACGACTACTACCTCGTTGTGGCCGCCGACAAGGGAACGGCAACCTTCTCGGACATCGCCAATGCCGTTGCCGGAGAGTACGGCTTCTGGTTGGGCGACGCCTTCGCTTCCGGGGGCTCAGTGGGTTATGACCACAAGCAGATGGGGATCACGGCCCGGGGTGCCTGGGAATCCGTGCGGCACCACTTCAGTGAACTCCTGATCGATTGCCGTGTTGAGGATTTCACGGTAGTTGGCATCGGAGACATGAGCGGAGATGTCTTTGGCAACGGCATGCTCCTCTCCCACCACATCAAGCTCGTGGCCGCCTTCGATCACCGGCACATTTTCCTGGACCCTACGCCCGACCCCGAGGTCTCTTACGCCGAGCGGGAACGGCTCTTCAAACTGCCGCGCTCCTCCTGGGCCGATTATGACCGCACCAAACTGAGCGAGGGCGGCGGCGTCTTTGCCCGGACGGAAAAATCCATCCTGCTCACGGAACAAATCCGCCTCGCTTTGGGGTTGGATGAAGGCACTGATGCGAATGGCCAGCTGGCAATGAGCCCTCATGAGCTTCTCCGCGCAGTTCTCACTGCCCCGGTGGACCTCCTGTACAACGGGGGAATCGGCACCTATGTCAAGGCATCCACGGAGTCCCATGCCGATGTGGGAGACAAATCAAACGACGCCATCCGGGTCAATGCCGAGGATCTGCGCGCGCACATCATCGCCGAGGGCGGCAATCTTGGAGTAACGCAGCGCGGCCGGATCGAAGCAGCTTTGGCAGGCGTGCTGGTCAATACCGACGCGATCGATAATTCAGCTGGCGTGGATTGTTCGGACCACGAAGTGAATATCAAGATCTTCCTTGACCGGATGATCTCCGCAGGCAGGATGTCTACGGCAGAAAGAACCGGATTCCTGCACTCACTCCAAGACGAGGTTGGACGGCTCGTCCTCAAAACCAACGATGACCAGAACGTCCTGCTCCTCAATGACAAGCAATTGGCGCTGAAATGGAGTCCCAGCTTTGAACGGACCATGGATTGGCTCGAGTCAGTCACAGATCTGGACAGGGAACTCGAATGCCTTCCCAGCAACGCCGAACTTCAGGCGCGGGTCCTGACCGGCAAGGGACTGACCACGCCGGAACTCGCCGTGTTGGCCGCCTACGCCAAGATCGAACTCGCCCGCGAACTCACAGAGGGCGGTTTGGCCGATGATCCCTGGTTTTCTCAAACCCTTCGAGCCTATTTCCCCAAGCAAGTCTCACAGCGGTTCGGCGAACACCTCTCCACGCATCCCCTGCGCAGGGAGATCGTAGCCACCGTGGTGGCCAACGACATGATCAACATGGGCGGCATAGCCTTCGCCTTCCGCGCGATGGAGGAAACCACGGTTTCTGCCTCCGCAGTTGCCCGCGGGTTCGTGGTGATGCGGAAAATCTGGGACTTTGACGCCGTCACGGGCGCCATCGCCCAATTGCCGCCGAGCACTCCCCGTGAGCATGGGGCCGCCGTTGCCCTGGACATGCGGCGACTGCTGGACCGGTCAGTCCGCTGGTACGTGACCCACGATTTCCGCGACAAGCCCATTGCCGATGCCTTGGCCCGGCTTGAGCAGCCTATGTCCTTGATGCGGGCGAACTTCACGAGCTTCCTTCATGGAATCAACCTTGCCCACTCGCAGAAACGAATAGCCCATACGGACTCGGTGGGCCTGCCCCACGATCTGGGCATAAGGGCCTCCGAACTCTTGGTCAGCTACGGCTTGCTCGACATTTCCGCTATCGCAGAAGAACTTCAAGAGCCAGTGGAGGCAGTGGCTGAGGTGTACTTCGCAGTCTTCGAACGGATCTCGGCCATCCCCCTGTTGGAACACATCACCATGCTCCCGAGGGACACCCACTGGGAGTCGCTGGCACGTGCGGCTTTGCGTGATGACATGTACCTTGTGCTCGCGGACATGACCAAAGCGGTAGTGCGGCATACCCCCCGGATCTCTGGTGCCGTGACTGCCACTACGTCCGATCCAGTGGAGCGAATCATGGACTGGGAACGTGGAAACATCGAACAACTGGCCCGCGTCCAAGAGACCATCAAGGAGGCCATAAGGCCAGGTCCGGTGGACATTGCAGCGCTCTCTGTGGCCGTAAAACTGCTTCGCGCCATGGTGCGGAGATGAGTCGCCGGTCACCAGTACTGCCGGTCATCTTACAAATTTAGCGTCAAACGTCCTATGATTGACGGGTCGCCCTCGCATGCGGCAAGTAATAGGAGGCACCCAAATGACCGCTGCAATGACTGCAGAACGCGAAATTCGCCTGTCCTTTTCCAAGGCAGACGAGATCCACGACGGACTTGAGCGCGCCGTGGATGCTTTGATCAAGAATGCAGCAGCAGATGCCAATTGCGGCATTCTGGTGACCCGGCACGAGCCCGGCACCTACACAGTGGCCCTGGACGAATCCGTTCCCTTCGGTCAGACCCACGAAGTGCTCGCTGCCTGATTGCCACTGCTGGCAGCATCCAGGCCAGCGCACAAAAAACCGGGGCCCGTTCCTCTTCCGCATCTACTACCCGCGGAAAGGGAACGAGCCCCGGTTCTGTTTAAGCTGCACTCACCCAAGGCTGCGCTCACCCAAGTAGGTCGCAATTGTGCGCGTCTTGAGCGGTCTAAACGCGCACTAATGCGACTCAGTTGGGTGGGGTTACGCGCGGCGGAGAGTCACGCCGTCGGACTTCATGAACAGTTCCTTGCCTTCCTCGGTGACGCCGGGCCCCGAGTGTTCAAGCCACACCACATTTCCGCTGCCGGAGACTTCCTCGATCAGCCCGGCGGCGATCACGTGGGCGTACTTGACTACCTCCACGCGCTCGCCAACCTTGAGTTGCCTCCAGTCCGAAACCGTAACTGAGTGTGCGTTTCGTCTGGAGAGGACTGCTCCACGTGCCTTCATTGAACTTCTACCCCTTTGTGGATGTTCGCTGTTGTGTATTGAGTTATGAACGGTTGACCGTCAAGCCCACAACACCGTTGTTGTGGACGTGACGTACACCATAAGTTCTACTACATTTGCCGCGCCCCGGCCCCTGCGTTGCGAACAAAGACCGGGGCGTGACAAATATGCCCATCAAATGAGCGTTTTATTCGACGTCAGGCCAAAATCCCGACGGCGGATTCGGCAGCCGCACGGACCGCACCGGAGCCTACCAGGCGGTCAGCCGCTTCGAGTTCGGGCGACAGGAACCGATCGGTTCCCGGTCCCTGGACCACTTCGCGAAGCACCTCGAGCACAGCTGTACCGGCCGGGCCCGGGGTCAGTTCGCCGTCGGACATCTGCGTGCGCATGTCGATAGCGCGGGCGCTGGTGACCAGCTCCACGGCCAGGACACGGCGGAGATTCTCCACGGCCTTGCGAAGCTTCCGGGCAGCATGCCAACCCATGGACACGTGGTCTTCCTGCATGGCGGAGCTCGGGATGGAGTCCACCGATGCCGGCACGGCCAGGCGCTTGTTGTCCGAAACCAGACCGGCCTGCGTGTACTGGGCGATCATGAGGCCGGAGTCGACGCCGGGGTCCCCTGCGAGGAAGGCCGGGAGACCGTGCGAGCGGGCCGGGTCCAGCATGCGGTCCGTACGGCGCTCGGCGATGGAGCTGAGGTCCGCGACGGCGATCGCAAGGAAGTCCAGGACATAAGCCACGGGCGCACCGTGGAAGTTGCCGTTGGACGTGACGCGGCCGTCCGGCAGGACAACGGGGTTGTCGATCGCGGCGGCCAGTTCGCGGGAAGCGACCAGTGCAGCGTGGTCCACCGTGTCGCGGACAGCGCCGGCAACCTGAGGGGCGCAACGCAGCGAGTAGGCGTCCTGGACCTTGGTGTCGTTGATCCGGTGGGAAGCGACGATGGGCGAGTTGGACAGCACGCGCAGCATGTTGTCCGCGCTGGCAGCCTGCCCGGGGTGCGGACGCAGGGCAGCGTGGAGTTCCGGAAGGAACACCTGGTCGGTGCCAAGCAGGGCCTCGACGCTGAGCGCCGCGGTGACGTCCGCCGTCGCGAGCAACAAACGGATGTCGGCGATGGCCATCAGCAGCATGCCGAGCATGCCTTCGGTGCCGTTGACGAGGGCCAGGCCCTCCTTTTCCGCCAGCGTGACCGGCTCGATGCCGTGCTGTGCGAGCAGCTCAGCGACCGTCTGCTTACCGGGCACACCGTAGAGTTCGCCGTCGGGACCGGTTGCTTCGCCTTCGCCCATCAGCACCAGGGCGCAGTGGGACAGCGGCGCGAGGTCGCCGGAGCAGCCGAGGGAACCGAACTCGCGGACCAGCGGGGTAATGCCTGCATTGAGGACATCCACCATGGTCTGCAGGACCACGGGACGGACACCCGTGCGGCCGGAGGCGAGGGTCTTGGCGCGGAGGAACATAATGCCGCGGACCACTTCGCGTTCCACCGCCGGACCCATGCCCGCTGCGTGGCTGCGGATCAGCGACTTCTGCAGCTGCGTACGGAGGTCATTGGGGATGTGGCGGTTGGCCAACGCCCCGAATCCCGTGGAAATACCGTAGGCGGGGATGTCGCTGGTGGCGAGGCTATCGATGTGTGCGCGGACCTTGGCGACGTTGTCCAGGGCGTCCTGGGAAATGGTCACCTTGGCATCGTGGCGTGCGACGGCGACGACGTCTTCCGGCGTCACACCACTGGAGCCGAGGGTAACGGTGAGGGGTTCGTGGGTTGTAAGAGTCACTTGTGTTGCCTACTTCTCGTTCATGGGGATGCGGACGCCGCGTTCGTTGGCGACTTCGACGGCGCGGTCGTAGCCGGCGTCGACGTGGCGGATGACGCCCATTCCGGGGTCGTTGGTCAGGAGCCGTTCGAGTTTCTCCGCGGCGAGGTCGGTGCCATCGGCGACGGAAACCTGCCCGGCGTGCAGGGACCGGCCGATCCCGACACCGCCGCCGTGGTGGATCGACACCCAGGTAGCGCCTGAGGAGGTGTTGATCAGGGCGTTCAGCAGCGGCCAGTCAGCAATCGCGTCCGACCCGTCGGCCATGGCCTCGGTCTCCCGGTACGGAGACGCCACGGAACCGGAATCCAGGTGGTCACGGCCGATCACGATCGGGGCCTTGACCTTGCCCTCGGCGACGAGCTGGTTGAACAACAGCCCGGCCTTGGCCCGTTCGCCGTACCCGAGCCAGCAAATACGTGCCGGCAGGCCCTCGAACTCCACCCGGTCCGCAGCAGCGTCAAGCCACTTGTGCAGGTGCGTGTTCTCCGGGAACAGTTCCTTGATCGCCGCATCCGTCACGGCGATGTCTTCCGGGTCCCCGGACAGGGCAACCCAACGGAACGGGCCCAGACCCTCGCAGAACAGCGGACGGATATACGCCGGGACAAAGCCGGGGAACTCGAACGCCCGCTCGTACCCGCCCTTGCGTGCCTCATCACGGATCGAGTTGCCG
This sequence comes from Paenarthrobacter aromaticivorans, assembly GCF_019038615.1. Lineage (NCBI taxonomy): Bacteria > Bacillati > Actinomycetota > Actinomycetes > Micrococcales > Micrococcaceae > Paenarthrobacter > Paenarthrobacter aromaticivorans. The sequence continues at coordinate 520,973 of NZ_JAHOPC010000001.1, forward strand.
TAATCGAACACCTCGGCACCGGCGTCCTGGAACTCCACCATCGCCTGGACGTGGCGGGCCATGGACGCCTGGGCCTTCTTGGTGAACCCTTCCGGATCCGCCTCAGCCTCCGTGTGCCACTCGGCCACGGTGATGCCCTCCGGCAGGTAGGACAGCGGATCATGCGCGCTGGTCTGGTCGGTGACGACGTCGATCGTCAATTCGCCGGCCTTGTGGCGGCGGAGCAGTTCCGGGAACACCTCCGCGGCGTTGCCGACATAGCCCACGGACCAGCCGCGGCGCTCGGCCTTGGCCTTCTGGACCTTCGCGATCGCAGCATCCAGATCCGTTTCCACCTCGTCAAGGTAGCGCTTGCCCGCGCGGCGCCGCAGACGGGTCTCATCGACGTCGATGATCAGGCAGGCACCGTCGTTCAACGTCACGGCCAGCGGCTGGGCACCGCCCATGCCGCCACAACCACCGGTCAGGGTCAGGGTGCCGGCCAACGGACCTTCGGTGGAGCCTTCCGCGGCGGGTGCCGGATGCCTGCCCTCCGCAGCGAGCTTGTTCCCAACCGCAGCGAACGTCTCATACGTGCCCTGCAGGATGCCCTGCGTGCCGATGTAGATCCAGGACCCTGCAGTCATCTGCCCGTACATCATCAGGCCCTCGGCCTCGAGACGGCGGAACTCAGGCCACGTCGCCCAGTCCCCCACCAGGTTCGAGTTCGCCAACAACACACGCGGAGCCCACTCGTGGGTGCGGAACACACCCACCGGCTTGCCCGACTGCACCAGCAGCGTCTCGTCCTTCTCCATGGTCTCCAGCGTGCGGGTGATCGCATCGAACGCAGCCCAGGAACGCACGGCACGGCCCGTGCCGCCGTAAACCACCAAATCATCCGGGCGCTCAGCGACCTCGGGATCCAGGTTGTTCATCAACATGCGCAACGGCGCCTCGGTCTGCCACGACTTGGCAGTAAGCTCAGTACCCCGCGCGGCCTTAACCGGACGGGCACCAGTAGTGAAATCAGCGGGTGCCATGATGACTCCTTCGTCTTTGGGAAGTGTGTAGTGGAAAGTTCTTCTGCTTCTACTAAAGCCCCTTTGCAAGGCCCCAGGAATGGCTTTTCAGCTGGTGCTGTCCGGGATTACAGACGCACGCCACCCTTCGTCGCTCCTCCGCTCGGGCGTCGTGGTGAAGCCAGGAAACTCCCTCGCATTCGTGCGGGAAGGAGCGCATGCTGGACCCATGGCAACGTTCCGAGTAACTACCCTTGTTGCGGCTCCGCCGGAGCGCGTTTTCGCGACCTGGACCGATCCGGACCGGTTCCCGGAATGGATCGGCGGAGTCACCCGCGTGACCGATCGCACTGGCTCGATAGACCAGGCCGGCAGCCGCTACACGGTGTGGTTCGGACGGATGGCAAGCCCCACAGAGATCCTCGCCGTCGAGCGGCCTTGGCACATCCGCACACGGTTCGGCAACGCGATCCTGAAGGGCGAATCAGACGTGAGGTTTGCTGCCGAGGGAGGCGGTACGCGCATCCATCAGGAGTTCATGACCCGAGGATTCGTTTCAGCGGTCTTCGGGCGGATTTTCTCCACGGGATCCTACCGGGGCAGCTTCCGAGGCGAGCTGGAGACCTTCCGGAGACTCGTCGAGCGCGAAACCACGGAGCCGGGCAGGCTGAAGCCCGGCGAACCCAAGCCGCGTAGCGACTAGGGCGAGATGACTATGCCAACGGCCTAGCCAGCCGGGCGTCCGTGAATGCGTACCGACAATTCGTCGGCAGCCTTGCGGATGCGCGCAGCCAGTACCGGCCATTGCTCAGCCGGCACTTTGTCCTCCAGAAACGTGACAGCGACTGCCGCCGTCGGCCATCCCACGTGGTCAGTCACAGCGGCGGCTATTGAGCCGAATCCAGGCGTGATCTCGCCGTTTTCCGTGGCATAGCCGCGCTGCCGCACCTGGTCCAGATGGGAGGACAAGGCGGAGTACTTCATGATCGGGAACTCCACTTCGTGGCGCGATGTGAAGGCGGCGGCATTCGGGTACAGAGCGCGAACCTGTGACTTCGGCAGCGCGGCCAGGATCGCGCGGCCCGACGCAGTGAGGTGGCTGGGCAGGCGGACTCCGACGTCGGTCACCAGGCTTGGGCGGTTCTTGGCGCGTTCCTCCACAATGTAGAGGACGTCGCGGCCGTGAAGCACGGCCAGGTGCGCGCTTTCGCCGATCACGTCCACGAGCGAGGCAAGCATGGGCCGCCCGAGACGCGACAAGGGCTCCTGCCGCGAATAGGCCGAGCTGAGTTCGAAGGCGCTGATGCCGAGTCCATAGCGCTGTTCTTCGTGCAGGTGCAACACGAAGCCGTTAGCCTCCATGACGCCGAGCAGGTGGTAGACGCTGGAGCGGGGCAAGCCGAGCGCCGTAGCAATGTTCGACGCCGCCATCGGCCCTCTCCGCGAGGCCAGCAGTTTCAGGATGCGCAGCGTATTTTCGGCGGCAGGGACCTTGGACGTGGCCTTGCCTGGTGCCAGTGGCGTGGTTGTCATGGTTCCTCACTGCTCAAGACTGCTGAAGCGGACACCGTCCAGCCTTTCCCAGCCCGCTGTGTCCGGTATCCCGTACTCAAGCGTGCCCTCTTACGCGGGGCAGCGCCAGCCCATTCCCTCCATACGGTGTCTGAAATGCCAGACTTAACTGCTGTCCTTTGTTGTTAGCTCGGACAGGCGCTAGCGGCGGCTGTTCCAGATCAGCGGGGCCCGGCGGATCCAGGCGTTGTTCTCGACGGTGTCGAGGAGGAAGCGAGCCACCTCGGATCGGCTGACGGTGGGGCCGTGCTTGTCCTGCCCGGCTTCTGCGGCGTGGAGTGGGCCCGCAGGGGGCTTGTTGGTCAGGGCGGTGGCGCGGACGAGGGTCCAGTCGACGTCGGAGTCACGGACGAGCCGTTCGACGCCGTTGTGGTCGTCATACCCGTTCTTGATGCTGGACACGTTCACCAAGGTCTTGAAGATCGGGTTCACCACACGCCATGAGTCCCCCACCCCGAGCGCGGAGGTGATCACGATCCGGCGCAGACCGTGGTCTGCCATTACGGTGAGGGTGTCGCGGACTGCGTCAGTCATGAAGGACGGCGGGCTGACGGGCTTGGCCCAAGGGTTGTCCGAGGCGCGCGCGTTGTTGAGTGCGACAACGACGGCGTCGGTTCCCCCGGCCGCGGCGCGAATGTCGTCGATGTTTGCCGGCGTCCCGGGGACGAGCTCAACGCCCGGGAGCGCGGGTATGACATCGGGATTGCGCACGAGTGCGCGGACCCGGACGCCCCGTTGGGAGGCCTGTTCGAGGATGTGCTGGCCGAGGCGGCCGCTGCCGCCGAGCACGAGCAGTCTGGACATGGGTTCCTTTCGATGGTTACCGTGAGTGCGGTAACGGTTTCTTCGTTGGGTATAGGGGTTGGTCATCGTGGCTGAGCGGACGCTCGCGGGGCCTTGCACGGCGTGGCCTCAGGACAGTGCCTTCATTCGTGAGGTGCTCGACCGCATCGGCGATAAGTGGACGGTGCTGGTGATCAGTACGCTGGGTGCCGGGCCGCTGCGCTACTCCGACCTGCAGGCCAGCGTCCCTGGCATCTCGCAGCGGATGCTTACCCTGACCTTGAAGGAGTTGGAGAGGGACGGCTTGCTGACGCGGACCGCCTTCCCTGAGGTCCCGCCACGGGTGGTCTACGAGCTCACCGATCTGGGCAGGTCACTTCACGAGGCGGTCTTGTCATTGGCCGGGTGGGCGGCTGGTCATCACGGCGAGATCGCCGCGCACCGCCGCGCCCATGAAGAAAGCGGTGTTGGCCGCGCCAAGACCAACCAGCTTCTCAGGAAGCACTGACCTGGTCGTCGACCGGGGCGCTCGCCAGCCCGGTGTCTTCAGGCAGATGACACACACCGGTTTCGGGATCGCACCACCCTGCCGGTTCTGAGGCAACGACCTGCAGGGGCAGGGACGGTGTGGTCATCGCGCACCCATGGGCGTAGTCAGTGGGGCCACCTGCTCAAGGATCTGTTCGTAGACCTCCACGGACTGCGCCCCCGGCGCTGCGACTCGCCTGTCGAACACCACGAAGGGGACGCCGCTCAGGCCCAGTTCCTGGCCTTCGCGCCGATCTGAGTGTGCGGCCTCGGCGTAATCCTGGCCCGTGAGTACCTCAAGCACGCGATCGACGGCCAGGCCTACCGTGCCGGCGGCCCGGGTGAGCGCATTGGGGTCGAACGGGTTCAACTCGCCGGCGAAGAAGCGGTCCTGGACGTTGGAGAAGAACTCCAGGCCGCGTCCTTGCTCGTTGGCGTGCTGCAGGATGCGGTGGAAGTCGAACGTGTTGGCGTTCAACCGATCCAGCGAGAAAGCGAGCCCCTCACGCTGGGCGATCCCTTGGATCCTCCGTTCGGCTGACAGCACTGCCTCGGCGTTGCCTCCATGGGACCGGGTGAAGGCGCTCTCGATAGACTCCGGCTCACGCGGCGCGTCCGGGTTTAGCTCGAAGGAGCGCAGCTTGATCTGGAACCGGTCTGCGTCGGGTCGCCGGTCGATCGCCCGCTGCAGCCGGTGCTTGCCGACGTAGCACCATGGGCAGCCCAGATCGGTCCACAGTTCGATCACCACCGGCGCACCACGGCTTTGCGAGCCCCTCGCCCGAATGCTTGTATCGATCCGAAGCAACGACATGAACCTCTCCTTCCGGTATACGAACAATTTGTTCGTAACACCATGATGAATGCGTTGGAGAGGGCTTACAAAAGGCACTTTGCTGTTCGCAGCACCCCCGAGATCCTCCGCCCGCGCAACGCCCCACAACAGCACTGGGCGACGCACTTGGGGGCGGTGATGTCTCCGTTGAAGGGGTCCGGTGCCGAGCGCGAAAGGATGTGGTGCCGGTGTTCAGACGGTGCCAACCTCCCGGCGGCGTAAGGCAAGGAACGCGAACGTCACAAGCGCCGCTCCAATCCCGAGCATCCAAAAGCCGCCGCTCCAATCGGTTCCTGTATTGGTAACTACTGGCGTGTGCGTGAATGGCGAGAGGTCCCTGAGTGACTTGTCGAAGCCCAACATTCCCCCATAGATACCCAGCACGACGCCCAGGGCCAGCAACGCCCAGCCGATTGGAACAGTGGCGCGGGGAACGGTAACAAAAACGGCAGCAGGCGCAGCCAGGTAGAGCAGCGCAGCCGGGATTTGAGCCCCTGCGGTTTCCCATACGTTGCCCACTTCAACGGCTGATTCACCGGAGATCAACAAGGAATACCAAGCACCGAAGGCCGCGAAGACCATAACGAGCACCACCGAGGCCGCACCGAGGCCGAGAAAGCTGCCAAACCAACGAATGCGGCCGAGCGGTTGCGAGAGCACAAGTTCTGCAGTGCCCGCCACTTCTTCCTGCCGCAATCGCAGAACGGCCTGGAGTCCGCAGGCCGCCGCCAGGATGCCACCGATTTCAAATAAGACAGCGATGACCAGCTGCGTCATGGATGTCCCTTGCGCCTCGATCATGGCCCTAAGGATCGCTGTGACCGAGGAATTCGCGATGCTGACCTGCTGGATGGCAGCGCCGAGGGCGCCGGTGAGCAGGCCTGCAATAAACCCGCCAATGCACCAGCTGACAATCGCGCCCTGCTGGAGTCGTAGCGCCAGGGCGAAGGGCCCGCGGAGCGAGGGGCGGGCATCCGTCCGGCCTCGTCGTCCGGCCAGCACGCTCGCGCCTACATCGCGATTGGACATGATGACGGCCGTCAGTGAGACGCAGATGATGCCAAGACCCAGCGGAAGCAGCAGGGGCCACAATCGGTTTCCCGTGTAGGCAAAAGTCTGCTGGCCCCAACCGATGGGCGAAACCCAGCTCGGCCATGCTGCCGTGACAGTGAGGCCGTCCTGACTGACCTCGCCGGTCGCGTCCCCGAAGCCCCGTAGAAGATAGGCGGCGACCACTACCCCTGCCGCCGCTCCGTTTGCCCCACGCGAGGTACTCATGAACTCGGACGCGAGCAATCCCATCGTGAGAAACGCCAATCCAGTGGCTCCGACCGCAAGACCTGCAACCAGCGAACCGGCGGCGTCGAGCCCACCGGCGATAAAGCCGAACGTGACTGCCGCTGCCACGAGTACGTTTCCAACGAGCCCATGAGTCACGGTCGCCGCCAGCGGCATCCAACGGCCCGCGGCCGTGGAGGCTACGAGTTCAGCCCGGCCGGCTTCCTCTTCGGCGCGCGTATGCCGCACTGCCAGGAAGGTGTTCATCAGCCCGGCAAGGACACCCAAGAAGGCGAAGATCTGGAAAAACGTAAATGCATCCAGAGCGGGGCCCCTGACCAGTCCGCGGAGGATCAAAATGGCAGGCGTCGCCGTGGCAACATGCAGGATTTCCGTGCGGGAAGCATCGTCGCCGTACGCCGAAGCCACTGCTGTTGTGGCGAAAAAGGCGAGTGCACCGATGGAAGCAACCCAGCTCAGGAGTTGCCAACGGTCGCGGCGGAGTCGCTGCCAATACAAGTCAAGAAAGCGGCTCATCTCAAGCGCCCGTCCCCGCGGACGGGCGGCTCCGCCCACGGTGAGTACCGCCGTCGGGCTTCGCTTCTTCTGATTGCGGCGGAAGGGCATCGCCATAGTGCCGGAGGAACAACTCTTCCAGCGATGGTGGAGCGACCAGCAGGCCCTGTACGCCCAGACGGCCAAGAATCGGCAGGATCTCGTGGACACGGTCGGAATCGGCGTTGAACTTGATCCGGCCTGCGGCCACGGTGAGGTCGTGGACTTGGGAAAGGCCTTGGAGGGCTTGGACGTCCACCTGGTCCTGCGCGAAAGAGATCCCTGTACGGGTCAGGTGGCGCAGGGAGTCCAGTGTCCCGCCGTCAACGATCCGACCTGCCCGGATAATGCTGACACTATCGGCGAGCTGTTCCACCTCGGAGAGAATGTGGCTGGAAAGAAGGACAGTGGCCCCTTTCTCACTGACGAGCCTCCGGATCTCGCGAGTAAAGACGGCCTCCATGAGTGGATCCAGACCGCTTGTCGGCTCGTCCAGAAGGTAGACCTCACAGTCGGCAACCAGGGCTGCGATAAGCGCGACTTTCTGGCGGTTTCCCTTCGAGTAGGCACGGCCCTTCTTGGTGGGGTCAAAGTCGAAGAGCTGGCACAAACGCTCCTTGTTGCGTCGATACCCAGCGCGATCTGTCCCGCCGTCCCGAAGCCGCGAGAGGAAATCAATGGCTTCTCCGCCTGACAGATTCGGCCAAATGCTGACATCGCCCGGGACGCTGGCAACACGCCGGTGGAGTTCAACGGCGTCGGTCCATGGGTGCAATCCAAGGACTCTTGCAGTGCCCGACGACGCCCGTGCCAGGCCCAGCAGGATGCGCAGCGTGGTGGACTTCCCTGCACCGTTCGGGCCGAGGAAGCCGTGGACTTGCCCCGCCGTGACTTCGAGGTCGAGGCCGTCCAGTGCCTTGACCCGGCCGAAATTCTTATGGAGATCGACGGTCTGGATGACAGGGTCCATGGAGCCGAGGTTACGCAGGATCAGCGGCCCTGTGAAGGAATGGAGCTGGTCCGGCCCGGAGCGAGGCTGTGACTCCTGTCGCACTGTCTGCGATCAAAGACACCAAACCCCCGTGAGGCCAATCACAAGGCGGCCAAAAGTGATCTGCTGGATAGCGATCCCCTCCCAAAGACGAGAAGGTTTTACCATGCAACAAACCACGCTGGCTTCGAAGGACACCGTCCTCCAAGCCGCCGGTACGGCACTCAGCCGTGGCCTCAACGTCCGTCACATCCGCTTTATGGCACTCGGATCCGCGATCGGCACGGGACTGTTTTACGGTTCTGCGTCCGCCATACAGAAAGCCGGCCCGGCAGTCCTCCTGGCCTACATCATCGGCGGCGCAGCCGTCTTCATGGTGATGCGCGCCCTTGGCGAAATGGCCGTCCGACACCCCGTGTCCGGCTCATTCGGCCAGTACGCGAGCAAGTACCTTGGACCGTTCGCCGGCTTCGTTACCGGCTGGACATACGTGTTTGAGATGGCGATTGTCGCCATTGCGGACGTCACAGCCTTCAGCATCTATATGGGCTTCTGGTTCCCACAGGTGGACCGCTGGATCTGGGTCCTCGCGATCATCCTGTTCCTGGGCGCCATGAACCTGTTGAGCGTTAAGGTCTTCGGTGAACTGGAGTTCTGGTTCTCGCTGATCAAGGTGGTGGCCATCATCGCCATGATCGTCGGAGGCGCAGCAATCGTCGTGTTCGGCTTCCAAACGGGCGACGGCGGCGGCGTGGCACCGGGGTTGGGGAACCTGGTTAACCACGGCGGTTTGTTCCCGAATGGCTTCGAAGGGCTCCTGGCCGCGTTCGCCGTCGTGATGTTTGCTTTCGGTGGGATCGAAACAATCGGCATTACCGCTGGCGAAGCCGCCGATCCCAAAAAGGTCATCCCGCAGGCAGTTAATACTGTGCCAGTCCGCGTCCTGCTGTTCTACGTCCTGACCTTGGGCGTGTTGATGAGCATCTTCCCGTGGAATGAAATCGGCAGCAGCGGCAGCCCCTTCGTGCAGATCTTCGACGGCTTGGGCATTCCTGCTGCGCCGCACATCCTCAACGCCGTGGTAATCACTGCAGCCCTTTCCGCTATCAACAGCGACATCTTTGGTGCTGGCCGCATTCTGTTCGGACTTGCCCAGCAGGGTCATGCTCCGAAGAGCTTCGGCAAAATCTCCAGGCATGGCGTCCCTTGGATGACCGTGGTGATGATGGGCGGCATCCTGCTTGTGGGCGTTGTGCTGAACGCTGTGATCCCGGAGGACGTGTTCGTGCTGATCGCCTCGATAGCCACGTTTGCCACAGTGTGGGTGTGGGTGATGATCCTTGCTTCGCATGTTGCCATGAAGCGGGAGATCAAGCGCAAGGGCCTTCCGGCGTCGGAATTCGGTTCACCCCTGTGGCCGGCAGCATCCATTCTCACCATGGCGTTCATGGCCCTGGTGATCGTGATCCTCGGGGTCTTCGAGGACACGCGGGTAGCCCTGTATGTCGGCGGTACCTGGCTGATCCTTCTGTTCGTCGCCTACAAGCTATGGGTTCGCGGTGGTGGCCTGCGTCGTGCAGAGCTCGTGGACGAGACCGCGTCGATCCCCTTGGTGAAGGTTCCGTAGCTCCGCCGTCCAAGTGACAGTTAATGCCAATGTTCACGCAGAACGTTGGCATTAACTGTCACCTCGCGGACCAGCTACCTGGCCGACCACCCGCCGTCCATTGTGTAGCTCGCTCCGGTGACCATACCGGCGTCGTCCGAGGCCATCCAGGCTGCCAACGACGCGACTTCCTCAACCTCCACCAGCCGCTTTACCGCCGACTCCGTCAGCATTACTTTCGCCAGGACCTCTGCCTCGGGGATGCCGTGGAGCCGGGCTTGATCGGCGATCTGTCGCTCCACCAAGGGCGTGCGGACGTATCCGGGGTTGATGCAGTTGGACGTCACTCCGCGCTCACCGCCTTCCAGGGCAGTGACTTTGCTGAGCCCTTCGAGGCCATGCTTCGCCGAGACGTACGCACTCTTGTAGGCCGAAGCCCGGAGCCCGTGAACCGAGGAGATGTTGATGATCCGCCCGAACCCATTGGCGTACATGTGTGGGAGCGCAGCCCGGATGAGGAGGAACGGGGCCTCCAGCATCAGGGTCAGGATCCGCCTGAATTCCGCAGGTTCGAACTCCTCGATCGGCGCTACTTTCTGGATGCCGGCGTTGTTGACCAGGATGTCGCAGTCGAGGCTGAGGGCGGCCAGGGCATCGACGTCCAACAGGTCCACGGTCCACGCCGTGCCGCCCAGCTCGTCTGCGAGTGCCGCAGCTCCGGAGGCATCGACGTCGGCCACTACAACTTTCGCACCGCGGGCGGCGAGCGCGCGGGCGCAGGCTGCCCCGATTCCGCTCGCACCGCCGGTGACCAGTGCTTTGCGCCCGTTCAAGGAGTTGTCCATGGAATCAGCCCTTCGCTGCGGTGCCGGCAGATGAAGTAGCGAGTCCATGCCGCAAAGCGTCGGCTTCGTCCACGTCCTGCAGCGCGATGCCCTTGGTTTCCTTCAGCGAAACGACGGCGACGACCGTGATCGCGCAGGCGATCACCAGGTAGATCGCCGTGGGGAGCCAGGAACCGGTGTCCTTGAGCCACTGCGTCGCCAGCAGCGGAGCGAGTGACCCTGCGAAGATCGACGTAACCTGTGAGCCGAGCGAGACGCCGGAATAGCGCATGCGGGTGGGGAAGAGCTCGGACATGATGGCCGGCTGGCCCGCGTACATGAATGCGTGCAGGCACAGGCCGATGGTCACGGCGAGCACGATCACCGCGGCGTTCTTCGTATCGAACATGGGGAAGGCGAAGAACGGCCATGTGGCGCCGGCGATTGCTCCCACCAGGTACACGGGCTTGCGACCCCAGGCGTCAACAAGACGTCCAACCTGCGGGATGACGAGGAAGTGGATGACGTGCGCAATGAGCAATGCCAGCAACAGCGATGACGTGTCGTACTTGTGGACGCTCTTGAGGTAGACGATCGCGAAGCTGACCACGAGGTAGTACATGATGTTCTCGGCGAAGCGGAGGCCCATGGCCTGCAGGATGCCCTTGGGGTATTTGCGGATGACTTCGCCAACGCCGTAGCTGACGGCCTTCGACTCCTCCACCTGCGCCTTGGCCTCGAGGAAGATGGGTGCCTCGGTGACGTGGGTGCGGATGTAGTAGCCGACGAAGACGATCACTGCGGACAGCCAGAATGCTACCCGCCAGCCCCAGCCGAGGAATGCCTCGCTGCTCAGGGTGGTGGACATGATGAACAGGACCAGCGTGGCCAGGAGGTTGCCCACCGGAACTGCTGCCTGCGGCCAGGATGACCAGAAGCCGCGCGACTTGTTGGGACTGTGTTCAGCTACCAGAAGCACAGCGCCGCCCCACTCGCCTCCGAGCGCGAAGCCCTGGATGAAGCGGAGCGCCACCAGCATGGCCGGCGCCCAATAGCCGATGTTCGCGAAGCCGGGGAGGCAGCCCATGAGGAATGTCGAGACGCCCACGATCACAATGGTCAGCTGGAGCGTGGGCTTGCGGCCCAGTTTGTCACCGATCTGGCCGAAGACGATTCCGCCGAGCGGGCGGGCTACGAAGCCAACCGCGTACGTCAAGAAGGCCTGGATGATGCCGTCCAATTCGTTGCCGGTGCTCGGGAAGAAGTACTTGCCGAAAACCAACGTCGCGGCGGTGGCGTAGAGAAAGAACTCGTACCACTCCACCACTGTGCCCACCATGGACGCAGCGACGATCTTCTTAAGGCCGGAGCCCTTGCCGGATTCGTTCCCGGCCCTTGATGTGGAGCGCTGCTCTACGCTCATATCCATCTCCTCAGTGTCCTCGTTGACCCTTTTGACAGTGCCCTGATGCATGCTGTGATCCACAACACGAAATGCTCCACTGAGTATTACTGCAGATTCATCCCGCCTCAATGACCAAAAGGGCACTAAGTGTGTGCAGAATTGCAGATATGAAGCCTAACCCGGATGATCTCCTCATCCTCCTCGCCGTCTCACGCTCAGGAAAATTCACGACGGCGGCACAAGCCTTGGGCTTGAACCACACCACCGTTTCGCGCAGGATCGCGGCGCTGGAAAAGGCGCTGGGAGGCCGCGTCCTCGCACGGGCTGCCGGTGGCTGGGAAGTCACGGAGTTGGGGGCTGAGGCGGTACTGGTCGCCGAACGCATTGAAACTGCGGTGGGCGCACTGGGACCCAGCGACGGCGCACCCGACCCCATTACCGGCGTCGTACGCATGACCGCGACCGATGGTTTCAGCGCCTACATCGCCGCCCCGGCAGTAGCTCGACTTCGGCGCGACCACCCAGGGCTCAGCGTCGAGATTGTCACCGTGACGCGGCGGGCGCTTCAGCAACGCTCCGGCCTGGACATCGAGGTGGTGGTGGGGACGCCACAGGTCCACCGGGCAGAGGCAATCCGCCTGGGCGAGTACCGGCTGGGAATGTACGCCTCGCGCGCGTACCTCGCGGACAACGGGACACCCGGCAGCATCGAGGAACTGACGCAGCATCAGTTGGTCTACTTCGTGGACTCCATGCTCCAGGTGGACGATCTGGACGCGCCAAGGAGGCTCGTCCCGTCCATGCGCGATGGGCTGAGCTCCACCAACGTGTTCGTGCATGTAGAGGCGACGAGAGCGGGTGCAGGCGTGGGATTCCTGCCTTGCTTCATGGCTGATCGCCACGCAGATTTGGTGCGGCTCCTGCCATCCGACTTCGCGGAGCTCCTCCCCTACTGGATGGTCCTGCGCCCGGACTCGATGCGCCGCCCAGCGGTGGCCGCCGTCGTGCAGGCCCTGCGCGAAGAGACGGAAGATCGGCGCGAGGAGCTATTGGGCTGAAGCCGCCGGCGGATCGTGCCGGACCGGGGTTCCGGCGGCGAAGGCCCGCACTTGGGCGTCGTTCCAGATGTGTGCAGGGACGGCCCCGCCCAGGAGCTTGCGGGCCAGCGTCGGGTCGTCGCCGAATGGCACGTGGCTGCCGGCCATGATCATGTTCCCGTAGCGGCGGCCCTTGAGCATGGCGGGGTCGGCGATGATCATGGTGTGCTCAAAAGTATCGGCGATGGTTGCCGCATCAGCGCGTGCATTCTTCAGGTCCGGGGCGTCACCCGAGTTGACCACGTACAAGCCATCGGGGGCCAGGACGGCGTCGGCGTGGGCGTTGAACTCGCGGGTGGTGAGGGCGCGCGGCGTGAAGGCTCCCGCGAAGACGTCCCTGATGATGAGGTCCCGCGTATCAGGGGTCAGTGATTCGGTCACTTCCCGGGCCTCGCCGACGCGGATCCGCAGCAAGGGCGCCTTTGGGAGTTCGAACCAGCCCCGGACGTAGTCGGCGAGCTTCCCATCGAGCTCCACTACCACTTGCCGCGCATCCGGGTACGCCGCGTTGAAGTATCGCGCCATGGAACAGGCTCCCCCGCCCAGGTGCAGGGCCCGAAGCTTTGGCTTGTCCTCCCGCGGCCATCTCGATTCCACCAGCGCAGCAATCCAGCGCATGTATTCGAAGTCGAGGAACAGCGGGTCAGCGAGGTCAATGTGCGAGCTCAGCACGCCGTTGATCTTCAGGAGCCAGCCGTTGTTGTTGTCAGGATCCGGAAGCAGTTCGCAGTCGCCGGTGTCGATGTAATAGACGCCTGCTACCGGACCGGCAGGCCGGGTGCCTTGAGGCACCTCGATGACTCCCGCCGTCGACCTTCCCGCCCGGCCGGACTTGCTTGCTTTGCTGGATTTACCGGGTTTGGCCACTAAAACCGCCCTGCCTGAGTCATGGCTCCAGCCTAGTGGAGGAGCGCATCATCGCGTTCCATCCGAGCATTTCATAAGGATGCTTACCATTTGGTGTCGTTGGGCCATAAGATCTCTTCATGGAAGCTTTGGGATCGGTTTGGGTGGAGGTGTTTACAGTCGCGTTCGCGTGGTTGACCGTGGTCTGCCTGCTGATTGCCAGGGTGCCCAAACCGCCCAGCATCCTGGAGGAACCCCCCGAGGCCGAACGAACCGGCAACACGGTGCCGGCACCAGGAGCCCGCCAAGGACGGCTACGGCATCTCCTGCCCAAGCCACACGCAGCCAGGCGTCCCAGGCCACGCCACCGTCAGCGGGCAACGCCCAACGCGTGACAGCTGGGCCTTCAGAGAAATTAAAGCCCGACGCCGGGCCGCACCATCCGGTGTTCCGGAAGTGAGTACCACGAGGGGTCGCAAAGCTGCCGCTTGCCGTCGGGCACGAAGCCGTTGCGGCGGTAAAAGGCCTGGGCGCGCGGATTATCATCGAGGACCCACAGGTAGGCCGGACCATCACCCAGGAGCGCGTCCAACAGCGCCTGACCCACGCCGCGGCCATGAATCCGTTGGAGGGTGTAGAGCATAAACAGCTCCAAGTCGCAGGGGCTGTCCTCGTCCCTTCCCGGTCCTGAAGCCGCGATTCCTACCAATTCACCATCGGGATCATGGGCCAGCATCCGCGGATGGCCTGCCGAGATCGACGCCCTATACCGCTCGATCCTGTCCGGCAGGGCAGCTTCCTGCTTCGCGAAGAATTCCGGCGGCAGCAAATGCCCATAACTCTCCCGCCACGCCTGGACATGCATGACGGTCATAGCTTCGGCGTCGTCAACCGTTGCAGGGCGCAGCGTCAAATCCATCGGCTACCGCACCCTGGCGATAGCGAAACCATCCCAGCCCTTACTGCCCACAGTCTGGATTGCGGTGGCATCAAGACGCGGGTCCTGGCCCAGCATTTCCAGGGCCTTGACGATGCCCGGCGCGTTTACCTCGTCCCGTGAAGGCTCCAGGATGGAACCGTCCCAGATGACGTTGTCGATCACGATCACCGTTCCCGGGCGGCCAAGACGGATGGCCCAGTCAAGGTAGTTGGCGTCGTTCTCCTTATCCGCGTCGATGAACACAAAATCGAACGATTCCTCGCCCACCAACGTGGGAAGCGTGTCCAAAGCGGCGCCCACCCTGATGTCCACCTTGTGCCCCACTCCCGCAGCGTCCACATTCGCCCGCGCGACGTCAGCATGCTTTTGGAGGTACTCGCACGTCACCAGCCTGCCGTCGTCGGGAAGTCCCTGGGCCATCCAGATACTGCTGAATCCAGCCAACGTACCAATTTCCAGGACATGCTTGGCTCCGGACAACTGCACGAGCATCTTGAGCAACTTGCCGGCGTTCGGCGCCACTTCGATCTGCGGCATGCCCGCCTCGGCTGCAGATGTCAGGGCGCGCTTGTGGGCCGGATCAGGACGCACGACGACGTCAGTCAGGTAATGCTCGACGTCAATCCAACCGGGTTCAGCCACGTGTTCAATCATGGCCCCCAGTCTTGCACTGGTCACTGACGGGGGAAAGAGCTAGTCCGTGGTGGAGATAGCCTCTTCCAGACGCTCCACCTTGCCGGTCAGCTCACCGCTGTATCCGGGCCGGATGTCCGCTTTGATCACCAAGGAGACGCGGCTGCCGAAGCGGCCCACGGCCTCCGTGGCCCGCTTAACGACGTCAAACACTTCATCCCATTCGCCTTCGATGGTGGTGAACATGGAGTCCGTCTGGTTCGGCAATCCGGACTCCCGGACGATCTTGACCGCGGCGGCAACGGCGTCGTGCACGGAGGCATCGGGGGTGGGTCCGCCGTTGGTGGCGGCTGCGGGCTGGCCTGAAGGGGCGACTGAGAATGCAAGCAACATGAAATCCAGTGTTTCACGTACTGGTTTGTCACATAACGCCCTACTCCAGCGTAACAAGGGGTCAACCGCGGTCCGTTGCTACCCTGACAAGCATGGAACAGCCCTCTGAACGCAAGCCCCTCAGGGCCGACGCTGCACGAAATGTGGACAAAATCATCACCGCAGCACGGCAGTGCTTCCGGGAACACGGCCCCGAAGTTCCCCTGCAGACCATCGCCGCCACGGCAGGAGTTGGTCCGGCTACGCTGTTCCGCAACTTCTCCGATAAAGAACAATTGGTACTTGCGGCACTCTCCCGCCAACTCCGCCAGCACGTGGATCCTGTTGCGGACGCATCCCTCGAAGGCATGGATGCCGCCGAGGGTCTCATCAACATCATCGATGCCGTCATGCGGGTGGCGAGCGAAGACGCCAACCTGCTTGACGCCGTCGCAGGCCGACGCGGACTCCTCATGGGCATTACCGGCGGCCTCATCGGCTCCATGGCCACGCTCCTCGAGCGCGGCCAGGGTCAGGGTTCGCTGCGTCGCGATATCACCATCGAGGACATGGTCCGTCTCGTTGCCATGCTGATCGGTGCCGTGGACACCATGGAACCTGGCTCCGAAGCCTGGAAGCGTCCCGTGGCGCTCATTGAAGACGCCATCCGGACCGAGCGTCCGTCCCGCCCACTCCCGGAACAATCGCCTATCCCAGGCGTGACGTTGACCGAGGACGTCTAACTTCTAGCCCCAGCCGAGCAGCCTCAGCAGTGCCGCTACGGCAGCACCGGAAATAACCACCACCAGGAACGGCGCGCGTAGCCAAAGAGCGACGGCGGCCGCCGCCAGTGCGCCGATTCGGGCGTCCAACACCAGACCTTGTCCGGACGCGAGGGCATTCACCACGGTGAGGGACGCCAACAACCCAATGGTCATAGTGCCTGCGATGTGCATGATCCTGGGGCTCTGCAGCAGCTTGGCCGGGACAAAGTAGCCCACCAGTTTGGTGAGGTAGGCAAGCGCGCAGGCGATGAGTATCCAGAGCCAGAGGTTCACTGGTCTCCCCCGTTCCCGCTGCGGCTGTGTCCATGCCCGTGCTCTCGCTTTTCTGCGTATGGATCTACGTCCGGCTCGAGTCCTTCATCCATCCGTGCGTGGCTGAACCAACCGATCACACCGGCCACCAGAGCAGCCACCAGAATGGGAACTCCGGAAGGAACAAACGGCACGGCGAGGATGGTCGCAAGAGCGCAGGCAGCGGCTATGGCCCAGGGTTCGCGTCCCTTCAGCCTCGGCCACAGCAACGCCAGGAACGCAGCAACCGCGGCGCCGTCCAGGCCCCACTGCTTGGGATCACCCATCGCATCACCGGCCAAGGCGCCGATGGCAGTGAAGATATTCCAAAGAATGAATATTCCGATGCCGGCAGTCCAAAACCCGCGGCGTTGCTCGTCGGGGTCCGACTGTCCGGACGCCGTCGCAGTTGACTCATCGATGGTGACATGGGCTGAGATGTAGCGACGCCATCCACGTGGACGCAGCATTGCATTGATCTGCATGCCATATATGCCGTTACGCAGTCCGAGCAAAGCGCTGGCCGTCATGGCTGCCACGCCGGATCCGCCACCGGCCACTACTCCGATGAACGCGAACTGTGAGCCCCCACTGAACAGCAAGAGGCTCAGCACCATTGTTTGCCAGAAATCGAAGCCTGACGCCACGGAAAGGGCGCCGAAGGACACCCCATAAAGGCCCGTGGCAATGCTCAGCGACAGGGCAATCTTGAAAGCTGGCGAATCCCTGAGTTTCAAGGGAACTGCTGGACCTCCACTCACTTCCGCAGGCTCCAGGACCACAGGATGAGCGGAACCTGAAGCGGCAATCTCAGCGTGTGGACGCGTCGTTGGCTGGGCGTGCCGTCGGGACCGTATGCACGGCGGAGAGCATCAATATGCCCTGCAAGGAATACGGTAAACATGGCTGTAGTGGCGTCCGCAGCCACTTTTCGGGTGGCGGGGATGAGGAGCCCGACGGCGGCAGTCGCCTCGAGCAGGCCGCTGGAAGCGACCCATTCCTCACGGGACATAAGAGCTAGGGGACCATTTGGCTGGCTCCCCGGCTCGTCGCTGCGGCACAAGTATTCAGGCACAACCGGGTAGTAGAACCCAGGTGTGCGGAAATGCTTCATGGCACTGGCCAGGAGAAGTGCGCTCAGACCGATTGCAGAAGTGGTTTGGGTGGCACGGGCTGACCAGCGGAATGACATGAGACCACTCAATCACAAGCGCGGTGGGGCCCAAAGTTCGGTGTTATCTGCTTGGGACCTGAAGCTGGGCCAAGACCTGCGCGGGTTTGTTCGTGGTGATCTCATGGATGCCCAACCCCTGGCAAAGAGCTACGTCGTTCTCCGAGTCCACGGTCCAGACCCTGAACACCCTGCCGGATTCCAACCACCGTTGGACGTTGCTGGCGTGTTCCCGCACGTAGTCGATGCCCGGTCCGGCGATTCCTACCTCACCGAGATCCAAAACGCGTTCGGCGTCCAGCTGCGTTGCCTTCATGACGTTGGCCACCGCACCTGCCGTGATCGGCCCCAGGCCTAGTTCTTGCCGAAGCTCCTGCACCGAGAAATTGTCCACCAATTGGCAAACGTGCTGGGGTGGGACCTTGGTCAACAGGTGCTGGATCGAGTCGGAATCGAAGCTCATGAAGGAAACGTGGATGTTCTCCAGGCGGGACTCCCCGGGCGTCCATCCCTCACTGAGCAGCAGCTCGATAACCCGGTCCTCAAGGTTGAGCTGGTAGGGGCTGGGGTGCTTGAGCTCAATCGCCAAACCAATCTCGCGCCCGGCGCCACGCAGAATGTCCAGGAGTTCCGGCAAGGTAAGGAATTGGTCAGCGATTCCGCCGTACGCGTCGGGTATCCGGGCGCCCTTCCAGGAGGAGAAGTCCAAGGCCCGGAGTTCCTCGAGCGTCTTCTCCGAGACCGGTCCGGTGCCGGTGGAAGTGCGGTCCAGGTTGGCATCATGCAGAAGGACGACGTGCTGGTCCCGGGTCAAGTGAACGTCGCACTCAACGCCGTCAGCTCCGTCCGCAATCGCCTTAAGGTATGCCGCACGTGTGTGTTCCGCGAATGCAGCACTGGCACCGCGGTGTGCATAGACCTTGGGCCGGCGAGGGAGGGAGTCGTCGCTAGTCATGCAGCCACCGTAGCCCACGCGGCTGCACGCACGGGGCTACGCTGGGCTAATGCAGGTGAACTCTGAACAAATCCCAGCCGAAGACGTCACCAACCACGCCCAGCCAGCCCCAGCGACAGCTTCCGGAGCCGCTCAACCGGGGCCCGCCGTCGTCGGCCGTTCTGCCGGAGACGAGGAAAAGGCAGCCGCCCTACGCCGCATGAAACGGCTGGCCCTGGCGCTGTTGATAGGCATGGCCATTGTGTTCATGGTGGCGTTCGCTTTCCAGAAGCAGTACCCGTGGCTTGAGTATGTGAGGGCTGCGGCCGAGGGTGGCATGGTGGGCGCTTTGGCTGACTGGTTCGCGGTCACGGCGCTGTTCAAGTACCCCATGGGCTTGAAGATCCCGCATACAGCCATCATTCCGCGCCGCAAGGACCAGATCGGCGAATCACTGAGTGAGTTCGTGGAGAGCAATTTCCTGTCCCAGGAGGTTGTGCAGGACAAGTTGGCGAGCATTGACGTTGCCCGTAAGGCGGGCCGTTGGCTGTCCGGGCCCGGAGGTGCCGAACGCGTGGCCAAGGAAGGCGGCGCGATGATCCGGGGCGCGTTCACCGTGCTGAATGACGACGACGTGCAGGCGGTCATCGAAGGCATGGTCCGCAAGCACCTGCTCACTCCGCCGTGGGGACCGCCCGTGGGTCGGATGGCCGAACGCATCTTTGCAGATGGCCACCACCACAAGCTGGTGGACCTGCTGGTTGACCGTGCCGCCGATTGGATGGATGCCAACCATGCAACCGTCAACCGGCTGGTTTCGGACCGTTCACCGGTGTGGGTGCCGACGTTCGTGGACGGGCTGGTGAGCGACAAGGTCTACGTAGAGCTCCTGAAGTTCGTACGCGCGGTGCAAAATGACCAGAACCATCAAGTGCGCAAATCGATCGACGCTTACCTGACGGACCTGGCGCAGGACCTGCAGCATGATCCGGCCATGATCGAGCGCGCCGAGACCATCAAGGCCCAGATCCTTGGTGATCCTGAAGTCCGGGAACTGGCCTCGCGCACCTGGGGAACAGTGAAGAATGCGCTGCTCACCGCCGTCGACGATCCGGACAGCGAACTCAGCCAGCGGTTCAAGAGCGCCGTCCGGGACTTCGGTTCGCGGCTGGTCAACGACGACGAACTCGCCGGGAAAATCAACGCGTGGATCGGTGACGCCGCGGGCTACCTCGTGAACACCTACCGATCGGACATTGCCGGCGTCATCTCGGACACGGTTGCCCGATGGGATGCCGAGGAAACGTCCCAGAAAATCGAGCTGCAGGTTGGCAAGGACCTCCAGTACATCCGCATCAACGGAACTGTTGTGGGTGCCTTGGCCGGCCTCGCGATCTTCACCGTGGCGCACCTGCTGTTTGGCTAGGAAAGGCGGCTCACCCCAGCAAATGAACCATCTGTCCAGGACGCGCTTGGCCCAGCAGGTCCAGATCTTCGTCGCGAACAACTGCGATCACGGGGGACTTGCTCGTCGGCGGGTGCCCAGCCAGTGCAATGACGGGAAAGCCCGACGCCGGCAGCAGGACTGAGCCTGACAGCAACGGTTGCGCTTGGGATGCTGGAGTCGTGGCCGGCTCCGCGCTGCCAGCCCGCCGAGCGGCCTCAAGTGGGCGACCCACCAACCGGGCACCTACCCGGTCCGATTCCGGCGAGAGGATCCAAGGTTCGCTGGTCAGCCGAAGCCAGGTACCGGCGTCGTAATTTTGGGCTTCCGGACCGCGCTTTACTCGGGCCACCACCGGACGTTCGGGATCCAAGGCTCGACGCGGGGCGTGGTTCTCGATCGGAATATTGTTGCCGTGGGAGCGCCCGAAAGTCAGTGTGCCGCTGGCGCGAAGGGGTTCCGCTTGGGGTTCGATGCCGCCCTGAACGGCCAGGTAGTACCGGATCCCGAACATCGCCGGCCCAAACTCCAACACCGCCCCGGGGCTGACGCGAATAGCCTTGTTGAAGGGTAGTTCGGAGCCGTTGAGCTTGACCACGCCTTCCGCGCCGGTGACGGACAGAGCCGAGGCCGTGACGAACCGGAGCCGGAGACCACCCAGAAGTATTTCCAAGCCGGCCGCAGAGTCAGGGTTGCCCAGCAGTGCGTTGGCAAGGTGCAGGGAAGCGCGGTCCAGTGCCTGGTCAGGTGCAACGGCCAGGGTCAAGGGGCCCGGGTCAACAGCAACGGCACCCACTTAGAACCTCCTCTTCAAGGTGCGTTCCAGACCAAACTAGGCGAACGCATCAATCTCCACCCCAGCCTCCTCCAAGCCTGCCCGAACGGCCGCGGCCATGTTCACAGCGCCCGGGGTATCACCATGGATGCAGAGGGAATCGGCACTTACCGGGACAACCGTTCCGTCCACGGCCACCACTTCTTTCCGCGTCGCGAGGCGAACAGCCTGGGTAACCACCGCGGCGGGATCGTGCAGCACTGCGCCTTCCTCGGATCGCGGGACCAGCGTGCCGTCCGGAAGGTACGCCCTGTCCACGAATGCTTCCCGGAAGACCGGGTGTCCGGATTCCTCGGCCAGCTTCAGCCACGCCGAGCCCGGCAATCCCAGCACCGGCAGCCCGGGATCGTAGGCGTGGACTGCAGCAACCACGGCCTCAGCTTGGTCGGGATCGTGGACGATCCTGTTGTACAGCGCTCCGTGCGGTTTGACGTAGTCCACTGAAGCCCCCACTGCATGGGCCATCCCGTCCAGGGCGCCGAGTTGGTAGAGGACATCGCCGAACAGTTCGTCGAAGGTCATGTCCAGCGAGCGCCGTCCAAAGCCGGCCAGGTCCCGATACCCCACATGCGCGCCAACGCGGACGTCCAGTTCGAACGCGGCACGGCAGCTGTCCAGCATGGTCAGGGGATCTCCTGCGTGGAAACCGCAGGCCACGTTGGCGCTGCTCACGATGCGGAACATCGAAGCGTCGTCGCCCATGGTCCAGGAGCCGAACGACTCCCCCAGATCAGCGTTGAGGTCCACTGTTACCGCCTTCCAGCGTCAGGTTGTTGTTGGTCTCGTTGGTGGATGCGAGCAGTTCGCCGGGAATCGTATCGGGCAGCGGCCCAAAGGCTTCCTTGGCAGTTGCGATGACGGCGCGGCCCATCATCAGATTGCCGGCACCACCCACCACGGCACCCACGCCAAACGGCAGGGCCCGCCCGAGGAAGGCAGAGCCTTGCCGCTTCAAGAGGTTCTTCAGGAACGCGCGCTGGATGGCATCGCGGATAACGCCGAAACCGCTGCCCGGAATCTTCTTGGTGAGCGTCTTGCCCCAGGCATTGGTCACGCCCTTGCCCCGTCCGAGGGACTGGCCGCTGAGGGCGCCCAGCAGCGATGTGCCTTCCTCGCCGAGCATGATGGCCATGACCATCGTTCTTGCCCGTTCCGGATCCGTCAGCCGGATACCGTGGAGCTCCGCCAGCGTTGATGCATAGAGCGCGGTCGTCTCCAGAAACCCGACCGTGGCAAGGGCGGAGAGACCCAGCGAAGCTGCAGTTCCGATACCGGGTACGACGGCGGTGGCCCCCACGGCAGCTCCCCCGCCGGTGATGGCGGCCAGGTAGTCGCGCTCCAACTTTGCAGCAAGCTGTATCGGTGTTGCTTTTGGATGCCTGCGCTGCATTCTGCGCAGATTTGCCAGGACAAGTGGCCGCTGGATTTCAACGGCGCGCAGCAAGACATTGTGTACGCCCGGCTTGGTGTTGCCTTGGGCGTCGAATACTGCGTTATGGGCTGTCTCTTGGGCGATTTTCACCGCCGGGTTGGGTCGCTTGGGCATCTTCACCTCTGCTTGGCAGTTAGTCGTTTCGCGGAGAACTACTGCGTTCAGCCTATGCCACAGCCAGCTTTGTATGTGCCCGTTAAGAGGCTTGTTCTGCGCGTTTCCGGGCGAGGATTCAGCGCAGAGCGGACCTCTCAAGAGAGCCCACCCGGCGTAGACTTGGGTGCACTCACGGAAGCAGTCCAAGCAAGGACAGGGAGTATCCGTAATGAACGCAAACAACAAGGCAGAACACATCATCCGGCACCACACCGACGCTCCTGCAGAGGGAGAAACGGAAGGCTGGGTTTCGCACGATACGGGCATCCACAGCCAGGATGCTGCCGAGGGTCCCGACTTCGACGACGACGCCCCGGCGTCGGGCGCTTCATAACTCCGCCTCCTCCCGCACTTACCGCTGGTCGCCTTCTGGGGCTGACCGGCCTTTGGGGTGCGCGAATGTGCGTGGCTTCCTGACCTTCATTGAGACAAAAAGGGGTCCAGATCGCCGGAAAAGTGCATTTTTGGCCCGCAAACAAGGTCAGGAAGCCACCGAGCCAACCGCGCGGCTCACTTCGGGGCAGGCCCTGTGGTGTTGCGGATGACCAAGTGCGGTGTCCGTACAAGGTGGGCAGGCGGCGTCGAGCCTTCCAGACGATCGATGGCACGGTCGACGGCGGCCCGCGCCAGGAGCGGGGCGTCCTGGCTGACGGAGGACAACTGGACGTAGCTAAGGCGGGCGAACTGGCTATCGTCGTAACCCAGGACGGACACATCCTCAGGGACCCTGAGCCCAGCGGCCCGGAAGCTTTCCCAGATGCCGAGTGCGCAGCGATCGTTGAAGGCAAGGACGGCGGTGGGCAGGTCCTCCAGAAGCTCTCGACCGGCCCGGAGCCCGTCTTCTTCAGTGGCGCCACCGGGAACCACCCGGGATTCGAGCCCCCGGCCAGCCATCCCTGCCCGGAATGCTTCGCGGCGTTGGGGACTCGAGACAGCGTCCCCACCGTCCACGTGGGCAATTCTCTGATGCCCCAGCGAAGTGAGATATTCCAGCGCGATGCGGATACCGGCGTCGTCATCGCTGCTGACCGAGTCCAGGGAGTCGCCGACGTCGTCGCGGAGCAGGCTGACCACTGGAAGCCTTGCGGCATAACCAGCCAACTCGTCCTCCCCAAGCTCTGGAGAAATCATGATCAGGGCTTCACAGCCCAGATCCAGGAGAGATTCGACCGCACGCGATTCCGGCCGGCCGTTGGCCACTGCGCTCAGCGCGATATCGTAGCCGCGGACAGTTGCTCCGGCGTAAGCGGCGTCGACGATTTCGGCGTGGAACGGGTGAGACGTGGAAAAGCTGACGCCCAGGAGCCTCGTCCGGCTGCTGCGGAGAAGCCGTGCACGGCTATCGGGACGGTAGCCGAGTTCCTTGGCCGCCTGCTGGACTTTAAGCCGCGTGGCTTCAGAGGCTCCAGGAGCGTCCCGCATCACGATGGAAACGAGCGCACGGGAAACCCCGGCCGCTTCAGCCACATCCATCAGTGTGGGACGTTTTCCCATCATGGCCCTCCTTTGCCCGCAGCCAGTCTATAGAACGATCTAAGACGCCCACGGCATAATAGGCTCCTGCCCCAGACGTGCGGCCGGCCGCGACTCAGACGACCGACCGCACTAGCCCGGTTTTCGCAGTGACGGCGCCCCGGGTGGGCCCCAGAACCCACCACATCCATCACTGCCAACTCAGCGTTGTCCGCGGACATGTACCGAAAAGGGCAACGGCACATTACGCGCTACAACGACTTGGGCACTGGATATGTGCTCTGACCTGCGTAAACGTGACGCGGGCTTTTCGAATAATCTTCAACACCCCGAAAGCGTTGCCGTAACGGTGACATTTTTCTTCGCCCCGGCTCACTTAACAGGTGTTGGAACGAGCAACTGACTGATGCGCGGCAGGAGCCACCTATGAACACCCTCAACCAGGTATCGGCATTATCGGCTGCCCTACCGCTTGCCGATGCGCCTGACATCCACCTCCTGTTCATGGCCGGCCTGGTTTTCCTTGCCGGCATTGTTGGCGTTGGCAGCGTCCTGCTGCTCCTGTTGCTGACCCCGCTCATCAGGCTGGCCTTCGGGCGTCATCTTCCTCCTGCACGTGCCCGACGGAACGACGACACCTAGCCGGAGTACAGCAAGACACGGAGCTAGAACGATCTAGACATCAGCGGACCCAGCGTGCGAGCATTGCTTCACTAGATCGTTCTAGAAGTCTGAATCGAGGAACACAATGACGTACCTTCAGCACCCGGTCATCGAGGACCGGCCTGTCCGCATCGCCGTGATCGGCGCCGGATGGATCGGCGCATTCCACGCCGGGTCCATCGCCCGGAGGATCCCGAATGCACGGTTGGAAGCCATCGCTGATCCAGTCCTACCCGCTCTGGAAGCCCTCGCAAGCCGCCTCGGCGTCACCAAAATCAGCACCGATGTTGCCGACGTCCTCGCCGATCCCGACGTGGACGCAGTACTTATCGCTACTCCCCTGAGGTTCCATTCCGAGCTGATCGCCGCTGCCGCCAAAGCCGGGAAGGACGTGTTCTGCGAGAAGCCCGGCGGACGGACTATCGCCGAACTCGACTCCGCCATTGAAGCGGCGGAGAGTGCCGGCGTCGTGCTCCGTTTCGGTTTCAACCGCCGCTACTCCAACGATTTCGCCGCGGCCCGGAAGCTGATCGACGACGGCGTAGTCGGAGTCCCGCAGCTGCTCCGCTCCCTCACTCGCGATCCCGGTACCGAAGAGGGCATCAGCAACCCGGAGAGGATTGCCCCGGGCACCATCTTCCTGGAAACCCTCATTCACGATTTCGACACCCTGAACTGGTTGAATCCGGGCGCGGTCCCCGTGAAAGTCCATGCAGTCGCGGATGCTTTGGTTGCTCCCGAAGCCAAGGCTGGCGGCCTCCTGGACACTGCGGTTGTCACTGTCACTTACAGCAACGGTGCCATCGCTGTAGCAGAAGCCAACTTCAACGCCCTCTACGGTTACGACGTCCGCGGCGAGGTGTTCGGCTCCGCCGGCATGGTCACCGCCGGCAGTCCACAGGCCACCAACGCCACCAGCTACACAGCCGCCGGCATCGGGTCAGACACCACCCGCCTGAACATCGATCTTTTCCACGACGCCTATACGGCAGAGCTGGCCCACTTCGCGGACGATGTCGCCGCACGCCGGGGCAGAGTCAATCAACGCACGACGCCGGCAAACCCGCCCGCCGCTGTCGCTGCTCCCGGGGGCGTGGATGCACGCAACGCCCTGGCGGTTGCCTTGGCCGCTTTCACGTCAGCGCAGACGGGGCTTCCCGTTGATGTTTCCTCGATTGCCGATCTTAGTCCAGCCGAAACGCCTTCAACAGCACAGCTTCAGGCCGCGGGGCAGGGAGCATGAGCTTCCGCTTGGCGGTCTGCGCCGAGATGGTCTACGGCGAGCTGCCATTGATCGATCGCGTGCGCCGCATTCACGATCAAGGTTTTGAGGTGGAGCTTTGGGACACCCGTGGCCGGGACATCGCAGCCCTCGCAGCAACCGGAGCCAGGTTCTCCTCCATGAGTGGCTACTTCGGCGGCAGCGTCATCGATTCCAGTACTGCGCATGAAGTACTGGCCTCTGCCGAAAAGTTGATCCCCACAGCACTTGAGCTGGGCGTCGAACGCATGGTGGTTCACCCAAGCGAACTCGGCGAAGGCGGGCGGGCTGTCCGTCCCGCCCACCGGTCCACCGGCGGGATGTGGTTGACAGGCCTCCGAACTCTGGAACAGCTGGCTGAGCTGGGCCAAAAGCACGGCATCGTGTTTGCCTTGGAAAATCTGAATACGATCCTGGACCACCCCGGCATTCCCTTGGCGCGCGCCAAGGACACACTGGAAATGGTCAGGGCTGTGAACCACCCCAACGTGAAGATGATGCTGGATCTCTACCACGCCCAGATCGGCGAGGGGAACCTTATTGAGCTCGTGCGCTCTGCCCAACCCTTTACGGGCGAGATCCAGGTTGCCGACGTGCCGGGCCGCTTCGAACCAGGGACAGGCGAGATCAACTACCCGGCCATCGCCAAAGCGCTCCGCGACGCCGGGTACACCGGAGTGATCGGCATGGAGGCCAGTGCGATCGGGGGTCAGGGCATCCAAGCGGGCGACGCAGCGTTGTCAGCCTTCCGCGCCGCGTTCTCTCCCAACTGAGTCGCAGCTGAGCGCGTTTAGACGGCTCTAAACGCGCTCTAATGCGACTCAGTTGGGTTGTGCTCCCGCAGCAGCAACACCCCGGCATTGGCGGCGACGATCAGTCCGATGCCCACCCACTGCCCCGCGGCCAGGTCCTGATGCAGGACCACGGCACCGATGACTGCAGCAAACACAGGGTTGATGCTCATGAGCACGCCGAACATGTTCGCGGGGACCCGTCGAAGCGCGATCAGATCGGCCACGTAAGGCAGCACGGATGCGAAGATTCCGGCCGCCACGGCGCAGAGAACAGCCAAGCCGTCCACTGGCTGACTGATGAAAACCACGACGGCGACCGGCAGGAACAGCGTGGCCGACACTCCTGTTGCGGCTGCTGTGCCCTGAATTCCCTGCACTCTTTTACCGACGGTCCGGTTCAGGAGGATGTAGGCGGCCCAACTGCAAGCGGCGATGAGCCCCAAGCCGATCCCGACAAGGTCCATGGATGCTTCGGGCCGGGTGATGGCCAGGACGCCGAATGCAGCGACTACAGCGCAGAGCGCACTGCTCTTTCGTCGCGAGCTGATCAAAGCCACGGCTAGGGGCCCAAGGAACTCAAGGGTGACGGCAAGTCCAAGGCCGATCCGTTGGATAGACCCATACAGGCCAAGATTCATGGTGCCGAACGAAACGGCGAGCAGAAGGACGGGCCACCATTGCCGCCAGCTCAATTCCCTCAACCGGGGCCGGACGATAGGCAAGAGAACGGCCGCCGCCACGAGCTGTCGCACCGCCACCACACCTACGGGTCCCATGACAGGAAAGGCGAATGATGCCGTGGCGGCGCCAAGCTGGTTGGAAAGTGCGCTGGCCAGGAGGGTCGCCGCGCCACCGGCCTTCCGGGACGGCTTCACTCCCACTGCCCTCGTATCGATCATGGGGAAATTCTGCGCTTGGACCGTCTATCCGCTAAATGCATGGACGAGGCTATTTATGCGGTGGGCGTATGAATAAGATGGACGGTATGGACGTCGAGGTGAGGCAACTACGGTGCCTCCTGGCTGTAGTCGAGGAGGGCACCTTCACCGATGCCGCCATTGGCCTGGGAATGTCCCAAGCGGCCGTTTCACGCAACATCTCCGGGCTGGAACAGGTTCTCGGGGTGCGGCTCCTGGAACGGACCACCCGCAGCGTGGGCCTGACTCCCTCCGGTGAGCGCGTCGTAGCCAAGGCACGGCGGGTCCTCTCACTTCTGGGCGATCTCGAAAGGGAGGCCCGGTCCGGTACTGGAAAGATCCGGATCGGCTATGCGTGGTCCGCTTTAGGCGAGCACACCATGGAGTTCCAGCGCCGATGGGCGGTCGCAATCCCGGGCGTGGAACTGCAGCTGCTGCACTCCAACTCCCCTACCGGCGGCCTCGCCGAGGGAACCACCGACTTCGCTATCCTTCGACGCCTTCCGGATGCGGCCGGCGTCGAGCACGTCCGGATTGGCGAGGAGAAGCGGTACTGTGCCATGTCCTCGGACGATCCCCTGGCAGCGCGACGTTCCGTAACCATGGCGCAGGTGGCCCAACGGCCCGTGGCCATGGACCTGCGGACGGGAAGCACGACTCTTGAGCTGTGGGCGCAGGAGGAGCGGCCGGACATCGTACCCATTAACGATGTGGATGATTGGTTGACGACGATTGGCAGCGGGGCGGCGCGCGGCATGACTGCCGCGTCCACGGCCCACCAATATCGACGCCGGGGCATCATCTACCGTCCGGTACGCGACGCCCCGTCGGTGTCCGTCTACCTCGCGTGGTCCACGAAGGATCCGCCGCAGGAGCGCGGCCGGATCGTGGAGTTACTGATCGGGCTGTACTCGGGATGACGGCCAGCTCCCCGCGCGGATCTTCTTCTAGCTCGCCGCGCGCATTTTCTTAAGATGCAGTCCCCGGCAGGGAATCGCTGCTGACACCAGATCCCTGCTGTGCTCGTGCTGGGGCTCGGCGAAGAACTTGTGGGTGTCGGTGAGTTCCACCAGGCGGCCCTGGAAGAGTACGGCTACGCGTTGGCACATGTGCCGCACCACGTCCATGTCGTGGGTGATGATCATCAGCGACAATCCCCTGTCCCGGTGCAGCCGCTGCAGCAGGTCAAGAATGGTTCGCTGGGTAAGGGCGTCCAGGGCCGACGTCGCTTCGTCGCAGATGAGGACCTCGGGTTCCAACAGGAGTGCCCGTGCAATCGTGACGCGCTGCAGTTGGCCACCGGAGCATTGTCCCGGGCGCCTGTCCAGCAGGCACGGGTCCAGTTCTACTTCCTTCATGGCGTCCTGAAGCCGCTGCGACCTTTCGGCGGACGAAAGCCCAGCGTGCTGGCGGAGGGGAGCCTCAAGGCTGGCGCGAAGCGTCATGCGGGGGTCGAAGGAATCGTGGGGTTCCTGGAAGACCAACTGCACAGCGGTGGGCGGGCTGGTCTCTCCTGCCGCCAGGGTGCGGGTGATACTGCCGCCGCTGATTCCTTCCAGCCCGACCATTGCCCTGGCGAGCGTGCTTTTCCCGGACCCGGATTGGCCGAGGACACCAAGGATCTCGCCCTGCTTGAGGGCTAGCGAAACCGAGTTCAACGCGGGCCGGTCAGCATTTCCCATCCCAAAGCGCTTACCCAGCCCAAAACGCTTACCCATCCCCAAGCTCTTACCAGGCCCGAAGTGTTTGACGACGTTCGTAAGGGTCAGCACGTTACGCCCCTGCGGCGTGACGTCCGTGATGCTGGTGGGCAACAGGTTTGATGCGTCCAGGAGCTTCCGCGTGTAGGCGGTTTTGGGGCTGCCCAAAACCGCCTCCGTGGTGCCGGACTCCACGATCTTCCCGGCGTCCATCACCAGGACCCTGTCCGCGAAGGCTGCCACAGACGCCAGGTTGTGGGTGATGTAGAGGATGCCGAGCCCACGCTGCCTGCGCTCACGGTCCAGCAATTCAAGGATCTGGCTTTCCAGCACTTTGTCCAGGGCGGAGGTGGGCTCGTCTGCCAGCAGGATTTCGGGTTGGCCAGCCAACGCCATGGCTGTCATTGCCCGTTGAGCCATTCCACCGGAAAGCTGGTGCGGGTAGGCCTGCGCGCCCCATTCCGGATCTTCGAAGCCAACCTCTGCGAGCAGTTCAAGCACCTTCGTATCCGCGGGCTTGCCTGCGAGGCCTGCGTGGAGTTTCAGGGGTTCCTTCAGGTGCTTGCGGATGGTCTTGTTCGGATTGAACATCCTCTTGGGCTGCTGGAACAGCATCCCCAGCCGGCCACCTCGGATGCGATTCAACTCTGTTTCCGGCGCATTGGTCACGTCCAGTGGGCCGAGTCGGATGGACCCGGACTCAATCCGCAGTGGCTGCGGCAGTAACTGCAGGACGGACTTGGCAGTCATGGTCTTTCCGGAGCCCGAGCCTCCCACGAGGGCCACAAACTCACCCGGCCGGACCGTCAAGCTGACTCTGGACAGGATCGGGGGCTCGGTGGCCGTGCTGCGGACGGTCAGGTCCTCGATGACGAGCTCAGGCATGCTGGCCCTCCACCACGAGGACATCTACGGGGTCCGCTGCCCTGCGGGACGCCCGCTGGCCGATCAGGGTGACGCAGAGAGCCACCAGGAAGATGGCAAGTCCCGGGGCGATGATCCCCCACGGAGCCCGCTCAGCGTAGGGTTGGGCCGCTGCCACCATGGAGCCCCAGTCAGATTGCGGCGGTTGGACACCCAGCCCAAGGTAGGACAGCGCTCCGACGCTGATCAGGAGCTGTCCGAACCGCAACGTCGCCTGTCCCAGCATCGGCGCTGCCAGGTGCGGAAGGATGTGGCGGAAAACAATGAACGACGGCGAACAGCCCACCACGCGCGCCGCTTCAACGAATCCGCGTGCAGACACGTCATAGGCAAGCGTGCGCGCGAGCCTTGCAAACGGGGTCCATCCCGTAACCGTGAGCGCCACGAGCAACGACGAGAATCCGGTGCCCATCGCAGCCACGATAAACAGCGCCACCACCATCTCCGGCAAGGCGAGCAGGACATCATTCGTGCGCGTAAAGAACTCGTCCAGCCAGCCCTTGCGACGCGCACTGAGCACGCCGATCACCAGGCCGACGAGTCCAGTCAGCACCGTGGCCAGTGCAGCCACCACCAAAGAGAAGCGACCGCCGTCGAGCAATCTGCTGAGCGTGTCCCGCCCAAGGTGGTCCGTTCCCAGCCAATGAGTGGCGCTTGGCGATGCAAGGCGCGCGGCGAGGTTCTGGTCGTCCGGCGGGAACGGCGTCAGCCAGGGCGCGGCCGCTACAGCGGCTACCACCATAGCGAGGACGACGACGGCGGCCTTGTCTACCGCTGAGAGGTTACGCAAGGGCGCCACTCACCTTAGGGCTGAGGATCCGATGGAGGAAGTCCGCGAGGGTGGTGATCGCTACGGCCAATGCAACCACGACGACAACACCGCCCTGCGCCAGGGGAATGTCGCTGTTCACCACCGCGTCATACAGGAGCCGTCCCATGCCCGGAATCGCGAAAATGACCTCCACAATGACCGAACCTCCCAGGAGACCCGCGAACCATACGGCGAAAAGAGTGGACAACGGGACCAGCCCGTTGGGAATGACATGCCGCATGATGGTCTGGACGTGACTGAGACCGCGGGCCCTGGCGGCTTGAATGTGCTCTGCTTCCAAAGCATCGATCATGCCGGAGCGCACCGCTGAGGTGAAGAAGCTGATGGGTCGCAGGGCGAGGGTTACCGCTGGCAGGACTATGGATGATGTGGTGTTCCAGCCAGCTGACGGCAGCAAGGACAGTTTGAGGGCGAAAACCAAGACCAGGAGCGGCGCCAGCCAGTATTCGGGCATAGCGATGAAGGACTGGGTAATGGTGGTGATCAGTTTGTCCGCTTTTCCACCTTGCTTCAGTCCTGCGACGATCCCCAACGGCAGCGAAACCAGTACCGCTATACCCAGAGCCACGATCACCAGGCTGAGGGTGATGCCAAGAGCGGGCATTACCTGGTCAACAACGGGTGTCCGGCTGATATGCGACAACCCCATGTCGCCGCTGAAGAAAGCTCCGAGCCACCGGAAGTACTGTACAGGGAGTGGATCGTGGAGACCCAGGCTTTGGCCGAGCGCCTGGACAGTGGAATCGTCCACGACATCCCCGGCCACCCGCGAACGGATGATCTTGCGGACCGGATCGCCCGGGGTGACATAGGGGATAAGGAAAACGGCGAAAGACGACAGCAGGACGGCGGCCACGAGGGTCGCCGTCCGCTTCGCAAGGAACGTGATCATGCGGGTTTGGTTCGTTGGTCCCAGCTCGCTGCTAGGAGCCGGACTTTGCGGTCTGAGCTGTCAGGACGTAACGGGACAATGGATCCTGAACGTAGGAGAGGACGTTGCTGCGGATGGCGTCTGTTGCCTGTTCATTGACCAGCCAGAGGTTCACGGCCTGGTCATCCAGGATCTCGCCGGCCTTGGCGTACAGCTTGTAGCGTTCCTCGGTGTTGGACGTCTTGGCCGCTTCAGCGATGGTGGCGTCATACTCCTCGTTGCAGACGTGGCTGAGGTTGTAGGTGCCCTTGCACGTATAGTCCGCGGTGAGGAAGCCGATCGGATCAGCGATATCGATCAGCCTGTTTCGCTGGCTGAGGATCATGTCGTAATTGCCGGCCAGAACGTCCGGTTCAGCTGAGGCGTATTCCTTGGCCTGGATAGTTACCGGGACGCCAATGCTCTTGAGGTTGTCCTGGATCACGGTGGCGACGTCGGCGAATTCTGACCGTTCCACGATCGCAATGATCTCCAGGGGCCTGTCAGCGGTGTATCCAGCTTCGGCGAGGAGCTTCTTTGCTTCCTCAATGTTTTGCTTGGGTGGGCTTGCCTTGCCTGAAGCCCACGGTTCGGAGGGTGCGAACGGTCCCGCTGCCGGGAGGGCTGCGCCCTCGTAGACGCTGGCCGCCAAGGCATCAAGATCCAGTGCGGAACGCAGGGCCTTGCGGAAGTCGACGTTGTTGAAGGGAGCACGTCCGTTGTTCATGTAGAGCGTCGCCGTGCGGGGTGAGTTGGCTTTGAGAACAGAAACTTCGGGGGCGTTCTTAAGCGTGGAGAGGCCGGAGGCAGGGATTGAAAGGGAGATGTCAGCTTCCCCGGTTTGGACCTGGGCTGCGCGGGTGGCGCCGTTGGTGATGAAGCGGACTTCGGCTCCCGCGAGTTGCACCTCGCCGCCCCAGTAGTTCTTGTTGCGATCCAGTGTCAGGGACTGCTTGGCTTTCTCGGACACGGGAACGAACGGCCCGGTGCAGTGACCGAAGGGGTCCACGGTGGCGCCTTGGTAGGCAGCCGGTGACAGGATGCCGGTGTTGACGCTGGCAAGCCGGAAGGGAACCAGCGGGCTCTCCGCAGGAGTTGTCACACGAACTGTCTTGGCGTCAATGGCCTTGACACCGCTGACAATGCCCGGGTTGAACGCCCGGGCAGGGACCTTGGCCTTGAGGACGGTGTTAAGGGCCGCAGCCACCGACTCGGCAGTGAGGTCGGTTCCGTCCTGGAACTTGACGCCCTGGCGAAGGGTGAAGTCCCACTCAAGCGGTGAGACCTGCTTCCATTCGGTTGCCAGGAACGGAACCACCTTGCCCTCGGCGGAGTCGTACTTGGTCAGCGTCTCCAGGCACCCGGACAGCGACAGGATGTACGCGGAGTCGGATTCCAGCGCCCAGTTGGCAACGGGTGCACGGAAGTTGTCCACCACAATGCGCTGGTTGGTATCCGCGGCCTTCCCGGCGGTACCAGTCTGGGCCCCACTCAGACCACAACCCGTTAGGGCAAGGAGGGCCGCAAGACCTAGGGCTGCGAATCGGCTGAGTTTGCGCAATGGAACCGCCTGTTAAGTGTGCCCGGGGAAGCACGTGGGAAATCGAAGACTATTTAGGTTAGCCTTACCTCTGTATTTCCGCGAAATGGCGTTCTTGGCGTTCGTAATAATTTGCCCTTCAGCAGGAGTGCCTCAGAACGTTGTAGCGTCGATGACGAAGCGGTAGCGGACATCGCTGGCGAGTACCCGTTCGAATGCTTCGTTGATCTGGCTTGCGTGAATGACTTCTACGTCTGCTCCCAGTCCGTGGGTGGCGCAGAAGTCCAGCATTTCTTGTGTTTGGCGGATCCCGCCCATCCTTGACCCGCTGAGGTTGCGTCGGAATTCCACCAGCGACCAAGCGCGCTGGCTCAGGGGCTTGGAGGGCAGCCCCACGAGGACCATGGTGCCGTCCAAGGCAAGCAAGGACAGATAGGCATCCACATCGATGTCCGCGGAGACGGTGTTGATGATCAGATCCAGCTGGCCCTTCAGATATTCGAAGGTCGCGGGCTCAGATGTTGCGTAGTAGCTGTTGGCGCCGAGCCTGACGGCGTCCTCCTGCTTCTTTAGCGATTGGCTGAGCACAGTGACTTCGGCTCCCAAAGCCGCAGCGATCTTCACCCCCATATGACCAAGTCCGCCCATTCCTATGATGGCGACGCGCTTGCCTGGCCCGGCTTTCCAGTTACGCAGCGGGGCGTACATAGTGATTCCCGCACACAACAGCGGGGCCGCATCTGGGAGGGGTATGCCATCGGGAATCCGAACGACGTAATTCTCATCCACCACGATGCTTGTGCTGTAACCGCCCGCGGTGGGCAACCCGTCACGGCCGAAAGAGTTGTACGTGCTCGTTGCACCTTGCAGGCAATACTGTTCCTCGCCTGCCCGGCAATTGACGCATTCCCTGCAGGAGTCGACGAAACAGCCCACGCCCACCCGGTCCCCCACCGAATGACGGGTGACTTTTGGACCGACAGCTTCCACCACTCCGACGATTTCGTGGCCAACCACCAGGGGGTAGTTACTGGCCCAGTCTCCGCGTGCGGCGTGGATGTCGGAGTGGCAGATTCCGGTGTACTTGATGGAAATCTGCACATCGAAATCGCCGGGATCGCGCCGCTCCACAGTGCCAGGAGTGAGTTCCGAGGTGGGAGAAGAGGCCACATAGGCCTTCACGGTAGTAGGCATGTCATCCTTCTTTCGGCAGTTGGCACCAAAACGCCAGGACTAGTTGGAGGGGAAGTTGTAGGAGGCGCCGGAGGCGTGGGTGGGTTCGGGCCAGCGGGAGGTGATGACTTTGCCGCGGGTGTAGAAGGACACGCCTTCGGGGCCGTAGATGTGTTTGTCGCCGAAGAGGGAGTTCTTCCAGCCGCCGAAGGAGTGGTAAGCCACCGGAACGGGCAGGGGCACGTTGATGCCGACCATGCCCACGGTCACGGAGCGCTGGAACGTCCGGGCCGCGGCGCCGGAGGAGGTGAAGATCGCGGTGCCGTTGCCGTACGGGTTGGCATTGATCAGCGCGATGCCCTCCTCGAGGGTGTCCACGCGGACCACCACCAGCACGGGCCCGAAGATCTCCTCCGTGTACGCGCTCATTTCGGTGCTGACCTGATCGATCACGGTCGGGCCCACCCAGAAGCCCTCCTCGTGGCCGGGGATCACGAGGTCGCGGCCGTCCACCACCATCGCAGCACCAGCCTGCTCTGCTTCGGTGACGATCCGTTCGATGCGTTCCTTCGAGGCCGGGGTGATGACCGGACCCATCTCCGCACCGGGCACTGTGCCGTTGTCGACCTTCACAGCCAGGGCACGTTCCTGGACCTTCTTCACCAGCAAATCAGCCGCGTCCCCGACAGCGACAGCAACGGAGATCGCCATGCACCGCTCCCCCGCGGAACCAAACGCCGCGGCGGCAAGGTGGTCCGCTGCGTTGTCCAGGTCAGCGTCCGGAAGGACGATCGCGTGGTTCTTCGCCCCGCCCAAGGCCTGGACCCGTTTGCCGTGCTTCGTGGCGGTTTCGTGCACGTACTGCGCAATCGGGGTCGACCCAACAAAGGAGATACCGTCCACGTCCGGGTGCGTCAGCAGCCCGTCAACGGTTTCCTTCCCGCCGTGCAGGACCTGGAACACCCCATCAGGCAAACCGGCGACCTTCCACAACTTCGCGAGCAACATCGGTGCGGACGGGTCCCGCTCGGAGGGTTTGAGGATGAACGCGTTACCGGTCGCGATCGCCATCGGAGCCATCCACAACGGCACCATCACCGGGAAGTTGAACGGGGTAATACCAGCCACCACGCCCAGGGGTTCACGGAAGGAAAACACATCAATGCCGGTAGAGACCTGGTCCGAGTAGTCACCCTTGAGCAGGGACGGGATGCCGCAGGCGAACTCGATCACTTCCAGACCACGGCCGATCTCACCCTTCGCGTCGGAGAGGACCTTGCCGTGCTCGGCCGTGATCAACTCGGCCAGCTCGTCCACGTGCGCGGCGACCAACTCACGGAACTTGAACAACACGCCCGTGCGCTTGGCCAGGGAAATATCACCCCAGGAATCAGCTGCCTTCTTCGCCGCTGCAACAGCAGTGTCCAAGTCGGCCTCGCTCGCCAGGCGCAACTCCGCCGTGACCTGCCCAGTAGCAGGGTTGTACACGGGCCGGGTCTGTTCCCCCACCCCCGTGGACTCGGCTCCATTGATGAAGTGGTTGATCCGGGTGAGCGTCGTCGTTGAGGTGCTCATGGCAAAGTTCCTTAGGTAAAGAAGGCTGGGAAACGCGAAACAGGATCAGGAGACCGGGACGAACCCAAGGTTCTTGTCCACGATGTTCTGCAGGGGTTTGCCCTGGCTGAACCGTCGTAGGTTGTCCACGAACAATTGCCCAAGATCGTCTAGGTAGTCCTCGGTGTCCCCGCTCATGTGGGGTGTGATGATGACGTTGTCCATGCTCCATAAAGGATGTCCGGCGGGAAGCGGTTCGGGATGGACTACGTCCAGTGCTGCACCGGCAATGGATCCGGAGGACAGGGCTTCCACCAGCGCGTCTGTCCGAACCAGTTCCCCGCGGCCCACGTTGATGAGGTGTGCGGTGGATTTCATGGCGGAAAGGACGTCAGCATCCACGAGTCCCTTGGTGTCCTCGGTCAGTGGCGCTGCCAGGATGAGGTAGTCGACGTCTCCGACGATCCCGGCCAAGTCCTGGGAAGAATGGATGTGGTCGAACAGTTCATCTCCCGGACGGCTGCTTCGCCCGGCACCACTGACCTGCAGGCCTACCGCACGGAACAGGGACGCAATTTCCCGCCCGATGGAACCGGTGCCCACCACCAGGGCGCGTTGACCTTGGATCTTCCGCGTGACCCTGTGCTGCCAGCGCTGCTGCTGCTGAAGCTTGAACGAGCCCTGGGAGTCTTTGGCGATGTCCAGGACGAAGCCCAGCGTGAATTCGGCTATTGCACGGCTCAGGACTCCGCGGGAGTTGGTGTAGACCACATCGCTGTGGATGAGTTCGTCGAACAGGAGCTGGCTGACGCCCGCAGCTGTTACGTGGACCCACTTCAGCGATGACGCGGCGTCCCAGTTCTCGCGCAGGGCGGGGGAAAACGAATGCCACTGGTACAGGACATCTGCACCGTCCATCGCTTCAGCCAGTCCCTCCGCCTTGGTCAGCCGGACCTCGGCCAGGGCTTCGATCTCCTCCAACCGAGGCGGCAAGGCCTCCCGGTACAACGCCGCGACAACAGGCCTCTTGCCTCCAGGGGTAACGGTCATGACGACGCCGGCGCTCCCGCAGGCTTGGTTGCCGTGCCGGCCTCGATCGAGCCAACCACGCCAATGACATCGATGGCGGCCAAAACAGCGGCTGTGAATTCCGACGTCGACGACGGGCCTCCCACATCGCGGGTTCCGAGGCCCTCGCGCAACACTGCCTCGAACGCCAGCTGGAGGTGTTCAGCAGCTTCCGGGTGGCCCAGGTGCTGCAGCATCATCGCGCCGGACCACATCTGGCCCACCGGGTTTGCCAGTCCCTTCCCTGCGATGTCCGGGGCAGATCCGTGCACAGGCTCAAAGAGGGATGGAAAATCACCGTCGGGATTCAGATTCGCACTGGGAGCCACACCGATGGAACCGGTGACGGAACTGCCCAGGTCCGAGAGGATGTCGCCCAGAAGGTTCGAGGCGACAATTACGTCAAAAGTCCAGGGTTTGAGGACCAGGTGCGCAGCCAAGGCATCCACCAGTTCGCTGGTGAGCGTTACGTCAGGGTAGAGGCGAGTGGTTTCTTCCACTACTTCGTCCCAGAAGGGCATGGTGTGGATGATGCCGTTGCTCTTGGTGGCCGAGGTCAGGTGTCCCCTGCGGGAGGACGCGAGCGACGCGGCATAGTGCGCGGCCCGGGATACTCCCAAGCGGGTGAAGATGGTTTCCTGGACAGCGGTTTCGTGCGGCAGTCCGCGGTACATGCGTCCACCGACCTCCGAGTATTCCCCTTCGTTGTTTTCACGCACGATGAGGATATCGATCGGTTCCTTATTCGCCAGGGGCGACTTCACGCCGTCGAGCGTTTTTACCGGCCGCAGGTTGATGTACTGCTGGAATTCGCGGCGGATGGGGATCAACAACCCCCACAGCGATTCAGCATCGGAGACCTCCGGGGAGCCCACGGCACCCAGGAAAATGGCCTCATGCTGCGCCAGCTGTTCCAGGCCGTCCACGGGCATCATGCGGCCGTGCTCCGCGTAGTAGTCAGATCCCCAGTCGAAGTGCGTGAACTTCAGATCGATGGAGTGGATCTCAGCGATCCGTTCAAGGGTTTGGATGGCCGCAGGGACCACTTCCTTGCCGATACCGTCGCCGGCGATGACCGCGATTTTGTGGGTAGTCATGATGCATTCCGTTCTGAGGTGCCCGTCAGCTGCTGCCAGCGGGTGGCGGGCTCCGCCAGTTTGATAATGGTGCTCTTGGGTTCGGTCATTTCGCGGACTGCGTGTTTGACGCCTTCACGGCCGACGCCGGACTTCTTGAACCCGCCAAACGGCATGGAATCGATCCGGACGTCGCTTGTCTCGTTGATGACCACCGCCCCCACGTGCAGCTTGTCGGCAATTGCCAGGGCCAGGTCGATGGACTCGGTGAAGACACCGGCCTGGAGCCCGTATTCGGAGGCGTTGGCCGCATGGATGGCGTCAGAGATCTGGATAAAGGGCATGATGCTGACCACCGGGCCAAACACTTCCTCGATGATGACGCGGGCGTCTGCCGGCACATCGGCGAGTACGGTTGGCTGGTAGAAAGCGCCGTGGCGCTGACCGCCCACACGGACAGTGGCGCCAGCCGCTTTGGCTTCCTCCACCCATGCCTCCACCCGCCGGGCTTCCGCTTCGCTGATGAGCGGACCGATATCGGTGGTTCGGTCCATCTTCGCCCCGACGCGAAGTGCACGGGTCCCCGCGACGACCTTTTCAAGGACTTCGTCGAACAGCGAAATGTGGACGTAAACCCGCTGGACCGACAGGCAATTCTGGCCTGCCACACCGAATGCCCCGGCGACGATCGCCTCAGCAGCAGTTGCCGCTTCAGCGTCGGCGCAGACGATCGTAGCGTTGTTGCCGCCCAGTTCCGAAAGGATCTTCTTCGCTCCTGCGGCGGCAGCAATGCGGTCGGCCGTCGCTGGCCCGCCGGTGAAGGAGATCAGGTCCACCTGGGGGTCGGTCACGATCGCTTCGGACACCCCGGGTCCCGACACGATCGCGGCAATGCGACCTGTCGGGACGCCGGCCTCAAGCAACAGTTGAACGAAAGCCAGCCCGGTCAGCGGGGTGCGGCCTGAGGGTTTAAGTACGACGCCGTTGCCTCCGATCAGGGCCGGGCCCAGCTTGTGTGCCACGAGGTTCAGCGGATCGTTGAAGGGCGTGATGGCGGCGATGATGCCAACAGGCTTCCGGCTGTACCAGCCGATCTTGTTGGCTCCCGCCATGCTGTCCTCAAAGCCGAGAGTTTCCCCTACGAGTTCGCTCGACGCTGCCGCCGAAAGCCGCAACGTCTCGATGCACCGGCGTACTTCACGCTCGGCCTCGTTGATGGTCTTGCTGCTCTCGGCGGCAATGATCTCCGAAAACCGGACCGACTGCTCAGCCAGGAGCACTGCAGCCCGGTCCAAAGCCTCGCGGCGTTCCCGGAGGGGCCATTCATCGTCCAGGAGGTGGCGGTGAATGTGGGCAACCGCCCGGCGGACATCCTGAGGGGTTGAAGAACACACAGTGCCCAACAGCACGCCGTCTTCAGGGTCACGTACCTCCAGGGTCCTGTCGGAGGTCTCCCAAAGGCCTTCGAGGAACGCGCCACCGGGAAGCGCCGCAACGCTTGCCCGCCTGTAGGCCGTTTCCCCAGCTGTTTTTAGGCGCGCTCCAGCGACGGTTGTTGATGAACTCATGGGAACCTTTACCTTGCCTGGCTAGCGGAATGTCTACTTGATACGGTCGATGATCTTCGCGGCTCCGCCAATGAACGGCAGGAACCATGGCGGGCCGAAGTGGCCGGGAACCGGCGGATTCTTCAGGTCTTCCCACACGTTTGCCGACTTGTCGCCGGCCATGTAGTGGGCCATCCGCTTACCCATGTGGGCCGCCATTTGAACACCATGGCCGCTGTAGCAGAGGGAGTAGAAAAGGCCGTCATGCTGGCCGGCGTGGACCATCTGGTCCATCGAGAGATCCACCAGACCGCCCCAGATGTAGTCCACCTTGGCCTTGGAGAGGTACGGGAAGAGTTCAGTCATGGCCTTGTGCAGGATTTCGGCGCTCTTGACGTCCGAATCCGGGCTGGACAAAGCGAATCGGGCCCGGCCACCAAACAGCAGCCTGTTGTCCGGCGTGATCCTGAAGTAGTACGTCAGCATCTTGCTGTCGGAGGCCTGGCGCCTGTTCGGCAGGATGCGGTTCACCACCTCTTCGGACAGAGGCTCCGTGCAGATGATGAAACTACCCACGGGGATCACGCGACGCTGCAGCCACGGGGTGACGTTGCCGGTGTAACCGCTGGTGGCTACCAGGACCTGCTTGGCCCGGGTAATTCCACGGGTGGTGTGCACATCGTGCACTGTCCCCGAGACCTTGTTCAGTTCGGTAACCGATGCGTTCTCACAGATGGCTGCGCCGTTGTCGGCTGCCACCTTTGCCAGACCGTGCACGAACTTCCCTACGTGGAGACCCGCACCCAGCGGATCCATCATGGCACCCTGGTAGAAGTCCGTGCCGATTTCGCTGTGGATCTCTGACTTGGGGATGACCTTTACGTGGTGATCGACCAGGTTTGCGAGCA
Organism: Paenarthrobacter aromaticivorans; assembly: GCF_019038615.1. Lineage (NCBI taxonomy): Bacteria > Bacillati > Actinomycetota > Actinomycetes > Micrococcales > Micrococcaceae > Paenarthrobacter > Paenarthrobacter aromaticivorans. Next base: position 561,627 of record NZ_JAHOPC010000001.1, read on the forward strand.
GCTCCTGGGACTTCAGGAAGCCGTCGTAGTGGGACTTGTGGAACGCGAGGGAGAGCTTGCCGAAACGCTTGAAGTCGCAGTCGATGCCGTTGTCGTGCACCAGCTTCTCGATGGTCTCGATGGCATCGTTGTATTCGCGGAACATCTCCACTGCACGGGGAGCCCCGTAGCGCTTGACGGCCGTGCTGAAGCCAATGGCCAAACCGGTCGTAGCCATTCCCCCGTTACGGCCCGAAGCACCCCAGCCAACGGTGTGGCGTTCGAAAACGGCCACAGTGGCGCCCTGCTTGGCGAATTCAAGGGCTGCTGACAGCCCGGTAAAACCGGCACCGATAATCGCAACATCAACGTTCTCCGGGACCGGAGTGCGGCGGTAATCGCCGGAGGGCTCTGCAGTATCGAGCCAGTAGGGAACAAGTTTCACGGTATGACCTTTCGCTTGGAAGTCGGTTTAGAGACCGAGGTGCTTGTTGAGCTCGTCCAAGGACTTAACAGTATTGAGGTCGTAGCCCTCGCCAATGGGGTCATAGCCACGGTCCAGCATCCAGAGGTTACGGAAGCCCATGTCATGCATCGGGTGCATGTCGTACCGGGTGTGCGAGGAGACGTGCAGGAAGTCCTCCGGCTTGGCGTTCAGGGTATCGAGCATGTACTCAAAAGCCTGGTAGCGCGGCTTATAGGCCTGTGCCTGTTCGGCCGTCAGCACGGCGTGGAAGTCAGCACCCAGCTTCGGGATGCTGATATCCAGGAAACTGGTATCCGCGTTGGACAACGCCACCAGCTGGTAGTTGTCGCCCATGAGCTTCAGCGGGGCCGGCACGTCCTCGTGGGCAACCCAACCGCGGACAGCGTCAGCGAACGCAGCGCCGGCACCTTCGGTCGGTCCGATGCCCCAGCGCTTGCACACCCGGTCAAAGGAATCCTGCAGGATCGCCTCATACGGCTTGTAGTCGCCAAGGACCTCGTCGAAGCGGTAGCCACGGAACTGCTTTTTGAACGTAGGCCACTGCTCTTCGGAGATGCGTCCATCAAGCAGCCGCCGGGTGGTGGGATCGATGTCGAAGTTGATCAGCGTGCCGTAGACATCGAAGGAGATGTACTTCGGCCGGAAGTTGGTCTCTGCCATGGGGTTTCCGTTCTTTTCGGGAGATGGAAGGGGGCTGGCCCCGAGTATGTGGAGGTATCGAAAGAGGCGAACCGAACCGCGGAATCGTAGTTGGCGGACTGGAAATTTCTTGCCCGATGATTCGACTCTAGGGGGCAAAATTGTAAATTGTCAACAGTTTCTATAGCCGTAATTAGAACCGTTCTCATATAGGGAGTGCATGAAAAAAGTTTCTGTCAATTGTTGACAATCTACTGTTGAGGGGGTTGCATTGCATTAGATGACGGAGAGATCCGGATCACATTGCAACCTAGAACTTCTCCCTCCCCAGTGACCGACTCCCTCGAAGGGAAGCACCATGAAGATTCGTAACAAGGCCCAGACTGCAGCCGCAGGACTTGCCGTACTACTCGCCCTGAGCGCTTGCGGTGGAACCGCCAACAGCAGCGATTCGCCGGACAGCAGCAAGACCAACAACACCACGGACATCTCCGAGGGCGTGCAGCCTGACGCAAAGGCTGTGAGCCTGCTGCCGGCATCCTATAAGGACAAGGGCGAACTGACAGTCGCGATGGACCTGCACTACCCGCCGACAACGTTCCTCGCCGAGGACAATTCGACGGCGATCGGCCTGAACCCGGACATCGCCCGCCTGGTGGCAAAGAAGCTCGGCCTGAAGCTGAAGTTCCAGGACACAAAGTTTGACACGATCGTCCCCGGCCTCGATGGCGGCCGCTACGACTTCACCGCCACCACCATGTCCAAGACCGATGAGCGACTCAAGGTCCTGGACATGATCGACTACTTCAAGGCCGGCAACTCAGTGGCCGTGGCCGCGGGTAATCCCATGAAGCTCACCAACGAGACACTGTGCGGCAAGAACATTGCCGTCACCCAGGGCTCGACGGGCCAGCTCAAGCGCCTCCCGGCCCTTTCGGAGCAGACCTGCACCTCCAAGGGACAGCCCGCGATCAACGCCGTGACCCTGCCGAACGTCCAGGAGGCCCTGACGCAGCTGGCATCCAAGCGCATCGATGGCATCCTCTATGACACAACTTCCCTCGCCTGGGCCGAGAAGCAGCAGCCCAAATCGTTCACCATCCTGACCCCTCAGATCAACGTTGGATCCAGCGACCTCACCGCTATCGGCGTCAAAAAGGGATCTGCACTGACTCCCGCCCTTCAGGCCGCCGTCCAGTCGGTCCTGAACAGCCCGGAATACAAGAAGTCCCTCTCCACCTGGGGCCTCGACGCCGGAGCCATCACGGACGCGAAACTCAACTAGGAGAGGTGCTCCCATGGTGCAAACCATCAGTAACGGAAGCAAACCGACAATGAACGGAATTGATCCGGCACTCAAGCCCCGCCTTCGCCGCAGAAGCAGTTTTGAATACGTCGCCTGGGTGGTTTCCATCCTGTTTGGCGCAGGCATCCTCTTCTCGGTCTCCACCAACCCCAACTTCAAGTGGGACGTGGTGGCGAAGTACTTCACCCACGAATCCATCCTCCGCGGGCTGATGCTCACCATCTTCCTTACGGTGGCAAGCATGGTCCTGGGCACCCTCCTGGGCCTGGTCATTGCGATTATGAGGTCCTCGAGCATCAAGCCGATCGCGGCCACGGCAGGCGCGTTCATCACCCTGTTCCGCGGTACCCCGGTCCTGGTCCAGTTGATCTTCTGGTTCAACATCTCGGCCTTGTACCCGAACCTGACCATCGGGGTCCCGTTTACCGACATCGGCACCGCAATCGACACGAATGCACTCATGGGTCCGATCACCGCAGCTCTGGTCGGCTTGACGTTGAATGAAGCCGCGTACATGGCAGAAATCATCCGCGGAGGTTTCTCCTCGGTGGGCAAGGGCCAGATCGAAGCCGCTGACTCCCTGGGAATGAGCGCCGCTACGAAGATGCGCAAGATCATCATTCCCCAAGCCATGCCCTCCATCATTCCGGCCACCGGCAACCAGGTCATCGGAATGTTCAAGGAAACATCCTTGGTCAGCGTCCTGGGTGTCGCGGAACTTCTCCAGAGCGCCCAGCTCATCTACGCACGTACCTACGAGACCATCCCGCTGCTGATCGTGGCGAGCCTGTGGTACCTCGTGATGACGCTGGTGCTCAGCTACCCGCAGTCCAAGCTCGAACAGAAATACTCCCATACCTCCGCGCGGGTCCCCCGCAAGTCCAGGAAGGTTGTATTGACCGCACCGGAAGGCATCGCACGATGAGCAACGACGGCACGATCCTCGCCCGCCGAATTCGTAAGTCCTTTGGGCACAAGACCGTTCTCCACGATATCGACCTCGACATCGCCAGCGGTGAAATCTGCTGCATCATCGGACCCAGCGGCTCCGGCAAGTCCACCCTCCTGCGTTGCATCAACGGCCTGGAGACCGTGGACTCCGGAATCCTGAAAGTCAACGGTGACGATTTCGGGTACTACGAGACCGACAATGCCTACCACGCGCTGCCCCCGAAGAAGCTTGCCCAGCAACGTACACGGGTAGGCATGGTCTTCCAGCAGTTCAACCTGTTCCCGAACATGACCGCCCGCGAGAACGTCATGTCCGGCCCCGTGCTCGTCAAGGGTGCCGACAAGAAGGAATCCTCCAAGCGCGCCCAGGAACTCCTCACCAGCGTGGGCCTCGGCGCCTTCGGTGACCGCTACCCGGCCGAGCTTTCCGGTGGGCAGCAGCAGCGCGTTGCCATCGCCCGGTCTTTGGCCATGGATCCGGAAATCATCCTGTTCGACGAACCCACCAGCGCCCTCGACCCCGAAAAGGTAGGGGAAGTCCTCGGCGTCATGCAGGACCTCGCCAAGAAGGGCATGACCATGGTGGTAGTCACCCACGAGATGGGCTTCGCCCGCGAAGTGTCAGATTCCCTGATCTTCATGGATGAGGGCTACGTGGTGGAACGTGGAGATGCCCGGGAGATCCTGAAGAACCCCAAGGAAGCACGCACCCAGGCATTCCTGAAGCAGGTGCTGTAGTCGATGGATGGAAAACTCGCTGTCATCGGCCTGGGGAGCATCGGAAGCATGGCACTCTGGCAGGCCTCACGACTGTCCGATTCCGTGGTCGGCTTCGAAGCACACGCCCCGGGCCATGGCAGAAGTGCCGTGGGTGGCGACACCCGGCTTTTCCGGATGCTTTACAGGGGAAGGCCGGACTACTACCCCATCCTGGAACGCTCACGGGATCTCTGGGCCGAGCTCGAAGCAGAAACGGGACAGGACATCCTCACCCGCTGTGGCGGACTCTCCATCGGCACTGCTGATGGACCGTACATTCCCAAACTGCTGGAAACTACCCGGATCAATGGGGCTGCCCACCAGATCCTCAGCCGCGAGGAGATGGCCGAACGCTACCCGCAGCACAATCTCCGGGCTGACGATGTCGCCGTTTACGATCCCTTCGGAGGCGCACTCCGCACGGACCGGGCAGTTACCGCGGCGGTTGCAGCGGCACAGGCCAACGGGGCAACGGTCCTTGGCAATACTCCGGTCAGCAGCATCACCGAAACCAACGACGGCGTTGTCGTCACCTCCGGCGAACAGTCCTGGACCTTCGAACGGGTAATCATCGCCTCCGGTGGATGGTCCCAACAGCTCATGCCCGATTACCTGAAGGCGCACACGGAAACCCGCAGGATTTTCCTGAGCTGGTTCGTCGCCCGTGACGCAACCCAGTTCACCCCGGAAAAGTTTCCCATCTTCATCAGGATTTCTGGCGATCGCTCCATGTATGGGGCACCCGCGGTGGACAGCGTCACTGTGAAAGCCACCCTGGACGGCCGCGGGGCACCAACCCCCGCCGCGGACTCGGTGCCCAGGGAGCTGACCGAAGCGGAGATTGCGGAAACCACTGAGACGGTGACCGAATTCTTCCCCGGCCTGGTTCCCAGCATCGTCCGCTCAGATGCCTTCCCGGACCTGTTCACCTCGGATTCGCAGCCCCTCCTGGGTTTCTTTACAGAGTCAGGCAGGATCTACTCCGCCACCGGCTTCTCCGGCGCCGGCTTCAAGATGGCTTCCGGCTACGGCCAGATTGCTGCCAACGAAGCACTTGGCAAGGGCGGCTTTGACGGCTTGGACTTCGTTCGTCCACAGAGGTTCAAAAACTAGGCACCACAACACGATTCGCGGGCTAACGGCCCGCGAATCGTGTATTGTTGACAATCTACACTTACTAAGAAAGTATGAAGCCATGGCAACACTTAGCCCCATCCTGAAGCAAGCCACTCCAGTGGTCGTGGACTATGCGTCCGGAAGTTGGATCCACGCCACAGACGGCAAGAAGTACCTGGATTTCACCACCGGAATCGGCGTCACCAGCACCGGACACTGCCACCCTGATGTTGTGGCCGCAGCCCGCGAGCAGGTGGGCAAGATTGTCCATGCCCAGTACACCACCGTGATGCACAAGCCCCTTTTGGAACTCACGGAACTCCTGGGCGGCGTCCTGCCCCAGGGCTTGGACAGCGTCTTCTACGCAACCTCCGGCTCCGAAGCAGTGGAGGCCTCCATCCGATTGGCCCGCATGGCAACGGGACGGCCGAACATCATCTCCTTCCAGGGTGGTTTCCACGGGCGCACCGTAGCGGCCGCCTCCTTGACTACCGCGGGAACCAAATTCCGCTCAGGGTTCTCCCCCATCATGGGCGGCGTGCACGTTGCCCCCTTCCCGCACTGGTACCGCTACGGCTGGGACGAAGCCACCGCCGTCGACTTTGCCTTGAAGGAACTCGACCACCTTCTGATGACCATCAGCGCCCCCAGCGATACAGCCGGCTTCATCATCGAACCGGTTCTGGGTGATGGCGGGTACATCCCCACCCCGGTCGCTTTCCTCCAAGGCCTGCGTGAGCGCGCCGACAAGCACGGCATCGTGCTGATCCTGGACGAGGTCCAGGCCGGAGTCGGCCGCACCGGCAAGTTCTGGGGACACGACTGGGCCGGAATCAGCCCCGACGTCGTGATCACCGCCAAGGGACTAGCCAGTGGGTTCCCCATCTCCGCAATCGCCGCCTCCGCCGATTTGATGGGCAGGGCGTGGCCAGGTTCCCAGGGCGGAACCTATGGCGGAAACGCAGTCGCGGCAGCAGCCGGCGTCGCAACTTTGGGTGTGATCCGGCGGGAGAACCTCGTGGAGAACGCCTTGCTGCGCGGTGACGAACTGCGGGCAGGACTGGACAATCTGCAAACGGAATTCGCGGGAATCGGCAATGTGCGTGGCCGCGGCCTGATGCAGGGCGTCGAGTTCACCGCTGCCGACAACACCCCGGACGCGGCAACTGCCCTCGCCGTCCAACAGGCCGCCATCAAGGAAGAGCTCCTGCTCCTCACATGCGGTCCGCACGGCAACGTCATTCGCCTCATCCCCGCCCTGAATGTCAGCAGCGATGAAATTCAGCAAGGCCTGTCCAAGTTCACGCAAGCGCTCAAGACGGCCACCTCCTAGTCACCCCGATCATTACTCCCCCTGATCACCGAAAGAGCGACCATGACCACCTCCTTTGATCCCACCACCATCCCAACGGACCTGTTCATTGACGGAACATGGCAGAAGGCAGCCAGTGGTGCCACCTTCGCCGTTGAGAACCCTGCTACGAACGAAGTGATTGCCCACGTTGCCGACGGCGGTCCTGAAGACGCCGCCTTGGCCATCCAGGCAGCGGGTCGCGCTCAGGGGGAGTGGAGCAAATCCACCGCCCGCGAACGAAGTGACATTCTCCGACGCGCCTTTGATCTGGTGATCGCCAACACGGACAGGCTCGCAGCCATCATGACGGCGGAGATGGGCAAGCCACTGGCAGAGGCAAGGGGCGAGGTGGCCTACGGCGCCGAAATGCTCCGTTGGTTCTCGGAAGAAGCAGTCCGCATTGGCGGTGACAGTGCCTCCTCCGTTGATGGAAACACCCGTATCCTCATCACCAAGGAACCGGTGGGCCCTTCAGTCCTGGTCACTCCGTGGAACTTCCCGCTTGCCATGGGTGCCCGCAAGATCGCGCCCGCCGTCGCTGCAGGCTGCACCATGGTGTTCAAGCCTGCCGAGCTGACACCGTTGACGTCACTGGCCTTGGTGGCCCTGTTCAAGGAAGCCGGTCTTCCCGACGGCGTGCTGAACGTTGTGACAACCTCCACCGCCTCCACGGTGGTCCGGGCCTGGACTGACAGTGGCATCGCGCGCAAGATCAGCTTCACCGGTTCAACCGGAGTGGGCAAGGTCCTGCTGAAGCAGGCGGCCGACAACGTGATGCGCTCCTCCATGGAACTCGGCGGTAACGCCCCGTTCATCGTCCTGGCCGATGCAGACATCGAAAAGGCCGTGGACGGTGCCATGAAGGCCAAGATGCGGAACATGGGCGAGGCTTGCACGGCAGCAAACCGCTTCTTCGTCCACCGCTCGGTCGTAGAGGAATTTGGCGAGAAGTTCTCCAAAAAGATGTCAGAATTGCAGGTAGGCGACGGCGCTGTTGCTGGCACCGACGTCGGGCCCCTCATTGAACAGAAGGGCCTGGAAAAGGTCGAAAGCCTCGTTGCGGATGCGGTCTCCAAGGGAGCACGTGTGCTCACCGGTGGAAGCCGTCCCGAAGGTCCCGGCTACTTCTACACCCCCACCGTCCTGGTGGACGTGCCCAAGGACGCCGCACTGATGAGCACGGAAATCTTCGGCCCGGTCGCCGCGATCACCGCGTTCGATAGTGAGGACGAAGTCCTCCGCCTGGCCAACGATACTGAGTGGGGCCTGGTGGGGTACGTATTCACAGAGAGCATGGACAAGGCCCTGCGGTTCTCCGCGGAACTGGAAGTGGGCATGGTCGGTCTGAACACCGGCCTGGTTTCCAACCCCGCAGCACCGTTCGGCGGCGTCAAGCAATCCGGGCTCGGACGCGAGGGCGGAAAAATTGGAATCGACGAATTCCTGGAGTACAAGTACACAGCAATAGCGGTCTAACAGTTTCAAATTGCCGAAGCATGGAATGAGGGGATGTCAATGGCGGCACCAGAGGGAATGTTCGTATTGGAAGGCCGGCCCACGGCACAGCTGATCGCTGATCAGCTGCGTGAGCTTATTGTCCAAGGGGCCTTCAGCCCTGGACAGCAGGTCAACGAATCCGCCTTGGCCAGCCAGCTGAGCACTTCACGGGGTCCGCTCCGCGAGGCTCTCCAGCGGCTGTGCCAGGAGGGGATCCTGGTGAGCAAGCGCAACCGCGGCGTCTTCGTACTGGAACTTTCCACGCAGGATGTCAAGGAGATCTACGCCGTTCGTGAAGCCGTGGAGCTGGCCGCGGCAAACACGCTCTTGGACTCGGACCCGGAGCAGGTGGCAGACACCTGCCGCGAGCTCAAGGGCATCATTCGGAACATGGCCAAGCAGGTTGCGGCCTCGGACTGGCAGGCCATTGCCCGTCTCGACATGCAATTCCACACCGCCTTCGTTTCAGGCACTGGAAACACGCGGCTGATACGGATCTATGAGACTCTCGCGGCCGAATCCAGGATGTGTATTTTGAGTCTGGAGGTGGCATACCCCCGCATTGATGTTCTTGTGCAGGAGCACCAGCAGATCCTGGAGTTCCTTGAAGCCCGGGACCGCAGCGGACTTCAGCAGGCCATCAAACGCCATATGCAGAAGGCAGTGGAGGACCTCACCGCCAGCCCCGAAGCAACGGGAATTACTGCTTAGGAAAGTCTCAATACAGGAAGGGCCCGGTTCAATTGAACCGGGCCCTTCCTGCAGTTAGCTTGCCTGTGCAGCTACTTTGCTTGTGCAGTTAGTTCGTGGGAACGTCCGTGACAACCCACATCTTCCGCAGTGTCTTGTGGATGGTCCAGGTGCCCGTCCATCCTGCCGGAGTAACGAACAACGTTCCGGGACCGATGTCGAAGCTGGTTCCGTCTTCTTCAGTGATGGTCCCCTTGCCACTGAGGATCTGGCAGATCTCGTCGTAACCCGGGCGGGTGCTCTTGAAGACACCGGGCGTGACCTCCCAGATGCCTGTCTTGTGGTTGTCGCGGGCCCACAAACGGAACGAGACCTCAGTCTGGCCCGGCGTGCTGGTGGTTGCTTTGGGGATGCGCTCCCCCGGGTCCTGCGTTGTTGCGTCGCTCATGACAGTGGCCTTGATCATGGATTCTCCTTCTGGGGCTGCGCCCTTTTGAACGTGCCCGCCGTCTTTGGAAAGCACAGTTTCCATCCTAGCAATTGTCAACAATCGACGATAGACTTGAAGGAGAAAATATTCGCGGGACGCCCTGGCACCGATGCCAGCCCCGTCACCAAGGAGAACATTTCCCATGAAACTCATCTGGAAAAACAGCCTGGAAAGTACCCCTGCCGCGTGCAGCGCGCAAAGCCGGAGGACATCGCTCTGGAACTCCCTGGAAGCTGGAGACGTAGTCTCCCTCAGCCTGCGCGGCTATGAGTACCACAGGGGCACCGTCGAGGATCGGACTGCGGACGGACAAACGATCTGGGTAATAGACCGCATCGGCGACCGGCGGCTTTTCCACATCGATGATGACTACGATCTGCTGGTCGCCTCCCAAGGCTGACAGCCCCCTCCAGACTCACAGCGCCCCGGACCCACAGCCCTCCGGACTCACAGCCCTCCGGACTGACAGCGCAAGGCAAGCAACAGCTACCAAGGCTCTAGCCCCGGCCGGCCGGCAAGAGTACGGTCGAGGTGACGATGTAGCAGGACAGCCGGGAGCCCGGGACGGGGACTGGCCGTCCTTGGTTCTTAGAGGAGCCTCACAGTGGCTGGATGGAATGCAGATACAGCAGCCGGACCTCTCGGCGCCGGGACTGTCACCTTGGTTGAAGGCACGTCCTTCTGCATCTCCCTGCCCAATGGGGACATTCACCCTGATCATCCCCACGGCATGTTTTTCCAGGACACACGGGTCCTGTCCTATTGGGTCCTCACCATCAACGGCCAGCCGCTTGAGCCACTGACCGCCCAGACAAAAGAGCCCTACAGGGCAGCCTTCGCCGGCCGCATCACACGGTCTGACGGATATGCGGATACGCCGCTCATCGTGGAGCGCTTACGGGAAGTAGGCGTGGGAATGGTGGAGCATGTCACCGTCAGCAACCATTCGATGGAACCCGTGGAATGTTTGGTCGAATTCGCAGTGGGCTCGGACTTCGCAGACGTTTTCGAAGTCAAGGAAGCACGGGTCCAGAGGCAGTGGGAGGAATCCCGCGAGTACCACCACAACACGCTGACCATCCGCTCCCGCTGGCAGGATGTCCGGAAGTCCGTCGTCGTAAGTTCCGATGTTGCCGAGGCGACCCGCGAGGGCCTCAGATACCGGACCACCATCCCTCCACGGGGGCATTGGAGCACCGTGGTCACCATTACTCCCGGAACCGAGGGAGGGGCGCCGGTGGCTCCTGTGGTGCGTCCCGCCGTCGGCGAGTTGTCCCGCAGCGATCTGCGTCGCCAGGAATGGGTGGCCAAAATTCCCGTGCTGCACATGGGCAACCACTCCATCGAGAGGACGCTGCGGCGCAGCTATGACGATCTTGGCGCCCTCCGCATTGAAGACCCCACACACCCGGACAGGGTGGTTGTGGCGGCCGGAGCGCCATGGTTCATGACGCTTTTCGGCCGCGACTCCCTCTGGGCTTCGGAGATGGCGATGCCCGTTGATCCGTCCCTCGCGCTGGGCACCCTGCAAACGCTTGCTGACCGGCAGGGCAAGGTGGTGGATCCCATCAGTGAGGAAGAGCCCGGGAAAATCCTGCATGAGGTCAGGCTGGACGTCTCCAGCGGTCTGTCGCTCGGCGGCAAATCCGTTTACTACGGCAGCATCGATGCCACTCCGCTGTTCGTGGTGTTACTGGGTTCGGTCAGCCGGTGGGGGTTCGCCAAAGACACCATTGCGGCCCTGCTGCCCAACGCGGACCGTGCCCTGGACTGGATCCGGGACTATGGCGACAGGGACGGCGATGGATTCGTCGAGTATCAGCGGCTCAATGACCGCGGACTGATCAACCAGGGCTGGAAGGACTCGTGGGACGGCATCAACTTTGCGGACGGGCGCCTCGCGGAGCCGCCTATCGCCCTCTGCGAAGTTCAGGCGTACGTGTATGACGCGTACATGGCACGGGCGTGGATAGCTTACGACGCCGGAGACGCACCTTTGGCGCGGGAACTCGCCGACCGGGCAGCGGAGCTAAAAGTCCGGTTCAACGAGCAATTCTGGATGCCGGACCGCGGCTATTACGCCATCGCCCTGGACGGCAGGAAACGGCAGGTTGACGCGTGCGCCTCCAACATGGGGCACTGCCTGTGGGTGGGGTTGGTGGACGAGGACAAGGCGCCGCTGGTGGCCGAACGGCTGATGTCTCCCGAGATGTTCAGCGGGTGGGGGGTGCGTACCCTCGGAACCGATATGGGCGCCTACAACCCGGCCAGCTACCACAACGGTTCGGTGTGGCCGCACGATAATGCCGTGATTGCCGCCGGCCTGATGCGCTACGGATTCGTGGAAGAGGCCCAGCGCATTTCGACAGCCCTGCTCGAGGCTGCCGATTACTCCGAGGGTCGCCTCCCGGAGCTGTTCTGTGGCTTCAGCAGGGAGCAATACAGCGAGCCCGTTCCGTATCCCACCGCGTGCTCACCACAAGCATGGGCAGCCACCTCGCCCATCCAACTGGTCACCAGCCTGATGAGATACGACACCCATGTGTCCCGTGGGGGGTTCTGGATGGATCCCCAGCTGCCGGCGTCCTACGGGGACCTGCATATCACCAATGCGCCCATGGGTGGAGGCCGGGTAACCATCGATATCGCGGATTCCGTTCCCACGGTGCAGGGGCTTCCGGAAGGGATGGTCTTCCATAAAGGACACCGGCCCTGGTTGACCGAACTTGTGCAGCAGGCCGGCCTCCGGAAGGAGGTCTGACAGTTATGAGGTTGTCAGCAAATCGGCTGCGGGACGGGCGGCTGTTTCGCCCACGATACCGGCGGCTTCGCGCATGATCCAGAGAGCTGGCGTGCCGTGCAGGGCGGGCATCACCTCACCCTTCGTGATGAGACGCGTGGCCCGTGGATCTCCCGCGACAGACCACCATCCGGTCTTGGGGCAGTGGTGCCCGGTGCGCGATGTTTCAACGAGCTCTGGAGTCGGGGTAGCGGGGCGTCGCTTCTTCATGGCAGGTCCTTCACGCAAGGGGCTTTTTGGCGGATGCAAAGCCCGGTTTGAGGTAATGAATCCAGCGTAGCAATTGTCAACAATTGACGATAGTACCTAGCGAAGGGAATTTCGGGCGTGGCCCAGCGAACGGTTTCGGATCTCATCGTCGAACGCCTTCAAGCGTGGGGCGTGGACAGGGTGTTCGGATACAGCGGGGACGGCATCAACGGTTTCATGGGCGCGCTCCGCAGAGCTCAGGATACGGTGGAATTCGTGCAGGCAAGGCACGAAGAAGCAGCCGCCTTCATGGCCGTAGGGCACGGAAAATACACTGGCGGCGTCGGGGTGGTGACTTCGACGCAAGGCCCGGGCGCTATCCACCTGCTCAACGGACTCTACGACGCCAAAATGGACGGCGTTCCAGTGGTGGCGATCATTGGCCAGCAAAGCACCACCGTCCTGGGCTCCGGGTACATGCAGGAAATCGACCTGTTGACAGTGTTTAAGGACGTTGCGGCACAATTTGCACAGCTCGCCAGCTCCCCGGAACAGGTACCCATGCTCCTGGATCGCGCGTTCCGTACGGCGCTGGAGACGAAGTCCCCGTGCGTCGTGATCATCCCCCACGACATCCAATCGGCCGAGGCACCCGAACTCGAACATGAGCACGGAATCGTTGTCACCGCCCCTATATGGCACCCCGCACGGGTGATGCCGCGTGAGGAAGACCTGGATGCCGCCGTCGAGATCCTTTCCAAAGGTGAGCGAGTCGCGTTCCTGGTGGGTCAGGGAGCGCGGGGTGCCCGGACCGAGGTCCAAGCGCTGGCCGAAAAGCTGCGGGCCGGCATCACCACCAGCCTGCTGGGAAAGCCCTACGTCGACGAGACGCTGGCCTTCGCTTCCGGCACCATGGGCCACCTCGGCACTTCTGCCAGCGCCTACGTCCTGAACAACTGCGACACACTGCTGATTATCGGCTCCAACGATCCCTGGACGGAGTTCTACCCGAAACCTGGAACTGCCAAAGCTGTCCAGATCGACATTGATGGCCGGAAGGTTGCCAACCGTTATCCAGTGGAGGTTGGAGTGGTGGGTGATGCGGCCGCGTCGTTGGCCGAACTCACCCGGCGGCTCGATCAGCAGCCCAACCAGCCGGAAAGCGCACGTGCCCAGTGGCGTTCCGACGTCGAAAGCCAGATCCGCGCCTGGCGTCATCTTTCAGAGGAACGCGCCAACATCCCCGCAGATCCCGTGAACCCGGAACTCGTGGTCCGCGAACTCAACGGCAGGCTTCCGGACAACGCACAGTTGAGCATCGACGTCGGCAGTTGCGTTTACTGGTACGCCCGCCAACTGACCCTTCCGCCCGGCGTCCCGGCCCATCTGAGCGGCACGCTCGCCAGCATGGGCTGCGCGATTCCCTATGGCCTGGCTGCCAAGCTTGCTTACCCGGACCGGCCCCTGGTGGCTCTTGCAGGCGATGGCGGGATGCAGATGCTGGGCATTGCGGAGCTGATCACCGTGGCGCATCGGTGGCGCAACTGGGCCGATCCCCGGTTCGTGGTGTGCGTTTTCAACAACCGCGACCTTGCCGAGGTCTCCTGGGAGCAGCGCGAAAACGAGGCCGAACCGCGGTTCAATGCCAGCCAGGAGATCCCGGACTTTCCTTATGCCGCCTATGCGGAGCTGCTGGGCCTGGCCGGAATACGCGTGGAGGACCCGGCCAAGCTCGGCGACGCGTGGGATTACGCTTTCTCGCTGGACCGCCCTGCAGTCCTGGAGGTCCTGACAGACCCGGACATCCCACTGCTTCCGCCCTTCCCTGCCGGAGAAAGGAAGCTGGAAGACATGCGGTCCGCGCTGGCCGATGAAGGCGGCGACGGCGAGCGCGCCCGGAAGCTGCTGGATAGCTATGCGGAGGCCGAGTCCCGTCTCCGGGACCCGGCCTGAACGTAGCCTAGAGGTTCTCCACCAAAGAAACGTCGCGCACGGCTCCCTTGTCCGCCGAGAGCGCCATGGCGGCGTAGGCACGGAGCGCGGGAGACACGTGGCGTTCGCGGTCCTTCGGCTTGTACCCCCCGTTGACTTCCAGTTTTTCGCGGCGTTCGGCGAGGATCTCGTCGGAAACCTGCAACTGGAGGGAGCGCTGGGTGATATCGATGCTGATGATGTCGCCGTTCTCCACCAAGGCAATCGCGCCACCCGAGGCAGCTTCCGGGGAGATGTGCCCGATCGAGAGGCCTGAGGTACCGCCGGAGAAACGGCCGTCCGTGATAAGCGCGCACTTCTTGCCCAGGCCGCGGCCCTTGAGGAACGAGGTGGGGTAGAGCATTTCCTGCATGCCTGGTCCACCTCGGGGGCCTTCGTAGCGGATGACCACCACGTCGCCTTCCTTGATGGTCTTGTTCAGGATCTTCTCCACGGCTTCGTCCTGTGACTCGCACACAACAGCGGGTCCTTCGAAGATCCAGATGGACTCGTCCACGCCGGCCGTCTTCACAACCGCACCGTCCACGGCGACGTTGCCCCGCAGCACAGCCAGGCCGCCGTCCTTGGAGTAGGCGTGCTCCACGGAGCGGATGCAGCCACCCTCCGCGTCGGTGTCCAGGGAGGTCCACTCGTTCGACTGCGAGAACGCAGTGGAGGAGCGGACGCCACCGGGAGCCGCGTGCCACAGCGCCTTGGCTTCTTCGGTGGCCTTGCCGCCGCGGATGTCCCAGTCGTCCAGCCACCCGTCCAAATCGTTGGAGTGCACGGAGTGGACGTTCTTGTGCAGGAGGCCGCCGCGGTTCAGTTCACCCAGCAGGGCGGGGATGCCACCGGCGCGGTGCACGTCTTCCATGTAATAGGTCTTGTCTCCGGCCACGTTCGGGGCCACCTTGGCCAGGCAGGGCACCTGACGGGACTTGGCGTCCATTTCGGCCAGGCCGTAATCCACGCCCGCTTCCTGGGCCGCGGCGAGCAGGTGCAGGATCGTGTTGGTGGAGCCGCCCATGGAAATATCCAGGGCCATGGCGTTGTCAAAAGCCTCGGCAGTGGCGATGTTGCGAGGCAGGACCGAGTCGTCGTCGCCGTCGTAATAGCGCTTCACGAGTTCGACGATCGTGGCGCCCGCCTTCTCGTACAGCGCCTTGCGGGCGGTGTGGGTCGCAAGCACGGAGCCGTTGCCGGGCAGGGCCAGGCCAATGGCCTCGGCGAGGCAGTTCATGGAGTTGGCGGTGAACATGCCCGAGCAGGAACCGCATGTCGGGCAGGCGTTCTCTTCGATGAGGTTGATGTCTTCATCGGAGATGGACTCGTCCACGGCGTCGGCAATTGCGTTCACCAGGTCCAGGGAGCGCACGGACCCGTCTGTCAGGGTCACGCGGCCGGCCTCCATGGGACCGCCGGAAACGAATACAACAGGGATGTTCAGGCGCAGGGCCGCCATGAGCATACCGGGGGTGATCTTGTCGCAGTTGGAGATACAGACCAATGCGTCGGCGCAGTGGGCGTTGACCATGTACTCAACGGAGTCCGCGATCAGGTCGCGGGACGGCAAGGAGTAGAGCATGCCCGAGTGGCCCATGGCGATGCCGTCGTCCACTGCGATGGTGTTGAATTCGCGCGGCACTGCACCGGCGGCGAGGATCGCATCGGAGACGATCCGGCCCACGGGAGCAAGGTGGGTGTGGCCGGGTACGAACTCGGTGAAACTGTTGGCGACAGCGATGATCGGCTTACCGATGTCCGTGTTGGCGACGCCGGAGGCGCGCAGCAGTGCGCGGGCGCCGGCCATGTTGCGGCCGTGGGTGACTGTTCTAGAGCGAAGTGCAGGCATGTATACCATCCTGCTGGTGTTCCGCGTCGCGTGGAAGACGGCCCTGCTACTAGTAGTGAAAGTAACAGAGTAATAGTGTTGACTCCGTGAACGATGAGAGACGCAAAGAACTGGGACTATTCCTCAGGACCCGCCGTACCCAGGCCCTGCGTTCCGACTACGGTCTTCCTCCAGTAGGGCGCAGCCGGGAGCGGGGCCTCCGTCGGGAAGAGATCGCGTTCCTGTCCGGAGTCAGCGTCACCTGGTACACCTGGCTTGAGCAAGGCCGGGATATCAGCCCTTCCCGGCAGGTGCTCGAAGCCGTAGCCCGCACGCTGCATCTATCCGACACCGGGCTCAGCTACGTCCTGTCGTTAGGCGGATATTCGTCCGCCATGCCAAAGGGGCCCGTTGCAGCTGATGCTCCCCCACACGTGCAACGGCTGCTCGACGCCTTGGACCCCAACCCGGCCTACGCACTCTCGCCGGACTGGGGCGTCGCAGGCTGGAACCAGGCCTACCAAGCCCTGTACCCGAACATCGCGACCTTCGACGCCTCGGACAGGAACCTGTTATGGCTGGTGTTCACCGATCCTTATGTCCGTGACCTGCTCCCGGATTGGGACGTCACCAGCAAGCGGTTCCTTGCCGAGTTCAGGGCCGAAACGGGTCAGAGACTTGGCGATCCCGATGTTGAGTTCCAGGTTGAACGGCTCAAGCAAGCCAGCCCGGAGTTCCAGGAAAGCTGGGACCGCTACGACATCCTGGGCTTCGAGTCCCGGGAACGGCTTTTCCATCACCCCGCGGTGGGCGTGCTGCAGCTGGAGCACCACCAGGTCTCGCCGTCGGACAGGCCCGATCTCCACATTGTGGTCTACACACCGGCGCCCGGGAGCGACGCAGCCGAGCAGATGCAGCGGCTGATGGGCAGTAGCTAACGCCCTGGCCAGGCAGTTTCATCCGGAGTAGCCAGCGTGAGCACAGCCTCCTCCACGGTCTCATGGTCCTCAAGCTCACGCTCGATCCGGCGCAAGGCAACTGCTACTTGGTGTTCCGGGTGGTCACCCTGGAGGTCGACGGCGGCCACGACGTACAGTTTGCGCGGACCGACGAACTCCACATGGAGGTAGGTGAGCCGGGCAATGTCCCTATGTTCGAGCACACGGCGGGCGATGGAACGTTCAATGTCCGGCGTGACGCCCTGGCCTACCAGGAAGCGCCGGTTCCGGTCGATCAGCACCACGGCAACAACCGCCAGCAGAACACCGACGATGATCGAGCCGACGGCGTCCAGCACGGCCGAACCCGTGACTTGGTGCAGGAACACACCGGCAAACGCGACCACCAGGCCGATCAGTGCAGCAGCATCCTCTGCGAATACGGCCCGCAAGGTGGGATCCGAGCTGATAAGGACCTGCTTCAGGGTGTTCCGTTCCAGCTGTTGCGCCATCTTCCTGGTCTGGCGGAAGGCCTGGACAAACGAAACTCCTTCCAGGACAAAGGCCACGGCCAGGACCACGTACGCCACCAGGAAGTCCGAGGCGGGCTCCGGCGTGATGATCTGCTGGATGCCGTGCATTATGGACACCACTGCGCCCGCGGTGAACAGCCCGAAAGCGGCAAACATGGACCAGACGTATGCTTCCCTGCCATAACCCATGGGATGGCTGTCATCCCGAGGGCGCCGGGAGCGTCGTTCCGCCACGAAGAGGAATACCTGGTTACCGGTGTCCGCCCAGGAATGCGCGGCTTCGGCGGTCATGGAAGCAGATCCGGTGATGACGGCAGCCACCGATTTGGCCGCCGCAACGAGGGCGTTAGCCGCAAAGGCAATGGCAACGGTCAACAGCGTGGAGCTGGGCTTATCACGCTTCTCGGATGCCGCCATGGAGATACCGTACCCAACCGGAGGCCCGTCAAGCAGCAGTGGAGGTCGGGATAGCAGCGCAACTCCCTGCGTAACAAGTTGCCCCACTCTGTGAGCCATGCCATATTCATTCCATGATCAGCCTGTTGGACAGCTGGACTGCTGGACAAACCAAAGTCGTAAGGGTCGGTGCCGCCGAGGCAGTGCTTGCCACCCTGAGGGCTGCCATTGAAGACGGCAGCCTTCCAGTAGGTTCGCGCCTGGATTCGGAAGCCACGTTGGCGCAGCAGTTCGGCGTCAGCAGGACCATGGTGCGCGAGGCCCTGAAGTCTTCAAACGCCTTGGGCCTGACCGTAACCCGGACGGGCAAGGGCACTTTCGTCATCGCCGACAAAGTTGGCCAGGACCTGAAACTGGGCAAATACTCGGCGCGCGAACTCCTGCAGGCACGGCCTCACATTGAAGTGCCGGCCGCCAGCTTGGCCGCGGAACACCGCAGCCAGCAGGATGTGGAATCACTCCGGGAAATCCTGCGGGCCATGGATGAAGAAGATGATCTGGAACAGTGGGTCATCCTCAACTCCGAGTTCCACGCGATCATCGCCCGCAGCAGTGGCAATGGCGTCTTCGCGTCGATGCTTTCAGACATCGAGGAGGCCATGGCCAACCAGTCCAGCACCTTGAACCAGGTTGTGGACCGGAGGAAGGAATCCGGACTCGAGCACGCGGCCATTTTTGAAGCCATCGAAAATGGCTCGGCTCAAGATGCCGGGATCGCCATGATGCGGCACCTTCATGGCGTAGAAGGATCGCTTGGGGCTGTCCTACCGGTCTCGGCGCCCTAAAGCCCTGGATCGAACAACGCAGCCCACCACACCATTCGGACGGGTTCAACGACGAATCCGCCCCGTCTCATTGCGCCCCGCGGGGTGCCTGACCATAGGAAATGATGACAAAAAAGTCGACCGCTTGGACACGGCCATGACAACGACTTCCATCAAAGCCCCCACCCGAACCACGAGCCAGACCCGAACCCAACTCACCAGAAGCCAAATCCTCAACTACCTTGCTCGCAATGGCGCAAGCAAAGTATCAGATATCACCCACGGCGTCACAGCCTGCAAAGATACCGTCAAGGCCCGCCTCTCCGAACTGGAGGAAGAAGGATCCATCCGGGCAAACGTTCCCGCCGATATCCGCGGAAGAACCACGCCCTACTACTCGCTCACCACAGCTGACCTTCCGCCGGAGCCACCGAAAACAATCATCACTGTGCACATCAAGCACGCTGCTGACGGCCGGCTGACGTTGGCATTCGACGACTACCCGGGGCTCACAACTACAGCCCGGAGCTTCGTCGACATACCGGCGGCTGCCCGCAACGCCGCGTCCCGTTACACCGGCCACCCCGAGGCCAGCTTCGCAGTCCACATCCGCTTTTGAAACAACGACGGCGGTACGCGCCATAGCTGCGTACCGCCGTCGTTCTTCTGCACCCCGAATTTTTTGACCCAGGCCCGTCAACCCCCCGGCATTTCCTCAACCCCCAGTGCGATGGATCGTGAATGCGGTGAGGAAGCCTACGGCTGCAGTCAACCCGGTCAGGTTGTGGTGTTCCTCGAAGGCCTCAGGAATCATCGTGTCCGCGAGCATGGCCAGTATGCCGCCTGCGGCAATGGCGGTAATGAAGGCGATAAGGGCCTCGGGTGCATTTTCCAGGGCCGTGTATCCCAGCAGGGAGGCAAGCCCACTGAAGACGGCTATCCCGGTCCACGTTCCAAAAACGTAGGCCCGGCTGCGTCCCGCCTTCTTCATCCCCGCTGTGCTGGACAGCCCCTCAGGCACATTGGAAATGAAAACTGCAGCGAGCATGGCAGGACTGACGGTGCCTGAAGCGAGAAGCCCAAGCCCGAGGACCACCGATTCGGGCACGCCATCGATGAGTGCACCCACCGCGATGGCTGTGCCGCTGCCGGGCGACTCCTTCTCGGAGGGCTGCCGTCCGCCGGAACGCTTCCGGTGCTTAGCGCCTGCCCGGTTCAGGAGAACGTTCGAACCGACAAAGATCACAGCCCCCGCAAGGAATCCGCCGATCGTCGGCAACAGGCCACCGCCCTCCACCGCTTCGTCGACGAGCTCGAATGCGAGTGCCGAGATCAGCACGCCTGCGCCGAAGGCCATGATGGTTGATACGACTTTTGGCGGGACTTTCCATAGCCAGGCAATTCCGGATCCAAGGACCAACGCCCCTCCGGCAACGGTTCCCCACATCAGCGCCTGCAGCCACATCGGCATGATTCCTTGCCCTTCCACGCAACCGGCCCGAACCTGCATGGTAAGCACACTTACTACTAATCCGCACAACCCATGGCGTTGCTCCGCGGGAGAGCGCAATATGGGGGAATGAACGCGCCCAGCGCCGACGGTCGTGGCGGGAATGGAAGTCCGGCGCCGGGTCCCACCGGATCCGGGAACCGCCTGCACCCGTGGAGCCGCTATGTGGCGATGGGCGATTCCTTTACCGAGGGGGTGGGCGATCCGGAGCCCGGCAGCCCCGGCGGACTCAGGGGCTGGGCTGACAGGGTCGCGGAAGAACTGAGCGCCGGCCACGAGGACTTCGCGTACGCCAACCTTGCAGTGCGCGGACGGCTGCTCCACCAGATCCTGGAGGAGCAGGTGGCCCCGGCCCTTGAGCTGCAGCCGGATCTCATTACGCTCAACGCCGGTGGAAATGACCTGCTGTTCCACAGGAGCGATCCCGACAAACTCGCCCTCGAACTTGATTCAGGTGTGAAAGTCCTGGCGGCCACCGGCGCAACAATCCTGCTGTTCGCCGGCCCCGACTGGGGTGCAACCCCGGTACTCGGACACACCCGTGGCAAAGTAGCCATCTTCAACGAAAACATGCGCATCATCGCCGCCCGCCACGACGCCGTGATCGCCGACCTCTGGGCGTTGCGCCAGCTCACCAACCCGCAAATGTGGGATCCGGATCGGCTGCATTTCTCCCCGCTAGGCCAGCACACCATCGCCTCGATGGTGCTGGATACACTCAATGTCCCGCACACTTTGGAGCCGATGGTTCCCAAGGCCCTTCCTCCACGCACGTGGCGGGAGGCGAGGGCAGACGACATCGTCTGGGCACGGGAACACCTGGTTCCCTGGGTACTTCAACGCCTCACGCAAAGGCTGGCCGACGACAACCGACACCCCAAGCGGCCGGATCCCGGGCCCGTTTTTGGCGCCCGGATGCCGCCGGGGACGTACGTGGGAACGGATCCGCACAACGTGCACAGTGAGCGGGAACCCTGAAGAAACTAGCCCGTCGGCTGGGCCTCAGCTTGCGCGCGAATGCTCCAGGCGGACCAATCCAGGGGGTGAACCGAGGGGCGTCCGAGTAAATATCCTTGGGCGGCAGTCACCTTTAATGCCGTGACTTCCTTGAGTTCGGCCGGAGTTTCGATGCCCTCCGCGACCACCGCAGCTCCAACTTCCCGGGCGAGCTCCACCACTGCCCTGGCCCGGATCCGTTGTCCCTCGCTGCCTTCGATGCCTTCAATGAGATGGCGGTCGAGTTTGATGATGTCCGGGCTCAGCTCGCTCAACAGGTCCATGGAAACGAAACCGGCCCCGGAAGCACTGACAGCAACACGCAAGCCGAGCGAGCGCAACTGGCCGAGTCCGTCGTCGCGCGTTTGGCCTTCCAAGGCTTCCAGGCTGCCGGTTAGTTCAACGATGATCCGGTCCGGGGCCAGTGAGGCTGCAGCGAGCAGGTTCCGCACCCTCGGGTCACGGGACGTCGCCGGAGTGAGGTTCAACGCAACATACATGTCGTGGGGGACGTCTTTGGCCGCAGTCAGCGCGCAGTGAAGGGCTGCGATCTCCAATTCAGTTCCCAGGCCTGCTTCCGCGGCCTCACGGAACCAGACATCCGCGCCCGCACCGTCCGCACCTACGAACCGGGTCAACGCTTCGACGCCCACTACGTTTCCGTCAGGCAGCGCGTGGACCGGCTGGAAGGCCGTCAACAAAAGCTTGTCCGCAAGTATTGTCTGGATGTCTTCCCGAACCTCCTGGCTGACGGGAACGGTCACCGTGCGCGCTGCATCGGAGGACTCAAGGTGGACACTGGAAACTTCCTGCAGAACCGGAACCGCCGGCTCTGAGGCCGACGCCTTCCGGGTTTCCAGCAGGTGCTCCAGCAAGGCGCCCTCGGGATCGTCCGGACGAGCCTCAATGAGCTGGCGAAGTTTGTTCCTGGCCTCTTCACTCTTCGGATCAGAATCAGTGAGGATGGCATCGATGATGTCCAACACCTGTTCGCGCATGGTCATGTCCTGGGCAAAGGTGGACGCGTCGACGTCCTCCGCTGATGCGTGATCGGCACCGGCGCCCGGTGGAAAAGAGCCCGCTTCTTGAGCCATTGAATATTCCTTTATGAGTATCCCCCGCTGGCTAAGCCAGACATGACCTGACCCGGAAAAGCATGGGCCTTGCCACGAATCTTACAGAGAAGTGCCGCGTTCCAGCTATGGGCCTCGGCCAGTATGGGAAAACCGTGTCGTCCGGCAGCCAGCACTGGGATGCTGGAGGTGTGATGTCGACTTCCACGGAATCCCGGACCGCGCTCACCTGGAAGCTTTTGCCAGCGGGCCTGCTATCCCTGTCCGGGGTGCCGCTTTTCGCCCTGGGCAATGATTTTCTCGGCTACGCACTCGTGACGGCCAGCATTGTCACGGCTGTGTTTATCGACCCCCGCTTGATGCGGCACCTGGCATTGATAGCAGCCGGAATGGTCACCATCAGTCTTGTGCCCCTGAACGCAGATCTCAGCATCGAACACATGGCACTCATGGGTGGCGCCTTGGCTTTGGCCGTGCTGGTTCCGTGGCTTGTATCCCGCTACCTGTACGACGAAAAGATCATCAAATTTCCGGTCAATACTGGCCGTCCATGGCCGCTCGCCGCGAAGCTATACCTGGCGGGCGTCGTAGCGCTTGGATACTTCATCCTCCCGGCCTACCTGATCCGGACAGGCGTCTACCACAATTGGCCGGACGCCTCCGATCCCAGCATCTTCTGGCGCCTTTTCCTCGGAGTGAACTCCGTGGGCATTTGGGACGAACTGTTCTTCATCTGCACCACTTTCACGCTGTTGCGCCAACACTTCCCCGACTGGTTGGCCAACCTCCTGCAAGCCGTGGTCTTCTCATCCTTCCTGTGGGAGATCGGCTACCAAGCCTGGGGTCCCCTGCTGACCTTCCCGTTCGCGCTGCTGCAGGGATATACGTTCAAGCTGACGAAGTCCTTTACCTACGTTGTGTCAGTTCATCTGCTCTTCGATTTCGTCCTGTTCCTGGCCTTGGTCCATGCGCACAACCGCGACTGGTTGCCCATCTTCCTGTACTGAGACCTCTTGTACGAGGCCCTTCTTGTAATGGGCGCGCATGCGAGTTGACCCATGACGCGGGGCGAACCGACGGAGCGCTATCGCCACCGAACTCCGGCGCAGGCCGCCGAACGTGAGCCGAGAGATCCGCCAGTTACGTGAGAAACCCCCGGACACCGCATTGAACAAGCAGTCCCCGGCGCCGTCCTGCAGGAACTTCCGTGGCCCGGTTAGGAGCCCGCGCGTGTGTCGAAAGCGGCGGCTGATTCCCGGAATAGGCGCGCCACCGTGTCCAAGGGCAGGCTCGTTGGTCTCCGACGCTCATACCGCCGGAGGGCAATGTGCCTGGTCCCCAGGCCAGGTACGTCCAGGACGTCCACATGATCCTGGAGCACGCCGGTGAGGGCCAGAGTGGGTACGATCGCAACCCCCTCGCCGGCGGCCACGAGTGCCAAGGCGGTGAGCGTGTCCTGGTACTGATGTACCGTGTCCACGCGGGCTCCGGTGGAGTGGCGGAGGCGCCCCAGAACAGCAATGTTGGCAGCCGTCGGTTCCACCCCCAACCAGGGAAGGTGCAAGCGGCTGAGGTCGATGTTGTCCGCGGCCAGCAGTGATCCGGCGGGCACCACCAACTTCCAAGGTTCATCCAGCAAGGGCTCCTCAACCATGCCGGCGGCAAGTGGATGCTGCCCAGCAGCTGTCGAATCCTGTTCAACCACCACGGCATCGAGCTGTCGCTGGCGGAAGAGGCGCATCAGAGCCGGGAAGCTGTCCTCCACAATCTGGATCTGCAGCTCGGGGTACTGGCTGCGCCATTCGGGCAGCCGTGGAATCACCACTGTCCGCATGAAACTGGTGAATCCGCCAACCCGGACCACCCCGGCGATTTGGGCTTCGCCTTGCATCCGGGCACGTGCAACGTTGAGTGCTCGCTCTATCTCTTCCCCCGCCTCAGCCACCGCCAATCCAGCGGGCGTCAGGACAGAACCTTTGGGAGTCCGCATGACCAGAGCCTGGCCCGCCTCGCTCTCCAGTTTGTTGAGCTGTTGTGACACCGCCGAGGGAGTAATCCGCAACTCGTCCGCCGCGGCCAGGACACCTCCTGTGCGTGCAACGGCAAGAAGAACCAGCAATCTCCGTGGGTCCATCTCCATGTTAAGAAATCCTAAATACGGGATTCAGAGGAATGCAATTGAACTAAATGAGAATCTGCACCAATATCTATCTCAGAGCTGCTGTTCGATCCCGTAAAGGTCAGACCCAAGACAGCCCTACTCCTGAAAACACCTGTAACCGGCTGGCCTGCCGGGCGCTTCGTCCTGAAAGGAATCCAATGGAACTGCTGTGGGAAATGACCGGCTGGGCTGGCGCTGTGGCGATGCTCGGTTCTTACATGTCTGTCTCCATGGGTTGGTTGAAGCCGGGTGTCAGTTTCCAGACCGTGAACCTGTTTGGTTCTTGCGCCTTCATCGTCAACGGCACAATGCACGCTGCCTGGCCGTCGGTGGCCACCAACGTGGCGTGGTTCCTCATCTCCGCGGTAGCACTGATTCGCCTCCGCGCCACGCGACGGCCTGTCCATGTGGAAGTCCAGGAGCAAAGGCCCCAGAACAACCCAGGCACCGGCGCCCACCTGATCATCCCGGTTCCCCAAACGGTGGCCAACTGCCCCTAGGGCTGTTTTCTAAATCCCTGCTCCTTAGCCGCGATGCTCCTGCGACACAGGAGGAACGGGGTCCCACGCGCTGATCGTGCGTTCACTCAGCCCGGTTAGCCGGGCGTTCTCGCTTCGGTTTCGCAAGACAGCAGATGGCCGAGGACGACGTCGCCCCTTTTTGGGCAAGGTGCCGTCCCAGCTCGACGTTGTGTAAATCGGCGTTCATTTCGTGAACGACGGTGAATCATTCACGCTCACTAGCGGAAACTAAGGCACGGGAACCCGCCCCAAACGGCGTAACTGCGGGACCCGGTAACCGTTCGACGGCGTCGTTTGTCGTCGCCGCGGCATCGGAGCTACCACGAGGCATCACCAGCTGCGGTCGGCCGCCTGTTCCGGGGACGGCTTCCTAAATCGGCGGTACGATGCCCGATTACTTAGGCGTGCAATGGCGTATGGCCCACGGCAAAATCCAATGGGCGCCACCTGCGTGCTTCTGCTGCTGCGGATGTCTGGTGGTCCGACGAAGATCCGCGCCTTGCCCATTAGTTCGTCGTCCCCCAACAGGCCGACCTTTCCTCATTCCCGTCGACGCAAGAGAGGCCGACCAGTCGTAGCCTGGTCGGCCTCCGTTAAAGGGAGACAGTCGCGGTCCCCTTTATCCAGATAACTCCCATGAGCTTCAGGAAAACCGAGTATCAATGCCTGAGGCTCCATCGAGTCGGACATGTTCCCAAGGCGCGCTCCGAGTTGAACAACGACGCAGAGCGCACCAAAACGGAGTGCCTACAAACTCGTTTTCGGTACGCCTAACTTTCGGCTATCCTCAAAAGAGAATTCCGCGATGATGAGGATGAACCGATGACCGCCCCCAGCCTGCTAAGACGACCTGCACCGGCGAAAGTCTGGTCGCGGCTGCTCCTGCTTGGCCCTGCTTTCGTGGCGGCGATCGCCTACGTCGATCCCGGCAATGTGGCCGCAAACCTGACGGCCGGAGCCAACTACGGATATTTGCTGGTGTGGGTGCTGGTTGCAGCCAACGCCATGGCAGTCCTTGTGCAGTACCAATCAGCGAAGCTCGGCCTGGCAACCGGCCTGAGCCTTCCGGAGATTCTCGGCAAGCGGCTTGGCACCAAGCGTCGGCGCCTTTACTGGGTGCAGGCCGAGATCGTTGCCGGCGCCACGGACATGGCCGAGGTGATTGGCGGTGCTGTTGCGCTCAATCTCTTGTTCGGGCTACCGCTGCTGGCCGGTGGTCTCATCGTGGGTGTCGCATCGATGATGCTGTTGGCGTTGCAGTCCCAGCGGGGCCAACGCTCCTTTGAGTACGCGATCCTGGTGTTGCTGGGAATCATTGCCGTCGGGTTTGTGTCCGGCTTGTTCGTCAACCCTCCGGACGCGGGAAGTGCACTGGGCGGCTTGCTGCCACGCTTTGAGGGCACGGATACGGTCCTGTTGGCAGCCAGCATGCTTGGTGCCACCGTGATGCCGCATGCGATTTACCTGCACTCGGCCTTGGCGCGGGACCGCCACGGCTTTTCTGAAAACCCGGCTGTGCGGACGCGGCTGATCCGCGCAACCCGCGTTGATGTTGTGGGCGCTCTTTTGCTCGCCGGTGTGGTGAACATTTCGATGCTCCTGCTGGCTGCCACCAGCCTCCGGGGAATCGAGGGAACGGATACGATTGCCGGCGCCCACGCGGCCGTGACGTCGGCACTTGGTCCGGCTATCGGCGTCGTCTTCGCAATTGGCTTGCTCGCCTCCGGCCTCGCGTCGACGTCGGTAGGCTGCTATGCGGGTGCAACCATCATGGGTGGCCTCTTGAAAGTGCGCATCCCACTGCTGACCCGCCGCGTGATCACCCTCATTCCGGCATTGATCGTTCTGGGTGCCGGCGTTGAGCCCACCCTGGCGTTGGTGCTGAGCCAGGTCCTGCTGAGCTTTGGTATTCCCTTCGCGCTGATCCCGCTCATCAGGCTCACTGGTAAGCGCGAGGTCATGGGCATCCATACTGACAGCACGGCGTTGAAGATCGCGGGCTGGACGAGTGTCACCTTGATCGTGGGGCTGAACATAGTGCTCATTACGTTGACTGTTAGCGGCAATTCCTAAGGCACTAATCCGCCCCCTACCCCGCAGAAAGCTCCCTGGCCAAGTCATCCAGGAAGCGCCTCACCGTTTCACGCTCCTCAGGAGTCAGGCGGGCGGCGGCCAGAAAACGCCTGGCTTGCTGGCGCCCTACGGTCCGCATGGCCGTCTCGTGGGTTTCAGGGGTGATCGCGATAGCAAGGGCCCTCCTGTCCGTGGGGTGCGCTTGTCTTTCGATGTGCCCCGCGCGTTCCAGCCGGTCGAGAAGTTTGGTGGTGGACGCCGTCGAAATGCCCAGGTGCGCAGCAATGGCCCCGGGGGTGGCAATGACTCCGCTATTCGCGCTAACGATCAGATAGTGGAGGGCCCGCATGTCCGAGTGGTTGAGTTTCATGAATTTCAGCGATGTTTCAGAGAGCCACTGTTCGGAATCACGCAACCTTTCAAGCGAGGCCATCAGTTGACTGATCTGTTGGACGTCTTCCCGGGATAGGCCCTCACGGTCTACGAGCTCGTGCTGGGGGTCGTTCACGTCCATGTCATACATGCCAGGGGAAACGGAGGCTTCGATTTCATCCGGGCTGTTCATTCTGAGTATGTTACACGTAACTGGATACATGGTAGCCTTCTAGCTAGCTTGTCTAGCAATATCTGAATGGATCTCCACGTTCCATGGGCCAGAGGAAGGCAAAGAATGAACGCGACAGAAATGGTCGTCCTTCTCGACGACGCCGGTAGGCCCATCGGCGAAACCCCCAAAGAAGCAGTCCACACCCAAGAGACGCCACTGCATCTTGCCTTTTCCTGCTACCTGCTCAATGACCTTGGCGAACTCCTCCTCACACGCCGCTCCCCTGAGAAGAAGACGTGGCCAGGTGTGTGGACCAACAGCTTTTGCGGCCATCCGGCTCCCGGCGAGGACGCCGAGGATGCTGTTCTCCGTCGCGCGCATTATGAACTGGGAGTGGACGTGCGGCGAGTCGAGCTGGTCCTCCCTGACTTCCGTTATCGCGCCGTCGACCCTTCGGGAATCGTCGAGAATGAGCTTTGCCCTGTCTACGTGGCCCGGGTGCTGGGATCGCTCAGGCCAAATCCACTCGAAGTGTCTGACTACGCATGGATGTCGCCAGGACTCCTTGCAGAAGCCCTGGAGAGGACTCCTGACGCGTTCAGCCCATGGCTGGCACTGCAATTTCCCCAGCTCGTCGAAGCTCAAGCGCTGGGCCTCGGAGCACGAGCATGACTCTCACGTCCAGTGCCACGCGCGTCAAGACTGATCGCCGTAGGTCCGATCTCTGCTCCGCCATCGAGGACGAATTGGGTGGAATCATGTCCGGGAGAGCCCTTGCAGCGGCCCCGTACGGTCCCGGTTTTGCCCGGCTTTGGGCGCTTGCCGGTGAGAACGTGCTCGGCGGGAAATTTGTTCGTCCGCTACTCCTCATGGAAATGTACGACGCCCTGCAAGAGCCCGGCATGCGCACGGACCGTCATCATTCAAACCGGCAGACCGCCATCAGCATCGCGGCCGCCGTCGAGCTCCTTCACTACGCCTTCCTCCTGCATGATGACGTGATCGACGGCGACCTTGTCCGCCGCGGCAGGCCAAACCTGATCGGGTCCCTCCTGACGGAAGCCGGACTCCCCCGCGCCGGTAGCCAGCCCGGGCAACAGGCAATTCTGCATTGGGCCCGCACGGGCGGGATCCTGATGGGCGATATGTTGTTGGCCGCCACCCATCAGGCGTTCGCAAGGGCGGACCTACCCCACCCGCTGCGTCTCCGGCTCCTCGATCTCCTGGAACACACGATTATCGAGACAGTGGCCGGAGAGCAACTCGACGTGGGGCTGGGCGACGGCGTCATCGCCCCCGAACTTGAGACAATCCTCATGATGTGCGGATACAAGACCGCCACCTATACCTTCGAACTTCCGCTTCGCGCGGCCGCCGCCCTGGCCGGTGCTGAACCTTCCACGGAATCGGTCCTCGCCACGGCGGGCCGACATCTTGGGCTGGCCTTCCAACTCCAGGACGACTTCTTGTCAACGTTCGGGGATCCCCGCCAGCACGGCAAGGATCCCTTTTCCGATCTGCGTGAAGGCAAACAAACGGCCATCATCGCGTATGCGCGGATGACCAGCGCGTGGCCAGCGATTGAGCCCTGGTTCGGTAGGTCCGAACTCAGCGGCCTGCAGGCGGAGCACGTACGCCGACAGCTTAGCGACTGCGGGGCCGAGGCCTTCGTCCAAGGCTTGATCCGGGAGCAACTGGCAGACTTCCACGAAATCCTACGGAGTCACGCAGCAAACATTCCGGAAACCGCACGCAACGTCCTGATCGATCTCGCCGCGCAACTGAAAGGACGCCAATCATGAGCATCGATATCGATACGTCCTTTACGCATTTCACGCGGACGGCCGAACGCGCCGCAAACCAGGTCATTGCCGCCTATTCCACCTCCTTCGGGCTCGCAACCCGGATCCTCGGACCCCGCCACCGCCAGCACGTACGCAACATTTACGCTTTGGTGCGCGTGGCCGATGAACTCGTTGACGGCGTCACTGCCGAAGCCGGCCTGAGTCACCAACAGCAAAACGACGCCTTGGACCACTTCATCGACGAAACCCATCGCGCGCTCCGGATCGGCTACAGCAGCGATCTCATCATCCACGCCTTCGCCCAGACGGCACGTGTGGCGGGGATAGATGAGTCCCTGATCGACCCCTTTTTCGCCTCAATGCGCACGGACCTCGGCGAGCGCACGGGAACGCGCGCCGTTCCTCTCCGCTTTGATGCCGAGGCTCATCAAGGGTACGTGTACGGTTCGGCCGAGGTAGTTGGACTGATGTGCCTTCGCGTCTTCATGCGCGGGGAGAACGTCGACGACGGCGATGCCTCGGCTTTGCGGTATGGCGCCAGCAGGTTGGGCGCTGCTTTCCAAAACATCAACTTCCTGCGCGACCTCTCCGATGACACGGCCCGGCTGGGCCGCAACTATCTGGGTATGGCAGACCACCTCGAGGACCGGGATCGTTTGGAATGGGTGAAGACGATCCGTGCCCAGTTGGACGATGCCAACTCGGTCATTCCCCTCCTTCCGCGCGACGCCCGGGCCGCAGTCAGAAGTGCGCTGGCGTTGTTCGCCGCCCTGACGCGCCGCATAGAAAAAACCAACATTGACCAGCTCTACCGTTCCCGTGTGCGCGTCCCTGACGCTTTCAAGGCAGGACTCGCCGCCCGGGCAGTCGCAGCAACCTGGCTGGAGCACCGCTGATGATGCGGCCGCGAATCACCCGGACAGTCGTGATTGGTGGTGGCATCGCTGGGCTTGCCACCGCCGCCCTCCTGGCGAAGGAAGGGCATGAGGTGCAACTTCTGGAGCGGCTCGAGCACGTGGGAGGCCGGGCCGGAACGTTGGAGCGGAACGGTTTTCGCTTCGACACGGGACCGTCGTGGTACTTGATGCCTGGCGTCTTTGACCACTTTTTTGAACTGTTGGGAACCAGCACCGCGGAACAGCTCGATCTCCGCACACTCAATCCCGCCTACCGCGTTTTCAGTGAACCAAACCACGACGGCGGGCGGCCGGATCCCCTCACAGTCCCGCTGGGCAGAGACCAAGTCATGCGGACGTTCGAGCGGGTTGAACCTGGGAGCGCACAGCGCCTTGCAGCCTACCTGGCTTCGGCAAAGCAAACCTCGGACATGGCTGAACGCTTCTTCCTCTACAACCCCTTCACCCAGCTGCAATCGCTACTGCAGCCCGAGATCCTGCG
Organism: Paenarthrobacter aromaticivorans; assembly: GCF_019038615.1. Lineage (NCBI taxonomy): Bacteria > Bacillati > Actinomycetota > Actinomycetes > Micrococcales > Micrococcaceae > Paenarthrobacter > Paenarthrobacter aromaticivorans. Next base: position 592,461 of record NZ_JAHOPC010000001.1, read on the forward strand.
CGGTTTGCCGGAGCTGGCCCGCCTCCTGCTCACTCCGCTGGAGAAGTTTGTTTCCCAGCGTTTTCACCACCCTGTGCTGCGTCAGGTCCTGGGCTACCCGGCCGTCTTCCTGGGCACCAGTCCGGCTGAGGCGCCAGCCATGTACCACTTGATGAGCGCATTGGATCTTGGCGATGGCGTCCAGTACCCCATGGGTGGCTTCACACACCTCGTGGAGCGCCTCGAAGCGTTGGCACGTGAAGCCGGTGTACGCATCCAAACCGGGGCCGAGGTCGTCCAGATCACCACCCGCGAAGCAGCCCGGGCTGGAGGCAAGGGGCATCTGGGCGGTTTGGACCGCCGTCGTCGATTGCCTGGAACCGCCAAACGCGAGGTGACCGGCGTCCGGTGGCGGGAGAAGCAGGGCAGCGAGCATTTCAGCGTTGCGGACATCGTGGTTTCCGGTGCGGATTTGCACCATACAGAAACCGCCCTGTTGGCCGCTGAGGACCAGAGTTATCCGGCCACATGGTGGCGGCGCCGAACCAGCGGTCCCGGTGCTGTACTGGTGATGCTCGGCGTGAAGGGGCGGTTGCCTGAACTCCCGCACCATTCGTTGTTCTTCATCAAGGACTGGCAGGCAAACTTCGAGTCGATCTTCGGCAATCAGCCCAGTATCCCGGACCCCGCTTCCATCTATGTTTGCAAACCCAGTACCACAGACCCAGGCGTTGCCCCACGCGAGCACGAGAACCTCTTTGTGCTGATTCCCATACCCGCGGACCCGGGAATCGGATCAGGCGGGCCGGACGGTGCAGGCGACTCCCTCATCGAGAGGACTGCCGACGCCGCCATCGACCAGATCGCGGGATGGGCCAACATTCCTGATCTCCGTGAACGCATCGTGGTCCGGCAGACCATTGGACCCGGTGATTTCTCCCGCGACTACAACTCCTGGCGCGGGGGCATGCTCGGCCCGGCGCACACCCTGGGACAGAGCGCGATGTTCCGTGCCCAGAATGCTTCCAAGCGCGTGACGGGGCTGTTCTATGCCGGTGCCACCACCGCACCAGGCGTAGGCGTGCCCATGTGCCTCATCAGTGCGGAACTGGTGCTGAAAAGGATTCGCGGCGACCACAGCGCCGGGCCCACCGTTATCGACCCCAGCCACCTGAAACGTACCGCCAGCAGGATGCGCTGATGGGCATCGTCTATCTGGCCGCGCTGCTGACCGGCACTGTGTGCATGCTGATGCTGGATCACCGATTCCGGTTGTTCTTCTGGCGCGACGCCAGAGCGGCGGCGATCGTGACCGGCGTCGGGATTCTGTTCCTAATGGGCTGGGACCTGGCCGGTATCGGTCTGGGAATCTTCCTGCGTGGAGAGGGTGCAATCGCAACCGGGGTGATGCTCGGACCGCAATTGCCCCTTGAAGAGCCTGTCTTCCTGCTCTTCCTGGTGCTGTGCACGATGGTGCTTTACACAGGAGCGCGGCGGATTCTTGGCCGCAGTTCCAGGCTGCCGCGTGAGAGCGCCCGGCGACTTGAGGATCGGCGACTGGAGGATCGGCGACTGGAGGGTCGGCCACCCGACGATCAGCGACTTGAGAAGAAGAGCGTATGACGTACTTGTGGCTCTCACTCGTGTTCGTTGCGCTAGCGGCCGTGGTGGGCGTGGCTTGCGTCCGGAAGGGCGCCAGTTCCAGCGAAGCCAGGCAGCACTGGAAGGCGGCCGGCCTTGCCTTCGGGGCTCTGGCGGTGCTGACAGCGGCTTTCGACTCCATGATGATCGGGATGGAACTCTTCCGCTACGACGCCTCACATATTCTGGGCCTGAAGATCGGGCTCGCACCCGTGGAGGACTTCGCCTACCCCCTGGCGGGCGTGCTGGTTCTTCCCGGGCTCTGGGTATGGTTGACGCGGGGGCGGCAGCCAATACAGCGCAGGAACCTCAAAGGCCTCATCCCCCAAGCCCTACTGGCGTCACGCCCCATTAGTTGGATCAACACGGCATATCCGTTCGCTGCGGCGATGTTTCTGACTACTCGAGAGGTCGACTGGGTGCTGGTGGTCGGCACGCTGTATTTCCTCATCCCCTACAACCTGGCGATGTACGGCATCAACGATGTGTTCGACTACGCCTCGGACCTGCAGAACCCGCGAAAAGGCGGCATTGAAGGCGCCCTGCTTCAACCGAGGCTGCACCGGCCAATGCTGTGGCTCGCCGCCATCACCAATGTGCCATTCCTTGTTGTGCTGGCGCTTGCGGGTGGCCCTGCTGCATGGCTGAGCATCGCCGTGAGCGCCTTCGCCGTGGTCGCCTATTCCGTGGCGGGACTGCGTTTCAAGGAACGTCCTGTCCTGGACTCGCTGACGTCCAGTACGCACTTCGTAAGTCCCGCCGTCGTAGCTTTGACGTTGGCGGGCGCCGAGATGACGCCGGGACTGCTGATCCTGCTCGCCGCATTCTTCTTGTGGGGCATGGCGGCGCACGCCTTTGGAGCCGTCCAGGACATCGAACCGGACCGGCAGGCAAATATCGCTTCCATAGCGACAGTCTTCGGTGCCCGGCGAACGGTGCGGCTCGCCGTCGTGCTCTGGCTTGTTGCGGGTCTCGCCATGCTGGCCACGCCGTGGCCCGGGCCGCTCGCAGCAGCCATCGCCGTCCCGTATATCGCCAATTGCGCTCCCTGGTGGAACGTCACGGATACGACGGCGGCACGCACCAACACTGCGTGGCGCCGTTTCATCTGGCTCAACTACGGATCGGGATTCCTGCTCACGCTGATACTGATCCTGCAATGGAACCTGACGTCATGAAGCGGTAGATCCCGGGTCCTGTGGTTGTTCATCGGTTGGGTCGTCGTCGATCGCGTCCACGGCCTCGCGCATGTGCTCAAGAAAGTCCATGACCACCCGCGCTTCTTCCGGACTCAGCGCGCTTGCAACGTCCAGAATCCGGCGATGCATGCCACCCAGCGTGTGCCGGACTTCCTGGTCCGAACCTGCAGTAGGCCGCAGGATCAAGGCCCGACGATCCGAAGGATGCGCTTCTCGCCGGATGCGTCCGGACTCCACCAAACGATCGATCAGCGTGGTCATTGACGCTGACGTTATGCCCAAGCGGTCGCCCAGGTCCTTGGGTTTCATCACCTTGCCCGCAGCTTCAGCTTCGAAAAGGTACCGCAAGGCCAAGAGGTCCTTTTCACCCATGCCCATGGCCGACCGGGTGCGTCGACGCATGGCCTGTTCCGAGACACGATAATCCCGGAGGGCATTGAGGACGTCAACAGCAAGGGCTTTCTGTCCGGGGTCCTTGCCGTACCAATAGCCCTTAGCGTGGCCGATTGCGTCCATCCCATGATCCTTCGATAAGCGTGAAGCTTGCTTCCCTAGCATCTGATCCTAATTCACGGTGCTGGGTGAACACAGGGAGGGATGATTTGGATGGTTTTCCACATAGGCGCTTTGGCCCGTCCCTAACGCAGATGGCTGCTGGAAGAGTATGGGTATGGAGCCAGACCGAGAGGGCCAAGCAGCTAAGGCGGCTTCCGCTGTGCCTGGTTCTGTACCTGTGGCTACTGGCTCTCGGGGCTCTGATGTCGCGGATTTGCTTGCGACGCTGGGCTCCTTCCAGGTCGGCGTAGCTAGCAATGAGCTGATCGACCAGATACGTGGCCTGGAAGACGTGAAGTCAGCGATCGCGGCTTTGCAGGCGCGAACGTCGGTCGCGTTCGACCTTGCCCAACGCCGCGAACAAGCCGCCACTGGCGTCCCCTCCGCTGAGCAGGGTCAGGGTGTGGGTGCGCAGATCGCCCTTGCACGGCGTGAATCGCCCAACAAGGGCTCCCGGCTCCTCGGACTGGCCAAGGCCTTGGTCTCGGAAATGCCCCGCACCATGACCGCCCTGGAAACCGGGCAACTGAACGAATGGCGGGCCACCCTGCTGGTGAAGGAAACAGCCTGCCTCTCCGTCGAAGACCGGGCAGCCGTTGACGAAGAACTCGCCCCGGATACCGGGACGTTCGACGGCGCCGGGGACAAAACCATCATCGCCGTCGCACGGGCCGCAGCCTACCGGCGTGACCCACGCTCCGTCACCCAACGCGCAGAGGACGCCGCATCCGAACGGCACGTCAGCCTCCGGCCCGCCCCGGACACCATGACCATCCTTACCGCGCTGCTCCCCGCCGCCCAAGGCGTCGCCGCCTACGCCGCGCTCAGCCGCCATGCCGGCTCCGCCCGCTCCGGCGGGGACACCCGGACCCGGGCACAGGTCATGGCCGACACCCTCGTCGAACGCCTCACCGGCACCCCAAGCGGCATCAGCGGCATCAATGTGCAGCTCGTCATGACCGACCGCGCCCTCTTCCAAAGCGACAGCGAACCAGCACGGCTCCAAGGCTACGGAATCGTCCCCGCCGGATGGGCAAGAAACCTCGTCACCGGAGGGCAGGCCGCTGGGAGCCCGGAGTCCAAGGAAAGTAAGGGTTTCAAAGTCTTGCTCCGCCGGCTCTACACCTCACCTGCCAGCGGTGAACTGCTGGCCATGGACTCCAAAGCCAGGCTCTTTCCACCCGGGATGCGCCGCTTCATCCAAACCCGCGACGACACTTGCCGCACACCCTACTGTGACGCGCCCATCCGCCACATCGACCACATCGTCCCCTGGCACAATGGCGGCGCCACCAACCTGAGCAACGGCGCTGGACTCTGCGAAGCCTGCAACCACACCAAAGAAAACCCCGGCTGGACCGCCAAAACAATGCCCGGTGGGCGGCATCAACTGGAAATCAACACCCCCACCGGACACAAATACCAGTCCAAAGCCCCACCCCTCGGATCCCGATACGAGGAAGATTACCCCCGTTCGAGGACTAGGCCGACATCATGTGACCGTTGCAGATCACGTAATGATTGACATGACATAACTCACATTCTGTAAGCTGGATTGAAAGTCACGCAGCCGGCTTCCCTCGTTCTATTTCGGGAGGTCCGCATGGCCCCCAATTCCCTTAAATCCGAGATCCTCCTCGCACATGGAGTCGCGTCTTCCGCGGCTGCTGTCGCTCGAAGAAGAGCAGCAGGACACCATGTCGCACCCAATAAACCCGACGCCCTCCTCGGGGCGATAGCCGTACGGCAACTGTTTCACCGGTGGCCTTTGGTTCCATCGCGCGAGCTTGAACGCATCCGCCACGTCCTCATCCACTGCGATCAGCTGGGCTCGGCTGATACCCATCATTTGTCCGAGCCGGCCCAAGCGCTTCTGGAGCTCATCAACACCGAGTTGGATCGGCGTCGTTCATCGGACAATTCGCACGCGGCCGAAGCAATGCAGCGGGGTGCCGCTTAATGGCGGGGCATTTCGAAGTCGTTGACGCCACTGACGGTGACTGCAGGGTACGCCTCGTCGATGATGACGGGATCGAACTCGCGCTCACCGTCACTTATAGGGACAAAGGCGCAGCAGCCAAGGCTATTTACACGCTGAGGGAAATCGCAGCGAGTGGCCTCGTTGAGGACCACACGTCTTCGTTTTCCTTCCCCAACTGAGGCGCATTAGCGGTTGTTCCCATGGCGGGGAACAACCGCTAATGCTGCGACCAGCCCAAAGAGCCGTGCCGGTCTATGCCCGAACGATCGGCAGTCCTGCGGTCGGGAAGACGCTGGGAAAGATCGACGGCGGCGGGACGGGTACCGTGTCCAGCGGCACCGTGATGGTGTCCGCGCTGACGGTGACGTCGTGATCCCGAACCCGAATCAGCAGCGGCTCATCGCTGTAACCGGAACCGGTAACGAGCGCGAGCGCGATGGATCCCTGAACGAGTTCCACAGACAGCAAACGGCCACGGACCTTGAGCCTGAAGGAGAGGCCTTCCCACTCCACGGGCAGCCGCGGATCGAAGCGCAGTACCTCGCCCTGATCACGCATTCCGGCGAAACCGCAGACCAAGGAGCTCCAAATTCCGCCGGTGGAGGCGATGTGGACGCCGTCGATTGTGTTGCCGTGTGAGTTGTCCAGGTCAATGAACAACGCTTCGGTGAAGTGCTTCAGCGCGACGTCGCCATACCCAACTTCGGCAGCCATGATGCCCTGCACGCAGGCGGAGAGGGTGGAGTCGCCGGTGGTGATGGGGTCATAGAAGTCGAAGGCGCGCTGCTTTTCCTCGGCTGAGAAGTCCTGCCACTGGAGGAACATGGCCAACACTGTATCGGCCTGCTTAAGGACCTGGTGCCGGTAGATCACCAAGGGGTGGAAGTTCAGCAGGAGGGGGTACTTGGACTTGGGCGTATTCCAATCCCACGGCTCCAAGGTCATGAAGTCGTTGTCCTGGCTGAAGACCTCCAGGTGGGGATCGTAGGGCAGGGACATGCGCTCGGCAGCTTGGCGCCACACCAAACGTTCCGTGTCAGCGATGCCTTCGTGTTCCAAGGCAGCCGCGGCACGGAGGTTAAACCGCGCCATAACGTTGGTGTAGAGGTTGTCGTTGACCACGGCGGTGTATTCATCCGGCCCGGTGACGCCGTGAATGTGGAAGAGGCCATCCTTTCCGAAGAAGCCCAGGGAGACCCACATGCGTGCTGTCTCAATCAGCAGGTCGGCACCGATGTCGGCGCGGAAGCTGGCGTCGCCGCTGGCCCACTCGTACCGGTTGGCGGCAAAAGCGATGGCCGCTGCGATGTGGAATTGGGCTGTTCCGGCCGCGTAGTAGGCACTCGCTTCCAGCCCGTTGATGGTGCGCCATGGGAACAGAGCTCCGTCCACGCTGAGTTCCTTGGCGCGGACACGCGCGTCCGGAAGCATGGCGTGCCGTGATTCGAGCACCTTCCGGGCACCGTCAGGATTGGTGTACGTCAGGTAAGGAAGCAGGTAGACCTCTTGGTCCCAGAAGTAGTGGCCTTCATACCCGGAGCCACTGACGCCCTTCGCAGGAATGCCGGCGACCCCGGCGCGGGCTGTTGCCTGCGCAAGCTGGAAGAGGGCCCACCGCACGGCTTGCTGGAGTTCGGGCTGGCCGCCGATGGCCACATCCGCGGTGGTCCAGTACTGGCTGTAGTGGGCCTGGCTCTGCGCGAGGATTTCGGAGAACGGCACCAGGTTGGCCTCGGCGTCCGCCGCCAGGCTCTCGCCGCCGTCGTCGTCGTCCGCCAGTGTGCGCCCTGCCACAACGTAGCTGACGGTTTTCTCCAGACGGAACGCTTCGCCGCTGTTGATGGCCAGGACGTAGCGAACGGATGATTCGTCCTCTGCCACGGCAGTCTCGAAGGGCTGGCCTTCCGCGGAGATCCAGTGATCCACGGCCATGGCGATGCGCTGGCGGGATTCCGAGGTCTCCCACGCCAGGCGCAATGAGCCATCGGCGCCCTGGAGGTGCAGCGGCAACAGAACACGGCCGGCGTGCCGGCCGGATCTCCTGGGGTCATGGACCGAGTGGTCCTCCACAGGCTGGTCCTGGCGGTTTACGACGCCGGAAACGATGTCCGCGGACACGTCGCGGTCAGCGCTCACGGACAGTTCCAGGCCAAGACATCCGCGCGAGTCGAACCCGACGGCGCGGCGCTCCACCGTGGTGACGGTAGCGCCGGAGCGGCAAGCCCACGTGGTGGTTTCCTCATAGACGCCTGTGGAGAAGTCCACACTTCGGTGGTAGTCCAGCACCGTGGATTCGGCCAGACTCAGGGGCTCACCATCGATTGATACCGTGAAATTATTGGCGTCCGGGACGTACACAATCCGCTGGCCGGTACGCGCAAAACCGTATGCGTTCTCGGCGTGCTTGATGTCCCAGATCTCGTGGAAGCCGTTGATGAACGTTCCGGGAAGCTCGCCGTCGCCCCGCGTGGAATGGGCCCCACGGACGCCAAGGTGGCCGTTGCCAAGGGCGAACAGCGTTTCCAGGGTTCCCTCGTCCCCGGGGACGTGGATACTTTCCACGAGCTTCCAAGGCTCGCAGGGAAAGCGCAGCCGATCAGAGCTGATGAGTGCCATGGGCTAAAGAGGTCCTTCGAAAAGTAGGGTCAGAGAAGATCGTTGAGGTCATCGACCACAAGGGTGGCGCCGGCGTCGAGCAGTGTTTGGCGGCCGGCGCCGCGGTCCACGCCGATGACGGCTTGGAAGTTGCCGGCACTGCCGGCCTGCACGCCGGAAACGGCGTCTTCCACCACGATGCATTCCTGTGTGGGGACGTCCAGCAGGGAAGCTGCGTAGGTGAACGTGGCCGGATCCGGCTTGCCCGGAAGCCCGACGGCGGCGGCTACCTGACCATCGACGACCACCGTGAAGTGGTGGTCAAGTCCGGCTGCCTTCAGTACGGCGGGGGCGTTCCGTGACGAGGACACGACGGCGACCTTGAGTCCCAGCTCGAGCGCGGCGTTGATGAACTTTACCGAGCCTGGGAAAGGCTCGACGCCGCGCGTGTCCACGATCTCGTTGAAGATTGCGTTCTTGCGGTTTCCCAGGCCCTGCACGGTTTCATTCGTGGTGGCGTCATCCAGCGGCCCTTCCGGCAGCGTGATGCCGCGCGAGGTCAGGAAGTCCCGGACGCCGTCGAAGCGTGGCTTGCCGTCGATGTGATCGAAGTAGTCGCTTTCCTGGTATCCCTGCGGGTGGCCTGCCTCGGCAAGGTAGCCATCGAAGAGTTCCTGCCATGCTTGCTCGTGCACCACGGCAGTGGGCGTCAGCACGCCGTCGAGGTCGAACAAGAGCGCCGAAGCGCCAGTCCAGGCATTACGAAGATCAGTCATGTGCATAGTTCCGTTCAGCGCTTGTGGCGCGTGGTTTTGCGTTCGATGAGCTTGGTATCGAGCAAGTGATTGGAGGGTTGGTTGGGGGGATCTGTATTCAGGAGTCGTTCACACAGCAGGTTCGCGGCGAAGGCACCTTGGTCGGCAACGGGTTGTGCCACGGTGCTGAGCCCAAGAAACCAGCTCATGGGATGGTCATCGATTCCGATCACGGACACATTTTTGGGGACGGAGAGGCCATGCTCACGCAACGCCATCAGCGCTCCGAACGCTGCTTCGTCGCAATGGGCGAACACCGCCGTGGGCCGTGCGCCGCGGGTGATGAGTTCGGTCATTGCCCGGCGGCCGTCGTCGATGCTTGGCCCAGCAGCCACCACAAGGTCCGGGTGGACGGTGAGGTGGTGTTCATCCAGTGCACGCCTGAAGCCGCGGAACCGCGGGGTCTCAGTCACAACGGAGTGTTCATTGCTCGAGAGAACGGCCAAGTCCCAATGGCCCAGTCCCAGCAGGTGTTGGGTGGCCTGCCAAGCTGCGTGCTCGTCATCGATACCAACATTGTCCCACGGAACATTCCGCATGCCCACGCTGGCAACTGCCAGCCCGGAAGCCTCCAAAGCTTCCACTTCCTGCGGGTCGAGGTCAACGTTGAGCAGCAGCAACCCGTCCACCCTTTGCGCCAGCCGCTCAAGGTCGCCGAAGACTTGCTTACGGACGCTGGCCTTGTTGCGAAGGCTGATCAGGACGGTGTCGTAGCCGCTGTCGCCGAAGACCTCCTCTGCCGCTTCCACGGCCTGCGCAAAGAACCACGCTGTGGCGGTGGGGGCGATGATGGCCACGGAACCCGTGCTGCCACCGGCCAGTCTTGACGCTGCTGCCGAGGCTTTGTAGCCGAGCTTGTTTGCGGCTTCCGCCACTTGCCGTTGGGCCTTTTCGGAAACGTTGGGGAGATTCCTCAGAGCCCTGGACACCGTACAAATGGACAATCCGGAGAGGACTGCAACGTCCTGGATTGTCACCCTGTGAGTCCTAACCATGCAACACGGCCTCAACCCTTTCCATACTCGAAGACACGTTATGAGAACGGCGCGGCACGCAAGGGAAAGTCCTGTTGGGGCGAGCCGCAAGCCAAAAGTGTAAGCGCTTACAATTTTGTCATTCAATAGTGTGTGGCCGAATGCGAATTTGTGACGCGAATCTCACGGAAAGGTTGATTCTGGCGGGCCGATGCCGTCTAATCCAGAGGCCTGCTTCAGGGCCCTACAGCCCGTTTAGCACGTAGTACCGAAGGAACGCACTGACATCCACCAACTCCGCAGGCTCAATCCTGTGCCCCATCCCCGGGTAGGTACGCGCCGTCAGGGCTACATTCGCGTGCAACCACTCTTCGGTGTGGGCGATGGCGTCTTCGTTGATCACGGGGTCTGCCTTGTCACGGCCCCAAAAGAACGGCGGAGGTGAATCAAAGGATTCACTCAGTGCCAAGAGGTCGTTGTCCAGGACGAAACCAGACAAGCCCACCGTTGCCTTGAAAGCGTGGGGCCTCAGCCGCAGCAGCGTGCTGGCCATGGCCATTCCCTGCGAGTAGCCGAGCAGGCTGACGCTGCTGTGGTTCTCTTTCACGGTGTTGATCCAGTTGAAAACGGAGTTGGTGGAAGTGATGACATCGGCGAAGTCGTTTGTGAGGAAGTAGTCCAGGAGGAACCAACCGTAGTGGTCGCCGATTTCCTTCGGGCCGCGCAGGGCCGCGCAGGTGAATTCCGCGGGAAGTGCTGGAAACAGATCCACCATGCGCTGCTCGCTGGTGCCGTAGCCATGCATCATCACCAGCAACGGCGTACCCCCACGCTGGTTTTCGGGCTTCGACCAGACCACTGAATCCATGGGACGAGCCTAGTAGACTGGCCCCATGACACCGCAGGAACTGGCCAACCTGGCCCATCTGCGGCGCGCCCGCGATTTCATCGATCGGGAGTACGCGCGGCCTTTGGATGTGCCCACCATGGCCGCCGGCGCCCTCATGTCCCCCGCGCATTTCTCCCGCCAGTTCAAGGCCGCATACGGTGAATCGCCTTACAACTACCTCATGACCCGGCGCATCGAACGGGCCATGGCCCTGCTGCGGGCCGGAACCAGCGTTACCGATGCCTGCATGGAGGTGGGCTGTACCTCCTTGGGCTCCTTCAGTTCACGCTTCACTGAGATCGTCGGCGTGACGCCCAGCGAATATCGCTCACGCGAGCACCATGCGGTGAAGGCGATGCCCACCTGCATCGCGAAGCAGCAAACGCGCCCTGAAAGAAACGGCACTAAGAACCTGAGCAGGATTGAAGAAGCGCCCGCCTCGCAGCTGCAATAGCGTGTGAGACATGAACATTTCATTGAAGTACGCACACGTTACTGTCAACGATGTCGATGAGTCGCTCGCCTTCTACCGCGACGCACTCGGCTTGGAAGTCCGGAACGACGTCGGCTCGGACGGCCAGCGCTGGGTTACCCTCGGCAGCGATGCCCAGCCGGACCTCGAACTCGTTCTGTCCCCTCCGCACGCCGGCCGCTCGCAGGCTGACGGTGACGCCATCCAGGAGCTGCTCACCAAGGGCGTCATGCCCATGCTCGTCTTCAACACGGACGATCTCGACGCCACGTTTGAAAAGCTGCGCGCGTCGGGCGCCGAAGTGCTCCAGGAGCCGATTGTTCAGCCGTGGGGTCCCCGCGACTGCGCCTTCCGCGATCCGTCCGGGAACATGATCCGCATCAATCAGGGCTAACACCCAAGTATCAGTACGACGACGGCAGGTGACTGGCGCACTTACCGGCCTGCCGCCGTCGTGCTTTCCACGGAATGTGAGTACCTCAGCCACCAATTAGTGGCTCAACAGGCCAGCGCTTGAGCGTTCGCCGTACTCATGGGTCGAGGCGATGGCAGCAGAAACGACATCGGAGAGCCTAAGCCGCCGGCTGTAAGCCTGACGTTGGAGACGTTCACCCGTGCCACGACGCAGGATCTTCGCCACGCCGGACCGTGCGAGTGCCAGGTCCCCGGACTGAGTCAGCGCCCCGCGAACGTGCCTCAACAAGGCCCCCGCCACATCCGCAGCAGGATATGGCCGGTGGTCCATTGGGTGAATCAGTTGATCGTTGATGCCAAAGCGGCTGGACCGCCAGTTGGCCATGCGCAACAGGCTCGTCAAAGCGTCTGACGGCGGCTCCCCCTGCCGCCATTGTGTCGCCGCAGTCTCCACCAAAGCCCGGGCAATCACGGCGATGGTGAGTGCGTCTTCGGCGTACAGGCAGACGTCGGCGATGCGGAGTTCAACGGTGGGATGGCCTCTGGAAAGGCGGGCATCGAAGTAAATCATGCCCTCGTCCAAGGGGACGCCAGTGCCTAGAAGATGCCCCAGCACCTCACGATAGCCCTCCGCCGAGCCGAAGACATCCATAGGCCCGGCCGTGGGCCACCTGTTCCAAATTTGGGTCCGGTAACTGGCAAAGCCTGTGTCGGAGCCCATCCAAAATGGAGAATTGGCACTCAAGGCAAGGAGCACAGGCAGCCATTGGCGCATCCTGTCCAGGACGCCCGCGCCTTCATCCGGCGATTCGATGGCCACGTGCACGTGGAATCCGCACGTGAGCTGCTCGCGCGAGATAAGGCCAAACTCGGTTCCCATGGTTGCATAGCGTTGATTGCCCAGGGTGGGCGTCGCGTGGAATTCCGGGGGCGTGGCCAAGGCTGCCACCCTGGCTCCCAAGGTCCGCGCAGCCGAGTCGGCCAATGCCCGTCCAAGGCGGATCTCGTCGCGAAGCTCCGCTGCCGTCCGGCAAGGCCGGGAATTCACCTCAATCTGTTCCTGTTTGAACTCGGACTTGAGGGAATCCCCGGCTTCCGGATAACTTGCCGTGTTCATGTGGGGTTGGGCAGCCAGGTCCAGAATGCCGGCCGCAAGCGGAAGCGGCATCCCGTCAACAGGATCTGCGATCAGCAACTCTTCTTCGACGCCAAACGTGCGCATAGCTACCCTCCCCCGCAGTAATGAAATTAGAGGCCGTGGTTACCCCACGTGGCGCGGAACCTCCATCTGGAAACCGCAGCGGCAATGAAGCACCTGCGTTTGCAGGTAGACCTCGAACAGGCTCGGGCCGCCCAAGTCGTCGGTGCTCCGGGGTGGCTCGATGATGCTCTCCGAGGGGCGTCCCAACGTCATGGGCTCGCCACAGTGCGTGCAGCTGAACCACAGTCCGGCTGCGGACGTAGACAGGAATTCGGTTTGGATCTCCGGTACTAGTTCAGCAAGGGGCACGGGGTGGGCGTAAAACGTATCGCACTCACTGCAGGTGTAGCTGACTTCAACGATTTCGGACTGGTTCGGCTCTGCTTCTACAACGGTCTCAACGAAAATGTACGAGTCAGTATCGCAAACTGTGCACCAAGGCCGTGTGGCGGTGTCAAAAGTTGCGGGTTTCGCCCCAACCATGGGTTTAGGGGCGGGAATAGGGGATCCAAGCGTCATTGCCATTCTCCTTTATGCACGTATCCACCGCGAGGTGGGTTCCGACAACATATTGAATCGCGTCGGGAGAAGCTGATTGCTCCTCGAGGAGGCCTGCATGGATGCACGCGGCGAGCCGGCCGATTGTGGCCACAGCTTGAGGTGCAGTTCTTGTACCATCTTGGATGGCTTCAGGTCATGAGTCTCCAAGGGCTATCTGCTTAACCCACCTATGAATGTAGTTCATTAGTGGCGGGCGTCACAAGTGTGCAAGGTCCGCCGCAGCCTCCTACGGCTCAAAGTGGGCCACCGGAGCTTGCTCCGCCACAGCCTTGATGAGCTGCTCAGCCACATCCCTAAGTTTTTGGTTGCGGCCATTGGAAGCCTTGGTAAGGATCTTGAAGGCCTCATCCTGGCTACAGCGGTTTTGGCCCATAATGATGCCGCAGGCCAAGTCAATCACTGTCCTCGACTGCATTGCCGTCTGGAGGTCGTCAGCATGCTGCTGCTTAACGCCAATCCTCACGGCCAGCCTCAGCGAACGCTCGGCCTGGCTGGCGTACAGCTCACAATTCCGGATTGTCTCTTCGTCGTAGACATGGGCCTTCGGGGCAAAGAAGTTCAGGGCTGCAGTTGCCCCCTCATCCAACTCCAGCGGGACGCAAAGGGCTGAAAGGTGCCCGCGTTCCGCGATGACGGTGCAGTACTCGGACCATCTTTCCTCGGTGGAAGTATCGGGTACATGCACTGTGGTATGGCTGCGCATGGCCTCCAGGCACGGGCCATCACCGTAAGCTTGCTGAACTTCATCGATCAGCCTCGCTTCATGGGTACTTCCGGCCACAGTGGCAGAGCGGCGTCGCCTGCTCAAAGTGATGCCGCACAGGACGTCCAGGCCTACAGTTTCGGAAACGGAGGCCGCGGAGAAGACGGCAAGATCGTGCAGGAATCCCGCTACATCATCGCTGTCGATCACCAAGTCCTGAAGTTGTTCAGGCACCGAAACGTCGTCAGGCGATGGGGCAATATCCGGCGCCGTTGGGACATCGTCCGGCACCGCAAAATCAACGCGCATTTCGTCCATGATTCAGTTTACGATCGTCCGGAGCCAACTCGTCACCCCCTGAAGAACAAGCACCGAAAACCTTGCATCTGCGGTGCTCCTATGTGCACAATCTAGCTAGAGTCCGCATCGTCGGACAGGCTTTACAGCTCATGCAGACGGGCACCCCGCATTAACAATGCAGAGGTAAATCCCATGTCGGCCCAGCCCGAGTCCAGAGTTCCCGACGAAGCCCACCAACCAGACGAACCCCTATGGTGTACACGCTGCAATACCGACCAACATTTGGTGGTGGATTCGATCCAATCGCATTACCCTCCCACCCCGAACACGGTAGATGTGGCCTACGAATGCCACGCCTGCAACTACTCCTATGACCAGACCGCCACGGTACAAAGGGTGGCCGTCGTCCTGAACCGCCCCGGGGTTTCCCAGGGAATACTGCAGTTCGGGGGCCAGTACTTGCACTGCGGGGAACCCATGAGGACCAGTAGCTGCGAGCTACGGCGGATCCAGGCCCCGCTTGTCCTGAAGCCTGGGGGCCAACTACGCATGTACGAGGTCATCATCAATACCCGCATCCTCCGCTGCCCGTGCGGCTTCCGCATGGAAATCCCGGACTAGATGCAGTAATCACGCGCCATCAGCAACGAAGCAAGTTTTAACAGAGGTAGAGGAACAGGAAGGGAAAACATGCAGACCGATTCAAAGAAGGACGAGTCTCCAGTTACCGGGACTGATCACAGGCCGGTTAGAAAGCACAAGCTTCCGGATCCGCCGGACCCAGACAATCTTCCGATCGATTACCCCGCCTCCGGGTGGGATATCAACAGGTACTCCCCGAGTGTCGCGCGCGAGCTTCATCGGCGTGCCACCCACCTACGGGGCGTTTGACCTTGAGTGACTTCCCGCCGGACCCTTCACATCCCGATCCCACCAGGGAACCGGGACCCACACCGGAGCCCGTTCCCCTTCCGGAACCAGGGCCTCCCCCGGTCCCAGACCCAACGCCGGGGCCAACCGTGCCGTCACCCCCGGCGCCGCCGGGTCCTGGACAACCGTCTGGACAACCGCCTCTTTAGGAGGTTTCCACCCCCATAGACCGGATCCCGGCAAATCCCCCAGTCAGGATCCGATGCAAGGGCATGTCGCACTACAGGGAGTGCGGCATGCCCTTTGGCGCGCCCCGAAGGCACCCGCGAGCCGAGCATCCCACCACATGCAATCTTTGTTTATGTTGATTTCTATTGACTTGCCAACACAAACAAAGATAGAGTCAAGCAATTCCACATCGTTGTGACAGCAGTCACTGATGCGGCTGCACTAACAAATGGCTTTACCGCAATGGAGGGTAAGTGTTCGCTGAAGAGCGCCAACAACTGATCTCCGCACTCGTCGCCGAGCGCGGACGGGTGAGCGTCACCGACCTCGCCGACCGTTTCAGCATCACCACGGAGACCATCCGCCGTGATCTCGCAGCTCTCGAAGTTTCGGGGAGCCTGCGCCGCGTTCATGGTGGGGCCGTCCCTTCGGACCGCTTGAGCACCCGCGAGGAAAGCATCCTTGAGCGCGCCATCCAGCGCCAATCGGAGAAACACCGCATCGCAACTGCCGCACTCGCCCTGATTCCGGAACTCACCACGGGGAGCATCCTGCTGGACGCCGGCTCCACAACGGAAACCCTGGCAGACCTGCTCGCCCAGCGCACACCCGCAGCCAACGGCAACGAAGAGCTCGTGGTCATCACCCACGCCATTCCCATCGCGGGCAAACTCTCCTCCACAGCCGGCATCGCCCTCCAAATCCTGGGGGGCCGCGTCCGCGGTCTGACCCAGGCCGCGGTGGGACAGTCCACGGTGGAGGCCGCCTTCAAGCTTCGTCCGGACATCGCCTTCGTCGGCGCAAACGGCATCCACCCCACCTTCGGGCTAAGCACGCCCGATCCTGAAGAAGCCGCGGTAAAAGCCGCCTTCGTCAAGTCAGCCCGCCGCGTTGTGGCATTGGCCGATTCTTCCAAGCTGGACGCCGAGACATTGGTCCAGTTCGCCACCCTGAAGGATGTTGACACTTTGATTACAGACAGTGAACCCTCCGCTGAACTCAGCGCAGCCTTGGCCGACGCCGGCGTTGACGTGGTGATCGCATGATCGTCACACTGACGGCCAATCCAAGCCTGGACCGCACAGTCGAACTTACGGCACCTCTCGCCCGCGGCGGGGTACAGCGCGCTGTCGCCGTCCACCAGGAGTCGGGCGGAAAAGGCGTCAACGTTTCCCGCGCCCTGGTGGCCTCGGGCCTGGAAACACTAGCCGTCCTTCCGGGCGCTGACTCGGATCCGGTACTTTCCGGACTGCACGACGCCGGTGTGCCGTTCGCTGCCCTACCCATCGGTCAGGCGCTACGCAGCAACGTCACCCTCACCGAACCGGATGGCGTCACGACCAAGATCAACGAACCCGGCCCGGAGCTGAGCGACGAACAGCAGGAAGCCCTGATCGGGCTGTTGCTGGAGCGCTCCCGTGGCGCCAGCTGGGTGGTTCTCGCCGGTTCGCTCCCACCAGGAGTGCCTGCGGATTTCTACGCCACAATCGCTCGTCGCCTCCGGTCGAACACTGATGGGTCGGCCATCCCCGGCATCGCCATCGACTCTTCCGGGGCTCCGCTTGCGGCAGCTTTGAAAGGCGATGCTGCAGGAAAACCCGATCTCCTCAAGCCCAACGCGGAAGAGCTCGCAGAGCTCGCTGCCGCTGCCGGTTTCACCATCGTCTCAACCGCTGACGAACTGGAAGCAGACCCGGCAAGAGCCGCCCAAGCTGCTGCCGCCGTCGTCGAAAGCGGTGTGGGCGCCGTTCTGGCAACACTCGGATCCAAGGGCGCAATCCTGGTGACGGCTGATGGGGCGTGGCTTGCCACGCATCCTCCCATCCAGGCCGTCAGCACGGTGGGTGCCGGGGATTCTGCACTGGCCGGCTACTTGCTGGCTGCTATCCAAGGCGGTTCCGCCCAGGACTGCCTTCGTCAGGCCGTGGCACATGGTGCCGCTGCTGCTTCGCTGCCGGGCTCCACTGTCCCTGCAGTCCACCAGACAACCCCCAACGCCGTAACCATCACGGCCCTCCAGAAGGACTAACAGTGACTCAGCTGATAACACCCCAATTGGTCACCCTCGACCAGAACCTGGGCGACTCCCCTGCCGACGTCATCCGCGTCCTGGCCGGCAAAGTCGCCGCTGCTGGCCGTGCTTCCGAGGTTGAAGGGCTCTTCACGGATGCCTTCGCCCGCGAGCAGAAGACCGCTACCGGCGTCCCCGGCGGCATAGCGATTCCGCACTGCCGCTCGGCCGCAGTCACCGAGCCCGCCCTTGCCATGGCCCGTCTGTCCCACAAGGTGGACTTCGGCGCCAAGGACGGCCCGGCTGACCTCATCTTCTTCATCGCAGCCCCGGACGGCGCTGACCAGGAGCACCTGAAGCTGCTCTCCAAGCTGGCCCGCTCCCTCATCAAAAAGGACTTCACGGCAGCGCTGCGCGCCGCAGCCACTGAGCAGGACATCGTGGACCTCGTGGATGGAGCCTTGGCTGACAAGCCGGCCGCCGCGGCCGCCGAACCTGCAGCGGCACCCGCTGCCGCTGGAGCTACTGCCGCATCGACCACGACGGCGGCTGCCGGACCCAAGCGCATCGTCGCTGTGACCGCGTGCCCCACTGGCATCGCCCATACCTACATGGCGGCTGACTCGCTGGTTGCCGCAGCCCAGGAAATGGGCGTCGACCTCCAGGTTGAGACCCAGGGTTCCTCCGGCGCCAAGCCGCTGGATCCGGCCATCATCGCCGCTGCCGACGCAGTGATTTTCGCTGTCGACGTGGACGTCCGTGGCAAGGAGCGCTTCGCCGGAAAGCCGGTCATCAACGCTCCGGTCAAGCGAGGCATTGATGAACCCACCAAGATGGTCCAGGAAGCGTTGGCTGCTGCGGATGACCCGCACGCACGCCGCGTCCCGCACTTTGGTGCCGAAGAGCAGGCCGAGCGTGCTGCTGAGGAAAAGGGTGAGCACATCGGCCAGAAGCTGAAGCGCGCACTCCTCACGGGTGTTTCGTACATGATCCCGTTCGTAGCCGGTGGCGGCCTGTTGATTGCCATTGGCTTCCTGCTTGGCGGTTACGAGATCACGGGCTTCGCCGACAAGATGCTGGTTGAGAACAACATCTTCAACCTGCCCACCGAGTTCCCGAACAACGCCTGGGGTCCGCTGGGCGCCTACATCGGTGCCGTGCTGTTCAAGATCGGCGCGCTGTCCCTCGGATTCCTGGTTCCCGCTCTGGCCGGCTACATCGCCTACGCCATCGCTGACCGTCCCGGCATTGCCCCCGGCTTTGTTGCCGGCGCTGTATCCGGGTTCATGGGTGCAGGCTTCCTGGGAGCCATTGTTGGTGGTCTGCTGGCCGGCTACATCGCCTTCCAGATCGGCAAGCTCGATGTTCCCCGCTGGCTGCGTGGCCTGATGCCTGTGGTCATTATTCCGTTGCTCGCCTCCCTGGTGGCCTCCGGCCTGATGTTCCTGATCCTCGGCGCACCGATCGTGGCACTGACCAAGGCACTCAACACCGGCCTTTCGGGCCTGACCGGCGCTGGCGCAATCGTCCTCGGCGTCATCCTTGGCCTGATGATGTGCTTCGACCTCGGTGGCCCTGTCAACAAGGTTGCCTACTCGTTCGCAGTTGCCGGTCTCGGTACCGCCACCGTGGCAAACCAGGCACCGTGGCAGATCATGGCCGCAGTGATGGCAGCGGGCATGGTTCCGCCCCTCGCCATGGCTCTGGCGACTGTGCTGGACAAGAAGCTGTTCTCCTTGGCTGAACGTGAAAACGGAAAGGCCGCATGGCTTCTGGGTGCATCGTTCATTTCCGAGGGCGCCATCCCGTTCGCCGCTGCTGACCCGCTCCGCGTCATCCCTGCCAGCATGGTGGGCGGTGCCGTAACCGGTGCCCTGTCCATGGCATTTGCGGTCACGTCCAAGGCTCCGCATGGTGGCATCTTCGTGTTCTTCGCAATCGACAATTTCCTGCTGTTCTTCCTGTCGATCGCTGTCGGTGTGGTCATCACCGCCCTCCTGGTGATTGCCCTCAAGCGCTGGGCTGTCCGCAAGCCGGTTGAGGCCGAGGCAGTTCCCGTCCCAGCAGGCGTGTAAGTCCCAGCAGGCGTATAAGCGCCGGCAGATACCCGTCAGCCCAACAGCACCCAAGCAATCAGAGGACCAGATACATGCAGACCTTCTCAGGCGTAGGCGTAGCTCCCGGGCGCGTCCTGGCACCGGTAAAGCAGATGCCGAAACCGGTCCAGGAACCGCACGCGAACGTCAACATTCCTGCCGACGTCACGGTTGAATCGCAGGGGCAGCGCATCAAGGACGCTGCCAAAGCGGTCCAGGCGGAACTGAGGGCCCGTGCGGCTACGGCCAACGGAGAAGGCAAGGAAGTCCTGGAAGCAACGGCTTTGATGGCCGCCGACCCCATGCTGGTGAAATCGGCCATCAAGCTGTTGTCTCCCGAGGCTCCAGGCGGTGCACGGACTGCTGAACGTGCAATCTGGGAGGCTGGCGGAACGGTGGCTGAGACCCTCAAAGGCCTGGGCGGGTACATGGCCGAGCGCGTGGCGGACGTCCTCGATGTCCGGGCACGCATCGTGTCTGAGCTTAGGGGCCTGCCCGCACCTGGGATTCCCGCCTCTGATGTCCCCTTCATCCTGGCGGCTGAGGACCTGGCGCCTGCTGATACTGCAACGCTGGACCCCTCCAAGGTGGTCGCGCTGATTACCTCCAGCGGCGGACCTCAGTCGCACACAGCCATCCTTGCCCGCGCTCTTGGCCTGCCCGCCGTAGTCGCTGCTCCAGGCGTAGACGAGATTGCGGACGGCACTGAGGTTTATGTGGATGGCGCCGCAGGCACCATCACCGTTGAGCCCGATGAAGACCTGCGGTTGGCTGCCAAAGCGTGGGCCACACAGGCTTCCACGCTGACGGCCTTCAGCGGGAACAACACCATGGCAGACGGTTTCCGGGTGCCGTTGTTGGCAAACGTTGGCACTGGCGCGGATGCGGTCAAAGCGGCCGACGCCGGCGCCGAGGGCGTTGGACTTCTGCGCACGGAATTCTGCTTCCTGGATCGGGACGACGAACCCTCGGTGGAGGAACAGATCGCGGCCTACGGGGCGGTCTTTGCAGCCTTCCCGGGTAAGAAAGTTGTGGTCAGGACCCTGGACGCGGGCGCGGACAAGCCCCTGCCGTTCCTCACCAATGCCGACGAACCGAACCCCGCTCTCGGTGTCCGCGGCTACCGCACGGACCTCACGTCCCCCGGTGTCCTCGAACGGCAGCTCGAGGCCATTGCCGCCGCCGAAGCAGCCAACAACGCCGAGGTCTGGGTCATGGCGCCCATGATCTCGACGGCGGACGAGGCCGCGCGGTTTGCCACACTTTGCGCCGCCGCCGGGCTCAAAACCCCGGGCGTCATGGTGGAAGTCCCGTCGGCAGCGCTCACCGCCGCCACAGTTTTGCGCGAAGTCAGTTTCGCCTCCCTGGGCACCAATGACCTCACCCAGTACGCCATGGCAGCAGACCGCCAGCTTGGGCCGCTGGCCACCCTGAACGATCCGTGGCAGCCGGCAGTTCTGCAGCTGGTCAAGCTAACGGCCGACGGCGCCGCCCAGGTCAGCGGCGAAACCGGCACCGCAAAGCCGGTAGGCGTCTGCGGTGAGGCAGCAGCGGACCCGGCCCTCGCCGTCGTACTCGTTGGACTTGGCGTGGCAACGCTGTCAATGAGCGCCCGGGCGCTTGCCGCCGTCGCCACCGTACTTGCCACGGTGACTGTTGCCCAGGCGCAACAACTCGCAGCGACCGCCCTGGCGGCCCCCAACGCAGCCGCGGCACGCAGCGCGGTCCGGGCCCAGCTACCCATCCTGAACGAGCTCGGCCTCTAGACTTCCCCACAACCACCCACATCAAAGGAGCACCAATGCCTGAACGTACCGCCACCATCGCAAGCCGCGTCGGCCTCCACGCCCGTCCGGCAGCCATCTTCGCTGAAGCCGCAGGAGACCTTGACCTCGAGGTCACGATCGCCCGTGAAGGCGAGCCGGCCAATGACGCCATGGACGCAGCGAGCATCCTGTCCCTCATGAGCCTGGGCGCCTCCCACGGCGACGTCGTAGTGCTGCGCGCCGAAGGCGAAGGCGCAGAAGCAGCCCTGGACAGCCTGGTGAAGATCCTCGAAACGGACCACGACGCCGAGTAAGACCATTTGAAGGGAGCGCTCTTAGCCGCTCTCGCGGGGCTAGCTGTAGACGAGACGTGCAGATACCGTTACATGTGTAACTATTAGCGTATTGACACTATTAGTTACACATGTAACGGTTAGTCCATGAGGAAGAGGCGTGAGCTGACGGTTGCTGAGGCTGCCGAACGCCTGGGTCGAAGCAAGATGTCCATCCACCGACTGATTGATTCGGGCCAGCTGATGCCTGCGGGAACGGCAGGCAAGACTATCCTGATCGAGCCCTCATCGGTCGAACGTCTGGCTATCACGGGTACCCGCAGGGGTAGGCCCTGGACAGCGAAAACAGCATGGGCGGCGTTAGCACTGCTCTCCGGCCAAGACCCCAACTGGGTATCCGCGTCCGAGAAGTCCCGCCTCAAAAGCCGTCTCCGTACACTGGACGCAAACGCCGTCTGTTCCCTCGCGCGGCACAAAGACCACACCATCCGGTACCGCGCCACGCGGGAGGACGTGGACCGGCTGAACGATCACCTTATTGCCAGCGGCGCCTCTGCCATGCGGGACAGATCCACCGCGGAAACCTTCGGCCTGTCAGGAGGTAGCGGGATCGCGGAAGGCTATGTTATGAGTGGGGATGCCCGGTCCCTCGCCAATGCCTTCGGACTGGTTGAAGACGCAGACGGCAACGCCATAATCCACGAAGTCGGGTTGGAGGAACCGTTCACTGAAGGACGCGTACCCGTGGCCGCCATCGCTGTGGACCTCATGGGCTCCCTGGCCACCCGGGAACGCACCGCTGGCCAGCGCGTCATCGACAAGCTGCTCCATGGCTGAACCTGACCTGACGGAAGTGGTCATGGCCTCTGGCCGGCCAGTCTGGGACATCCCCGTTCCACCTGGGTGGCTGGGGCACGCCGTGGCCGCAGTGTGTTGAACTGGCCAGGGCACTACCCTCCACTCAATGGACACTCGTAGGTGGTCTCATGGTCCAGCTTCACTCCGCCGCAGCTGGGCTGGCCGCCTCCCGACCCACCGCGGACGTTGACATTGTGCTGCACGTTGAAACCGGGGCGGCAACGACGGCGTCGGTAATCGCCGTCCTGTCGACACTCGGCTATACGCTACAGAAATCCATCGACCATGACGCCCCGGCCCACCGCTTTGTCCGCGACAAGGAGCAGATCGACGTCATGATTGCCGACCAAATGCCTACAGAAAAAGTGCCGACGATCGGCGGCCGCAAACCGTTCCAGGTATCCGGCGGCACGCAGGCGCTGCAGCGCACGGTCAACTGTCGGCTGAACGTCGACGACGACGATCCCGTCCTCATCAGCATCCCCAACGTGCTGGGCGCCCTGGTCATGAAAGGCGCGGCTTACCGGGAGGACTCCCGCGACAAGGACCGGCATTTGGATGACGCCGTCGTCCTGTGCGCCAGCATCAACAACCCGTTGGCCACCGCCAAGGAAATGAAGGGCAGCGACAAGTCCCGGGTTCTGGCGCTGCATAAAGTCCTGGAAGACCCGGGCCACCGGTCCTGGCAATTGCTGGAGCCCTCAGTCCAAACCCTGGCGCAAGACGCGCTGCGTATCCTGTCCGCAAACCTTCAAGTGCCGCCGGCAAACCGATTCAACAGACGTTGATCAACACGCGCCAGGGAGGCAAAAACCACTCAAGGCGGGCCGCCTTCAGTGGCCGACCCCCGGCTTCCAGTTCTCCCAGGTAGGCTCTGAACGTACCGCCACCATCGCAAGCCGCGTCGGCTCCGCGCCCGCCCGGCAGCCATCTTCATGAGCCTGGTGAAGATCTAGCTCTGCTTCCCAATGAGGAAGGCTGCAAGCGAGGCCTCGGTGGGATTCACGGCCTGCAATTCCCCGGACAGGTAGGCCTCCACGATCCTGGGGTCCACATAGGAGGTACGCGCCACGGTGGGGGTGTTGCCCAGCAGTTGGGCGGCGTCCTTCATGGCCTTCACCAAAGCCTGGGGCCGCGTCATGGAGCCTTCGGACTTCAACAAGGACAGGGCCGCCGCCGAGGTCCCCTTCCAGGTACGGAAATCCTTGGAGGTGTAGGCGGCTCCGGCGATTCCGCGCAGATACTCGTTGATCATGGCAGCATCTATCGAAACCCATGAACCATCGGATTGGTAGGCCAGCAGCCGTTCCTTGCCTGGCCGGCGCGCCAGCGGCCCCAGGAAAGCTGCCAGCGCGGGATCCTGGATGGAGATGTCCCACCACTGCCCGCTCTTGCCAGGGAACTTCAGGCCTACGGCGTTGTCCTTGATTCGCGCGTGCCGGCACCTGAGCGTGGTGAGTCCATAGGAGCCGTTCTGACGCATATAGCTTTCAGAGCCCACGCGGAGAGCGCCGAGATCCATGAGACGCACGGCTGCGGCCAGGGTCTGCTGCCGGGGATCCGAGGTGTCTTTCAAGTGCAGCGTGACAGCCCTGCGAACGGCAGGGAGCACCGAGCCCAATTCCGCGGCCCGCTGGAACTTCTCGGTGTCTTTACGTTCGCGCCATCGGGGGTGGTACATGTATTGGCTTCGACCCGCAGCGTCCACCCCCGTGGCCTGAATGTGCCCATTGCTGTCGGGACTGATCCACACCTCGGTCCACGCAGGCGGGATCGCCAGCGCATTAATGCGCTGGCGATCCTCTTGGCCTACCAGGCTCCCGTCGGGATACCTGTAGCTGAAGCCTTTACCTGACCTGCGCCGTTCAATGCCGGGCTTGGAAAGGTCGCTTCGCCGAAGCCTTGGCATTTTCAGTAATCGAGTCCAGGGCTAGGCTTCGTCGGGATCCGTGACCGCGGCTCCCGCGCCCATGATTTCGGCGTTGATCATCCATACGAGCTGCTCCAGGCGGGCGATGAATTCGTGCAGAAGATCCGCTGTTGTGGGGTCTTCTTCGTCCACCTCGTCATGGACATCCCGCATCGTCTGGACGGCCCTCTCCACACGCTCGGTCACCAGCTTGACGGCGTTCTTGGTGTTGACCAGACCGCCCGGGAATTCTTCAAGGCGCGTGCCAGCCGAGATGGTCCCGCTCCGGCCATCGGGGAGCGCGTGAAGGGCCCTCATCCGCTCCGCGGTGTCGTCCGCGAATTTACGGGTGGCGGCAACGAGTTCGTCCAACTGGAGGTGAAGGTCACGGAAATTCGGACCGACGATGTTCCAGTGCGCCTGCTTGCCCTGGAGCTGTAGCTCGATCAGGTCAGTCAGGACGATTTGAAGGTTGTCTGCAAGCTGTTGTGACGCTTTCATGTTTTCCTCTCCTTGGACGGTCGGTGCAAGCGAAAAACCCTGGTGTCGAATTCCTTCGATGTGGGTCAATCATCAAGTGGCGACTTCAATAACTCTTTCATAAGGATGCTTAGTAGTACAATGAAGAGTGTTGCTGTTCACATCTGGCGAACTCCACCCCATGGTGGGGACCGGAAGTGGTAGCGATAAAAGGTACTCGGAGGCGGTGGAACGCTCCCAAGTACCCGTAGAAGTAAATAGGAATGCATAGTCAGGAATCCAAAAGATTCTTTGCGGATTCCCCCAGAAAGGAATGTGCTGACCATGAACACGCTTCTGATCATTGCTGGTGTAGTTGCAATTGTCCTTCTGTTGGTGGGCGGCTTCTCGCAGGCCCTGAACTGGCTGCTGTGGGTAGGCGTGGTCCTCCTCGTTATCGCAGCTATCGGCTGGTTGCTCAGCTTCATGTCCGGCCGCAGGGGACATACGGTATAGGGCACGCACCGCGACAATGACCCGCACCGGCCAAGTACTATGGTCGGCCTGCCGATGAATACCGCGGAACGTGAGGACTGTCCCACCGCAGTGGAACTGTAGGCAGGGGCAGTCCTCCGGCGCATCCGGCACCCGGACAGCCACATCCGGCACCGGATACCCCCGCCCAAACAGGCGCTTTAGTCGCCAGTCGTGGGAGGAGGTGCCGCGTCAGGATCCCGCGGAGTAGGGAATTCGTCCGGCGATTCCGGAACGGGAGAAGTATCCGGGTCCTCCGGAGTGGGGCTGCCCTCAGGTGGTTCCCCCGGTCCGGCAGGCGTTCCCGGCGATGGCCGTTCGGGTGTTTCTCGCTCCGATCCCTGTCCGGGCAGTTCCTGCTCCGGCGTTGGTGTGCCATAGCCGCCGGCAGCGTCTTCCGGGTCAACGCGGTGTTCGTCCTGACTCACTTCTTCCTCCTTGGAAATCCTTTGAGGCCCCGAAAATTGTTCGAGGAATGCTGACAGTTCGACCGTAGTCCGGTGTAGTGTCAGCGTCCACCAATAGCTATCTGGAGGTGTACGGATGATAGAGCCGGAGCAGGTTCCCAGGACCGGCAGGAACGAATCCGTTGAAGAACGGATGGACCGCAACTGGATGGAGCTGATCCAGGAACTGCGGGTGCTCCAGACCGGCGTGCAGATCCTGGGCGGCTTCCTGCTGACCCTGCCCTTCCAGGCGCGCTTTGAGCACTTGGACGATTGGCAGCGCGGCCTCTACCTCTTCAATGTCATGGCAGCGGCCCTGACAACCGCTTTGATCCTTCTTCCGGTCAGCGTGCATCGCCGCCTTTTCCGTCGGGGGCTCAAAGCCACTCTCGTCTCCAGCGCCGACGCCATCACCAAATGGGCTTTGGGAGGCGTAGCCATCCTGATTGTGGGTTCGGCCACCCTGGTCTTCGATGTCACCGCCGGCCGAACAGCAGCCGTGATTGCCGGTAGTTTCATCATCCTGGTCCTGCTGCTCCTCGTTGTGGGCATGCCCATCTGGCTGCAACGGCGGGCCCTGCAAAACGGGAACGGCAAGAGTGGAAATGCACCGTGAGCAAAACTGACATCAATACGAGAAAGGAAGCGCGCCATGCCTGGAAAGAAGAATTCGAGTCTGAAGGACCCGAAGCTATATGAAGAACTCCGCGACGAAGGGGCCTCCAAGGAGAAAGCGGCCCGCATTTCAAATGCTGCGGCCAAGCAGGGGCGCAAGGAAGTAGGCCGCAAGGGAGGCAAGTCCGGAGACTACGACGACTGGACTGTGGACAAACTGAAGTCCCGCGCCAAGGAACTCGGAATCAAGGGCTACTCCGGCAAGAAGAAGTCCGAGATCATTTCGATGTTGCGGAACCACTGATATTCATAAAGAAAACCGCGTCGGCCGTTCATCATCACCGGCCGACGCCGCTTCGCTAATTAGCCGCTGAGCCGCATTAGTCGGTGAGCCGCGGGACGGGCCTTAACCTTTTGAGCCAGGTTTCAGTCTGCGCAATGTGTGCCGCCATCGCAGTCGCAGCCAAAGTGGGGTTTCGCTGGGCAATCGCCTCCACAATCGCAGCGTGGCCGGCCGTGCTCCCTTCACGCACAGTGGTGCCCTCGTCGCCGTCGAAAATATGGAAGTGGCCACCACGCGAACGGAAAAGGCGCACCAAGCCGGCCAGAGTGGCGTTACCGCTTGCCCTGCAGATTTCCTCGTGGAACTGCGAATCCAGTTCAGAATATTCGGAAGGGTCGTCCGTGCCTTCCATGCCGGCCACCAGCGCCTTCATGGTAGCCAAGGCGGCAGGTGTTGCATTTGCGGCAGCTGCGGACGCGGCGTGCGACTCCATCAATCGTCGGATTTCGAAGAGCTCCAAAAGGCCATCCAAGGGAAGCAAGTCCACCAGCAGCGCGAAGTTCTGAAGGATGACGGTGGGTTCCAAAGAGGAGATATAGGTCCCCGAACCGTGCCGCGACTCCATGATTCCAAGTGCTGACATGGCGCGGACAGCCTCCCGCAGAGAGCTCCTTGAGACTCCAAGCTGGGCGCACAGCTCCGCTTCGGGAGGGCATTTCTGCCCGGGCAGCAGTTCGCCGGAGGCGATCTTGTTTCGCAGGCCCTGCATGGCCGTTTCAACTGCACTCAATTAGCCGCCTCCTCCAGACTCGGTACACGCTACAGCACCTTTGCAAGTGGGTAGTGGTATGACATCTTGTCAGACTTCGTATCGCAAGACATCTTATCTCTTGCGAGGTATAGCGGCTAGTTTGCTCGAATTCTCGCCAATCTTGGAAAAGTCATCTTATGACTTTGGAAAGTTGTCTGTTGTCTTGACGCCACGTGTGAGGTAACTTACAGACAGTCCCGCCTCTCCGAGCAAGAAGGCCCCTGTGTACACAGCCAGCAACCTCACCGCTCCCCGTCCCATGATGACCCCGGACGGCGAGCCTTCCTCCTCCGACTGGAGCCTCACTCCCACCAAGGTCCACCTGAATCACGGCTCATACGGCTCCGTTCCCCGTGCGGCGCAGGAATTCCAACTGGAGCTCAAGGTCCGCATGGAATCAAACCCTTGTACGTGGTTCATGGGGCAGTACAACGCGGTGGCGGCAGCGCGTACGGAAGTTGCCGCGTTCCTCGGAGTCGACGCCGCGCATGTGGCACTCGTCCAGAACGCCAGCGCCGGGGTCAGTGCCGTGTACAACTCACTGGAGTTTGCACCTGGCTCGGAAATCGTGATGACGAACCACGCCTACGGAGCCGTACTGCACGGGGCTTACCGGGTGGCCGGAAGATACGGCGGTCGGGTCCGAATCGCGGAAGTGCCGCTGGATGCGGATGCAGTGACCGCAATCGCCCTTGTCATGGCAGAAGTCAGCAACAAGACGGCCCTCATCGTGGTGGACCAAATCACCTCGGCAACGGCTCGGGCTTTTCCCGTAGAGGCCATCGCCGAGGCAGCATCGGCCAAGGGCATTCCCGTGCTCGTGGACGGAGCGCATGCGCCAGGGATCCTGGAATCGCCCGTTCCCGACTTTGACGGGTTCTGGGTTGGCAATCTCCACAAGTTTGCTTGCGCTCCGAGGGGTACGGCCGCCCTCGTCGCCCGGGGTCCACACGCCAACAAGCTAACCCCGCTCATTGACTCGTGGGGCTTTCCCCACAGCTTCCCGGAGAACTTCGATCACGTCGGAACCCAGGACGTTACCTCCTGGATGGCCGCCGGCACGTCGTTCGACACCATCGCGCAACGGTACAGCTGGGGAACTTTCCGCAGCTATGCCAACGCACTCTGCGACTATGGCGAGTCCCTCATTGGCAGCGCCTTTGCGGACTTCACAGGGCAGGACCACACAGTAGACGTCGGCATGCCCGTGGGGCCGCTGCGCTTGGTCCGCTTGCCGCAGGGCCTTGCCACGACGCACGAGGATTCGCACAACGTTCGGGCTTTCATCTCGGACGAGCTGGACATCGAAACAGCGGTGACCACCCATAACGGTGAGGGCTTCCTGCGACTTTCCGCCCACCTCTATAACTCGCCCACGGACTTCGAGGTTTTCGCCGCGAAGGCCGTACCTGAACTTGTGCGGCTCGCCCGATCCCTCTAGACACCACCACCTGCGCCGCGCTGCCGACGCAGGGATTGCCCACCTCAACCAAATCAACGGAGGACCCACGTGAAATCCAGAATAATGGCGTCTGCGGCAGCAGGCCTGGCGGCTGTTCTTGCACTTGCCGGATGCGGCGGCGGCCAGAATGCTGCCGATGGCAAAGTCACCTTGAAGATGGTGGAAAGCCTGACCAACCCAACCAGGACAGAAACGCTGAAGAAGCTGATTTCGGGCTTCGAGCACGAAAACCCGGGCATCAAAGTCGATCTCATTTCGCCTCCCACAGATCAGGCTGATCAGAAGATCCAACAGATGCTCCAGTCCGGCAAGGGGATCGACGTCGTGGAAGCGCGTGACATCACGGTGGGATCCTTCGGCGCCAACAATTGGCTCTATGACATGACCAAGGACCTGGACGGCTGGGATGGCTGGAACAACCTGACGGAAAACGCGGTCACGTACTCAAAGCAGAACGGCAAGACCTACTACATCCCTTACGGTTTCTACGGCCTTTCCCTGTTCTACCGCTCCGACCTCGTCAAGAACGCCGGGTTCGACGGTCCGCCCAACAGCTGGTCAGAGATGGCGGAACAGGCCGAAGCCCTGAACAAGCCATCGGAGAACAAGTTCGGATATGCGTTCCGCGGGGGAACCAATGCAAACTCCAACGCCGTGGCCATCATTGAGGCCTACGTAGCTGACGAGATCGACCGTGAGAACGCCTTCAAGCTCACCAGTGGCAAAACTATCTTCTCCTCCCCCAAAGCTCAGGAGGCGATGGACCTTTACATCGACCTCTTCAAGAAGGGATCGCCACCGTCGTCCGTGGCGTGGGGCTACCCGGAGATGGTCCAGGGCTTCAGCAACGGCTCCACGGCCTTCTTGCTGCAGGACCCGGAGGTCATCGCCACGGTCAAGGAATCGCAGTCCATCAAGGAAGACCAGTGGAACGTTGCTCCCCTGCTGGTGGGCCCGGGCGGCAAAGCAGTGCAGCCGGTGGCCTCCGCTGGCTGGGGTATCGCGGAGTCGTCAAAATCCAAGCCGGAGGCAGTCAAGCTCATCAAATACTTGGCGCAGGGAGACGCCGCCACCACCTTCAGCAAGGACAACAGTCTGGTCCCCATCCTCAAATCCGCAGCACAGGACAGCTTCTACAGCACCGGTCCCTGGGCGGCCTACGTCAAGATGACCGAGAACCCGGATACGTACGTTTCCGCAATCCAGCCGCGCAGTGTCTCTTGGTGGACGGAGTGGATCAAGAAGTCCGACGGCGAACTGCAGCGGGTGCTCACGGGGCAGATGTCCACGGCCGAGCTGCTGGCAAGCTGGGACACGTATTGGACCGAAAAGATGAAGGGATAGCTTCCGGTGAGTCTCGACGTCAAGCGGGCCGCACCCCCGCCAGCGGGCCGGAAGACCATCCGGCCGGATCCGGGCAGTGCCACCCTGTCCAAGCGACGGTTCAGCGCCCGGACAGCTTTTACCTTGCTGGCCTTCCTGGCACCGGCCGCCTTGTTTGTAGGGGTATTCACGTACTACCCCATGATCTCCGGCAGCCAGATGGCGTTCCGGAACTGGAACCTGAACGACCTTTCGGACACATCCTGGGTTGGTTTAGCCAATTTCCAGAGCCTGTTCGATGCCCCTGAATTCGGGACAATCGTCCGCAACACGGTCGTGTGGGTGATCGGCTCGCTTGTTCCGCAAGTGGTGATCGGTTTCGCGGTGGCGCTGTTCTTGAAGCGGCGGTTCAGGATGCGTGGAGCCTACCAGGCCATGATCTTCTTCCCATGGGCCGTGTCCGGCTTTCTCATTGGCATGCTTTTCCGGTGGATGTTCAATGCCGAATTTGGCGTGGTCAACGACCTGTTGATGAAGGCGGGGCTCATCAGCTCGCCCATTCCGTGGCTGTCCGATCCCGGCTTCGCCATGACGGCCATCATCGTTGCCAACATCTGGTACGGCGTAACGTTCTTTGCCATCATGATCCTCGCCGCCCTGCAGTCGGTGTCCGACGAAATGTACGAGGCCGCTGCCTTGGATGGTGCCGGAAAGGTACGGACGTTCATCAGTATCACGCTGCCGAGCATCGCCACTACTTTGGCACTTACCATCCTTTTGCGAGTGATCTGGATCTTCAACTTTCCGGACATCATCTTTGCCATGACCGGCGGTGGACCGGCCGATCAAACCCACATAATCACCACGTACATGATCAAGATTACGCAGGAGGGTGACTACGGAAAGGCGTCCGCGCTCGGCTTGATCGTTGTGCTCACCCTGATGCTGTTCGCTGCCTTCTATCTCATGGCTGTCCGCTTTCGAAAGGGAGCCCAATGATCAACAGTCCGACGCTCGCAGGCAGGATTTCCAAGGTTATTTTCCTGGGGTTGTGCCTGGTCGCCACCGTGTTCCCGTTGTACTGGATCGTGGTGACGTCCCTAAAGGAGCCGGGGGCGATCTATTCGCTGCCACTGGATTACTGGCCGCGGCAATTGTCCCTGGACAACTACATCGGGCTCTTCACGAAGTCCGACTTCGGCCAGTACATGCTCAACAGCCTGGTGGTGGCGCTGGTGGCCGCCTCGGTGGCAACACTGATTTCGCTGCTCTCCGCCTACGTTCTGGCGCGGTTCCATTTCTCCGGACGCGGTGCCGTGCTGGGGGCATTCCTTGTGACGCAGATGATTCCCGGATTTATTGCCCTGGGTCCCCTCTACCTCATGATGACCGACTTCGGACTGGTGGATTCCAAGACAGGGCTGATCCTGATCTATATCGCGATCTGCATTCCGTTCTGCACCATCATGCTCCGTGGCTTTTTCGAGAATGTTCCTGACGCGTTGGAGGAAGCCGCCATGATTGACGGCTGCTCCAGGCTGAGTGCACTCTTCAAGGTCATTGTTCCCGTGATGCTGCCCGGCATTGCAGCGAGTTTCGTCTTCAACTTCGTCAATTGCTGGAACGAGCTGTTCTTGTCCGTGACCCTGATGAACAGCGACAGCAATAAGACCATTCCGACGGCGTTGGCCGGCTTTATCTCGAGCTTCAACATTGACTGGGGTTCCATGTCTGCTGCTGCGGTTCTGACGGTGGTTCCAACACTGGTGATCTTCGCCTTCGCCAGTAAGTTCATCGTCCAGGGACTCACGGCGGGTTCAGTCAAAGGCTGAGGCTCACGCACACAACTGGGTCGCATTTGTGCGCGTTTAGGGCGCCCTGAACGCGCACAAATGCGACCCAGTTGGGAGCCCGACGCCGGGTCACGCCTTTTTCTTGGCCCGCGCCTTTGGCTTGCTGGTAGTTTTGCTGGCGGCAGCGTCGTCGTCGGCCGCTTTTTCCTTGCCGCGTTTCTTGTCCAGACTTCGTTTCAAAGCCTCCATGAGGTCGATGACGTCGCCGCCTTCCCCTTCGCCTTCCACGGCACCGAACGTCGCTTCCGTGTCCAGCGCCTCCCCCTTTTCCAGCTTGGCCTCGATCAACGTGCGCAGCTGCACCTGGTAATCGTCGGTGTATTCGTCGGGGTCGAAATCGTGGGCCATGGATTCCACCAGCGCGGAGGACATTTCGAGTTCCTTATCGGAGATCTTGATGTCCGTCTCAAGCGAGGGGAACTTGGCCTCCCGGACTTCATCGCCCCAGAGAAGTGCCTGCAAAAGGAGTACGTCCCCACGTACTCGCAGGGCTCCGAGCCGCGTCTTCTGCCGCAGCGCGTACTGGACAATAGCAATTCTGTCCGTATCCTCAAGTGTCTGCCGCAGCAGCATATAGGCTTTGGGGGATTTGGAATCCGGCTCCAGGAAATAGCTGCGCTCGTACATGATCGGGTCCAGTTGCTCGGCAGGGATGAATTCCACTACCTCTATTTCGCGGCTGTTCTCTTCCGGCAAGGACTTCAATTCGGCCGCCGTGAGGACCACTGTGCGGCCTTCCTCTTCGTAGGCCTTGTCGATATCTTCGTAAGCAACAACATCGCCGCAAATTTCACATTTCCGCTGGTACCGGATGCGTCCGCCGTCCTTATTGTGGACTTGGTGAAGGCCAATATCGTGGTCTTCCGTGGCGCTGTAAAGCTTCACTGGTACGTTGACCAGACCGAACGCGATAGATCCCTTCCATATGGCCCTCATGCACCCAGTCAACAGCACAAGACAGCAGAGGAGAAGAGGTGGCAGGCAAGCAACAGGAGCGGGTGAATGTGGAAGGCCACGAGCTGACCCTCACCAACCTGGGCAAGATCATCTACCCCGAGACCGGGACAACCAAGGCCGAAGTCCTGGAGTACTACGCCGCGGTAGCGCCTTTCCTCATTCCTGCCGCCGCCAACAGGCCCGTCACACGCAAGCGCTGGGTCAACGGAGTGGGCACTGCCGAGCACCCGGGACAGGTGTTCTTCCAGAAGAACCTCGAAGACTCCGCACCCAAGTGGATCCCCCGCACAGCCATCCAGCACTCGGACCACACCAACGTCTACCCCATGGTCAACAACCTCGCCACGCTCACATGGATGGCACAGATAGCTTCCCTTGAGATCCACGTCCCCCAATGGCAGGTGGACGCTGAGGGTAATCCGCTCCGGCCGGACCGCTTCGTCCTGGATCTTGACCCCGGTCCGGGTGCAGGCCTGCCTGAATGCGTTGAAGTGGCCAAACTTGCCCGCTCCATCCTGCAGGACATGGGCATGGAACCGGTCCCGGTGACCAGTGGCAGCAAAGGCATACACCTCTACACCGGACTGGAGGGGACGCTGAAGTCCGAGCAGGTATCAGCCTTCGCCCATGAACTGGCGCGTGCCCTTGAGTCCGACCATCCCGAGCTGGTAGTCAGCGACATGAAGAAGTCCCTCCGCCACGGCAAAGTGTTGGTGGACTGGAGCCAGAACAGCGGCAACAAGACCACCATCGTCCCTTACTCACTCCGGGGCAAAGCCCACCCCACGGTCGCGGCGCCCCGCACGTGGCGCGAACTCTCCTCGAGCACCCTGGACCATCTTGATTACACAGCGGTGATGAAGCGGGTCAAGACCGGCAAAGACCACTTCGCCCCTATCTCGTCACGGCACCTCCCGCCGCACGGGGAGTATACGGATGACGACGACGGCGCTGGAGCCCGAAGCGGTTCGGCCACCCGCGAGCGCGTGGTGACTGTAGAGAACCGTCTCGCGAAATATGTGGGGATGCGCGATCCGGAGAAGACCCCGGAGCCGTTCCCGGCGTCGTCGGCTGCTTTTGCCTCGCCGACGTCCAAGGGCTCCTCCTCAGACCAGCCGAAGCCGGGCGACCCCGCGCAGCCGGGGGGAATTTTCGTCATCCAGGAGCATCACGCCCGGCGCTACCACCTGGACCTGCGTTTGGAGCGCAACGGCGTCCTTGCGTCCTGGGCTTTGCCGCGTGGTATCCCGGAGTCGCCGGACCGGAACAACCTTGCCGTTCACACGGAAGACCATCCGATGGAATACGCGGACTTCGCTGGCGTCATTCCCAAAGGTGAATACGGAGCAGGGACCATGACCATTTGGGACCATGGCGAGTACACGTGCGAGAAATGGCGGGACGGCAAGGAAGTGATCGCAACGCTAACCGGCCAGCCAGGTGGTGGACTGCACGGGACCAAGCGTTTAGCACTGATCAATACCGGTGACCGTTGGCTGATCCACTTGATGAAGGAACAGCCCGGCGGACGGCTTCGCAAGGGCGCTGCCAGCCCTCCCGGCAAGGTCGCACCCGTTGGGGCATCAAAGCCAGCTGTACCCGAGCCAATGCCGAACTACACTCCCATGCTTGCCACGTCCGGCACCGTCGCCGACCTTCGCGGCGACGACTGGCTGTACGAACTGAAATGGGACGGAATCCGGGCCATCATCACCGGCACCGATGGCAGGATCCGCCTGATGAGTCGCAACGGCAACGATCTCACCGCCACCTACCCCGAACTAACGGACCGATCATGCTGGCCCGACGGCGATTTCGTGGCCGACGGTGAAATCGTGGCGCTTGGCAAGGGTTCACGGCCTGATTTTGGCCGCCTGCAGCTGCGGATGAACCTGGTGAAAACCGCAGACATTGAACGAGCCCGTGCGTCCGTTCCGGTGCAGCTCATGCTGTTCGACCTCCTGTACGACGGCGGCAGGGACTTGGGCGGCCTGCCTTTCCGTGAGCGTCGGGAACGGCTTTCGGCGTTTGCCGGACGCCTTCGCGCGGGCTGCCCCCTTCACCTTTCAGCCGTGTTGGACCACGACGTCGAAGACCTCATGACAAGCGCGGCTGAGCTCGGCTTGGAAGGCGTGATGGCGAAGAAAGCAGATAGCCGCTACGTGATCGGCCGGCGTAGCCGCTCGTGGATCAAACTCAAGCTGGAGCAGAGCCAGGAAGTGGTTGTGGGCGGCTGGCGTCCCGGGGCTGGTGCCCGGAACGGGACCTTTGGCTCGTTGCTGTTGGGCATTCCGGAGGGCGGGAAGTTGCACTACGTGGGTCGGGTGGGCACCGGGTTCAAAGAGTGGCAGCTGAGGGATGTCATGGAGAAACTGGAGCCCCGCCTGACTGCTGACTCCCCCTTCGCCGATATCCCCCGCGAGGACGCCGCAGGTGCCCGCTGGGTGGATCCGGAGCTGGTAGCAGAAGTGACCTTCGGAGAATGGACGGGCCCTGGCAGGCTACGGCATCCGGTGTGGCGTGGGTGGCGTCCTGACAAGTCCCCGGAAGACGTCAGCCAGCCCAACTAGGTCGCACTTGAGCGCGTTTTGAGAGCTCTAAACGCGCTGTGCTGCTACCTAGTTGGGCTGGCTACGGTAGGTGACGCGCTCAGGAGGAGTGCGGCATCTGCGGCCGGCTGGTCCGGTGGACCGCCGTCACGGCTGCGCCCTGGCCCATTCGCCCGTGGGCTTGATCGCGGTCCTTCGGGTGCCGGCGTTTACCGCTGCCGTCGGGCCAGTGCTGCTCCTGGTCCAAACCCAGAGATACGTCAATGTTTGCCGGTTCAGGCATGGGAGCCATGTCCATGGCCTCCGCCAAGTGGCTGGCCACCTCGGGATCGATATTTTCGGCTTGATTGTTTGCAGTCATGGTTCTTCCTTTCCCTATGGAACGAAGGAATTTCAATACTAGGTGGGCCGAAGATGGTTGTCTGCAGGACTTAGCTGCCTCCAGGAATCACCAACGTACCTTCTTCTCCGTCTTGGCCAGCTTGCCGCTGGCGGACGTAGGTTTGTGGCCCTTGCCCGTGCTTTGCCAGCCAGCGGGGGCGCCGCCGCCGGACTTGCTGGCGAGCATCGCTTTCTGGGCATCAGTCAGTTTGGACTTGATGCCGCCGGAGGCGGACTTTGGACTTCCCGACGCAGCGGGCTCCGGGGTGTTGTTTTCGGAAGGATTGGCAGTCATAAATTGGACTCCTCAGAGGTGTGAGTCCTGAAGAAGCACCAAAACCATGGCGTTTGCGGTTCGAGAAAAATGGCGTCGACAACGGGAACGGCATGGAGGCAGGGCCTCAACAGGCGTGGATTTTTGTCAGGTTAAACTCGGCTGTTCCGCTAAAGCAGAGGCCGGTCTACTCAAAAATCAGTGTTCCCATGCGTCATACCCTAACCAAGAATCGCCGCTTTTGTGAACCCCTCGGCTAGCATGGCACCCGTGACCTGGAGAATGTCCGTCGCCACCACCCTCCGCGATGCCGGATGCGTCTTCGCGGAAGACGAAGCGCAACTCCTCATCGAGGCCGCCACGAGTCCAGACCATTTGGACTTCATGGTGGATCAGCGCGTCAACGGGCTGCCCTTGGAACACATCCTCGGTTGGGTGGATTTCTGCGGGAGCCGCATGGTTGTTGAACCCGGCGTATTCGTTCCACGGCGTCGCACGGAGTTCCTGGTGCGTCAGGCGGCGACAATCGTACGGCCGGGTGGCGTCGTCGTCGATCTTTGCTGTGGCTCGGGGGCGATCGGTGCGGCACTCAGCGATCTTCTAGGGAGCTGCGAGCTCTACGCCGCTGACATCGATCCGGTCGCGGTAAGCTGCGCGCGCAAGAACGTCGAGCCCCGTGGAGGGCGCGTCTTCGAGGGCGATCTATACGCCGCGCTCCCCCTTGAGCTTCGTGGACGGGTGGACGTGGTGCTCGCCAATGCCCCGTACGTACCTACGGGTTCCATCGGCATGATGCCGCCTGAGGCGCGCCTGCATGAACCGATGGTGGCGCTCGACGGCGGCACTGACGGTTTGGATGTCCAACGCCGGGTTGCAGTTGGGGCCGGTGAGTGGCTGGCGCCCGGTGGGTGGGTTTTGGTCGAGACCTCCCGGCAGCAGGCTCCGGAGACGGCGGCGCTCCTGACTGGGGCGGGGCTGATGGCCCGCGTGCTGACCGATGAGGATCACGATGCCACCTTGGTGGTGGGGGCCGCAAGGAGCCACTGAACCGCGGCTTCGGGGCTGAACACCCGCTCGTCAGTCCGATGCTCCTACCCTAAACACACATCTGCGCGGGTTCTTTTGGCCGTAGAGGTCAGATTTCGCGGACACACAGAGACAGTGAAGGCGGCACCTTTTCGGGTGCAGGGCTTCACTATTTCAGGGAGTGTCGGCCACTCTTTTGCTGCTAATGGCAGCTTCCAGGATCTGTGGTGGAAGCAGTACATTCAGCCGCTCCCCGCAAAGCCGCGTCACTTAACGTCCCACGCTGCAGTCTTCGCCGCCTCCAACTCGGCAAATTCGGCAGTCATTGTTCGGTGCGCGATGACGTCAGGGCAAAACTCCGTTCCTCGATCAAGAGGCTCCTGGTTCGTTTCGGATACCCGCCGGACAAGCAGCCGGAAGCGATCAAGCTGGTGATGGAGCAGATGGAGTCTATGGCACCCCGGTTTGCGGAGGCTCGGCTTTAGCTCGAAGCCGAGTCCTAAGACTGCACAATAAAACGGCTGCCCGGCTTGACGGGGGCGTTGTCCATGCCTCCCTCAGCCGCTCTGGTGATTTCCTCGTCCGAAACCACGCCAGCGTGTGCGTTGCGATGTCTCCTGGCCGATACGCTGGAATCATCAGGCAAGAGCCTGCTGTGCCGTTAATGAACAAAAGACCCGAGTGCAATCGGGTCTTTGTTCAGCGCGGTGCGCTCATTGGTGCGGTCAGAGGGTCATATCCTCAAATCCGAAC
Source organism: Paenarthrobacter aromaticivorans (assembly GCF_019038615.1). Taxonomy (NCBI): domain Bacteria; kingdom Bacillati; phylum Actinomycetota; class Actinomycetes; order Micrococcales; family Micrococcaceae; genus Paenarthrobacter; species Paenarthrobacter aromaticivorans. The sequence continues at coordinate 630,497 of NZ_JAHOPC010000001.1, forward strand.
ACTTTGAGTGTATGGCCCTATACACGTAGGGCGCAACGTTGTTGTGCCCATAGACACGTGCAGGCCGTGCCCTTTTCCTCTGGGAGGAGGTGCCGGCGTGGAATCCAAACGGAAACGTGAAGAACCATGGGGCGCCTGGAATCTGGCGGTCAACATCATCCGACTAGTCGTTGATGTCGTTCGCCTGTTCTGGCACAACATCCCCTAACCGGGAGCGGTGGCCATCGGCGCAATGCTGGTGGCCGCCGTCAATGCTCTTCGCGGCAGCTCCCAAACCATCAGCTTTTAGGCCTCAATCAGCCTCGTTAAGTGGCCTTAGCTAAACAATTTGGTAACAACGTGCTCCACGGGGCAAGATTCCGCGCCATTGCAGGGCAAGACCGGGCAAAAAGATGTAAGACAACTAGGCAAATTGCCCCCTTCCACACCCCATAAATCGGATCTCAACTGGGGTTTGAGGGGCAAACCGCGTAAAATTGAACACCTGCCCGGAGCGGGGCAGCCAGAAGTCGCAAGCAAATGACCTCCCTAGGAGAAGCCCAAATGCCCATAGACCAAAGCAACACCGTCTCTCCGCCAGGCGCAAGGAACGCCAATGGAAACCCGGCTACAACGGCCGCTGCCAACACTGTAAAGAACCCCAAGAAAACGAAGCTCCTCACCAAGCGCCGGTTGAAAGAATCCGACGTCAATGTTGTGGACCAGCCGATGCTGAAGAAAGCGCTCGGCGGCACGATCGTCGGCAACACCATGGAATGGTACGACGTCGGCGTGTTCGGCTACCTCATCACCACCATGGGCCCGGTCTTCCTCCCGGAAGCGGACAAGTCCGTCCAGACACTCTTCCTTCTCGGCACCTTCGCCGCTACCTTTATCGCCCGCCCGCTTGGCGGCGTGGTCTTCGGTTGGCTCGGCGACAAAGTGGGCCGCCAGAAGGTGCTCGCAGCAACGCTGATGCTGATGGCGGCAAGCACGTTCGCCGTCGGGCTTTTGCCCGGTTACGCACAGATCGGCATCTGGGCCGCCGCCCTGCTGGTGATCCTCAAGCTCGTCCAAGGCTTCTCCACCGGTGGTGAATACGCCGGTGCTACAACCTTCGTGAGTGAATATGCCCCGGACAAGCGCCGCGGCTTCTTCGCCAGCTTCCTGGACATGGGCAGCTACATCGGTTTCGCCCTCGGCGCTGCACTGGTTTCGGTCCTGCAGCTCACGCTCGGCCAGGCAGCCATGGAGGAATGGGGCTGGAGGCTTCCGTTCCTGATCGCCGGTCCCCTGGGCCTCATCGCCGTGTACTTCCGTAGCAAGATCGAGGAATCCCCGCAGTTCCAGGCCACCCTGGACGCCCAGGAAGCCATCGCCAAGGACGCCGCGGCACAAGACGCCAACGTCGCCAAGGGCCCGGTTGGCATTATCAAGGCCTACTGGCGCCAGATCGTGCTGGCCATGATTCTCGCCGCCGCAGCCAACACTGTGGGCTACGCGCTGACCTCCTACATGCCTACGTACCTCACGGATTCCAAGGGCTACGACCCCGTTCATGGCACCCTGCTGACCATTCCGGTCCTGGTGATAATGGCCGTGTGTATTCCGCTCACAGGTAAGCTGTCCGACCGCATCGGCCGCCGCCCAGTGCTGTGGATCGGCGCAGGCAGCACCATCGTGTTCTCCGTTCCTGCCTTCATGCTGATCGGCATCGGCGATATCTGGTCCACCCTTGCTGGCCTTGCGCTGATCGCGTTCCCGGTGACGTTCTACATTGCCAACCTGGCCTCGGCCCTCCCGGCACTGTTCCCGACGTCCAGCCGCTACGGCGGAATGGGCATCGCCTACAACTTCTCGGTGGCCATCTTCGGCGGAACCACGCCGTTCATCGTGCAGGGCCTCATTGAGGGCACCGGCGATGACATGATGCCTGCGTACTACCTGATGGCTACATCCATCGTGGGTGCCATTGCCATCTACTTCCTGCGTGAATCCGCCCAGCGTCCCCTGCCCGGCTCCATGCCCAGCGTGGACACTGCCGCCGAGGCCCGTGAACTCGTTGCCACCCAGGACACCAACCCGCTCATCAATCTGGACGAAATGCCTTTCGACGGCCAGCCCATTGACGATGACGTGTTCGGCCGGCGTGACAAGGACCTGACTCCGGCCTAGGAATCAGGTGCCTGCAACTTCTGCGCAGCGCTTTTCGATAGTTCGCGGCCACCCGCCGCCCACCGTAGCCACCAATCCCCAGGCGCTCTCCTTCGGATTGGTGGCTACGGCTGTTAAGACGCGATCCTGCCGCTAACCCCGTTCCCAGACCGCACCCGCGTTGTTGCCCAACAACTTAATAGCGGCCTGGCAACGGGGTTAGCGGCCTGGCAACGGGAATCCGAATCGGTCAGGATCCCAGCAAACCCTTGACCGCCTCGCCAATAATCCGCGCGCCCTCGGGAAATCCTCCCGGATTGGGGCCGGCGTAGTTGAGCCTTATGTACGGGCCTTCAGGTTCCGCGGGGAACCACTCCGTACCTGCGGCAATGAGGACCCCGGCTGCCTCGCAATCCTTGGTGAGCTGATCGACGTCGAACCCGTCCGGCATCCGCAGCCACAGGTTCAAGCCGCCTTTGGGCAGGTGGCTGAGGTGCGCCTCTGGAACGTGCTCGCGGATGCTGGTGACCAACAAGTCACGGCGCGACTGCAGCTGATGGCCCAGGCCCCGAAGGTGCGTCTGCCAGCCAGGCTGAGTGACGACGTCGAGCGCTGCAGCCTGGAGCAGTCCGCTGACGTACATCGATTCCGCAGCCTGTGCGCCCATGATCCGTTCCCGCGCGGGACCACGGGCGATAATCGCTGCCACACGGATGGACGGCGAGACGCTTTTGGTCAACGAGCGGATGTACACCACGTGGCCGGAATCGTCCTTCGCGGCGAGCGGAACGGACTGCGCCGTGATACCAAAATCATGGGCCCAGTCGTCCTCCACAAGGAACGCTCCGTGCTGGCGGACAATCCGGAGGACCTCCTCGGCCCGTTCGGGAGACCATTGGGCACCCGTGGGGTTGGCAAAGTTGGGCTGGGCGTAGAACATCCGGGCCCCCGATTCCTCAAAAGCCCTCGCCAGCTCGTCAGGATCCGGCCCGTCGGGGCCGGACGGCACAGGAATGACGCGAACGCCGGCCTGGCCAGCGGCCAGCAGTGCACCCCAGTAGCTGGGCGACTCCACCAGCAGTGGCCGCCCATGCCCCACCAAGCCGCGAAAGATCGAGCTAAGTCCGCTCTGGCTGCCGGGAAGTACGACGACGTCGCTCGGCTGGGGCGGCGTGACGCCAACCGGCGTCGAGGTGCTGAGCTCGTGCGCGAACCAGGATTGCAGTTCGGGAAGGCCCTGGGCCGGTGGCCGCGACAGCGCAGCGTCTCCGCGGGCAGCCCTGGTAAGCGCAGCCCGGACGAGCCGCTCGGGCAGGAGTTCCCGGTCTGGGTAGCCGGAGTGGAATGCGATGACGTCGTTCGAAGCGCTGCGCATGGCGCCAGAGTTCAGCAGGCGCGGCGTTGGGGCGGCCCGGAGTGCGGCTGTCTGCCAGCCGTAATCGGACGGCCGGGCGGTTCGGTATGCCCGGACGAAGGTGCCAACGCCGGGGCGGCTTTCTATGAGGCCTTGGGCAGTGAGGGTTCTCAAGGCCTTCTGCACCGTCACCGGGCTTGCCTGGTATTCGGCCACGAGTTGACGGGTGGATGGCAGCTTGGCTCCCGGCGCGGCCGCTGCGATCCACTCTTTTAGTCGCGAGACAATCCGGGAACTGCTATCGTTATTCATGAGTCACAATAGTAGCGCTACTACACTTTCCCGGCCAGTGGTATCCAAGCGGACGTCGACAGGCGTTTGGTGGGGCCTTCTTGGCGTTGTCGCATTCTCGTTCACGGTTCCCTTCACCCGCGTGGCCGTTGAAGGCTTATCCCCCCTGTTCATCGGCGCAGGCAGGGCCGTTGTTGCGGCCGTTCTCGCAGCACTGGCTTTGGGCCTGACCCGACAACGCTTTCCGCAGGGCTGTCAATGGGTTCGATTGGCTGTGGTAGCCAGTGGCATCGTTGCGGGCTTCCCCTTGCTGACAACGTTCGCGCTGACGTCCACCACCGCAAGCCATGGAGCCATTGTGATCGCGCTACTGCCTGCGGCCACTGCAACGGTAGCGGTGATCCGGGGCCGTGAGCGTCCGCGGCTCCTGTTCTGGGTCCTGACTGCCGTAGGCGTTATTGCCGCGCTGGTCTTCGCTTTGGTTCAGTCCGGCGGTTTCGGTCAGCTTCATTGGGCTGATCTTCTGCTTCTCGGCGCCGTGATTGCGGCAGCCATAGGCTACGCGGAAGGAGGTCTGCTGGCGCGGGAACTCGGCCCCTGGCAGACAATCTCGTGGGCTCTGGTTGTTGCCTCCCCCGCCATGCTGCTATTGACGTTACTTTCACTGGGTTCGGGAGCGCCCTCGGCTACACCGGTTCAGTGGTTGTCCTTCGCTTACCTGGGCGTCGTGAGCATGTTCCTCGGGTTCTTCGCCTGGTACCACGGCCTGGCAATCGGACCCATGGCACAAGTCAGCCAGATCCAACTGGTCCAACCGATCATGACCATCGCGTGGGCAAGCCTGCTGTTGGGAGAGTCGATGACGTGGACCACCGCAATTGGCGGGCTTGCCGTGATCCTCTGCGCAGGGGCCGCTGTCCGCGTAAGGCTCAACCCGCCGTCGAATCCCTGACGCTCCCACGCCACCGCCCTGATCTCGTAGACTCGGCCCATGCCTGACGCAACTGTGGGTTCGATCCATCACCTTGAGATCTGGGTGCCGCACCTTGAACGGGCCCGGGAGGAGTGGGGCTGGCTCCTGGGCGAGCTTGGTTACAAGCCCTTCCAGGACTGGCCCACGGGCTGCAGTTGGAAGCTCAATGGCACGTACGTGGTGGTGGAAGGCACCGATGCCATCACCGGGACGGCCCACCGGCGCACGGATCCCGGGCTCAATCATGTCGCCTTCCATGCCGGCACCCGGGAAAATGTGGACCGGATTCGCGCGCTCGGGGCCGACGCCGGCTGGTACGAGATGTTCGAGTCGAAGTACCCGCACGCGGGCGGTCCGGATCACTACGCCGCGTATTTGATCAACACAGACAGCTACGAAGTTGAGCTGGTGGCTGAGTAGTAGCTACGTCGGCGGAACCACCGGACGCCACATGACCACTCGAGGCCAACGCGTCAGCCCCAACTCAGCTTCGTGCTCCATGAGCCTGGCCAGCTCCGGACCCCAACTGCCGGCGTCGAGCGTTTGGAACCCCAGCCGCCGGTAGTACGGCGCGTTCCACGGCACGTCGCGGAACGTGCTCAGCGTCTGGCGCTGCATGCCGTGCCCCCTGGCCCACACCCGTGCAGCATGCAACAGTTCGCGGCCGAGTCCTTGGTGCGCTTGATCCGGGTCCACGGTTACTTGCTCCACGTGCGCGTTGCCATCAACAATGTCCGTCAATAGATACGCCACGGGGTAGTCCAGTCCATCCGCCCACACCCAGGCACGCCCGGCAGCCACGTAGGTATTCATCTCGTCCAGGGAGAAGGGTTCGTCGTCCGCGATCTGATCCATGCCCAGATCCCGGAAAGCTTCCCCTGCTGCCCGCTCAATGTCCTGCAAACGCGGCAGATCGTCTGTTCGAGCTAGCCGGATCACCGTTTATCCAGTGCGGGAGGTGCCTGTCCGACGAGGAATCCATTGCGCGTTTCGATCAAGTCCTGCAGGTATCTGGCCAGAACCAGCTTCTCGAGCAGGCGGCCCAGCGGGCCGAACGGGGCAGCGAATTCCACGGTGTCCACCATCAGCGTCCCGCTGCCGTCCTGCCGGAACTCGTGCGTGTGGCGGAGGTACTTGAAAGGACCGCGCACTTGCTCATCAGTGAACGACGCCGGTGCCTCCATGCGCGTGATGCGGCTGGTCATGCGGAAACGGACTCCGAGGTGCCACGCCTGCCATGTGACCTGCTCGCCTTCGGAAATCAGACCCGTGGTGACGCCGTCTATGGCCTTTTCCCTGCTTTTAGTCATTGACCCCACGTGGGCATCGATGTTTCGGGAAAGGTCGAACAGCTCCTGTGGCGACATGGCGGAGCGGGTTCGGCAGACAAAAGCTACGGGCATACCTTGATCTTCCCAGACTCTGCCGGGCAGCGCTCTCCTCGACCTCATGTGGGAGGTACTAATGGAGGGTACTACCAGTGCCTTGCTACGGGTTGTGACCCGGCTTATGGCGGCCACCCCTGCGCTCCTGATAATTTCCGATATTGAACCCTTCGCACGCGGCCTGAATGATTGGTGGTGTCTTCCCTGTCCCCCTTCATGGCGCATGCCCGGGAGCTCCACAAATTGGGGCCGGCTAACAACGACCGTCTCTCGGCAGTTCGGGTGGCCCTCAGTGTCGCAGTTCCGGGGCTGGTCCTGATTCTCCTAGGCCGTCCGGACCTGATGATGTATGCGGTGTTCGGCGCCCTCACTGGAATGTACGGACGCAACGAAACCCACCAACTGCGGCTCAAACACCAAGTCCAAGCTGCGCTTGTCCTGGTTGGCGGACTGAGCATTGGCACGTTTCTTTCCGTTAACCACATCCACTCCTGGTGGCTGGTGTTGGTGGCGACTCTCTTTGCCGGTGCGGGTTCCTTATATGCAGACGCGGTGCGTCTTAAACCGATAGGGCCGTTCTTCGGCATCCTCGCTCTGGGGGCCTGTGCGTCGGTCCACACCAGCGTTCCGTTCCTGACGGCGGTGCTGATCGGTACTGCTTCAGCGGCCTTTTCGATTCTGGTCGGATTCGCTGGCTGGCTTCGGCATCGAAAGTGGGAGCCGGGCGCTGCGCGCGATGTCCCCGTCCTCCGCGGACCCTTACGGCAATCCGCCTTCGTTCATGCGGCCCGCTACACTCTCGCTGTCGGTGCTGCCGGCGTGTGTGGAGTTCTGAGCGGGAGCGGCCATCCGCATTGGGCCATGGCCGCGGCCGCCGTGCCGTTGGCAGGTGCGGACCTCCCGAGCCGCGTCCACCGAGGCATCCACCGCATCGTGGGGACGTTCCTGGGGTTGGCGGTAGTCGCCGTCGTACTTTTCCCAAGTCCGTTGTCACCGCTGCAGTATTTCCCCGGCCACGCTGCAATCGTCCTGGCCATTGTGGTGGTCCTTTGCCAGTTCCCTACTGAGCTGTTCATGGCGCGGCACTACGGCTGGGCCATGGTGTTCTTCACGCCCGTGGTCCTGCTGATCGCCCAACTGGCGTCGCCCATGGATCCGGGCGTGCTGGTGATGGAGCGGGCGGTTGAGACGTTCGTTGGTGCGGTGATTGGAATCGCAGTAGCGGTGCTGGTCAGGGCACCTGTCATTGCGGTTCCTAGGGCTGCAGGGGCCGGCGCGGCGGACCGGAAGTAAGCTTCGCCGGCAAGATACGCGCAAAGAAGCTAACCACCTTGTATCGACGCGTCGGGATGGAAACAGCTTTGCCCTTGGCGTTGTCCTCCAGCCCTTCCCGCACCACGCGCTCGGCGGTGAGCCACAGGAATCGCGGCGCCACGGACTTATCCATGCCCATGCGGTCGTGGAATTCGGTGTGCGTGAAGCCAGGGCACACCGCTGTGACCTGCACGCCCGACTTCCCATAGGCAATGTTCGCCCAACGACTGAATGTCACCTGCCAGGCTTTGGCGGCCGAGTAGGTGCCCCTGTTGGCGAAGGCTGCGACGCTGGCAACGTTGATGATCCGGCCCTTCCCGCGAGGCAGCATGGCTTCCAGCGCCGCATGGCACAGCTCCATCGGTGTCTGTACGTGTAGGCGTAGATGCCGCTTTTCTTCCTCCAACTCGTTCTGCTCGAACGACTTCAAGAGCCCAATTCCGGCGTTGTTGACCAGGACATCCACAGGTCGTGCAGCATCCCGCAAGCGGTTGGCCACCAAGGAAACCCCGACGTCGGTGGTCAGGTCGGCCGATAGAACCTCCGCCGAGATACTAAAGTCGCGTTCGAATTCCTCAGCCTTTTCCTTGAGGCGTTCTTCATCGCGGGCTACCAGGACGAGGTGGTGCCCGGCTTCGGCGAGCTGGCGCGCGAATTCCGCACCGAGCCCAGCCGTGGCACCGGTGACCAGGGCGGTGAGTTCATTGGCTCGAGTCGTCATGCGCCTAGACTATGCGCTGAATGCTCTTGGCGCCCCTGTCTGTTCGTCAGAGGTCGCGTGCTCTTCGTCAGAGGGTCGCGTGCGTGGCTTGGTGGCAATGACGGCCAGCACTATCGATCCGGTGATGCCGAGGATCCACCAGGGGAATCCGGGATCTGTTGTAGTTGACGGCAGCGTGCGGGGTCCGTCAGCGCTGGTGGGTGCAGTGGTCCGTTCACCGCGGACCAGGAGTCGGTGGCTGTTGATGCCTTTGGGTGTGCAGGTAATGAGGGTGAGGTAATCCTTGCCCTCAACTTTGCGCAAAGCCTCAGTTTGGTCGGGCAGGACCGTAAGGATTTGGTCCACCTTGTAATAGAGGGTTTCATCAAGCACGTTGATGCTGAAGACGTCGCCGTCATGGACTTTGTCCAGGTCGTCGAAAAGAGTGGCGTTGACGAATCCTGAGTGGGCACTCAAGACACTGTGAGTGCCTTTGCCGCCCACCGGAAGCGCCGACCCGAAGAGGTGGCCCGCGCCTTTGGAGAGGGTGTCCTCGTCCGTGCCATGGAAAATGGGCAAATCCGCATGGATGGAGGGAATGCTGATGCGGCCCATCATTCCTCCAGGCCCGACAGCCAGCATCTTCTTGTACGCCTCGGAGCCGGCGCCGATGGTGGTTTGTTCGCCTGCTTCGTTCAAGGAGTAAGGGTCCCTGAGGGGGCCTGAGGGCAGTTCTTCATTGAACTCCCGTGCCTGGTCCAGTAGGGACTTCTTCGCGGAGGGGTTCATGGTCTGGACAGAATCCACGTAGCCGCTGATCTCGGTGGCATGGACCCGATCCGAGAACCAGGCTGCGGCCGTGGGATAAAGCAGGATTCCGACGCCGATGACCGCCACCAACACGATCAGGAGCCGTTGCCGACTCCAGGGTCCGGTCAGATGCCGGAGTCGACGGGTTCGCGTTGGTGCCTGTGTCATCAAAATCCTGTGGCTGGGGTGAGTCGGTTGCGACGTGTCTAAAGGCGAATGCAAGTGGGGAAGAGCGCGTGGTTGGCGTTCTTCCCCACTTGGGGTTGCTGCGGGGGCCGCGGGTAGTGGCCCCCGTAGTGTTGTGTACCGGTTGGTGGTGTTTACCGGTGGTAGTGCTGGTTGTTGCTGGTGTTAGTTGTTGCTGGTGCGGCGGTTGCGGAGGAACATCAGGGCTGCGCCGGCGACGAGGAGGGCACCGGCTGCGTAGAGGATGCCGGTTCCGACGCCACCGGTCAGCGGCAGTTCGAAGCCGCTGTTGGAGGGGATGTTCTTCACTTCCAGGTCGATCCCGACCGTGGTGGTGGTGCTGTTGATCAGGAAGGACACCGGCTCGGCGAGCAGTTCATAGCCTGCCGGGGCGGTGGTCTCCACGAGGTAGTACGTGCGGTAGTCGGGGCTTCCGGGTGCCACGGCGGCGCCGTTGGCCCAGTCGGAGTACCGCAGTCCCGAGATCGTCAGGGTGCCGTCGGCGGCGACGGTGAAGACCGTCTGGCCGTTGAGGTCTACGGGGTTGGTGCCGGCCTGTGCGTCGGCTTCGTTGGTGTAGACGGAGAACGCGGCACCGGCCAGGGCTGCACCGTTTTCGTTGACTTTCTGCAGGGTCATTTCGCCCCACTTGGTCACGACCGGGGGCGTGACGATCGGGCCGCCGGGCTGGCCCGGTGCGATGGTGAAGCTGGCAGCGTTCGGGTAGACGAGGGCTTCGTTTTCGATTTCACCGATGGTGTTGACCTTGGTGTTCACGATGACCTGCACGCGGGTGTCGGTGTGTGCTGCCAGTTTGGTGCGACCGGCGTCGGTGAAGATGACCGAGACGGTGTTGGTCGCGGCGTCGAAGTTCACGGTGTAGTCCGTGCCTGCCGTGAGGGGGGTGCCGTCAACGAGGGTCGCGGACGCGCCGATGTAGGTCAGTTTCTGGTCCAGGACGTCCACGATCTTGTAACCATCGATGGTGGTTTCGTTGGGGATGTCACCGGTGATGGTGAAGTCGATCTGGTCCCCGAGCTTGACGTCCGGGGCGTCCGTGACGGTCTTTTCAGCACCCGTGATGGAGTTCTTCGGGTAGACGTGGACGTCGTAGATCCAGTTGTCCTTGTTATCCGGGTCCGTCAACGGCACGGAGACCAGGAACGGGGCCGAGGGTGTCACACCGGCGGGGTAGTTCGTTTCCGTCACCAGGTACAGGCCCACGGGCAGTCCGGTGAACCCGGCGGTCCCGGCAGTATCGGTGGTCTTCGCCTGGGCGGTGCCCAGGGCGTAGCCGGCGCCGGTGATCGAGGCTTCGGGGTTGGCCGGGTCGAAGATGCTGGAGAGGTTGTGCGCCGCGTCCCAGCCTGCGTTGGTGGACAGGTCAATGGTGTTGACCTGCTCGATGGTGAACTCGACACCGGCCAACGCTGTCAGGTCGGTGGTGTCCACGGACGTGCCGTTGTTCGGCAGGCCCGTGGGGGTGGCGGGGCGTTCGAACTTGTGGACCGTGATGGAACCGAGCTGGTCCCCGTCAACCAGGGGCGCGGCCGAAGCCGGGGCCACGGAGAAGGACATCGCCAACACCGCCCCGGCGATCGTAGCGGCGGCGGTCTTCCAAAGCCGCCCGGAATTATGATGACTCACTGTTTTTCCTCTTTCATAGTGATGGTGCTGATGCTCGGAAATGAACATGTGGTACCGCGGCCGCGCAGGAGCGCTGTGACCGCGGAGATCTGGATGGACTGCCCTAGATGGACTGTTGCCTCCGGCGGCCCTGTATTGCCACGGCAAGGGCGCCCAGCAGCAGGGCTGATCCTGCGGTGGTGAACGGCCACCAGCCAATGCCGCCGGACTCCGGAAGCTTCAGGGCCGGCACGTCCCGGACCGTCAGGAGGTAGATCCCGTCACCATCTGCATCCGTGGAGGTCACTACCCCGCCCCCGGAGCCCTGCCCCAGTGAGCCCTGTCCCAGGGTCACGGCGCCGTTGGGGGCGATGGTGAACTGGACCGGCTCGGCAAGGAGGCTGAAACCAGCCGGCGCCATGGTTTCTTCGAGCCAGTACGTTCCGGGCTGGATTCCTTCAATCTGGAACCGGCCTGTTTGTCCCGTCACTGCGGTAACGGCCGGGCTGGCCAGGACAGCTCCCGGCGCGCCGCCGCTGTCGGCGTGCACTGCCCAGGCGGAGCCGGCCATCGGGACCCAGGTACCGCCGGAGGACTCGCCGGTCTTCTCGATCAGCACTTTCGCCGGCGTCCGGTGGGTGGTGGTGCAATCAGGACCCGGCGCCCCGCCGGAGCTTGGTGCACAGGTCAGCGGTGGCGTCGTGGTGGAAGTGCCCGTCACCACGTTCACCAGCTGCGCGTTCCACGCACCGGCCTTGACCACCACGCTGTACGTCAACGTGGCCGTCTGCCCGGCCGGCAAGGTAAACGGCGCAGTGCTCAACATGGTGGACGGCGCCGCCGGATTCGCCACAACAACCGGTGATCCCGTTCCAATTGTCAGAGTCGCGGAACCAGGCACGAACGTCGCATCATCCAGCACGTTGCCCAGGTCATCCTTCAGGACCACACTGTCGATTTGTCCGCGTGTGCTGGTTGCGGTGACGGTGTATACGATGGTCTGCCCCGGGCTCACGGACTGGTTGGCGGGAACTGTCCCGTTGACCGTGGCAGTCTTCTTGATGGTCCACTCAGGCGATACGGGGGTGGAGACGCTGGCTGAACATCCGGCACCCGGCGAAGGCGGGCAACCAGGATCGACGGTGGGCACGGAAGTGGTGGAACCGGGAACCGGGTTGGGCCCGCCGCCGGGCATGTTCGGTACCGAAGTTTGCGCCGCGGGCACGATCTTCGCGGTGTTCACGATGGTCCCGGTAGTGCCCAGGGCGACCGTTCCCGTGACGGTGTACTTGATCGTTCCGCCGGTGTTGATCCGAACGGTATCCGACACACTTCCCGAGCCCGTGGCGCTGCAGGCCGTGGGTCCGGTGGGCGGCAATGTCGCCGTACCGGGAACCGTGACGGCACAGGTCCATGTGGCGCCTTGAATGGAAGATGGCAACGGGTCTGTGAAAGCGGCATTGATGGCGTCGCTGGGCCCGTTGTTGTGCACCGTTACCGTGTAGGTGATGGGCTGGCCTGGGATGTAGGCGTCCAGGTTGTCGTCCTTGGCGATGGAAAGGTCAACCAAGGGCCGAACCGTCAACGGCGCAGTTCCCGGAGGGTTCAGGCCGGTGATCGTGGGGAAGTTGTTGGTGCAGTCGGCAATGGCCGTTCCGTTGTTGGCTACGCAGCCGGAGTTGTTGTAGACACCCGGGGTGTTGCTGGTCACGGATACGGTGATTGTGCAGGAAGCGCTGCCTGCAGCCAGGTTCCCCGTGACGTCGACGGTGCCTGCGGTGACGCTGGAGGCCGTGCGGACACAGGTGCCTCCCAGCGGACCGGAAGCCGTAAGGCCAGCCGGGATGTTGTCCACAAAGTGCCAACCGTTCTTTGCCAGCAGGTCGCTGGTGTTGGTCACCGTGTACGTCAGAGTGGTGCTCTGTCCTTGGACGATGCTGGCCGGACTGAAGGCTTTGTCCAGCTGCGGAGTCACGTCCAGAAGCTTGATGTTGTCAAAACCGCCATCGTTGCCATTGGTGACACCGGACGCGTTGAACATCTTGATGCCGAGCGTTGAGCTGTTGTACTGGAAGGGCGCATTGGCCACCAGAGAACTGGTGTAAGCCGTCATGGTGGTGTTGGGGCCAACAGCCAGCGGGCGGTTCACGGTGAACTGTTGCCGCGAGGAACTGGGACGGCATCCGTTCAGGACGCCGCCGACGTTGGTGGCTGTTCCTGCTGCGTTGACGAGCTGGAACTGGTACTGCGGATCGCTGGCCTGGGTGGCCGTGTTTGCCGGGTCCGCACAGTTGCCATACACGGTGTCAACGCCAAAGGTGTAGAAGTGCCCGGCTGTAACCGGGATCTGCGCAGTGGTCTGGAACATGACTCCATTGGTGGGTCCGCTGCCAATCACGTCACAGCTCGAGGTATTGCCCAGAGCATCAAGAACGCACTCGGTGTACCCGGAGACGATGTGTTCGTTATCTCCCGCACCCGTATACATGCCCATGCCACGAGCCAGGGTTCGAATACCGTTGTAGCTTTGGACGCCGGCCACCGTGCTGCACTTGTTCGTCAACGCCGGAGTCGACGCCCACGCGGGAGCCAAGGAATTGTTGTAACTTAAGATGACGCCGTTGCAGCGCTCACCGTTGATCCACTGAGGCGATCCCGTGTACGTCCGTCCGCCGACTCCGATGTACTGGGCAGCCCCGTTCGTGGTGGTATAGGACTTTGCCCCAGTAGCAAGGTTGGTCATCCCGTTCTCAAAATTCTCAAGGAAGACGACAGCTGGAGCTTGGGTAACACCTGGCGTTCCCGGCGCAGCTGCAACCGGTGTCGATGCACCGACAATGCAGAGCGTGGTGACGTTGGCGAGCACGAGCAGTACAGATGCCAGCAGCCCAACCATTGAACGTCGGCGCGCGAGTCCGGAGGGCCGGTGGGACTGCGGCGGCGGTTGCCTCAATCCCTTCACCCTCCTTCTAAATGCTGTGGTCATAGCTTTCCCAGTGAGTAATGTGCAGTATCCGCTGCAGATATGAATCCCCCGACGCTTGGTGGCCGCTTCCGAACGTGGGGCCTTCCGCATTCAAAATGCATCGGCATGCGGTTCCCCTTCCTGGATGGCTGAGTCGCCACAGCCTCCAACATTCACGCGAGCTCTTTTCGGCCCCGCAGATTTGGTAGCGGAAAGGCGAAGAACATGTCGCTAACCGAAAAGTGACGCTCATCACATCATGGGTACGGACATTGCTTGGACGCGCTAAAGAGCGAAGCGCATAAAGAATTAGTGCCTGTCCAAGCCGGATCGTGTCGCGAAAATTCCGAGAAATTTGCCTCTTTAGTCCTAAGTACCCTGCGATTCAAGTCATCGCGGAATTTGCTGTCACACTGGGCCTATGGGGAGCGATTTTGATACGGGTTCCAGCGGCGGAACCATCACCGCTGGACCAGTCAGCGATCAGGAAATCATTGGGGCGGTCCGGGGAGGAGACACCGATGCCTTTGACTCGTTGTACCGACGGCATCTGGCTGCTGCGCAATACGTTGCGCGGGCGAATACCGATAACCCCAGTGACGCCGACGACATCGTTGCCGAGGCATTCGCGTCAGTGTTCCAGGCCCTTAGCAGCGGCAAAGGACCACGGGAATTCTTTCGCGCCTACCTGCTGACAGTCGTGCAGCGGACAGCGCATGCGCGGAACCGAAAAGCAAGGCTCACCCAGTCTGCCCCTGACGAGGCGATCCTGGATACCGCCGTCGTCGACGCCGACCCCGTCTTGAGGGAATTCGAATCCTCGGCCGTGGCGGCCGCGTTCAATTCCCTTCCCGAGCGCTGGCAAGCGGTGCTCTGGCATGTGGACATTGAGGGCATGAAGCCGGCTGCTGCTGCGCCGTTCATAGGTATCAGCCCCAATGGAGTGTCATCTTTGCTCATCCGGGCACGGGAGGGACTCCGTCAGGCGTATTTGCAAAACCACGTGGTGCTGGCTCCTGGCGATGAGTGTTCGGAGTATTCCGGCCAGCTGGGTAAATATGCGCGGAATGCGCTGAAACGGACCTCACGCGAAAAGATCAGCGCGCATCTGGAGACGTGCTCAAAATGCACTGCACTGCTGTTTGAACTCAACCACATCCAAGGTGCCATGAGGGCCGCTCTCTTCCCTTTGGTGACCGGCATCGTGTTGACCCCTGGCGCAGCTGCGGGACTGCTTTCAGCATCGAACCCGTCCGGCCACACCGGGCAAGACCCTGCGATCCTCCGATCCGCCGGCAACGTGTGGAAGGTTGCCGTTGCTGCGGCTGTTGCTGCAGGCGTGGCGATTTTTGGACTGGTCACGTGGTTCGGGCAGCCCGGTGCCGAGGTCAGTAAGGCCGGCGATGCTCCGTCTTCGGCGTCACCCTCGGCGTCCAGTGCCGTGTCGGACGTGCCCGCCGTCTCCTCCCCAGCTCCGACTGCGGCGCAGTTGCAGCAACCTTTTGCACCGGTGGAGGTTCGGCCCCATCCTGTATCCGAGGAAATTGACAGGCAGCGGGCAGCCGTTGTCACGAACTCCGGGACGGTATCCTCAACCACCGAGGCCATGCCTTCAACGGCTGCCCCGTTACAGATGGTCGACGCTGTTTTTGGCATGGAAGCCGGCAGCGGGCGACTCGAGCGCGATATCAGTGTGGGCTTTTCACTGCTTGGAGGCCCGGTACCAAGCTCCGGTGAAACAATCTTCAGCCTGCCGGAGAATGCCACGTTCATCCCCGGAAAATTCTCGGCACCGTCCGGATGGTCGTGCTCGGATCCAGCGGAGGGCAGTCGGTTGATCCGTTGCAGCACGGCGTCCTTCAAGCCAGCCAGCCTGGCATTCAAGCTGGGCGTTTCCCTTCGCAATCCAGAAGTAGGCAGCACACTGAACTATCAGTTCGGCGGCCAGCATGTCCTTAGCAAGTCCTTCGCCAGCAGTTTTCACTAGCGCGAGCCGCTGGCCATTCGCACGCCGGTCCGAGCGCCGAGCCTGCTCGGAAAGAGCCTGAATCTTTTTCCGTTTTCTCCGTCACGATTCGGCTTTAGCCAACACTAAGAGGCTGACAATATCTGTGCGCATCGGCTTCCTTGGAAGCGGAAGCACCAAGCGCAACTGCCTGGGACTTGAGTCAGGGGCGCTTGGGGACGATGGAAAGATAAGCAACAGCCGTGAAGAATTCTCTCCTGGCCAGAACTTTCGTGATACTTCTGTCCACCCTTACCGCTGCCTCGGCGCTGGGCGGCCTTCAGCTTTCTCCTGCGCAGGCAACAACGCCGTCAATGCCACCTACGCCTTCAACATCCTGGACGCCCGACGCTACCCAGCCTGGCACTGTGGTGTTCTCGGAGAATTTCGAGCACGGCAGCCCCAACTCCGCCCTTGGCGCGCAGTCTTACTCCGCTCCCGGGTCAAAGCAATACGTTGGCAAGGGTGGTCAGACGTACACAGGTTCCCCAGGTTGGATCGACGCCGCCAGGTGCAATGGCGTCATCCTGAGCTACCGGAATTCGAATACCCCCACATGGGCGCAGTCCGGAACTGCGGCAGAAGGCAAAAACAACAGATGTGCCGAGCTCCCGGATATTCGCAGCTATCAGTACATGCGCATGCTGGCCTTGGCCATGGGTCAGCAGTTCACGCCAGGGTCCGCCAGCACGAATCACGTGAACAGCTCCTACACTGAGTGCCCGTCCACCAGTTCCAGCGGATCGGCGTGTGATTTCATCCCTTCAGGGCCCACTGATGGAGTGATGTTCAAGACGGCAGAGCCGATCCCTGTTACTGCAGGCCACTATTACACCTTCGGCGTCAACACGGCGTACATGAATTGCGGCGTGGCCTCGGGCGATCCGTCGTATCAGTTCGCAACGGTTGACGCCGCCGGGTCGGTCACTCCCATCGGGAACCCACTCAACGGGTGCCGAACCTCGGACGACCCCAACGTGGACTCATTCCAGCAACAAGTCACCAGCGACGTCGGCGGAACCCCGGGAGCCGTCACCAGGACCGTCAACATCAACTCGATGACGTCAAACACGGCAATCCAAGCCACCGGCAATTCCTTGGGCTTGGAAATGTGGAACAACAACGGCGCAACCAACGGGAACGATGGCGCCTTTGACGACGTGCGCCTGGTTGACGTCACTCCAGGATTGAAGCAATCCTTCACGCCCGCGGTGGTGGGCCCCGACGGGATTTCCACCCTCACCCTCACCGTCACTAATACCAGTGAGCTCAACGCGAAGCATGACTGGTACATCAACCAGGTGCTTCCCTCCGGACTGAGGATCGCCCGGGATCCGAACATCGGGGGAACATGCGCTCAGGTTCTCGGAACCGGCCCCTTCCTTCGCTCGGCAGATGCCGGCAGCGGAACTCTTTCGATTTCCGGCGGCGACCTCCGTCGGGGCCAGGCCTCGTGCACCATCGTGGTGGATGTGACAGTTTCGGCCGAGGGCACGTATTCCAGCGCATCCACGGACATTGCAACCAACTTGAACCCTCCTGCAGCGGCTTCCCTTGTGGTCCGGGCACACCGGATTACGCTGGGCAAGGCGCTGACCACGGCCCGCGCTGCGGTCTCCGACCAATTCACTATGGAGATCCGTGCGGGGTCTCCTACCGGTCCCGTGGTAAACGCCATTAATCACTCCACTACCGCAGGATCTGTGGCAGCCATCGCTGCGGGAACTGGTGACACAGGTCAGACTACTGCCGACGCAGGCACTACCTACTACCTCACGGAATCGGGCGGCATCCCGTCCAATTACCACCGGAACATCACCTGTACGGACGCCGCTGGCCTGCAGCCGAATTTGCCGGTAGGAGCAGCGGTTGACCGGCCGTTTGCGCTTACACCCGTCGCTGGCGCAGACATCAAGTGCATTTTGACTGGCACCGCTGCGCCCCTTCCCGGCCTCGGGTTTACTCACAGCGCTGATGCTTCCGCCGTCCACTCGCCAGCGCAGGTAGGGGATGTGATTCGCTACAGCTTTAGGGCAACGAACAGTGGAAACGTGCCACTGACGGATGTGGTCATCAACAACACGCTTACCGGGCTCCCCGAGTTGGCATATTCGTGGCCCGGAATCGCCGGCCAGCTACTCCCGGGTCAAGCGCTAACCGCGACTGCGGCGTACACAGTCACCCGAGCAGACCTCGACGCCGGCCATGTGGCCAACTCCGCTACGCTCGCTGGCAGTCCGGGAATGGGGCGCCTGGTGGCATCGTTGCCGGTGGCTACGGATACGCCGTTGTCGCCGGATGCGCGTCTTGAGTTCTCGCCCACTGCAGACGCTTCTGCAGTGGGCGATCCTGCTCAGGTGGGCGAGGTCATCACCTATCACTTCACTGCGAAGAACGCCGGAAACGCCGCCCTCAAGGACGTCGCCATTGAGGACCCCGCGCCGGGACTCGGACCACTGGTCTACGTGTGGCCCGGCGTCCCGGGTGAGCTGCTGCCCGGTGAAAGTGTGACGGCTTCGGCAAGCTACGAACTCACGTGGTGGGACGTCAAAGCCGGCAACATCACTAACGCGGCAACAGCCCGGGGGGCGTCATCGGCAGGTGGGCTGGTAAAAACGCATCCTGCCACAACCGCAGTGGCATTCCCGCGGACAGGGCAGAAGGAGGCGGAAGAGGCATTCCTGCGGATAGCGCCGCAATCTGGACAAGAGGCCTCCTCGCGGTCCGTTCCGAATCGGCCAGCTCCCGATCAGCCCAGCAAGTCCGTAACCGCTACAAATTCGTCAGCCGGAGCATTGGCCAACACGGGAGCCGCGTTTTCCATCCTGCCGGTTGCTGTCATCATCCTTTCCGGCCTCGTCCTGTTCCTGATGGGACGCCGCAAAGGTGTCCGGAGTCAGCGGCAGGCCTAGGTCGTGGCCCGCTTCTTCTGCCACTGGAAGGCGTGCCAGAACAGCAGGGCGGCTGTGACCAGAATGGTGCCTGGAAGGACGTAAGGCACGGACTGCAGGACCATGAAATTCACTTGGGCCGAGGGACTTTGCGCCGTGGGACTGGCCATTGCCGCTACGGCGTCGAACGCCCAGAAGCAAAACCACACCAACCCAGCGTCCAGCACCCAGAGGGCCACGACGAACGGGTTCACGAGTACTCGCCTCCGTCCCCGTTCAGGGTCTTCAGGGGCATGCGGATTCACTGCCCGCACCGCATTCCCGTGTTCATCGATCTCGCGGAAACCGATCCGTTCGTGTGTCTCGTCAGCCACTGGTCCCCCAACCGTAGAGTTTTCTGTGCCGTTGACTCTACAGCCCCCTGCTAAGGCCCGGGGTATTTTCCACGGCGTCAGCTTCGAATAAAAGTCAATGACGCTTCCTCTTCTCGAAAAACGGCGAGAATACGCTCCTCAGGGGAAATAGGTCACAAAAGTTTGACGAAAAGGCAAGCCTAAGTAAGGCTTGCCTTTGCTAACTAGCGCCCAATGATGGAAGGAAGCTGACGTGACGTCACCAAGTGTCGAAGAGCGGATTGCTCAGGAGCAGGACTTTGGCTCCAAGGTGGAACTGGCCCTCGCTGCCACAAACCAGCTGTTCAACGCACGAAATTCGCCCAGCTATGTGGCGCAGGTTCTTCAGGGAGTCAACGCGGTCTCCACCAAAGTCCAGAGAACCGCCCAGCCGTTCACCGGCGTCGCGCACGCAGAATTGAAGGCCCGCGTTGGTGCCGTCGATCTCGAACGTCCGTTGCCGGATACGGCTGCAGCCCTTGAGGAGCTGGACGGGCTCTACCTCAAGGACGCGATCTACTTCCACGATGCCCGTTACGCGGCACACCTGAACTGCCCGGTGGTCATTCCCGCCCTGGTTGGTGAAGCCGTGCTCTCGGCCGTGAATTCCTCTATGGACACGTGGGACCAGAGCGCCGGTGCCACCATGATTGAACGCCGCCTCATCGATTGGACTGCGGAACGCATCGGCTTCATGGAAGAAGCCGACGGTGTCTTCACTTCGGGTGGGAGCCAGTCCAACTTCCAGGCGCTGCTGATAGCCCGCAACCACGCCGTGGCCAAGCTCCGTGCCACGAATGGCGACGCGCGCCTGCCGCACCTCCTGGACCGCCTCCGGATTTTCACGTCCGTAGACAGCCACTTCAGTATCCAGAAGTCCGCTTCCATGCTCGGACTCGGCTTCGATGCCGTCATCGCCGTGCCCACCGCTGCTGATCACCGCATGGATCCCACCGCACTTGCGGCTGCCCTGGCGGAAGTGCACGACGCCGGCCTGGTACCAATGGCGGTCGTGGCCACCGCCGGGACCACCGACTTCGGCTCGGTGGATCCTCTCTCCGAGCTGGCGGCCTTGGTGCGGGCCTATGATTCCTGGCTGCACGTCGACGCAGCATACGGCGGAGGCCTCATCGTCTCTGGCCGTTACCGCCACCTCCTGAACGGGATCCATCTGGCCGACTCCGTCACCATCGACTTCCATAAGACCTTCTTCCAGCCCGTCAGCTCCAGCGCAGTCCTGGTCCGCAACGGCGACATGATGCGCCACGTCACCTACTACGCGGACTACCTGAACCCGGAGAGCGCCGCGAAAGCTGAAATTCCCAACCAGGTGGACAAGAGCATCCAGACCACCCGCCGCTTCGACGCTCTCAAGCTTTGGCTCACTCTGCGCATCATGGGCGCCGACGCGGTTGGTGCACTGTTCGACGAAGCGATCGACCTGACGGGCCGCGTGGGGGCGGTGCTGGCAGACGATGCGGAATTTGAACTCGCCGCCGAGCCCCAGCTGAGCACTCTGGTCTTCCGCTATCGGCCACAAGTGGCGGGAGTGGCCCTCGATGAGGACGCCGCCGACGTCCTCAACCCGGCCATCCGCGCAGCGATCTTTGCTTCAGGCGAAGCCGTGGTTGCCGGCACCAAGGTGACTGGCCGCCACTACCTCAAATTCACCCTCCTCAATGCCGAGGCCTCCCTGAGGGATATTCAGGAAATCATCGAACTTATCCGACGGACGGGCGCCAGCCTGCTCGCGACCACCACGGAGGCCGCCGCATGAGCACCCCAGGCAACACCAGGATCTACGACGTGGCGGGAATCGGCGTCGGGCCCTTCAACCTAGGCCTGGCCGCGCTGAGCGCGCCCGTGGAAGACCTGGACTGCGTCTTCCTTGACCGTCGCGAGTCCTTCGACTGGCACCCCGGCATGATGCTGGAGCCCGCGCACCTGCAGGTGCCATTCATGGCGGACCTTGTCACTCTGGCCGATCCGACGTCGCCGTATTCGTTCCTGAACTTCCTCAAGCAGACCGGACGGTTGTACCGCTTCTACATCCGGGAAAACTTCTACCCGCTGCGCGCCGAATACAACCAGTACTGCCAGTGGGTGGCCGGCCAACTGGAGTCGGTCCGTTTTAGCACAGATGTGCTGGATGTGGCGTACGACTACGGCGTGTACCGCCTTTCGGTGCAGGGTCCGGATGGCGCTGCGGTGCTTCACGCCCGCAAGCTGGTTCTGGGAACCGGCACCTCGCCGCACGTTCCGGCCTCCTGTGCAGGGATCGTGGAGAGCGGCGGACTTGTCCTCCACAACGCCGACTACCTGTCGAGGAAGAGTGAGCTACAGTCCAAGCGCAGCATCACCATTGTGGGCAGCGGGCAGAGCGCCGCGGAGCTGTACTACGAACTTCTTCAGGAAGTCGACGTGTACGGCTACCAGCTCAACTGGGTGACGCGTTCCGGACGCTTCTTCCCCTTGGAGTACACCAAGCTGACACTGGAGATGACTTCGCCCGAGTACGTGGACTACTTCTACTCGCTGCCGGGGGAGCAGCGCGATTCCCTCATCAAGAGCCAGAAGAACCTGTACAAGGGCATCAACTCGGATTTGATCGATGACATCTACGATCTCCTGTACACCAAGAGTCTTTCCGGCATGGTGGATACCCAGCTCCACACGCACTCATCGCTGACTGCTGCTGAATGGGATGCGGCCACCGGGATCCACACGCTCCAGTTGCACCATGAAGAGCATGGACGCGATTACAGCCTGGAGTCCGAAGCCGTGGTTCTCGCCACCGGCTACTCCTACAAGGAGCCCGCCTTCCTGGCCGGCATCCAGGACCGGATCCGCCGCGACGCCCAGGGCCGCTTCGACGTCGAACGCAATTACGGGACGGGTGTGGAACCTGGCGAAATCTTCGTCCAGAACGCAGAGCTTCACACCCACGGTTTCGTCACGCCGGACCTCGGCATGGCCGCCTACCGCAACTCCTGCATCCTGCGCGAAATCACCGGACACGAGGTCTATCCGATCGAGCGCAGCATCGCGTTCCAGCAGTTCGGCGCGCCAGCCGCAGTTGCTTCAACAGCTCCGAACACCGTGGGGGCCGCTGTATGAGCTTCACATTCCGGCCAGTCGACCCCAAAGCGGACGCACCTATCCTCCACAGCTGGGTAACTCGGGAGTATGCACGGTTCTGGGGGATGGTGTCGGCCACCGAGCAGGACGTTGTGGAGGAGTACTCAGGCATCGCAGCCTCCGGACACCATCAGGCATTCCTGGGGCTCGACGACGGCGTCCCCGCCTTCCTGATGGAGCGGTACCGTCCCGGGTCATCGCCGTTGGCGGACGTTTACGAGGTCCAAGCCGGCGATGTTGGAATGCACCTCCTGGTGTCCCCGCCTTCCGGCAACCCGCAGCCCGGCTACACCACGGCCGTCATGCAGTCGGTGATGACGGAACTATTCGCTGACCCTGCAACCCAACGGGTCGTCGTCGAGCCTGACGCACGAAACCACAAGATCCACGTGCTGAACCAGAAGGTGGGCTTCCGTCCGCACGGCGTGGTGACTCTTCCCGCCGTCGACCCCTCCGAAGACCACAAGCAAGGCCTGCTGAGCTTCTGCACCCGCGAGGACTTCTTCGCCACCCTGACCCCGATTCTGGCCGCGCCTGCCGCGGCGATCAGAGGAGATTTCCTGTGACCACTACTGCCGAAGCCGCCCTCCACGAGGCAGCCGAACCTGTATCCCACTTGACCCCGGAGCGCTGGGCCGTTGCCAACAGGCACTTGATACGGAAAGCCATTGCCGAGTTCTCGCACGAGCGGATCCTGGTGCCGGAGCTGATCCGGGAGAAGGGCGCCGGCGTCGGACTGTACAAGGTTGTCAGCGACGACGCCACCGTTGAGTACCGCTTCCGTGCGCGCCTCTTGGTGCTTGAACACTGGTCCGTCTTCCCGGAATCCATTGCTCGAATCCGCGATGGTGCGGAGCTGCCGCTGGATGCCTTGGACTTCATCACCGAGTTCCACGAGGCACTGGCCATTCGCGAGGAGATGCTGCCGGTCTACCTTGAGGAAATCAGCAGCACACTGGCCAGCCACGCCTACAAGCAGGGCAAGCCGTTCAGCTCAGCCCAGTTGGCTGCAGGCATCACCGGCGGGGCTGATCGGGCTGCCGACTTCCAGGCCATAGAGCACAGCATGACCGAGGGTCACCCGTGCTTCGTTGCCAACAACGGACGGTTGGGTTTCGGGATCGCGGACTACCACGCATTCGCGCCGGAAACAGGTGCCGTGGTGAAGCTTCAGTGGATCGCTGTGCATCGCAGCAAGGCCGTCTTTACCTCCAGCGCAGCTTTGGATTACAGGACGCACTTCGAGGCCGAGCTGGGACCGGCAACTCTGGCATGGTTCAACGCGGAACTGTCCGCTTCAGGCCTTGATCCTGAGGACTACCTGCTCATGCCGGTACATCCGTGGCAGTGGGATAACAAGCTCACGGTGACGTTCGCGGCAGAAATCGCCCAGCGTCATATCGTGAACCTGGGCACAGGTGAAGACGCCTATCAGGCCCAGCAGTCCATCCGGACGTTCTTCAACACCACCTCGCCGGAGAAGGCCTATGTGAAGACGGCGATGTCCGTGTTGAACATGGGCTTCATGCGGGGGCTGTCGCCGCAATACATGAAGGCAACACCGGCCATCAACGACTGGCTGCAAGAACTGATCGACAACGACCAGGAGCTCCAGAACCGGGGCCTGGCCATGATCCGTGAAACTGCGGCTATCGGCTATCACAACCACTACTACGAGGCTGCTTCGGCCAAGGGTTCGCCGTACAGGAAAATGCTGTCTGCCCTGTGGAGGGAAAGTCCCCTGCCTTTGCTTGAGGACGGCCAGCAGCTGGCAACCATGGCATCGCTGCTGCACGTCGATGCCTCCGGCACCTCCATGGTTTCTTCACTGATTGCGCGCTCCGGCCTGGCTCCAATGCGATGGCTGCGCCGCTACTTCGAGGCGTACCTCGTGCCGCTGGTGCACTGCCTCTACGAATACGAGCTCGCGTTCATGCCCCACGGCGAAAACGTCATCCTGATCCTCGAAGACGGCGTTCCCGTCCGCGCCATCATGAAGGACCTGGCGGAGGAAATCGTGGTGATGGGGGACAGGCTGGAGCTGCCCGAGGAGGTTTCCCGGGTCAAGGCAGAGATACCGGTGGATGAGATGGTGTTGGCGATCTTTACGGACGTCTTCGACTGCATCTTCCGCTTCCTCTCCGCGATCCTCGTTGAGGACGGGACGGTGCGCGAGGACGAGTTCTGGGGGACTGCCGCATCGGTGCTGCGGGAGTACCAGGCACGGCACCCCGAACTCGCCGATCAGTTCGCGATGCACGACCTCTTCGCTCCGGACTTCGAATTGTCCTGCCTCAACCGGCTGCAATTGCGGAACAACCAACAGATGCTCGATATCTCGGATCCGTCCGGTGGTTTGCAGATGGCCGGACGGCTGACCAACCCCCTGGCAAAGTTCGCTTAAGCGGAAAAATGGCGGAGGCGCCGCCGGGAAAAGTTACTTCATCCGGTGGCGCCCCCTCGTGACTGGCTGCCTGATCCGACCCCAGGCAGCTGCCACGCCTAAGTAGTACGAGTTGCTGCTTAATCGTGTTGCGAAAATCGGAGGCCACTGATGACCCGATCGCACTCTGCTGGCGAGGTGGGAAAATCCAAAAATTCCACGAGCGTTCGCCGTCCAACGCCCTGGTGTAGCCCGTCGATGAGTTGCAGACAGCGAAACAACGCCTCGTAGCTCTCCCGCTTGCGGGTCAGCATGGTATGAATACTTCCGCGATGATAGGCCGCAGTGGCTTCCACTGCCGCGAGTTCCCCTCGGCATATCTGTCCCATTTCGGCCAACGTTTCCCAGCTAAGCAGCTTGCCGCCTTCAGACCATCCCAGGTGAAGGCTCGCTATCGTGTGGCTTCTACCCCGGGCGCTGGGGCGGAGCGACATCTCATGGATGAGCCGTTCAAAGTGCGCCATAGTTGCTAGCCCTGTATAGACGTCGGTGCAGGAGAACGGCTCAACACGTTCGTTTTCCTGCGCCCATCCCTCGACGAGATCCCGCATAGAGCCATCATCAGCAGGTACGCCTGCCGCTTCGAAAAAGGCACTGAGATCCTGCATTGTTTCGCGGACTCCAACGCCGTGATAGGCGCGGGACGCCCCCAGGTTCTTGGCGGACATTTGCAGCTCACCGCCCTCCGCTTGGGCCTTGAGCATGTCCTCGACTTCTGGAACCAGCCAGTCACCCGGAAACAGCCATCCGGCCTGCTCACTACGTTGTCGCCAGCGCCCACGTAGCTGTAAGGACCTGCTTTCGATTTTCAGATGAGCGCGTTGATCTTTCATGTCCAATGAGTGCCATTGAGCGCCCAGTCATGACGCAATTTCGTCCAAATAATGGACAAGTGGGAAGCCTTGCTCGCACTAAGGACGCTGAGATAAGTGTTCCGGGATGGCGTGAAACCCTACTCGTTGTCCGGTTCGCCCACGGGTTTCTCGGCGGGCCAGTCAACGTCCTGCCCGTAGCCCTCATGCTTCTGCAGGTATGCCGCGATGTAAGGGCAATGCGGAATGATGCGCTTGCCGGATGCCACCACATCGTCCAAGGCAAAATGCGCCAGCACCTTGGCCAGCCCCTGGCCTTTGAACTGCGACCTTGTCTCGGTGTGGGTGAAATCGATGTGACCGGGCCTATCGATGAATTGGGAAATCACCGCCAACTCCCCGTCTACGCGGAGTTCATAGCGATGGAATTTGTCGTTTCGAACTGTGGTGACGCCAGCTCGGAACGAGTCTGCCAATGATTCAGTGTGCTCGGTCATGATTCGAGATTGGCACGTAAACCCTGCGCTGGCAATGTGGGCCTTTTTCCCCCGCGGCTTGGCGTCCCGTCCCGCCCGGACTGCGGCAGCACCGGCGTCGGGACCCTGCCAAGCAGCAGGACGGCGAGCGCAAAGCATGCAGCTCCCCCGCCCAGGAGCGCCAGCATCAGGCCATTTAGCGCGGCATCCGCGACGGGGATAAGGACCACGACGGCGGCGGTCGTCACAGCGGTGCGCGAGGGACCACGCGCGTGGCTGGCCGCCGTCGGACGGTTTTCAAGGCGGCCAAGGAGCAGCACGACCGGCACGAGCAGGGCTACGACGGCGAAGAAGACGGGGATGCGTGCCCACCACCATTCCGCTGTGCCGTCGGTCGGTTTGGGGAAGTCGGTGAGCAAGAGGAGTCCGGACATGCCCACAAGGAGAGGAAGATGCCAGAGGTAAATGGTCATGGACCGGCGGCCCGCCACCGCGATAATCGTCTGGACCCAGCGGACAGAGGCGATCCAGCGTATGCCTTTGCCCAGAAGTTGGAGCGTGGCACTCTGTGAGATAGCAAGCAGAAGCAGGCAAAGGTTGGGTGGGTTGATGTTCACCACCATGTTGCCCGGATATACGCCCACGCCGGTCACCAGCCCCAGCAGCAGGTTGCTGACTATGATCGCCCCTACCAGCCAGGTTCTGCTGCGATGCTCAAAAAAGCCGTCGGCCATGAGGAAGCCCAGCTGCTGGACTGCGCACCAGACAAACACCATGTTGACGAAGGCAAGAACCGGGACAGCGCCGCGGAGGGAGTCCACGGTAATGATCAGCGCCACGAGGACGCCCAACGTTGGCAGCGGAGCACGTTGGTGAAGCCTGGCCATGAGCGGGATGCTGACCTGTGCTGTGAGGTACGCGGCCAGGAACCAGAGGGGCATCGCGGCACCGGTAGTCATCAACTGGATCACTTGTGGATCTACGCCGCTGAGCAGGGCCAGCCAGAGCCCCGCCCACATGATGGCGAGCAGGGCCATGGCCGGACGGACCAGGCGCAGAAGTCGCAACTGGGCGAAGTCGAAGCCGCTGCCGCCGCGCTCTTTCAGGCGTCGCCACGACTGCAATCCTGTGACGCCGCCCAGGACGAAGAACAACGGGACGATCATGAGCACCCAAACCACCGGCGTGAACCAGCTTTGCTCCATGAGCGTGTTTTGCGTGGTGACTTTCCCGTCCCTGTGAAGAACGGGACTGACCATCATGCAGTGGGCCGCGACCACCAGGAGCAGGCAGATGAATCGGACAAGGTCGATTGCTGGATCACGCCGCACAGCCGAAACGCCCTGCACAGCCGGTTCCGGCTGCGCATTCAAAGCTCCCGGCACAGCCGTGCTCCGGCTGGCGGGAGGATGAACCGGCTTTGCCCGCTGCATGTCACTCCCTACGACTACACGCGCCTGCGTGCTGACTCCATTGTCCGCCCCGGGTGCCGTGCGGACCAGCAGGGCTGGCGCTGGCAGCTGCTATTGGCGTGTCTTGCCCAGTAACCGCCTCCGTTCGGCAGGATCCAAAGCCGCAGCGCACGCGGCGGCGGCCAGGCCAAACGATCCGTCAATGATTGCTTGGTCAGCGCCCGCCGAAGCGCCAAAGGCCGCGAACTCGGCTGTGTGATGGGCGGCGCCACGAACGTCGTAGCCAACCATCGGGTGGATGCTTGGCACCAGTTGGGAGACGTTGCCCATGTCCGTTGAGGCCACTGGCTCGGCATTGAAGACAACGTCCCGTCCGATGGCCGTCATGGCTGCCCGGTAGGCATCCGACAGGAACGGGTCTTGTCGGAGTTCGGCGTAGTCATTGCCGGTTGGCGTGACATCCAGGGTGCAACCGCTGGCGTGGGCGCCTGCTTCGAGGCAGCGCCGGACCTTGTCCTGGATGATTCGCAGCTTCTCGATGCTCGGAGCCCGCATCTCAACGCTCGCCCGTGCACGCTCCGGGATGACGTTGACGGCACTTCCCCCTTCGGTGACGATCAGCGAGATGATCGATCCGACAGGGAGCTGTTGCCTGGCAAGCGCAATCGCGGTCTGCGCCACCACAAGGGCGTCCAGGGCGTTTACTCCTTCCATCGGGGCAGCAGCGGCGTGTGCCGGCCTGCCCTCGAACAATACGTCCCACATGGAC
Source organism: Paenarthrobacter aromaticivorans (assembly GCF_019038615.1). Classification (NCBI taxonomy): domain Bacteria; kingdom Bacillati; phylum Actinomycetota; class Actinomycetes; order Micrococcales; family Micrococcaceae; genus Paenarthrobacter; species Paenarthrobacter aromaticivorans. The sequence continues at coordinate 658,572 of NZ_JAHOPC010000001.1, forward strand.
ATCGCCAACGACGAACCTCCTACTACGTCCTTTGCCGCGGCGTGCGCCATCATTGCCAGCGAGACATCCTCGAAAAAGCCTTCTGCGATCAGGTCCGCTTTGCCGCCGGTGGTCTCCTCCGCCGGAGTTCCGAGCACCTTGACAGTGATGCCGAGTTCGTCGGCCACTGCCGCAAGCGCCAGCGCCGCCCCCACGGCGCTGGCAGCATTGACGTTATGCCCGCAGGCGTGGCCGATGTCCGGCAGGGCGTCATACTCAACGCAGAGAGCCACCACCAGGTCGCCGCTTCCGTAGCTCGCACTCAACGCGGTGGCCTGCAGTGGCTGGCGATCAGCGAAGCGGAAGCCAGCCGTATGGAGCAGCCGCCTGATGCGCTTGGCGGCGCGAAACTCCTGGCCGCCGAGCTCCGGGTCCGCGTGGATGGCGTGGCTGAGGTCCAGCAGGTCCGGCTTCCACCGCTCGGTGGCGGTCTTCAGCGCGGCTTCGATGTCGCGTTGGGATACGCGTACGACGGCGGCCCCGCGGCTCATGCTGTTAAGGCCAGTGGCGATCATACGGACACCTCGGCGTTCTCGCGCTTGGGGTAGCGGGCGCTTGCGGCAGCCGCGATCAGTGCGGCCACAGCCAGAGCTCCCCAGATGGACAGGAGCCCGGCCTCGGTGATGCGGCCGGACTCAACGGAGGCTGAGGACAGCAGCTTCACCACGGCCGCACCCACGGCGATCCCAACGGACAACGCAAGCTCATTCAGCCCCGCCGCCGTCGACGTTTCTTGCAGGGGAACACCTTCCACGGACAGCGACCGTGTCCCCGCCTGGTACATCCCCAGGCTCAGGTTGAACATGGCGAAGCCCACGCAGTAACCGGACAAAGTCCCGTGGGCCAGGATCATCACCAGGAATCCGCCTGCGAGCAGCAGCCCAGCGAATACCAAGGTGGCGCGTTCGCCGAATCGGCGCAGGACCCGCGCCGTCAACAGCGAGGAAACCAGTGAGAGTACGGAAGCCAAGGCCAGGACAATGGCGATCATCAGGGGGCTCAGGCCAAACCCATAACCCGTCTTGTCCGGATTGGAATGCAGGAATATCCCATTTGTGCCGAAGTAGCTGATGGAGGCGAAACCGAAGAAGAATGTAGCCACTGAGATGGAGCGGATCCGGGGAATGGCCAGCATCCGCAGGTCCATGAAGCGTCTACGCTGCGTTGCGCTGAAATCACGCCTCGCCCAATAGGCCAGTAGGGATACGCCCAGCAGGCCAGCAATCAAAGTCCGGGCATCCAGCCAACCCCATTCAGGCGCCATGGAGAGCGCCACAACGAAACCAATCAGCCCGAGCGAGCAAGCTAGCAACGGCGCAAGGGCGATGCCCTCACGTGTGGGCACACCGGCGTCGGGCAGTAAGAAGGAAGAAATGAAGGCGACCACCGCGAAAGGCACCGCTACCCAGAAACCGAGCGTCGGATTGGTGACCCCGGCGATTCCGGCGAAGAGTCCGCCTGCTCCCACCATGATCATGAGCATCCCGATCATGACGCTCACGCCAGTGCGCGTGTGTCCAGGGCTGCTGACACGCAGGATGCCCATCATGAGGGGGATAAAGCCCACCACGCAGGTCAGCATGACCACGCCAATCGTCACGGTCCACAGCGAGGGCCACAACGCCATCTGAAGCACGCCCAGCGTCACCACTCCTGTGGACCAGCGCAGCACCAGCCTGTACCCGTAACTGTCTCCGAGCCTTGAAATGATCGGAGTGAGGACTGCAAAGCTCACGTTGGAGATCAGGAAGATGCCGTTGATGGTGGGGTCGTCAATGTCGAAGACGGGTCCGAGCGCGGGAAGGATGGGGTTCAGGTACCCCTGCGTGACTCCGCTCAATGATTCAATCAATGCCATCGCGAGAATCATTCCCGCAATGGCCCGGCGAGTGGTTCCTGACGCCGCCGCTGGTGCTGTCTTGCTTGCCATGTGCTTCCTTGTGCTCTTGGGGCCGTTGGGCCGTCCTGCCGATTAGTGATGCGAGTCACGACGATATGGCTGTCACCTAAACTGAGCTTCAGATTGTTTGAAATACACATCAGGTGGGCAAAAATGAACGAATCAGCCATGATTTCCGAGATTGACCTCGAAATTGTGAATGCACTCCAGATCAATCCACGGGCCGAGTGGAGCCGGATTGCCGACGCTCTTGGCCTGTCCGCGCCCACCGTTGCCAGGCGATGGAACGTCCTCGCCAGCCAGGGCCAGGCTTGGATCACGCCCGCACCTGGCCAGCGCTATCTCAGCGCCGGGTGGTCTGCGTTCATCCATCTGTCATCCCTGCCCAGCGAGAGCGAGGCCCTGATCGAACGGCTGTGCGCTGAGCCTGCGTTCGGCACCGTTTCCTTGGTGACGGGCGGACACGACCTCTTCATGGACTGCTTTGCATCAAGCCATGAAGAGCTGATGGATATCGTCACCGGCGCCTTTCCCAAGCTGCCCGGCGTCACGCACCGTGAGGTCGTCTTCGTCACCAAGCTGTATCGACAGGCCTCGGAGTGGCGCAGCGGCACACTGGAACCGGCACGCGCCAGACTCGTGACAGCGGAGCCCCTGCCCGAGCATCCCGGCTACGCCCCGGACAGGCTCGATGCTGCGTTATTGGAAGAGTTGGCCAAGGATGGCAGGGCAAGTTGGGCCGAATTGGGTGCCGCCTGCCGGGTCTCTCCTCAAACAGCACGACGGCGGGTTGAACGGTTCCTTGCGACCGGTTACATCACGCTGAGGTGCGATTCGTCCACCTCCACGCAACAGGGGCTGCGGGAAGTGACGCTTGTCCTGAACGTTCCAGCCGAGTACGTTGACGGCGTCGGACGCTTCTTCGCCGCCTTGCCCAACTGCCGGCTTAGTGCCCAAGTCCTTGGCGCACAGAATCTGCTGGTCACCCTGTGGGTCCGTGACTATCTGGAAGTCCAAGCCTACGAACGCGAACTGGCCCAGCGGGCTCCGGGAAGTGCAGTCATCTCCAGGCAGGCGGTAGTCCGGACATACAAGCGGCTCGGCCATGTCCTTGACCAAGCAGGTTGCAGCCGCAGCGTGGTGCCCCTTCCTCTCTGGAGGGAACCTTCCTGAACGTTATCCACAGCGGCCTATTGTGCTCTGGACGGAATGACCTCGGTTTCATGTACAGCAGGGCGTTCCGCGACCTCGAGGGCCACCACTGGGAAGTTGTGTGGATGGACCAAACCGCGGCACAGAGCGGCCCGCCGGAGCACTAAGGCGCGTCGGCGCCGCTGGCTCTAGCCCAGCGCCAACGCCAGCACGCCTAGCACGACGGCGAGCAGCGGCGTTGTCCCCTGGAGAACCGCAGGGCGGAGGTACTTTTTGCCACTCGCTGCGAGCACCAGCGCCGCAAGGAGCATGGAACCGCAGCAGCTGAATACGAGGGTCCAGCCAACCTGGGGTGCACCCATGGCCACTGCGATGATGCCTATCAGCGCACCAATGGCCAGGAACAGATTGTAGAAGCCCTGGTTGTAGGCGAGCGGCTTGGTGGTTTCGGCGTCAGCCTGCGATGTGACGCTGAACCGCTTCCATGTGGCTGGCTTGGTCCACGTGATGGACTCCATCGTGAAGATGTACACGTGGAGCAACGCCGCAAGCAGGGCAAAAATCAGGGAGGCCAGGATCATGGTCTGATCCTAGCCTCCCCGTGTTACGAAGCCTGTGAGGGCGGGGTTGTGTCAGTCACTGAGCATCGCCAGCGTCGCCCCGGCGAAGGACCACGCGGAACCATTCCATCGGGCCAGCAGGCCTTGGAGGTTCTCACCATCGGCCCGGTGCGCGGCGGTCTCCGCTTCGAGGGTGGCCAGGATTCCGGTGCGCAGCTCCGTGTTGAAGTTCACCTTGCCAACCTGCAGGGAAGGAGCTTTTGCGAGTTGGTCAGCCGGGATTCCTGAGGCGCCGTGCAGCACCAGAGGGACGTCCGTCCGCGCAGCAACTTCCTGGAGTACGTCCCAGCGGATGTTGGGCTCACCCTTGTACTTTCCGTGGACGTTACCCACGGCGATCGCCAGGAGTTGCGCACCGGCGCGGCACACGAAGTCAGCCACCTGCTCAGGGTCAGTCAGTCCGGCGACGGAAGTCCCGGCGTCGGGCGCTGGATCTTCAGTACCGAAGGCCTTGTCCTCGTCGCCAGCGAGGCCGCCAAGTTCTGCTTCGATCACGACGTCGAACTCACCCTGGGCATCCAATGCGGCTCGGACTTCGCGGACCAAGGCGATGTTGTCCTCGTAGGACAACGACGACCCGTCGGCCAGCACAGCATCAGCCCCGGCGGCCACGGAATCCTTGATGACCTGCAGGTCCGAGGCGTGATCCAGCTGGACGGATACCGGAACGCTGGCGTCGTCGGCCAAGCCACGAAGAGCTGCGATGAGCCGGAGCCCGTTGGGCGTTGATGCCGTCTTGGGCGCTACCAGCAGGATCAAACCCAGCCGGGCTTCCTCCGCCGCCGAAACAACGGCCAGCGCAGTGGTGAAGTCGTAGCAGGTGAAAGCCGGAACAGCGGAGCCGTGGGCGAGGGCGGTGGAGACGAGCCCATCGAGTTTGGCGCGCATTAGTGGGCCAAACCTCCCACCAGGATCCAGGCGACGTACGTCAGCGCGAAGCCAGCCAGGCCGAGGATGGTGGTGAGGACGGTCCAGGTCTTGAGACCATCGGTGACAGTGAGCCCGTAGTACCGAATCACGGTCCAGAAGCCTGCGTCCGTTACGTGGGACAACCCCAACGCGCCGAATCCGATGGCGATCACGATCACGGCGATCTGGGCCGGCGTGTAGCCGCCTTCCATCACTGCGGAGGTGAGCAGGCCCGTCGTCGTGACAATGGCAACGGTGGCCGAACCCTGGGCCGCCCGGAGTGCCAGGGAGATGATGAAGCCGAGCACGATCACCGGCAAGCCCAGGCTGTCCAGGGTGTGGGAAAGGGCGGCTCCGATGCCGGAGGTGCGGAGGACTTCACCGAACACGCCGCCCGCTGCGACAACCATGAGGATGGACGCAATGGGAGGAAGGGCGCCTTCGAAGATCTCACCGGTTTCCTTGAGTGACCAGTTGCGGCGGACCGCCAGCAGGAAGAAGGAGAGGGCTACCGCCACGAGGAGCGCGAAGAACGGGTTGCCGATGAACGCGGCCACGCCGTACCAGTAGTTGTCCTTGGAAATGGTCAGCGTTCCCAGGGTGCCCACCAGGATCTGGACGATCGGAGCAGCGATCAGGAACATGATCAGGCCCGGACGGGGAGGGGCGATGGCGCGGGCGCCGGGGCCCTCGTGGCCAACGTGCACGAGCGAGTCCGCAGAACCGAACTCGTCCACCTGCGCCTTGACGCCAGGGAGCAGCTCGTAGTTTTTGCGGTTCATGATGCTGGCAACCCAGTAGGACAGGAAGCCGAGCGGCACGCAGATGATCAGCGAGATAAGGGTGATGAGCCCAATATCGGCGCCAAAGACACCGGCGCCCGCAACGATTCCCGGGTGCGGCGGCACAGCCACGTGGATGGACAGCATGATGCCGGCCATGGGCAGGCCGAACTTGATCGGGTGAACGTTCGCGATCTTGGCGAAGGCGTAGACAATCGGGACGAGGACGATGACGCCCACCTCGAAGAACACCGGAATCGCCACGAGGAAGCCCACGGCCGTCAAAGCGATGGCAACGCGCTTCGCTCCAAGCTTCTCGGTGAAGTGTGTAGCCAACGACTGCACGCCGCCGGATACCTCGATCATGCGGCCAAGAATGGCACCGAGGGCAATCAACAAAGCAACCTTGCCCATGGTGCTGCCAACGCCGTTGGCCACCACGGTGAAGATGTCCTTGAGCGGAATCTGAGCCGCTACACCTACCAGGATGCTGACAGCCAACAGGGCAACGAAGGCCTGGATCTTGAAACGGATGATCAGTACCAGCAGCAAGGCAATGCCCGCAGCAGCAATAGTCAGCAACAGGGGTGTTCCCAGTTCCACTGCCGGTTTGATGGCGGGGGCATCGGCAGCCCGGACCACCAAGGAGTTGATGAGGGGATTCATTGGGGGGTGTCTCCTTTGACAAACCAGTCTAAAAGACTGGCGGGAGGTGGCGACGACGACGAAGGGGGGACCGCCGCCGTCGCGGGTTTTTGGTGGGTTAGGCGGTGCGCTTTGTGGGCGCTACAACCTTGATGACGGCGGAGTCGTCGGCTGCGGCGAGGCCCTGGGCCTGGCCGAGAAGGTAAAGCTGTTCTGCAGCAGCTGCAACGGGCGCGGCAAGGCCGGCAGCGCGGGTGGCTTTGCCGACGATGCCCATGTCCTTGACGAAGATGTCGAGGCGGCTGAGGACCTCGGCCCCGTCCTCGGTATAGGCCTCCAGGATGCGCGGGCCCCGGTTGGAGAGCATGAAGGAGCCTGCGGCACCGGCTTCGAGGGCGGCGAGGGTCTTCGCCTGATCCAGGCCCAGGGCATCAGCCAAGGCCATCGCCTCGGCCGCAGCGGCGATATGCACACCGCACAAAAGCTGGTTGACGGTCTTGAGCGCCTGGCCATCGCCGGGCTTGTCGCCAACAATGCTCAGGGTGGAAGCCAACAGCTCCAGGGCAGGACGGGCCTTTTCAAGGGCCTTCGGTTCGGCTCCAACAACAATGAGCAGGTCGCCTTCACCCGCGCGCTTAGGTCCGCCTGACAGCGGAGCATCCACCAGCGCGACGCCGTACCCGGCCAGCTTTTCGACCGTGGCCGGAATGGCCTCGGTCCCAACTGTGCTGCCGAGGATGACAACGGCGCCCGGCTTCAGAACCGAGGCAACGCCGTTCTCACCGAACAGGACCTCGTTGAGCTGCTCCCCATTGCGAACGGCCAGGAGCAGCGCGTCGGCATCCTGCGAGGCTTCACGGGCAGATGCGAAAGTCTTGATACCGGCTGCGGCAGCGAGCTCCAAACGGGGCTCGGCGATGTCAAAACCGTGGACCGTCAACTCTGACGCGAGGCGCGTGGCCATGGGCAGGCCCATGGCGCCGAGGCCCAGAACGGTGACGGTGTAGTTGCTGCTGGTCATGGTGTTCTCCATTGAATGCGGGGTTGGGTGTGGAGTCTGCTAGAAAGTGGCGCTGAGTTTGCGGGTGACCTGGGCGAGGGACTGGTCATCGCCCACATTGCCGGCGAACACGATGTACGGGATCCCTTTCGCGGGGCCATCCACCGGTTCCCATAGCGAGACGATGCCCGGCAGCATCGGTCCGCGGACGATCGCGTGGCGGATTTCCAGTCCGTGCGCCGCGACATCCGAGGACGTGATGCCACCCTTGGCGATGACGAACCGCGGCGGGAATGTTTTCAGCGTCCGGTTCACGACATTGACGACGGCGGCCGAGACCGTGCGGGCGATCTTCAGGCTCGCTGCGGCGTCGTCGGTCTTGATGAGCAGGCGGCTGGTGTGGACGATCACGTCGCCTTGGTGGAGGGCCTCGACGACGTCGGACACCACCGTGGCGATATAACCGTCAGCTTGGGGAACCAGCAGCTTCTCAACATCGATCTCGATAATGCGCGCGGAGCTGTGTGCGGCCGTAAGGGCGGTGAGCTGCCGGGTGGTCACACCGACGTGGGAGCCGACCACGATCAGGCCACCGGATGTGGAGGGAGTGTTGCCCGCGTACGACTCTTCGGAGGTCAGTGCTGTGCGGATTTCCTGACCGATCCGGCCGCGGACGAACGGGGGGCCTACGCGGTAAAGGAGTTTCTTGCCGCGGCGTTCGGCTTCTTCCAGGCCAAGGGCGAGTGCACGCAGATCGTTCTCGGTGACGATATCGGCCACGATCGGAGTCGAGTTCGAGGCTGGCTCAAGGGCATCGGCGATTGCTTTGGCGGAAATAGCGGGATCCTGGGCGGAGGCCCCTGCACGGATAATGTTCAGGTCCAGGACGATCACCTCGCTGGCCGGGAACCTGCCCTGCGACTTCTCCTCCACATACTTGGCCATCTCGGAGTTGGCGAATCCGAAGCTGGCGTCCTTGGCGAATTCCGTCTTTGCCACGGGGGTGAGCTTGCCGGCTTCTTCCCCGGTACCGCGCATGTAGTGGACACCGCCGATGGTTACCCTGCCAGCGTCCGGGAATGCGGGGACGATTACTACGCCGTGGGTGGTTTCACCGGTCTCGGCGGCAACCGTGGCGGCGATGACATCAGGCTCCAACGGGTAGTGGCCACGCAGGGTGGAGTCGCTGCGGCTAACAAAACCAAGCTGGAGCCTTGGACCCGCGGAGCCTGCCGCCGCCGCTAGTGCGTTGCGGACGATCTCCTCATTACGCGCTGCAGCCTCGGCAGGATCCAGGCTGCGGGTGTTGGTCAGGACGTACACGGCGGGCTTGGTTTGGTTCTCCCGGATGTAGGCGAAAGCCCATGCAAAGTCAGCGACTTCCCAGCGGGTGAGGACGGCGAGATCCGAAACGGACTGGGTTCCGGTGGGGTCGTCGTCAAGGACAACCAGGATGCGTGGGGCCTCAGCCGAGGACGCGGCAACAGCGTCCGCAACCAACTGGGCAGGAATGTGGACTTCCGCCGGGAAAGCGGCCAGAACGTCGGATTCAAGGGTCACTGTGCACTCCATCGTGGGAAAGCTTTGTAGCGGATTTATGAATGTAAGATGTCAGACATCTAACATTTCATAGCCAGTGTGACACAGCGCTCTTCACCGCGCAAGATGCCGTACGTCACTAGGCTGGAGACATGGCCGGCACCGCACTTCCACTCCCCTTCGTGGATGCTCGAACCTCCTCGCCTTCCCCCGCCGGGCAGGTCCCCGTTGTGCTGATCCACGGCTGGGCTTCAGGCTCCGTCTACTGGGAGCCGCTCGCGAAACTACTGCTCGACGCCGGGCGCGAAGTTTGGATCCTCGACCTCCCGGGCTATCACCGGGGTCAGGACCTGCCCGCCGACTTCACGTGGACGTTGGAAAGCGCCGCCGCGTCGGTCGGAGCAGCGATCCGCGCCCGCACAGATGGGCCCGTTCACCTTGTGGGACATTCGATGGGCGGCAGCGTCTCACTGACCTTGGCGGCAAAGCATCCAGAACTCGTGGCAACGCTGGCCTTGGTAGGAATGGTTCCGGCGCCTCAAAACGAGGCGTTCAAGAACCTCTTGGTATCGCAGCTGGAGCAGGGATTTTTCGACGCCGCTACCAAGCTGAAGCTCATGAACGCCTGGTACGGGGAGCTCTCCGCAGAAGACATGGAGCTGCTCAGCAAAGGATTCGATACGCCGTTTCGGATTCTGTCCGCCAGCGCCTGGGCGGCCATGACCGGCGTCGAACCTTCAGTGCCTAGCCGCGTTCAGGCGCCGTTGCTGGTGATCGCTGGAACGGGCGACCGCGTGCGGTCAATCGAGCAGATGGCTGCGTTCGTGGCGGCAAGCCCGACGCGCACGCTGAAGGCAATTCCCGACGCGGGCCACACCGTCCATTGGGAGCAGCCGGAAGAATGTGCCAGGACTTTGTGTGAATTTTGGAAAACGAGCTGGCCACCGCCAGCGTAAGATGTCTGACAACCGCCGCGCCTGGAGGAAAACAACCATGAGGCGCCGGACGGTCTGAATTACAGGAAATGGGGATACATGGCACGCAAGTCGCTGGTGGGCGTCGTTGCTGATGAGCTGCTGGACCGGATCATCGCGGGCGAGTTTCCGCCCGGGACACTTGTCCCTGGCGAACTGGAGCTCAGCGCCCGGCACGAGGTGAGCCGCATGACCGTGCGCGAAGCTATGAAGACCCTCGAGGCGCAGCGAATCCTCAGCGTGGAACGTGGCCGCGGTACGTTCGTCAATCCGCTGAACCAGTGGGCATCCTTGGAGGCCGTCCTGCGCGCCGCTTCCGAAGGCACCAAAGACGCGGCCGCGGCCGTCCAGCTCATTGAGCTACGCCGGATGCTGGAGACCGGCGCCTGCGAACTCGCTGCGGAACGTATTTCCGACGACGAGCTGACCACCCTGACAGAGCACGTTGAAAAAATGCAGTCGGCACACGAGGTCAATGACGTGGCCGCCTTCGTGGAAGCCGATCTCGCGTTCCACGATGTCATCCTCCACGCCTCGGGCAACGTGTTCGTGGCTGTTCTGTTCGAGCCATTGCATCGTGTACTCGAAGCACGGCGGACGCAGACTTCAGCTTTCGCTGACATCCAGGCGCACGCGATCGGCCATCACCGGAAAATTGCGGCGGCCCTGGAGTCGCGGAATCCGCATGAGGCCCGGCTGGCCATGGACGCCCACATGCAGCAAACATTGGACGATCTGAAGACGTACGTCCTGGAGGCGTAAGCCTTATAGACCCATAACCAAGGGACAGCACTTGTCGCAGCACATGCTCAGAGCGACAAGTGCTGTCCTACTTGGTAAGGGCTAGGCGTCCACCTCCGTGTTCACGATGTAGACGTCGCACGGAGCGCCGTGTGCCACGCTGTTGGCGATGCTGCCAAGGACACGTCCAAGGCCCTTCATCCGCTTGTTTCCCACCACGATCAGCGAGGCGTTGTTGGTCTCTGCGTAGTTGATGAGCGCGTTGGCCGGCGTACCGCGTGCTGCGAAGTACTTGACGTTGCCACTGGGGACCTCAAGCTCCTCAGAGACCTTGCGGGCCACGTATTCTGCGGAGTCGGCCGAAGAAACCGTGATCCTGTCGCTGCCGCTGCCAAATTCTTCAATGCGGTCATCGGAGAACCCGCTGATGACATGCAACTCGGCGCCAAGGGCTGTGGCAAGCTTCGCCGCTGCCACTGCTGCGCGTTTGGCCGTTTCGCTGCTGTCAACGCCGACGACAATAACTTCAGACATGAGTACTCCTGGTTGTGGGAATTCACTGGTGGTGCTGCTAAAAATCTACACTCCATCACCATCCGCCGCCGGGATCCGGGAAGAACCGGCATCTTCCAGCCTCCGTGTTTACGATCCTGCGCGTCCGGGTAGGGATAAGTCATCGGAACCATCACGCGACCGAAAGGCAAGGACATGAGCGAGGCATCATTTTCCCCTCAAACCGCCATCGTCACCGGATCTGACTCAGGGATAGGACGTGCCACGGCGGTTGCGCTGGCCAAGGCAGGCATGGATGTCGGCATCACCTGGCACACGGACCAGCAGGGTGCCGAGGACACCGCAGAAGAGGTCCGCGGGCTGGGCCGCAAAGCAGTGGTGCACCACCTGGACACCACGAACGTCTCCGAAACCGCTGCCAGCATTGACAAGCTGGCCGAGGAACTCGGCGGCGTGGACGTGTTCGTGAACAACTCCGGAACGGGAGATGGCACCAAGTTCCTGGAGCTGGACTACGACACCTGGATGTCCACCTTGGACACCAACCTCAACGGCGCTTTCGTGGCCATGCAAGCAGCTGCCAAACGCATGGTCAATGCGGGCCGCGGCGGACGCATCATCGCCGTGACCAGCGTGCACGAGTTCCAGCCGCGGGTGGGAGCCTCCGCCTACGATGCCTCCAAGCACGGCCTTGGCGGGCTCATCAAGACCATGGCACTGGAACTCGCAGAGTTCGGGATCACCGCCAACAACGTGGCTCCCGGTGAGATCGCAACACCCATGACCGGGCAAACGGACGAGGACCCACGGCAGAAGGAGCGGCCGGGGGTACCGCTGGGACGCCCCGGCGACGCACGGGAAATTGCGGCCGTCATCGCCTTCCTGGCCTCCCCGGATTCCAGCTACGTCACTGGCGCCTCGTGGCCCGTGGACGGCGGAATGCTCCAAATGGGACCGCACGCAGGATCGCACATCACGGGCAATGACTGGCGCGAAGGCTGAGCCCGCCAGACCTCTGGCCCGCACGGACGTCCGTGGGCTAGTCTGCAGGAACGGCCTGCCCAGCGGGCCAGCATTTTCAAAGATTCAGGGACGATGATGAGGAGCACCATGGCTGACCACACATATAGCGTTTCCGAAATTGTTGGCACTTCTTCCGAGGGCGTCGACGCGGCCGTCAGGAATGGCATCGCCGCCGCCGCCCAGACGCTGCGTAACCTGGACTGGTTCGAGGTGAAAGAGATCCGCGGTCATCTGGAGGACGGCGCAATTGCCGATTGGCAGGTAACCATCAAGCTCGGTTTCCGCTTGGAGCGCTGATCCCCCATCGCGAGATGACAGTTAATGCCAATGTTTCAGAAGAACATTGGCATTAACTGTCGTCTCGGCGAGCTGGCTCGGGTTGGGGCGCCTGAACGCCCACCTCGCCAAAGCTGCTGAGCAGCGTCAGGGCGTCCGACGACGGCGAGCCCACCTTCGCGGAATGGACCCTTAGGAGTTGGTCGGGATCGTCCGGGAGGCTTAGCGTTTCAAAGTTCAGTTCAAGGTCGCCAACCACGGTGTGGTGCAATCTCACCGTGCCGGCAGAGCGTGAGGCCACCCGGTGCCCTGCCCACCATTGACGGAAATGCTCGCTGTGCACCGCAAGTTCGCCTACGAGCTGGTTGGTTTGGGGATCGTTGGGGTGCCTGCCGACGTCCATCCGCAAGGCGCCCACTGCCTCGGCGGCCACGGTTTTCCAGTCCCTGAACAGCTCCTTGGCCGCAGGATCCAGAATGATCCAGCGGGTCAGGTTCCGCTCAGCCGCGGGCAGTGCTGTGAAATCCGTGAACAGCAGATGCGCCATCCGGTTTCCGGCCAGTACATCCGCACGCCGCCCAAGGACCATCGCGGGAACATCCCCGACGGCGTCCAGCAGCTGCCGCAACGCGGGGCGCACCTTTTGGGCGGGGCCGGGATTGCCGGCTGAACTGGCGCAATGCTCCAGCAGGTCCAACATGTGCGCATGCTCCCCCGCGTCCAGGCGCAGCGCCCTGGCAACAGAGTCGAGGACTGCCTTGGAGGGGTGGATGTTCCGGCCCTGCTCCAGGCGTGTGTAGTAGTCGGTACTCACCCCGGAGAGCCTCGCCACCTCTTCGCGGCGGAGACCGGGCACCCTGCGTGAGCCGGTGGACTCCTGGGCCCCGGCGTCCTCCGGCGAAAGGCGGGCACGCATGACTTTGAGGAATTTTCCGAACTCGGCGCTTTGACCCATCCGTCCATTCTGCCGTTATCGCGGCTGGCAAGACCAGAGCAGGACCACCGATTTGGGTAGGACTGCCAGACCTAGGAAAAACAGGATCAGGCTGGATTGCTGACTCGACGACGAAAACTGAATAGGCTCAGTACAGAGCCTCCCGAAAACGCTTTCTGGAAACCCGGCTTCCCCAGCCGCACCCACAGGAACCAACGGGCTGGCTTGGAAATATCTACCTCGAAGGAGACCTCATGCCAGAGCTGACCCTAAACAACGGCGTCACCATTCCCCAGCTCGGATTCGGTGTTTTCCAGGTGCCTCCGGAAGAAACACAGAAGGTGGTGGAAGACGCCTTGGAGGCAGGCTACCGACACATCGACACCGCCGCCGCCTACCGCAACGAGGCTGGCGTTGGCGCCGCCATCGCAGCCTCAGGCCTTCCCAGGGAAGACCTTTTCATCACCACCAAGCTCCGCAATGGCGAGCAGGGTGAGGCGTACGACGCCTTCCAACGCAGCCGCGACGCCCTCGGCCTGGAGGTGGTTGACCTCTACCTGATCCACTGGCCCGTCCCTTCGCAGGGCCTGTACACCCAGGCTTGGAAGGAGATGGAGAAGCTCTACCAGGACAAGCAGATCCGGTCCATCGGCATCTCCAACTTCCTCTCGGACCACGTGGACACGCTGCTGCGCGATGCAGACGTAGTGCCGGCCGTGAACCAGATCGAACTGCACCCCACGTTCCAGCAGGCCGATCTTGCAAACAAGTGCCGTGACCTCAGCATCGCCGTTGAAGCGTACAGCCCATTGGGACAAGGCAAGGACCTGAACGCCGAGGTAGTGGCCCTGGTGGCTGCCGCACACGAAACAACGCCAGCACAGGTAATCCTGGCCTGGCACCTCGCGCAGGGAACCATCGTGATCCCAAAATCCGCGGACTCCGCCAGGATGCGCGAGAACCTAGGCGCCGCCGATCTCACCCTCACCCAATCCGAACTGGCTGCCGTCACCGCCCTGGAGGCCGGCGCCCGCATAGGTTCCGATCCCGGCGTCGCGGCTTTTACCCAGCTCTAAACAAACCAAAAAGGAAACAACAGCATGCAGCACACCCACCTTGGCCGTTCCGGCCTGAAAGTTTCACGCCTCTGCCTGGGCACCATGAACTTCGGCCCCCAGACGGACGAAGCAACGGCGCACTCCATCATGGATTCCGCATTGGATTCCGGCATCAACTTCTTCGATACCGCCAACGTTTACGGTGGTACGGGCCACCGGGGATGGACCGAGGAAATCATCGGGCGCTGGTTCGCGAAGGGCGGCGAGCGCCGGGAACGGACAGTGCTGGCCACCAAGCTTTACGGCACCATGACGGATCGTCCCAATGAATCAAAGCTCTCCGCACTGAACATCCGCCGCGCCCTGGATGCCAGCCTGAAGCGCCTGCAGACGGACTACATCGATATCTACCAGTTCCATCACATCGATCGTCAAACACCGTGGGATGAGATCTGGCAGGCAATCGAAGTAGCCGTCCAGCAGGGCAAGATCGTGTATTCGGGCAGCAGCAACTTTGCTGGCTGGCACATTGCCCAGGCCCAGGAAGCCGCTCGCAGGCGGAATTACACCGGCCTGGTCAGCGAGCAGTCCATCTACAACCTCTTCCGGCGTGAGCTGGAGCTTGAGGTCATCCCCGCCGCGCAGCATTATGGCCTTGGCCTGATCCCGTGGTCGCCTTTGCAGGGCGGCTTGTTGGGTGGGGTGCTGAAGAAAGAAGAGCAGGGCGTCCGCCGCGCTGAGGGCCGGGCACTGGAAACCCTCAAGAAGCATGAGGACCAGATCCGTCAGTACGAGGATTTTGCCGATGAGCTGGGCCAGAAGCCCGGCGATGTCGCCCTGGCTTGGCTGCTTCATCAGCCTGCCGTGACGGCGCCGATCGTGGGACCGCGCACCCAGGAGCAACTGGACGCCGCAATCCGCGCCCTGGACGTGACCCTCAACGAGGATGCGCTCAAGCGCCTCGATGACATCTTCCCTGGCCACCGCACCGCCCCGGAGGACTACGCCTGGTGAGCAGCCTCCTCCCACAAGCGGACACCGTCCGGCCGCGGAACATCCTGTTCATCGGCGGGACCGGCGTCATCAGTGCGGCTGCGGCTGACCGCGCCGTCGCGCTGGGCCACCGGCTGACCATCCTCAACAGGGGACGGTCAGCCGGGCGGCCGGTTCCCGAAGGCGCCGAGGTGCTCCACGCGGACATCCGGGACACCGAGGCTGTGCGGGAGGTTCTTCGCGGAAGGGAGTACGACGCCGTGGCCGACTTCATCTCGTTCACACCGGCTCATGCGCGGGCCGGCTTGGAGATGTTCCGGGGGAAGACTGGTCAGTACGTTTTCATCAGTTCCGCCTCGGCTTACCAAAAGCCGCCCAGCACCCTGCCCATCAGGGAATCCACTCCCCTGAAGAACCCGTTTTGGAAGTACTCGCAGGACAAGATTGCGTGTGAGGAGTTGTTGTTTGAGGCCTACCGCGAGCAGGACTTCCCTGTCACTGTGGTCCGGCCATCGCACACCTATGACCGGACCAAGATCGCGCTGGTGGGTGGTTGGACTGACATTCACCGCATGCGCGCGGGAATGCCGGTGTTGGTCCATGGGGACGGGACCTCCCTGGGGACGCTGACCCACAGCCGTGATTTCGCCAAGGCCTTCGTTGGGCTCTTGGGAAGGCCGCAGGCTGTCGGTGAAAGCTACACCATTACTTCAGACGAGTTCTTGCCGTGGAACCAGATCTATCGTCTCTTCGCCCGGGCAGGCGGGGTTGAAGAACCCGAGCTGTTTCATGTTTCCTCCGAGACCATCGCCGCGCATAGCAAAGAGCTTGGCCCCAACCTCTTGGGTGACCGCTCGCACTCGGTGGTGTTCGATAACTCCAAGATCAAAGCACTCGTGCCGGATTACCACGCAACCATCCCTTTCGCGGACGGTGCGAGGGAGATCATCGACTGGCACGATCAGCATCCCGGGCTGCAGGTAGTTGCGGAAGACTTCATGGAGCTGAGCGATCGGCTCTATGAGTGGTCTCGGCGGTAGCTGTTGCCAAGCAGCCATTGGCCAGCGTAGAACAGCAAAGAGACCCGCCGGTGGAGATTCAAGCAGTAGAGGAGATCATGCTCATGACACTTGCCCCGCTCATTGAACTCAACGACGGCTACAAGATCCCGCAGTTGGGGTTGGGTACATGGCCCTTGGATGATGCCCAGGTTGCTGACGCCGTAGTGGAAGCTGTTTCCTGCGGCTATCGACACATTGATACGGCGGTTAAATACGGCAACGAGACGGGAGTGGGCAACGGCATTCGCGCCTCCGGCGTGGCCCGGGGCGAACTCTTCGTCACCACCAAACTGGACGGTGGGTTTCAAGGCTCGGGCAAGGCAGCGGCTGGGCTCGATGGCTCGCTGGAACGCCTGGGTCTGGACTACGTTGACTTGCTGCTGATCCATTGGCCGCTCCCCCGCCGAGACGAGTTCGTCTCAACGTGGAAGACCTTCGAGGAACTTCAGGCATCGGGCAAGGTGCGTTCCATCGGTGTTTCCAATTTCAAGCCCTCGCACCTTGACCGGCTGTTCCGGGAAACGGATGTTGTTCCAGCGGTCAACCAGATTCAGGTCAATCCCGCCATCCCGCGTCCTGTTGCCATCGCGTTCAACGAGCAGCACGGGATTGTCACGGAATCGTACAGTCCACTAGGCGCCAGCAGCGACCTCCTGAATGCCCCGGTTCTGGCAAGCATTGGCAACAAGCATGGAAGGACGCCGGGCCAGGTGGTTCTCCGTTGGCACGTCCAGCAGGGCCTGGTTGCCATCCCCAAGACCGCCAATCCCCAGAGGATGCGGGAGAACCTTGACGTCTTCGGCTTCGAGCTGGACCAGGATGACCTTAGAAGGCTACAAACCCTGGACGCCGGTCCTGATGCCGGCGTCGACTCGGATGTGCAGGGACACTAGGGAGCAGGGACACTAAGGGACTGGGACACTAAGGGACTGGGACACTAAGCGTGGGGGAACTCAACATGGAAACAGCAGGCACAGAAACACTCATCTGGACCGGGTCCTACACCGCGGACCGGAATGGAAATGGCGAAGGAATCGGCGCCATCACGCTGGATACAGACGGGAAACTCACTTGGCTTGGCCTGGCTGTGCCAGCGAACTCGCCGTCCTTCCTCGCCATTCACCCAACCCTCCCTGTGCTCTATGCCGTGGCCGAGGAAGGCAAGATGGTACGGGCCTACCGCCGTACCGGCACCGCTGAACTGGAGCCAATGGGCGAGCCGTGGCTGGCGGGCGAGGCTGCTTGCCACGTCGCGGCTGATCCACAGGGCCGGTTCGTTGTGGTTACCTGCTGGGGCGACGGCCAGGTCATTCTTTACGAACTGGACCACGACGGCGCCATCACCTCGCGAACTAGCGCGGAAGCCGCCGTCGACCCCCATCAGACCGGACCCACCGACGAGCCGCGGCCCAGCCGCGCACACTCAAGCCTCATGCTTCCCGATGGTCGAGTCATGACCACGGACCTCGGGCACGATCTTGCGAGGGTTTGGGGATATGAGCCAGGCCGGGGTCTGTTGCCCGATCACCACGTGATCCTGCCCAAGGGCTCCGGCCCGCGTCACATGGTGCGGCATCCCAGCGGTACGGTTTTCATCGACACGGAGTACTCGATTGAGGTTGCAGCCCTCAGGGCCGAACCCCAAGGAGTCTACGAACTCACGGCCGTGGTTCCCGCCAGCGTCAACAAAGCGTTCGACGGCGACTCCGCCGCCGAGATTGCAATGTCCACTGACGGTCGGTTCGTCTACGTGGGAGTCCGCGGCTCCAACCGGATCTGTGTCCTGAAGGTGGGCGCACAGGGCACGGACGTGACACCCCTGGCCGATGTACCAAGCGGGGGCGATTGGCCGCGGCACCACCTGGTCCACAACGGCTGGCTCTTGGTGGCCCATGAAGGTTCCAACGATGTCCTGAGTTTCAGGCTCGACCCCGAAACCGGCCTGCCCGACGGGCCCCTGGGCAGGATCGAGACGGGGTCCCCGAGCGTGCTGGTTCCGGCGGCTTAGGCCGCCCAGACCTGGACGTCGTCCGTTCCGCAGAACAGCTTACGGCCAGTCGGTTCAAGGACCACCCACAGCAGTTCCTGATGGTGGGAAACGTCGTCAACACGGCCCGTACCTGCACCCCAGGCGACATCGTAGATCCAGACGCGATCCCCGGCGCCCAGTTCAGTCCACTGGGCGGCCGGCACGTGCCGGTAGTCGGCGGGCCTGTTCAGAATGGAGCTGGTCATGCTTGGACTTCGCCGGCGGTCCGAAGCCGCCAGACTGTGGGCAATCCGTTATGCGCGGGGAGGACGTGACCTTCGGCAAACACCAGGACGGCGTCGGGCTCAGCGTCCGGGCTCCACAAACCCGAGGCCGGGCAGTGGGAACCGGTGGGCATGACTCGGGTGGCTCGTTCGCGCAGGAGGGCGATGCTCTTCATCGTTGAAACTCATCCTTGGGTAGTTCAGGGCGCTGCATGCTGTGAAGCAGTGCCTGGTGTGAAGCAGATCTCCTCAACCCTATGCAAGTCATAGACGCTTCGTTATAGGCAATTGCATAGCATTTCCGCATGGTGTCATGCAGGCGAACAACAGGATTTGGGCTCGTCCTCGGCTACGAGCACTGCAAACGCTTCCAGTATTGGCCGCGTAATAGCTCTTCAAATGCAGAAAATCATCTAATTCTCTGGATCAAGGCACCGCAAGCGCTTACAGTTGTGAGTTGCCACACAACAGAGTCGTTTAGCGGAAGGTTCCATCACTTGCTATCTCGCAGCTATAGATCCATTGTTCCCGCCGTCGTACTCGCCACCGCAGTGGTGACGGCTTCCACCGTTCTCCCCGCGAGCGCCGCCACCACCAAGAAACCAAGCCCCGATCCCGCCGCCCAACACTCGATCCGCGGCGGCGTCAGCAATCAGAACTTCTACTTCGTCATGGCTGACCGCTTCAACAACGGCACGAAAGCCAACGACGACGGCGGACTGGGCCCCGACCCGATGGTGTCCGGCTACGACCCCACCCGCAAGGGCTTCTACAACGGTGGTGACCTGAAGGGCCTCCAGGACCGTTTGGACTACATCCAGGGTTTGGGAACCAACGCCCTCTGGCTCACGCCAAGCTTCAAGAACAAGGCAGTCCAGGGCGGTGGCGAGTTGGACAACAGCTCAGCTGGCTACCACGGGTACTGGGTTACGGACTTCACGCAGATCGACCCCCACCTGGGCACGAACGCTGAACTTAAGACACTCATCGAAGCGGCCCATGCCCGCGGCATAAAGGTCTACTTCGACATCATCACCAACCACACTGCGGACGTGATCCAGTATCAGGAGTCTGAGTCAGCGCTGTACGTTTCCAAGGAAAGCGAACCGTACCGCACGGCGGCCGGTGAGGCTTTCGATGACCACGACTACGCCGGCACGCAGGACTTTCCAGCGCTGGATCCAGCCACTTCCTTCCCCTACACGCCGGTGGTCCCTGAAACCGAGAAGGACGTCAAAGTTCCCGCCTGGCTCAACGATCCCACGCTCTATCACAACCGGGGAAACACGACCTTTTCCGGCGAGGACGCGCTCTACGGCGACTTCTTCGGCTTGGACGATCTGTTCACGGAGAATCCCCGCGTGGTCAACGGCTTCGTTGATGTCTACAAGAGCTGGATCCGTGACTTCGGCATCGACGGCTTCCGCATCGACACCATGAAGCACGTCAACGATGAATTCTGGCAGCAGTTCGGCCCCCAGGTCCTGAGCTACGCCAAGGAGCAGGGCAAGGACGAATTCTTCATGTTTGGCGAGGTCTTCGACACCTCAAAGAGCGTCACGTCCAAATTCACCACCAGGAACAAAATGCAGGCCGTGCTCGACTTCGGTTTTCAGGGAGCTGCCCGCAGCTTCGCTTCCCAGAGCAGCAAGGCCAGTGGTTTGGCCGAGTTCTTCAACGGAGATGACTGGTACACGGATGCGGATTCCAACGCCTACCAGCTGCCCACCTTCCTGGGAAACCACGACATGGGCCGTATCGGCACGTTCATCGCCCAGGACAACGCCGGGGCCTCCGACGCCGAACTCGTCGAGCGCCATGAACTCGCCCACGAGCTGATGTATTTCTCCCGGGGTAACCCCGTTGTCTACTACGGAGACGAGCAAGGATTCACGGGGGCAGGTGGGGACCAGGACTCGCGCCAATCGATGTTTGCCAGCAAGGTTCAGGAATATCTTGACGACGACCTTCTGGGCACCAGCGCTACGCATGCAACAGACAACTTCGATACCGGGCACCCGCTGTACAAGAAGATCAGCGAACTTGCTGCACTCACCGCCGAGCACCCCACCCTCCGCAGCGGCGCACAGCAGAACCGGTACGCCGCCGACGGCCCCGGGATTTACGCCTTCTCGCGCATCGATGCCAAAGAGCAACGTGAGTACGTGGTTGCCGTGAACAACAGCGAGAGCGCGCAGACAGCCGAGATCCCGACGTACGAGGCGAAGCAGCCGTTCAACCTCGTTTATGGCGACGCTGCGGCCGACGCAAAGACTGACACGCAGGCGAAACTGACCGTCACAGTGCCTCCGCTTTCAACCGTGGTGTACCAAGCAGCGGGGCGACTCGCGCAATCCAAGGCGGCACCCGGCGTCGTACTCAAGAAGCCGGTTACGGCTGCTGGTGACCCTTCCCGCCTGAAGGTGGCGGCCGACGTCGACGGTAAATCGTTCTACGAAGTCACTTTCCAGGCGCGGACGGCGGGCGGCGAATGGCAGTCGATTGGCACGGATGACAACGCGCCGTACCAGGTGTTCCACGACGTATCTTCCCTGGAGTCGGGCGCGTCAGTGGAGTATCGCGCGGTGGTGCTGGACAACAGGGGACAGACCTCCGCGAGCGAGCCGCGGAGTGGCGTGGTGGGTGAGCCTGTGCAGCCCGAAACCGTGACCGTTGCAGACAGCCTCAACACCGAGCTTGGCTGCACGGAGGATTGGCAGCCGTCGTGTGAGCAGGCGTCGATGACTTACGAACCAACGCACCGTCTGTGGCAGCTGAACGTCCCGAACCTCCCGGCAGGAACGTATGAGTTCAAGGCCGCGATCAACGGTTCGTGGGACGAGAACTACGGAGCGGGTGGCGTTCTGAACGGACCGAATGTGGTGTTCACGCACAGTGGCGGCGCTGTCACGTTCCTCTACGACCACGCAACGAACCTGATTACCGCGGCGGTTGCCGGTCAGCAACCCGCTGCCGTATCCGTTCCCGGTAGCCTGAACTCCGAGCTCGGTTGTGCCGGCGACTGGATGCCTGATTGCCCACAGGCCCAGCTTGCGTTGGATCCTGCCGATGGCATCTGGAAGCTCGCAGTGCCGGACCTCCCTGCAGGGAACTACGAGTTCAAAGCCGCGATCAACGGCTCGTGGGCTGAGAACTACGGTTTGGGCGGCGCCGCGAACGGCAGCAACATAGCCCTTAAGCACGACGGCGGCGCGGTCACCTTCCGGTACGACCCCGCCAGCCATCTGCTGACCACCCGCTAGCCCAACTACGTAGCAGCTGATGCCCTTTTGAACGCTCAAAAGGGCATCAGCTGCTACTCAGATGGGGTTCCTAGTTGTAGCTCACGCTCAGGAGCATCGCCTTCAACTGGGCGTACTGCGTGCTTCCCATCCAGGCCTTCGCTGCTTCAGGGGTGGCGAAGGTGGGCTGCTTGTCGAAATCGAACACGACGTATGCGTTCATGAATCCGTTGGGCATTCTGATCTGGTTGGTGCCGGAGGTAGTCTGCCCCGGTTGAAGCTCAGAGGACAGCCGGACATCCATGACGTAAAACGGAGGCGAGTCGGAGGGCCCCTTGGCGGTGGGCATCCCCCCGTTAGCGGCGTCGTAGTCGATGTTCATTATTTGATTCAAAGAGAAACCGAATTCCACCTGGTTTCCGGCTGTATCCGTCACTCCCGGAACCACTGCCCGGTCGAGGACTGTCCGATCCACCAGGCCTCCCGTGCCATCTCCGTAGAAGCCGCTATTGATGCGGGCCACCTCGGCGCCCGCGCTGTCCAGGAGCGTGGCCCCTTGGGATGCGGCCTTCGTTTCCTCCGAAAGGTAGGGCCCCTGCTCCGTCTGGACAGTCCAACCGCTCGGGTAGTTGAAGGAGATGTGTCCATCCGGGAAGGTGAACTTTTGCAATGCTGCAACTGGCGGCACGGTTGGCGTTGGCTCAGGTGTGGTGACGGTGACTGCCGGAGCCGGCGTCGAGCTGATTGGCCCAAAGTTGGCCGCCACGAGGACACCGGCAGTGACAGCGGCCGCTCCCAGCAACAGCGCTCCGGCAATCCGGACTTTTCGGTTCCTGCGATCTTGGAGCGAGCTCACGCCAGCCGGCACAGTGTCACTGAACACCCGAGGGCCTGTCAGCATCCGGGCCAAGGCTTCTTCGCCGTTGATTTCGGCCTCTGGTTCCTGGGCAAGAGGGTCGATCGAGGAAATCTGGCTCTTGATCTGGTCCATCTCAGACTCCCATCTTGTGTGTAGTCGTTTCGACACCTGCAGGCATCTGTTTCCGGAAAGCACCACGTGCGCGGTGCAAGCGGACCTTCGCTGCGGATTCACTGCAGTTCAGAACCCGCGCGATTTCGGCGCAGCCCAAGCCATCCCAATACGCCAGCTGGAGGATGTCCCGGTCCTGTTCGCGGAGCCGGGCCATGGCATCCTGTACCACGACGTTCTCGGAGTCGTCCCCGAAACGCTCCACCGCCGTCGTGCGTAGCTTTTCCTGCAGCGCCTGTTGGCGATCACGACTCCGGTAGGCATTCCCCACGAGATTGCGGGCGACAGTGAGCAGATACGGGAGGTCGGGTTGGGAGTCGTCGTCCCATTTTTGCCAGATGACCCGGAAAACGTCCGCCGCGATTTCTTCGGCAATTTCCGCCGATTCCACCCTGCGGCGGACAAATCTGAAAACGGACGGATAGCTGTTTTTGTGAATGGCGATAAACGCCAGTTCGCGCTCGGAAAGCACGATTTTCCCCCTGAAAGTAGTGTCCTGAACTGCAGGATACTTCTATAGTTTCCGGCCGGGGTCTTGTGGTTACATGCGCTGGGAGAATTTACGCCAGCCAGAAAGCGCCCACGCGATCAGGAACAGGCACACCAGGACCAGGCCTGCGTCGCCAAGCTCGATCCCTCCCAGCCACGTAGTCAGCGGGTCCTCGAGTTCAAACGCCGCGTTGACGAATCCCCCGAGCGTGATCAAGGAGATGAACAGGGCCGAGACAGCCGAAATGCCGGTGATCACCACATTGAAGCCAAGCTTGCGCTGGGGGTCCTTGATGGCCGAGCTGTACATTTTCATCATGGCCACGCCGTTGATGGAATCGCACAACGTCATGGCCGCGGCGAACGCGAACGGGAGCGCCATCAAGGCAAAGGGCGAGACTCCGGCGATTGACGCCGTCGTGGTGATAACAAGTAGTCCGATGGTGGTGGCCGTATCGAAGCCGAGCCCGAAGAGGAAACCGATCACGTAGATGTTCCGCGGCCGCTCCACCTTTGACAGCGGCTTGGCCAGCAACCGGGCAACGAATCCTTTGGCCTCAAGGTCTTCTTCACTGATCGCTGCACCCGCCTGGACGCGCCAGTACACCTGCGTGGCACGCATGAATGCAGAGCCGTTGAAGAGGCCCATTCCCAGCAGGAACAAACCCGACACTCCGCTACCGATCAAGCCCAGCACCTTGTTGCCCGCCGTGCCGTCCTCCATGAATTGGCCTATCAACG
Organism: Paenarthrobacter aromaticivorans; assembly: GCF_019038615.1. Taxonomy (NCBI): domain Bacteria; kingdom Bacillati; phylum Actinomycetota; class Actinomycetes; order Micrococcales; family Micrococcaceae; genus Paenarthrobacter; species Paenarthrobacter aromaticivorans. The sequence goes on from NZ_JAHOPC010000001.1 coordinate 682,486, forward strand.
TTGCGCCCGCCACCACGAGGAGCCCCGCCAGGATGACCACGGAACTGTGGCCCAGGCTGAAAGCGAAGCCGACGCTCACTGGATCCTTGCGCTGCGCGACGAACTTGCGCGTGGAGTTATCGATCGCAGCGATGTGGTCCCAGTCGTAGCTGTGCTTGATTCCGGCCACGTAGGCGGTGATCACCAAGCCGAGCGCCAAAGGCTGCGCCGCCCCTGCCGAACCCAGCAGCAAAAGCACGACGGCGGCAACGTGCAGGGCGCCGACCGCCCCGAACGTGAAAAGTAGCCGCGTGCGCAGTGGCAACTTCTCCCGATCCCGGTACATGGCGGCGAACTCCATCAGCGCAGGCATCAATACTTCCTCAAGTTCACGGATCCCTGACCATACCAACGTTCACGGAGAACGCTAGTGAGAGAGCCCAGCAAATTTTGGAGTTCATCGGTGCTGTTGGACAACGATCTCAGCACAAGCCCCGTGGTCCCTCCAACACTATTGGTCAGCGACACGCCCGTGTAAGCATCGTGCTCCCGCGTCACGTGGTACAGCTCGTCCGCAAGCTGCTGGTCCACCCTCGGATCAACAACCACCAACGATCCCAGGTGGCTGAAACCCTCCATGAACCCCAAGCCAGTTACATCACCCAGCGGCGGCCGTATCAGGAGGTTATCGAGGGCCAATAGCCGGGATTCCTCCCCGGTTTCCACATGAATCTCATTACGCAGCCGCAACTCCTCATACCGGAACACCCCGCCGTCCGGCGACCATCCCGGCGTGACCACCTCGGCCATGACAAGGCTCGACGTCGGGTGGAGACTGATACGCGAATTCTGCCGATAGCTCGCCTCCCGGTAGGCGATCAACTGGTCGGGCAACAACTCCAACCGCGCCCCCTCCCCCAGCCGCACATGCATCCGTTGTTCAGCAAACGACCCCGGAGTCCGATAAACCTTCGTAGCCGACTGCGTAGTCAACAAAAGATCCGCCCCAGCCTCGACCTCCACGTCAACAACAAACAAATCCGCCCCCAAATACGCCCCGCCAGAATTCACCATGACGTAACAAACCTGCCCACTCTGATCCAGGTAGTGCGGCCGCAACACTCTCAAAGCGCCCTCATGAAACTGCCGAGAAGCAACAGACCTCCCGCCACGCACACTGACGCAAAGCTCAAGCCGCCCCCGCACGGGGCGATCAGCGGACGCGGATGAAGGGGGCCGCGGCGTGGCGGGCATCGCGAAGCGGGCACGGCCCCCTTCATCCGCGGGCGCCGCCCCTGGTGAGATGAGAGTGGACTTGGGCGTGGTCATACGGCCAAGTCGAGCATCAGGACGTCCCGGCGGATCCAGTTCAGGACGGCGTCCAAGCCTTCGTCGGTCTTCAGGTTCGTGAAGCAGAAGGGCTTGTTGCCGCGGAATTCCTTGGAGTCCCGCTCCATCACTGAGAGGTCCGCTCCAACGTGGGGCGCAAGGTCCGTTTTGTTGATGATGAAGAGGTCGGATTTGATCATCCCTTGGCCGGCTTTGCGGGGGATTTTTTCGCCTTGGGCTACGTCGATGATGTAGATGGAGAAGTCGACGAGTTCGGGGCTGAAGGTGGCTGAGAGGTTGTCGCCGCCGGATTCGACGAAGATCACTTGGAGGTCGGGGTGCCGGGTTTTGAGTTCTTCGATGGCTGCCGTGTTCATGGAGGTGTCTTCGCGGATTGCGGTGTGGGGGCAGCCGCCGGTTTCGACGCCGATGATGCGGTCTTCGGGGAGGATGCCGTTGGCCGCGAGGATTTTGGCGTCTTCGATGGTGTAGATGTCGTTGGTGATGGCGGCCATGGAAATGTCGCCGCTCATGTGCCGGGTGATCCGCTCGACGAGTTGTGTCTTGCCGGCTCCGACCGGTCCCCCGACGCCGATTTTGATGGGTTCAGACATGTGTCCTCCTGTTAGCTCATGAAAATGCGGGCGCGTTGCCGCTCGTGCCGCATTTGTGAAATTTCAAGTCCGGGACTCACGGCCCCAAAGTCGTCCCAGCACAGTTGTGCTACAACCTCGACGGCGGCAGCAACGGCGTCGTGCGCATGCCGAAGTACCCGTTGCCCGGCGTTCTGTCCGAGCGGAATGGCGCGCACGGCGTTCTGCGTCAAGGAAGTAACCGTGGCAAACAGATACGCAGCAAGCGCCTCTTCAAAGGGAACACCCAATGACCGCGCAATCACGCCAAAGGCCAAGGGCTGATGCCCCACAGCATCCCCCTCACGAACCAGATCCCGATAATGATCCAACTCCGCCGACGGAAACACCTCCCCACCAATCTCCAGCAGCCGTCCCCCCATTTTCAAAGAAGCCTCCCGCACCTCCCGGGCCAACAACTGCGAAGAAAGAACAGAATCCAACAAACCAACATCCACCCCCTCATACAAGAACCGCACAGCCAACCCATCCGAATAGGTCAACTGCTGCGCAAGGAAGGCATGGAGCCAAGTGCCGAACGTAACCTCATCCCCCACAAGCCCACGCTCGATGTAGCCCTCAAACCCCAAAGAATGAGCAAACGCCCCCGTAGGCAACGCAGAGTCCGTCAACTGTTGAAGAGCCAGCTGATATGTCGCACTCAAAGCGCACCGCCGGGGATGCCGACTGCGCGCTGGAGCGGAGCTGGGAAGGGGGCCGCGGCGTGGCGGGCCACGCGGGGGGCCCACTGCCGCGAGGGCCCCGACTTGAGCTTGCGAAAGTTGGGAGCGGCTGGGGACGGGCACGGCCCAAAATCCGGAGCGGCGCCCCAGCCGCAACCGCTTTCGGACACACGCTTAGTGCGAATGCTCAGCATGGCGGAATGGCACCGGCATGACCCGCTCTTGCCTGTCGTAGGGGGCGCCGACGCTCTTCAGATAGTCCTCGACGGTGTGGTCATACTGGCACACCATGACGTCGGCCCCGTACTCAGACAGGGAGTCGAAGAACTGTGCCTGCAGATGCCGGTTGCCGAGGGAGTGCGCGACGACCCCCATTTCGTGGATGCTCCGAGGGGCAATGACGAGGACATCGGTGGGCAGCACGGAGATGACGATGAGGTTGGTGTCGTCGACGGCGAGGATGTCGCCGTCGCGCAGGTCGCCGGATCCGGTGGGGAGCCGTATGCCGAGTTCTTTGCCGTGGTCGGTGGTGACGCGTTGGATGCGTTTGACGAGCAGCGCGCTGGGGAGGACGACTTTTTCTTTGTGGTGGCCGGCATAGGCGTCGGGGTGTTCGTGGAGGTTGCCGAGGATTTTTTCGATGATCACGGGGTCGCCTATGGGTTTAGAAGAGGTGGTAGCGCTGCGCCATGGGCAGCACGTCGGAGGGTTCGCAGGTGGCTTCGACGCCGTCCACTGTCACCTTGTAGGTTTCGGGGTCGACGACGATGTCCGGGGTTTCGCCGTTGAACTTCAGGTCGGCTTTGCGCAGGTTCCTGATGCCGGTGACGGGCCGGATGATCCGTTCGAGGCCAAGCTCGGCCGGCACCCCGGCGTCGATCGCTGCCTTGGAGAGGAAGGTGATGGATGTCTGTTGGAGTGCCTTGCCGTAGGTTGCGAACATGGGCCGCATGGTGCGGGGCTGGGGCGTCGGAATGGAAGCGTTGGAGTCGCCCATGAGCGCGTAGGCGATCTGTCCGCCTTTGATGACGAGTTCGGGTTTCACTCCAAAGAAGGCGGGGTCCCACAACACCAGGTCGGCGAATTTCCCTTCTTCCACGGAGCCGATGACGTCGGCCATGCCCTGGGCGATGGCGGGGTTGATGGTGTATTTGGCGACGTAGCGCTTGAGGCGGAAGTTGTCCGAATCTGCAGCACCATGCACAGCGCCGGACGGATCCTGAAGTACCCCGCGTTGCCGTTTCATGGCATCAGCCACTTGCCAGGTCCTGATGATCACTTCTCCCACACGGCCCATTGCCTGGGAGTCCGAGGACGTGATGGCGAAGACGCCAAGATCGTGCAGGACGTCCTCGGCTGCGATGGTTTCCGCACGGATGCGGGAGTCTGCGAAGGCCACGTCTTCCGGGATGTCCGGGTTGAGGTGGTGGCAGACCATGAGCATGTCCAAGTGCTCTTCAATGGTGTTCTTGGTGTACGGCAACGTCGGGTTGGTGGACGCGGGTAATACGTTGGGCAGCCCGGCAATCTTGATGATGTCCGGCGCGTGGCCGCCGCCGGCGCCCTCGGTGTGGAAGGTGTGGATCACACGGCCGTCGATCGCGTTGATGGTGTCTTCCACGAAACCGCACTCGTTGAGGGTGTCCGTGTGGATCGCCACCTGGACGTCGTATTCGTCGGCCACGCGCAGGGACATGTCGATGGAGGACGTGGTGGAGCCCCAATCCTCATGGACTTTCAGGCCTACGGCACCCGCGCGGATCTGCTCCGCAAGGGGCTCCACGGCGGATGCGTGGCCTTTGCCCAACAGGCCGATGTTGATGGGGAGCCCTTCGGCAGCCTGGAGCATCCGCGAGATATGCCAGGATCCGGGCGTGATGGTGGTGGCTTTGGTTCCTTCCGCAGGCCCGGTGCCGCCGCCCACCATCGTGGTGACGCCGCTGCAGAGTGCGGTGGGAACCTGTTCGGGGGAAATGAAGTGGATGTGGGTGTCGATGCCGCCAGCTGTGAGGATTTTCCGTTCGCCGGCGATGATCTCCGTGCTGGCACCGATCACGATGTCCACGCCGTCCATGATCTGGGGGTTGCCCGCTTTGCCGATCTTGAAAATGTGGCCGTCCTTCAGGGCGACATCGGCTTTATAGATTCCTGAGTAGTCCAGGACGATGACGTTGGTGATGACGGTATCCGGGATGTCCTCCGAGCGCGTCGCCTGGCCGTTTTGGCCCATGCCATCGCGGATTACTTTGCCGCCGCCGAAGACTACTTCTTCCCCGTAGACCGTGTAGTCCTTCTCGATTTCGAGGAAGAGTTCGGTGTCTGCCAGACGGATGGCGTCACCTGTCGTTGGGCCGTACAGCTCGGCGTATTGCCGGCGGGGAAGTTCGAAGCTCACTCGGCGTCTCCTTCCATGGCTACGCCCGGGCGAGCGGTCCCGCCAAGGCGTGTTCCGCCGTCGAGCTTTCCGTTGACAGCGTTGCTCAAGCCGAAAACTTCGCGGAAACCTGCCAACTCCACCAGGTTAATGGTCTTCTTGTCGCCGGGTTCGAAACGGGCCGCGGTACCGGCGGGGATGTCCAGACGCCGGCCATAAGCCGCTTCACGGTCAAACTCCAGGGCACGGTTGGCCTCGGCGAAGTGGTAGTGCGAGCCGATCTGGACGGGCCGGTCACCTCGATTGACAACTTCGACGGCAATCGCCTCACGGCCGCTGTTGCAGGCGACCGGCTCGGGGCGGAGCCTGTATTCACCGGGGATCATGGGGGCTCCTATCGAATGGGGTTGTGGACAGTGACGAGCTTGGTGCCGTCGGGGAATGTGGCCTCGATTTGGACGTCGTGGATCATCTCCGGCACGCCTTCCATGACGTCTTCGCGACGCAGCAGCGTGGTTCCGTAGCTCATGAGTTCCGCAACGGATTTGCCGTCCCGCGCGCCCTCGATGAGCTCGTAGCTGATGATCGCGATGGCTTCGGGATAATTCAGCTTCAATCCGCGCGCCTGCCTTCGCCTGGCCAGGTCAGCAGCCACCACGATCATGAGTTTTTCCTGCTCACGGGGCAAAAGATGCATTGATTCTCCTCCAAGCTGCAACCGGGGTGCACACGTAGGGACAGTTTGTGATCAGCGTAAGGACTGGAAGTTTCGGCTACGTTTCCAGAGGGTCTCAGTCAGCTGTGGGTTTGGCTGCCGCTCGATGTTTTCGGAACTGCCACACGCCCAGGATGACAACCACGACGACGCCCACCACCACTGCGGCACCCCGCCCCACGGCATGGGCCAATTCCTCGTACGAGTTGCCCGCAACGAATCCCAGGGTCACGAACAAGGCGCCCCAGATGATGCCGCCGGTGAAGTTCCAGATTGCGAAGCGGCGGTATGGCATTCGGCTCAGCCCGGCGAGCGCGGGCATCACCGCGCGGAAAAAGGCTGTGAAGCGGCCAAGGAACACGGCGAGGCCGCCGCGGCGGGCAAGGAAATCTTCGGCCTTTTGGAGCTGCGCCCTTCTCTTGTCCAAGAGTTTCAGGGCCATGATCCGTGGACCGAGGTGCTTGCCGATCTCGTAGCCGACTGTGTCACCGAGGATGGCTGCGGAGATGACCACCGGGATCATTCCCCATAAGGGAAGATCGCCCCGGCTGGCGAAGACTCCCCCTACCACCGCGGCGGTTTCGCCTGGGATTACGAAGCCGATAAACAAGGCATCCTCGGCGAAGACCAACGCGAAGACTATGCAGATCACCACCAGTGGGCTGGCGTGAAGGAGTCCGTCGAACAACGACTGCATAGGGCTGAGTGTGGCAGATCAGCGGGTCTGATGGGAGTCGCTTCGGGCTGTGTTTTAGTGCGGCTTATCCATAGACAAGCCTAATACATCACTAATATACTAGTTGAGTACTTCACGTTACACCGTGATCAGCTCGATGAGGAGTTAAACAGCTCATGCAGAAACTCGCACACCGGCTCGAACGCCTGGGCACCGAAACTGCGTTCAGCGTGGCGCAGGCCGCTGCCGCTTGGAAGGCCAAAGGGAACCTGGTGTACCCCTTCCACCTTGGCGACATCAATATCCCAACGGCCCCTCACATCGTTGAGGCCATGAACAAGGCAATCACCGATGGCTACACGGGCTACTGCCCCGGTCCCGGTATCCCCCAGCTTCGGGAAGCCCTCGCCGAAGAGCTCGGCGCACGGCGCGGGATGGAATTCTCCCCCGACAACGTGGTGGTGATGACCGGCGGTAAGCCCGTTATCACCAAGTTCCTGCAGGCCGTCATGAACCCCGGCCAGGAGGTGCTCTACCCCAACCCCGGGTTCCCGATCTACGAATCCCAGATCGAATACCTCGGCGGCACCGCTGTGCCCTACCGTTACGTGCCCACAAGTGACGGTTTCGCGATCGACCTCGACCAGGTGCGGGCATCAATCACCCCGAACACGGCCGCGATCATCTACAACGACCTGCAGAACCCCATCTCTGCCGAATCGACGGCCTCCGAACGCGAGGCCATCGCACAGATCGCGCAGGAGCACGATCTCTGGGTGCTTTCCGATGAGGCCTACTTCGAGACACGCTATGAAGGAGTCTCGAGCTCGATTGCCTCCCTTCCGGGTATGGCCGAGCGCACCGTCATTCTCTACACGTTCAGCAAGAAGTTCGCCATGACGGGCTCCCGGCTCGGCTGCGCCGTTGCCCCGCTTGAAATCGCGAAGGTGCTCAGCACGCTCAACACCAACGATGAATCATGCACCACCCACTACGTGCAGTGGGCCGGCATCGAAGCCCTTCGTGGCCCTCAGGAACCAGTGCAGCAGATGCTGGACATCCTGAAGGAACGCCGGGATACCGCATGCGGGATCGTCAATGCCATCCCGGGAATGAGCGTGGCAGTTCCGCAGTCCACGTTCTACCTGTTCCCCGACGTCACCGAAGCCATGGCTCGTTTGGGGTACTCGGCAGTGGGCGACTTCGCCAGCGACGCGCTGTACAAGACCGGGGTTTCGTTCTGCACGCGTGAACACTTCGGCCGGCGCCTGCCGGGCGAGGAGCGGCAGTACATCCGGCTCGCGTACTCGGGCATCGAAGTGCCAGACATCCGCGATGGCCTGGGCCGCCTGCGTGAATGGATCGAGACGGCATGAGCCGCATAGTCGTCACCGGACGTGTACCCGAACCCGCGCTCCAGAAGCTCCGCGCCGAACACGAGGTGGATGCTTGGGAGGGCTCGGACTCCATCAGCCGCCAGGAACTTCTGCGGCGGGTGGCAGGAGCCGATGCCATCGTGAGCCTGCTGACTGAGCGCATTGACCCTGAACTGCTGGACGCCGCCGGCCCGCAGCTCAAAGTGGTTGCGAACGTAGCTGTTGGCTATGACAACATCGATGTCCCCGCCTGCACCGAACGGGGCGTAGTTGCCACGAACACGCCTGGCGTGCTCATTGACGCCACGGCCGACATCGCCCTCGGCCTCATCCTCATGGCCACGCGGCGGCTCGGCGAGGGGGAACGGCTCATCCGTTCCGGCCAGGCCTGGAAGTGGGGAATGTTCTTCCTGCTTGGCAGCAGCCTGCAGGGCAAGACGCTGGGCATCGTCGGCATGGGTGGCATTGGACAAGCCACCGCACGCCGGGCAAAGGCCTTCGGGATGGAAATCGTCTACCAGTCCCGCAGTGAGATCGACCCCGCCATCGCCGCGGAACTCGGTGCACGGCGGGTGGAACTGGATGAATTGCTGACCATTTCCGACGTCGTGTCGCTGCACTGTCCGTACGGGCCGGCCACGCATCACCTGATTGGGGCCGAGCAACTTTCGCTGATGAAGGACTCCGCATACTTGGTCAACACCGCGCGGGGTCCAATCGTCGACGAAGCAGCACTGGCCCTTGCGCTTCGCGAAGGACAGATCGCGGGCGCAGGCCTGGATGTCTTCGAACAGGAGCCCAAGGTGCATCCGTGGTTGCTGGAGTTGGAAAACGTGACGCTCGTACCTCACCTCGGCTCCGCCACGGTGGAAACACGCACTGCCATGGCAGTACTCGCGGCGGACAACACACTCGCTGTACTCAAAGGTGAACAACCGCCTACTCCCATCAGCTAAGGGAACTGCAGTTGCTGTGGCGGCGGGGTAAATCAACCCGCCGCCACAGTCTTAAGCCCGATGAACTAATTGTTCCGCCCGCGCGCGGCGACCCTCCACGTGTCCACCACTGCGCCCTCACGAACCACAGTGACCTCGTCCACGAGGTTCATGGCCAGGCAAACGTGGTTCGGGATCAGCCTGAGCCGCGTGCCCAGTGCCGGCAGCTCCTCAGAGTCCGGCCAAACAACGGTGGCATGATGTTCAGAAAGCGCTGTAATCCGGGCCTCCCGGTATTCGGGCAGGCGCCCATATCCGGTGGCCCAGTCCGGACGGTCGCTGCCCAGGATCTTGCTGCCCGCGTCCACAACCACCCGCCGGATATTCCCGCCGTCGGACTCGTGGCGGCTGACAACAGTCGCAGCGACGGTCAGCGCGATGTCATCCCACGTGCACCGTTCCAGTTCAAGCTGTTGGGCATCACCGAAAACATAGACGCCCGGGCGCAATTCCGTGGCCAGGGTTTCGGCGTCGAGCAATGCGGTCGGGGTGGAGCCGCCGCTGATGGTGCGGACCTCAAAGCCGGCGCGTTCCAGTGCGGCGGAAGCACGGCCGAGGGCGTCGTTCTCGTTACCCGCTGCATCCCTTGGCATTCCCGGTTTGTAACTGTGTCCGGGGAATGTGAAGACGCCCGCAATGTTCAGGCCGCTTGCTGCGGCCGCGCGGGCAACGTCCACCACCTCTCCGGGCAACACCCCGCTGCGGTGATGCCCGCTGTCCACTTCGATCAGGACATCAATACTCCTGGCATCGGCACCCAACTGGCGGCCCATCGCCGTCGCGCTTTCCGCTGAATCGGTGCCCACAGTGATGGCACAAGTGCTGGCGAGCTTCCGCAGCCGCTCAGCGTGGTGCGCTTCAACCCACAGCGGGTAGGCGATGAAAATATCCGTGGCGCCCCCGGCCGCAAAGACCTCGGCCTCCCCGATCGTCGCCACCGTGAGCCCAACCGCTCCGGCCGCAAGCTGCTTGGCTGCGATCTCCAGCGTCTTGTGTGTCTTCACATGGGGACGGAGCCTCAGTCCCCTGCTCAGCATGCTCGATGCCATGCGTTGGATATTGCGGTCGAGGACATCGACGTCGATCATGATGGCTGGCGTGAGAATTCCGTCGGGGACTGCGTGGTTCATTCTTAGAACAGTAACGTCCTACGGCGCGGACTGCCTGACGCGCAGCGAGAACTCCGCTTCCGGCTGCTCCACTTTGTCAGCAGAACCTTTGCCTTCGATCCTGTTGATGAGGAGTTCGACTGCGCGCTCCGCAATTTCCGCGCGGCCAGGCTCCACTGTGGTCAACGACGGCGATGCGAAGCGCGCTTCGTCGATGTCGTCGAACCCCGCAACCGCTATTTCGTCCGGAACCCGCTTGCCGCGGACAAGGAGCTCGTGCAACGCCCCCAAGGCAACGACGTCGTTCAAACCGAACACGGCGTCGAATCCAACCCCGCTGTCCAGCAGCCTGGCGATCGCGTCCGCCCCGCCGTCGCGCCGCCACTCGCAGTCGATCACGAGGGTCGGGTCATACTCCACAGCAGCGGCAGCGAGCGCAGCTTTGTAGCCGCTAAGGCGTAGGCCGTTGCTGCCGGTTGTGTCGCCGTCGCGCGCGCCCAAAACGGCTATACGACGGCGACCTCCCGCCAGCAGGTGTGCGGTGACAGCCGCTGCTGCCTCGAGATTTTGAATGAGGACCATGTCCAGCCGCGGGTCCTGCACGAATTCGCCCAGCAGGACCAAGGGTTTCTTGCCGGCGGCCTGGATGATTTGACCGGCGTCCAGCGACAGCGGGATGAAGAGGAGTCCGTCGGTGAGGCTGCGGAACTGGCCTTGCAGTGCAGATTTTTCGTGGTCGGCCTCGTTGCCGGACTGCTCGACGAGGACCCGGTAACCGCGCGCCCACGCCGCCTTCATGATGTCCGAGGCGAGCTCGGCATAGTACGGAACCGAGAGGTCGGCAAGCACCAGCCCGAGCATGCTGGTCTTGCCGGAACGAAGGCTGCGGGCCGTCAGGTTGGTTTCGTATCCGAGTTCTTCGATCGCATCCAGGACGCGTTGCTTGGTAGCAGGCCGGATGAACTCGTAATCGTTGATGACGTTGGAAACCGTCTTCAACGAGACCCCGGCGGCCCGCGCGACGTCGTTCATGGTGACGGCCATTAATCTGCCCCTTCAATACCTTTGCCCCCGGATCCGAGCACCGGGCTGCTGGGATACATCGTTGCAGATCACGTGGCTCTGTTGTGTTGCAGTGCTCAGGCGTAGTGTCGGTAGTAGGAGATTTCGGGTGTGGCGAAAAGGTCCGGAGTTGAATATCCGGGCTGTGCGCGAACTCGAGCGCACTGCCGCCAGCTGGAGTCAACCGCTCTGGCGTTGCCTGGAATGAGGCCGAAATGGCCCAGAGCGATGTAGTACCCACAGCGGAGCAATTGCAGGACCTGCTGCTGGAGAGCCCGGGCTTCACGGAATTCCTCTTGGGCTTGACCACCATTTCGGCATCCTTGTTGGGCGGGGATGTCCCCATGCTCTGCGCCATCACAGTCGAGCGGAACGGGGGCCCGGCCACTGTCGCGAGCAGCACAGAGGCGGCCCAGCGCCTGGACGAGAAACAGTACGAGTTCGACGACGGGCCGTGCCTTACCGCGCTCCGGCAGCAACAGACCGTTTTGGTTGATGATCTTCAGGCCGACGTCCGCTGGCACCATTACGCTGACGCTGTCTCACAGGAAGGTATCAAGACCATGTTGGCGGTACCGATCACCACCGACGATGACTCACGCGCCGCATTGAATTGCTACTCAACCGAAGCAGGCACGTTCGACCCTGAGACGGTGGCATCCATAGGAAAGCACGCGGAATCCTTATCCAGGATCCTGCGGCTGGCCCTTCGCCTGCACACCCCGGACCCATATCCTGTTCATTTGCGCTCAGCTTTTGAGTCGCGGGCGATAGTCGATGCGGCTATCTCCCTCATCATGATCCTGAACCGTTGCAGCAGGGACTCCGCGCTCAGGCTCATCCAGTTGGCCTCCCGCAACAGCGATAAGCGGCTGCATGAAATAGCAGAAGACATCCTCCAGCGGGCAGGTAGCGAAGATAAGGGGAACTCACATCAGAGGGGCCGGATAGAACCGGCGGGGCAGTAGGGCTCAGGAATAGTAAGGAAAGATAATGACTGAAACACAGGCGTCGCGCCACATCGCCAGCCCTCCCAGTTTTCTTGGTCCCTATGAGGACAAACTGGATCTGACGGACTTCGTTGAGCATCTGCAGGATCTCTTGGTGGAGAATGCCGATATCCGTGAATTCCTCCAGGACCTGGCTGAGTTGACTGCGCAGAAGCTCACTAGAAACGGAAATACAATTGCCTGCGGAGTAACAGTCATCCGGCAGAAGAAACCCGTGGCCGTGGCCGATAGCGATCCACTGGCCCGGAAGTTGGACGAAATCCAGAACAGCTTCGGCGATGGCCCTTGCCTTTCTGCCCTTCGTACACGAACGATCAGCCACGTCCCGAACGTTTACGAGGAAGATCGCTGGCCTGAGTACATGCGGGCCGCAGCGGCCTCCAACGTGGGCTCCGTGCTGGCCCTCCCGATGGAATTGAACAGCACGGCGGAGGCTGTGGTGAATCTCTACTCCACTCGCCCCCATGGCTTCACCCACGAGGACCTCTTGTCGGCAGAGCGCGTCACGGCCACAGGCGCAAAAGCTCTCCACCTGGCCTTGAAGATCGCCCAGCTGCGGGACGCACGCGAGAACCTCACAACCGCTCTCGAATCCCGCACGACCATCGACACCGCCGTCGGAATCATCATGGCGCAGAACCGCTGCAGCCGGGACGCGGCCTTCCAAATCCTCGTCAGCGCGTCCAGCCACCGCAACATCAAACTCCGGGTAGTGGCACAGGGGATCATCGCCCATATTGCCGGCGACCGAAGGATCTCCGCAGCTTTCGAAGAATAGCAAGGAACCTGTCTACATGCGGTTTTTCTGGTCAAAAACCCATTAGGCTGGACTTGGAACACGGGAGTCCAGCGATTTCAAAGAATGTTTCAGTCGGCCAGCCGACCTGAACGGCCGGGAAGAAGGTCATGACCAAGAAGCAGCTTCCTCTGGACGAACTCTCGGGCGCCATCGGCCGGATCCTGGGCCTCCTGTTGACCGAGGAAAAGGTTGACCAAGCCGTTCAAAGCCTGTCGCAGGCCATCAAGGAATCCGTACCCGGAACCCTTGGCGCAGGAGTCTCCATCCTCGATTCGCAGGCACGGAGGACCAGCACCGGCTTCACTGACAGCATCGTGGAACAGGCAGACTTCCTGCAATACGAGTTGGGCCAAGGGCCTTGCCTTACGGCTTGGGCTTCGGAAGAACCCGTGCTTATCGAGGACCTAAGCACGGACCCACGGTGGCCTGAATGGCGCACAGCCGTCAGCTCCCTTCCCATCAAATCGGCGGTCAGCGCACCCTTGATCGCGAACGGGCACAGCATCGGGGCTATTAAGGTCTACGCGCTGGAACCTTCGGTCTTTGACGGAGGCACAGTCACGCTAATGGAGCTCTTCGCTTCCCCGGCCGCCACTCTTCTTTCCCACATTCAAAGCAGCGAGACCCCCAAGCGCATCAGTGAGGGCCTGCAGGCCGCGCTGTACAGCCGCGACCTGGTCAACCGGGCCTGCGGAATATTGATGGAACGCCACAAGATCAACCATGAACGGGCCCTGCAGCAACTGATAGGGAACGCCCGCGACCAAAGCATAACCCTGCAGGAAGTCAGCGCCGAGCTTGTAGCCGGGATCCCGGCAGACCACAACTAAGGCCGCAGGATATGGGCTTCGAACGTAAAGAACCCGAGCAACGCCGAAGGCTACTGGAAGCCCTCACCGCGGCACGGATCAGCACGGGCACACTGTGGCTGCAGTACTTCAGCATCGGCGGGTCCGTGGGTGAGTACGAAGTGGAGGCGTACCTGCAGGGAATGCTGTCCGTCCCGGAATTGGAAAGGGACCTCCTGGCAATGGCGGCAAACGAGCTCCTGAACAACCAAGCCGGTCCCCACGCTCCATACGCTGACGAGGTTCCCTCCTCGGATTCCAACGGTTCCGACGCCGGTCCTGCTGATTCCGAGCCTGATCTTCCAAGCGACGAAGCAGATCCCGCCTAGCCGGCAATTGGTCGTGTCAGGCCTTGGCTAAGGCGCGGGGAGCGCTCCCAACGGCTGGCCTATTTCCAAGGAAGGGGACTACTTACTATGACAGTTGTCATTGCCGGCCGTGACAAGGCGGCACTTCCGCGCTTGTTGTTGGGTTGATTGGCTGGTTGGACACCACGGGAGCCGGCTCTGAGCTCCTCCGATATGAGACGAGTGTCCATGCGTAAGTTTTTCCGAATCTCCGCCATCATTCTGGGGATTCTGGTGGCGGCCCCGGTGATCTTTCTGGCGACGACGGCCACTGTTAATGCGGTCGCGACAAGTTCGGAAGCGTCGAAGATCGCCTCGTACGGCCAGCTTGTTCCTGTCGACGGGAAGAAAATGAACGTGGTTGTCGGCGGCGAGGGCAAAGAGACAATCGTTTTGCTGCCTGGCCTGGGCACCGCGGCTCCCGGACTGGATTTCCAACCCCTGATCAACGAACTGTCCACCAGCTACCGTGTGGTCGCCGTCGAGCCCTTCGGCACCGGTCTTAGCGACCAGACCGACACTGAACGTTCCGCCGCGAATGTCACCAGGGAGCTGCATGAGGCGCTTCAATACCTGGGGATCGATCGCTACGTGCTGATGGGGCATTCCATGGCGGGCATCTACGCCCTCACCTACAGCGCCGCCTACTCCAGTGAACTTATCGCGTTTGTCGGTCTCGACAGCAGTGTGCCGGATCAGCCGGGCTGGGATGACCCGATAGCGACGGCGGGGATGGTGGCTTTGAAAGATCTTGGGGTCACACGGTTGCTCACCTCAGTAACCGAAGACCCGTACACAGCGGGTCCTTACGACGAGAACACCAGAGACCAGCTGAAGCTGCTGAGTACAAAGAATGCTGCGGCCCCGACTATGGTGAACGAGATGGACAACGCCTCTGCAAACTTTGCTTCGGTCAGCGGCGAGACGTTCCCGACGGATCTGCCGGTGCTTCTTTTCGTTCGGACACGGGATATCGACGTGCAGGGCTGGGTTGAGATTCACGAGAAGCAGGCGGAGAGCGTACGCGAGGGCCGGATGATCACCCTCGACGGCGGACACTATTTGCATCGCACTTTCTCACCCGAAATCGCTCGAGACACCAAGGCGTTTCTAACGGCACTGCCGTTACGCTGAGCGGATGATCGACACCGAGCGGACACTGCGCCTGGGGACTGCCGACCTCACCGTCATGCGCCTGACGACGACGGCGACACTGGCCCTGATGATACTCATTGGTGGGTTCCTGCAGCTGGCACTGGGGCTCAACGGTAACCTCGACGGTCGGATGCTCATTCTCACCGTTTTGACGGGCGTATCGGTTCTGCTCGCCCTGGCCGTGATGCCCTTGTTGACGAAGTCCCCAGGCGACTTTGGTCCCGGGCATCCTTTGATGGTGGCGCTGCTCCTGCTGACAGCGTCGGTGTGGGTCATTGCTGCTGTTTCGCCGTTCGCGGGTTGGAGCTGGGCGTTTACCTTGGCGGTGGCTGGCGGGATGCTTACGTGTCTGGCTCCTGGATGGTGGAGAGCCGCGGCGATTCTTGGCACGTACGCCGTGATCGGTGTGGTTGGTGCCGTGACGTCATCAGGCAGCGTGGATACAGTCCCGGGGGCTGCCGGAGCGGTTCCGGATGCCATCGTCTTCGGCCAGCTCGCCTTGTTTCCCGTCATGCCGTTAAGCGCAGTCTGGGTACTGCAACTTGTTTTGCGGCTGGATCATGCGCGACAGGTGTCTTCGGAGCTGGCCGTAGCAAGGGAGCGCCTCAGGTTCGCGACCGATCTGCATGACATCCAAGGCCACCACCTGCAGGTCATCGCACTCAAAAGCGAGCTTGCCGGCCGGCTCCTGGGTGACAGCCCTGAGGCCGCAGCGGTAGAGATGGAAGACGTTCGGGCGATCGCGCAGACCGCCTTGGAAGACACCCGTGCCGTGGTGAACGATTACCGCACTGTCACTGTCGCGGTGGAGGTGCGGAACGCCGCAGCTGTCCTGCGCTCGGCGGGTATCAGGTGTGACGCGCACATCGACACCAAGGGCATGCCTGAGGACGTCGGCGCCCTCTTCGCGGTGGCGATCAGGGAGGCGGCGACGAATATACTTCGGCACAGCAGAGCGTCAGAAGCCAGGATAGAAATTGTTTGGGACGGGACCGCTGAGTATCGGCTGGCCGTCACTAACGACGCACCACGTCCAGCGCATCGGGGCGGCACCGGGCTGGCCGGCCTCGCCGAACGCGTCGCGGTCAGGCAGGGGACGGTCGAGAGCACTCGCTCGGATAACAAATTCACCCTGATCGTACGGGTACCTGCGGGAGGAAAAACATGATTCGTCTCGTGATCGCCGACGATGAGGAACTGATACGGGGCGCCCTTGTTACGCTGCTGTCGTTGGAGCCCGACATCGAGGTTGTCGCCGATGTTCCCGACGGAGAAGCAGCTGTTGCCGCGGCAGTAGCCCATCTGCCCGATCTCGTGTTGTTGGACCTCGAGATGCCCGGGATCGACGGGATCGACGCCGCACGTGAACTGCAACCTTTGACCACATCACAGGTGGTGATAGTCACCCGGCACGCCCGACCCGGAACACTCAAACGCGCCCTAAGCGCCCAGGCCCGGGGCTTCGTTCCGAAGTCGACACCGGCGTCCGAGCTCGCCAACATTATCCGGATAGTCGCCAAAGGTGAGCGCTACGTCGATGCGCGCCTCGCGGCCGCTGCCCTGACCGAGGAGGAGAGCCCCTTGACCTCGAGGGAAACGGACGTGCTGAGACTGACCCAGGAAGGCCTGCCCACCAAACACATCGCAAGGGAGCTCGGCCTGGCCCACGGCACCGTCCGCAACCACATCTCATCAGCAATGGCGAAGCTGCACGCCGACTCCAGGCATACAGCGGCGGCAATTGCGCGGGAACAAGGCTGGGTCTAAAAAGAGAACTTAGGACGCGATCACGCAGCCGAACTATTGGCTGATGGCGCTCACCGCAATAGCTGTCACACAGCGCTCATCCGCCTGCAACGCCCCTGCAACATGTATGCGGAAGGCTGGAGCCACAAGGCCATTCGGCCAAAGATGGGCAGCAGCCGGCTGAGGGGAGCAAACATGAGCACGGCAAACAGGGATCTTTTCCAGGCGCTGAAGACGCAGGCCAGCTTGGCGCAGGCCTTTGGGACGTTGCCGGGCAGCCAGGAGGAGCCACACGCTCTCAGCCCCGGCGAATACATAGAGGCGTGGCACAACGGCCGCCTTTACCACCGGGGCACGGTGCTCAAGACAGTCGCAGGTACCGATTTGTTCTGGCTCCAGGATGCAGAAACCGGGAGCCGACGACTGCTGGATATGGAATCCCTGGAAATCGTCGCGGCCGGGCAACCAGCTCCGACGCCCGCACTTCAGGCGCCGGAGCCCTTCCAGGACGCTCCGTCAGAAGCGAAGGTCACACCCATTTCGCTGTATCCGATCTTCCAGGACGGATCGCAAGCGATCGCCTAGGAATCCACCGACAACCGGATCATGCTCCAGCTCACGGCCGGAAGCGCCGCGGTGAGTCGGCCGCCGTCGAGCGTTACACTGACGTTCTCTGAGGGCAGGACGGACGTCGAATCATCCGCAGTTGCCTGCCAGTACGGGTCCTTGTTCGTGTAGGTGACGGCCTCAATGAGGCTGGTGGTCCCCAAACCCCCGACGGCGGCGTCGAGCGTGAGTGCGTCCGTCGCCGAACGGTTCACGGCGAAAACAACAACCTCCTTGGCTTCGGCGTCGTAGGTAGCCACGGCAGACAGCGCGTTGAAGCTTGCCGTCTTTTCGCTGTCCAGCTCCGGTGACTCGACAGCAAGATTCAGCACCGTGCCCGAGGCATGCTGGGAGGTGAGTGCGAACGGGTGGAACGTGGTCTGCTTCCAGGAGCGCCCGCCCGGCTCGGTCATGATCGGTGCAATGACGTTGACCAGCTGCGCGAGGCTGGCGGAGTGGACGCGATCCGTGTTGCGAAGCAATGCGATGAGCAGGTCCCCCACCACAACGGCGTCCGCCACCGTATAGCGATCCTCCAGCAGAACCGGCGCAACAGGCCAATCATCACCCGTGGGCACTTTGGACTCGTCGCGGGAACCGTGCCACACATTCCATTCATCGAAGGAGATGTTGATCTGCTTTTCCGATTTGGTTGCGGACTTCACGTGATCGATGTGGGCGACGAGGTCCTTGATGAAGGCCTCCATCCGGTGCCCGGCAGACAGGTGCTCCTGCAGGTCACCGAAGTCCTCGAAGTACTGGTGCGCGGAGATCAGGTCCACTAGCTCATACGTCTCGGTGAGGACAACGCGCTCCCATTCTCCGAAGGTGGGCATAGTCGGGCCGGAACTTCCGCATGCCACCAGCTCCAGGTCCGGGTTGACCATGCGCATGGCCCGGGCAGTTTCGGCGGCGAGGCGAGCATACTCGCCGGCCTCCTTGTGGCCGATCTGCCAGAAGCCATCCATCTCGTTCCCGAGGCACCACATAGTGATGTTGTGGGGCTCGACGGCGCCATTCTCCTTGCGCTGTTCGGATAGGGCCGTGCCGCCTTTGATATTGCAGTACTCCAGGATGTCCAGTGCTTCCTGCGTCCCGCGGGTGCCCAGGTTGACCGCCATCATGGGTTCAACACCGGCTTTCCGGGACCACTTGGCAAACTCGTCCACACCCACCAGGTTTGGGTCGCTTGAGTGCCAGGCAAGGTCAAGCCTCGTTGGGCGGTCCTTCTTTGGCCCCACTCCGTCTTCCCAGCGGTAGCCGGAGACGAAGTTACCTCCGGGATACCGGACCGTGGAGACACCCAACTCCTTCGTAAGTTCCAGGACATCGGTACGGAAACCGTCTTCGTCCGCCTTTGGGTGTTCGGGTTCGAAGATGCCTGTGTAGACGCATCTGCCCAGGTGCTCGACGAAGGCACCGAAGGTCTTCCGCCTGACGGGACCCACGGTGAATGCGGGATCGATGGTGATTTTGGCGGTCGGGGTTTCCGGGTTCTGGGTTCCCAAGGGGCGTCCTTGTCTGCTTGCTGTGGATTGAGTCAATTTACAACGTTATAGAAACCATGTTGGTGGGGGCTGGGTGTGCGAGTCAAGAAGTTTTTCCGGGAAACCTGGATTGTTCGGTTGATGCTTGTGGGGTTCGCCGCACGGCGGAAACAAAAACAGGCCGGAGACTCAACGTCTCCGGCCTGCAGAAAGGGTGGGCCCTGTGGGGATCGAACCCACGACCCACGGATTAAAAGTCCGATGCTCTACCAACTGAGCTAAAGGCCCCTCCAGCTGTTGAAACAGCCATGAATACTGTACCTCAACGTCAAGCAAGTAGAGGAACGGAGGCGGCAACGCGGCGTCGTGACCCATTTTGAGCAAACAGCCGACGACGGCGCGCGGCGGCAGCGGCGTGTCGGCCCTCCTCCGGCGGCAAAGTAGGTCGGGAAGGCGCGCGGGTAGCAAGAAAGTAGCCAAAAAACCGTTACTCGACCCCATCAGGGGCACAGGAGTACGGTGAACTCATGAGCGAACAGCCAGGATCACGTGCTTACGGCGGAGCGAACAGGCACCACAAGCCCAAGCCCTTCGCGCCCATCGATTTCGAACCGTTCGCTGGTGGAGCAGATCCCGCCCGCGTCTCCGAGGCTGCCCACCTGGCCGCCCAGGCGCTCGTAAAACGTGGCCGTGACAGCGACGACCCCAAAGTCACCCGTCGCCTGGTGAAGCTTGCCGACGAGCAGGGCCTGGAAGCCATCGCCGAGATGTGGGCCGAAAGCCCCGCCCGTTCCCTGCCCGGCGCTTTGTGGAGGCTCTACGCCCTCCGCGCCGCCACCATCCAGAACCCCGAGCGCATTTCCGTGTACTTCCGGGCAGGCCGCGACACCGCCCAGGTATCCAACGTGGTTGCAGGGGCAGCGGAGCCACCGGGAGCCGACGAAATGAAGACCATGGCTGACGCCATTTTGTCTGGCGCCTTCGACGGCGATTTCGACGTCGCGCTGGAACGTTCCGCTGCATTTTGTCGGGTTGTTGCGCTCGGCCAGGCGACCCTGGCGGACGGGGCGGAGCACAGCAATGAAAGTCATGCAAGCAAGCTCACGCGCAACTCACACCAGCTGGTAAAGACGGCCGAGGACCTCGAACACGCCGCCAACGCATGGCGATTGGGAGAGCTGGATTAGGGGCGAAAAACCTCGAAATTTACCCACGTCTGGCCCCGCCTGTCAATGTTGACTTAGCCCCACTGACGTAGAACACTGAAACTGGTGCCGAACCGCGAAACCCCCGGGCTTCAACTTATAGCCGCTTCGAGCGGCCTACCGCCGAGAGGCGTATCCGGTTCGGCACCATTTTTATGCCCGGAAGCAGTTCAGGGCTAGCCACTTTGAATATGAGCCTGCGACCACACCCGCCGACTTACCGGTGGCCGTCGTCGTACCGGTAAAGTTGGGGCCGAAGCGGGAAGCGTCAAGTCAAGCAGCCCGCAGCCCATCCGTCCCCGGCCCGGAAGCGATATGAAGCTGCGCCTTTTCCCCCAGGAACCTGCCGGGCTGGTACTGCTCGCGCAGATGGCCAGCGTCATTGTGGCCGCCACCGGAACACTCTCAGAGATCCTCGGCGCCCAGGCCAGTGAGCACGAACGCCTGACTGAGGAACTTCACGAGCATGAGTCGAAGTCCCTGGACCTGCACTTTGCACTCCTGACGCACATGCGCACCAGCTTTGTGAACCCGCTCCCCCGCGAGGACATGTACGCTCTGTCCCGCCACCTCAACGAGGCAATGGAGAAGCTCGACGCCGCGGGCGAGTTGGTTGCCCTCTACAAGCTTGAGCGCCTTCCGAAGCGCGCGGCCGATCAACTGGAGATCATCAGCCGCCAGGCCGAGCTGACGGTGGACGCCATGCGAAAGCTTGAGGACCTCGATGAACTTGAGGACTACTGGATTGAGATTCTCAAGCTGGCGAAACGTGCAGAGCGAACCCACCGCACGTGGGTGGCCGAAATGCTGAAGGATATGAAGTCCACCCAGTATGCGCGGCACCGGGACATCGCCAACCAGTTGGTGGAAGTGACCAAGGATATGCGGAAGATCGCCACACAGGTAGGCAGCATCATCGTCAAGGAATCATGACGTGATCGTTGCATTCCTGGTCCTCGTGGTGGGTTTGGCTTCAGGGTTCGCGTTTCTCAACGGCTTCCGTGACGTCTCCAATGCCGTGGCACTATCCACGAGGACACGAGCCCTAACGCCATCCGTAGCGGTTCTCCTGGCAGCTGTTTTCAACTTCATCGGCGCCATGCTCAGCGGCAGCTTCGTGCTCGCGTTCACGCAGTCCTGGATCACACTTCCCAATGGCATTGGCGGGCTCTCGATGCTGACCTCTGCCCTCGCCGCCTCCATCATCTGGGGCGTGTACGCGTGGTGGCGGGGCATCCCTTTGTCTTCCACCAACTCACTTGTGGGCGGCCTGATCGGCGCAGGCGCTGCGAGCGCGCTGGTGGGCGGGAACTCGATCAACGGTGTGGACAACGTCCTCCTTACCCAGGTGGCCCTGCCTTTGGTCCTGTCCCCTTTGATCGCTTTCGTTGCCGCATACCTGCTCGTATGGCCGGTGACTTGGGCGGCACGCTACACGCAGCCGAATGTCATCAACAGGCGTTTCCGCCGCGCGCAGGCTGTGTCTGCTGCGGCTGTTGCGTTCGGCCATGGGCTTCAGGACGGTCAGCGTACCGCCGCCGTTCTCCTGCTGGCCCTCGTAGCGGCCGGGCTGTCCAGCGGAGGTGAACTCCCCCTGTGGATCCTCCTTCTGACTGCGATCATGCTGACAGCTGGCACCATGTTTGGTGGCTGGAGGATCTCGCACACCCTGGGTCACAAGTTGATCCGCGTGGACCCTCTTCGAGGCTTTGTGGCTCAAACGCTGACGTCCGTGATGCTCTTCGTCGGGGCCATCGGTTTGCAATTGCCACTGTCCACCACGCACACCCTGACGGCGTCCGTGCTGGGAGCAGGCACCAACCAGCGCTTCGCCACCACCAACAGGCGTCTTGTGCGCAGGATTCTCCTGTTCTGGGTGGCCACACCGCTAGTCACGGCCGCCGCGGCATTCGTCCTGGAGCTTGCGTTCTCACCCCTGGCGGACCTCCGACCCAACTGAGTCGCATTTGTGCGCGTTTTGAGGGCTCAAAACGCGCACAAATGCGACTTAGTTGGGTGCAAAAAAGTGACGGCGGCCGTACCCCCAAGGCGACGGCCGCCGTCGTTCTTTGCCGGCTCTCCCAAGAAAGCCGGAACCTGCAAACCCCTTATCCGAAGCGGCCGGAGACGTAGTCTTCCGTGGCCTTCTGGGAAGGGTTGTTGAAGATGGTGGTGGTGTCCGCGAACTCGATGAGCTTGCCGGGCTTGCCTGTGCCGGCGATGTTGAAGAACGCGGTCTTGTCGGACACGCGGGCAGCCTGCTGCATGTTGTGGGTAACGATCACCACGGTGTACTGGTCCTTGAGCTCGTTGATGAGGTCCTCAACGGCCAGGGTGGAGATCGGGTCAAGGGCGGAGCAGGGCTCGTCCATGAGGATCACCTGGGGTTCAACAGCGATCGCGCGTGCGATGCAGAGGCGCTGCTGCTGGCCGCCCGAAAGGCCGGAACCTGGCTTGTCCAGGCGGTCCTTGACCTCGTTCCAGAGGTTGGCGCCAACCAAGGACTTCTCCACGAGGGCATCGGCTTCGCCCTTGGAGATCTTCTTGTTGTTCAGTTTCACGCCAGCCAGAACATTGTCCCGGATGGACATGGTGGGGAACGGGTTGGGGCGCTGGAAGACCATGCCAACCTGCGTGCGAACGGTAACGGGGTCAACGCCGGCGTCGTACAGGTTATCGCCGTCGAGCAGGACCTCGCCCTCGACGCGGGCACCGGGAAGGACCTCGTGCATGCGGTTCAGCGTGCGGAGGAAGGTGGACTTGCCACAGCCGGACGGGCCGATGAAGGCCGTGACGGACTTGGCTTCAATGTTGATGTTGACGTCTTCAACAGCCAGGAAGCTGCCGTAGTAGACATTCAAGTCTTTGACGTCGATGCGCTTGGACATGGTGTTCCTTATTCCTTGGGGGTTTCTGGAAGTTTGAATGGCGGGTAACCGGGCGGCCCGAAAAAACTGGTGGCCGACCCGGCTAGCGGCCCGTCTTGGGAGCGAACAGACGGGCGATGAGGCGGGCTCCGAGGTTCAGGAGCATCACCAGGATGATCAGCACCAAGGCCGCGCCCCATGCCCGCTGGTCCGAGGGGCCAGGGTTGGACGGCGACGTCGGGTTCAGGATCTGGGTGTAAATGAAGGTCGGCAGCGAGGCCATCCAACCGCCAAAGACGTTGTTGTTGATGGTGGTCGCGAAGCCTGCGGTGACAAGGATGGGAGCGGTCTCGCCGATAACCCGGGCGATTGCCAAAGTGACGCCGGACGCGATGCCGGAGATCGCCGTCGGGATGACCACTTTGGTGATGGTTCGCCACTTACGCACCCCCAACGCGTAGGACGCTTCGCGGAGCTCGTTCGGGACGATCTTCAGCATTTCCTCGCTGGAGCGGACAACTACCGGGATCATGAGGACTGAAAGCGCGACGGCGGCTACCGCACCGGTCTTGGTGCCGGGGCCAACAACCGCGAAGAAAAACGCTGCCGCGAAGAGACCGGCCACGATGGACGGGATGCCGGTCATGACATCCACGAAGAACGTGATGGCACGGGCCAGGGGGCGGTCGTTGCCGTATTCCACCAGGTAGATCGCGGTGAGCAGTCCAACTGGAACGGAGATGACGGTGGCAAGGAGCGTGATCTGCAGGGTGCCCAGCAACGCGTGGTAGATGCCGCCGAGGACCTTGCCGCCTTCTTCCACGGCTTTGTTGTCGAACGCGCCGGTGACGCCGTTCATGGACGTACCAAGGAAGCCGGGAGTCACGAGTCCGGGGATGCCGTTCACCAGCACAGTCCAGATGACCGAGACCAGCGGGAGGAGTGCAATGAGGAAGGACCCCACAATGAGGCAGGTGGCCAGTTTGTCCTTGGCCTTGCGCGCACCTTCAACAGCACCGCTCCAGCCGACCAGGCCGATCGTGAACAGGGCAGCGGAGACGACGCCCCAGCCGAAGGCGTTGAAGCCGATGAGCGCGAGGATCGCCGCACCGACGATCACGGCGACGGCCAGGACAATGTAGGGCGCGAATTTGGGCAGCTGGCCCTTGGTGAGCGCCGAGCGCTTTCGGACTACGGTGGCGGTCATTTAGTTGGCTCCCGAGAATTCTTTGTGCTTGGTGATGATCCAGCGGGCAATCATGTTCACGCCGAGGGTGATCACGAACAGCACCAGGCCTGCGGCAATCAACGTGTTGACCTTCAGACCGCTGGCTTCCGGGAAGTTCAGGGCGATCTCGGCGGCGATGGTCTGGTTTCCGGATTGGATCAGGCTCGCCGTCAAGACTCCTGAGGACAACACCAGCGCAACCGCCATGGTCTCGCCAAGAGCACGGCCCAAGCCAAGCATGATGGCGCTGACGATGCCCGGACGACCAAACGGAAGGACGGCCATGCGGATCATTTCCCAGCGGGTGGCTCCCAATGCGAGCGCTGCTTCCTCGTGCAGCTTGGGGGTCTGCAGGAAGATTTCGCGGGACAGGGAGGTGATGATGGGCAGGACCATGACGGACAGGACGATGCCGGCGGTCAGGATGGTCTTGCCGGTGGCGGACGCCGGGCCCTGGAAGATAGGGATCCAGCCCAGGTTGTTGGCGAGCCAGTCGTAGGCCGGGGAGATTTCCTTGGCGAGGAACGCCGCACCCCAGGCACCGTAGACAACGGACGGGATGGCGGCCAGCAGGTCCACAACGTACCCAAGCCCCGAAGCCAGTCGGCGCGGGGCGTAGTGGGAGATGAACAGGGCCACTCCGATTGCCACGGGGGTTGCGATGACGAGCGCAATCACGGCGGCGATGAGCGTGCCCACCACGATCGGGGCGATGTAGGCGAAGAAGCCGTGGCCGCCTTGGATATCCGCGGGCGGTGCTGCGAGCGCAGGGATTGCCTGCACTACAAGGAAGAGTGCGACTCCGAAGAGAACCGCCAGAATCAGGCACCCCGCGGCCATGGCGGCCCCGGAGAAAACCTTGTCCCCGGCGCGTCCTGCGCCTTGGGAGGTTGTCAGGGAGTTGGTGGTCACTTCACGATCCTTCAGTCTCAGTGAACTGGTCTTACATGGCTAAGTTCCCTGCCCTTCGCGGGCGGCTCAAGCCACTCCGCGCGGAGCAGGGAACTTCAATGTTTAGCCGGGTTCAGGCAAACCCGCCGGGAAACCTTTAGGCCTTGGCCTTGATGGTTTCGATGGCAGCCTTTGCCTTGTCCTGCAGGGTCTTGGACAGCGGCGCGGACTTTGCGGCGTCAGCGGCGGTCTTCTGTCCTTCGTCGGACACTACGTAGCTTTCGAATGCCTTGACCAGGTCAGCAACTGCCTTGGTCTCGTACGTGGTGCAGACTACGTGGTACGAAACGAGCACTACCGGGTAGGCGCCCGAGACAGTGGTCTTGCGGTCCAGCTTGATGGCGACGTCGTTGGCGGCGCGGCCATCGACAGGCTTGCCGGCTTCGACGGCCTTGGAAGCAGCATCAGCGGAGATCTTGACGAAATCCTCGCCGACCTTGATGGACGCGGTGCCCAGCTTGCCGGAGACAGCGGAGTCATCGGCGTAGGTCACGGCACCGGGGGTGTCGGTAACGGTCTTGACGACGCCGGAGGTGCCCTTGGCGTTTTCGCCCTTCAGGGTTGCCGGCCAGACGCCTGCAGCTTTGTCTGTCCATACCTCGGGAGCAGCGGCTGCGAGGTAGTCGGTGAAGTTGGTGGTGGTTCCGGAGTCGTCAGAACGGTTCACGGGGGTGACCTTGAGGTCCGGCAGGGTAACGCCGGCGTTCAGGGCTGCGATTGCGGGGTCATTCCAATTGGCGATTTCGCCGCGGAAGATTTTGGCGACTGTAGCGGCGTCGAGCTTCAGGTCCGTGACACCGGGGACGTTGAAGGCGACGGCGATCGGGGAGATGTATACCGGGATGTTGATGGCGCCTTCAGGGCCACACTTGGCCTTGGAGCTCTCGAGCTCTTCGTCCTTAAGGTAGGCATCCGAGCCTGCGAACTGTGCCGAGCCATCAATGATGGCCTTGCGGCCTGCGCCGGAACCGTCCGGGGAGTACTGCACGGTTGCGCCCTGGTTTGCACTGGCGAAGCCAGCCTTCCAGGCGTCCATGGCTGCGCCAGTGGAGGACGCACCGATACCGGTGAGGGTGCCGGTGACCTTCATGCCGGATGCTGCTGGCTGCGTGCCAGCGGCGGTGCCCGTTGCGTTGTCTGAACCGCAAGCGGTGAGCGCGAGAGCGCCAGCTGCGATGACCGCGATTGCCGCGTTGCGGCCGAAGCGAGTTGCCTTCACTTGGATGTACCCCTTCCAGGGATTCTCTGATGCTGGCCGAACGGAGATTTCGGCGCGCGTGAGCTATGGACCTTTTGTGCCTTTACTGAAGGTAAGCAGCGCAGGTAACGGGATCTGACGTTGAAGGTGAACGCAAAGTGAACGACGGCGGACCATTGGGTTATGTGGCGCGCGCCACCTTGAGCAGGGCTCCCCCCGGCGTCCGACGCGTCATCGTTGCCCGGCTTCGGCAAATAGACTTGAGGACATGGCTGCCGCGAAGGGATTTTCTGCAAGCAAGAGGTTCCTGCGTGCCAGAGTCCGGACTGGCTTGGTCCGTAGCCGGAATTCCCTGACGCCGGCTATTCAAATGACGGTGTGTGCCGTGGGCGCCTATGCTTTCGCGGAATACATCCTGGGCCACCAAGGGCCATTGTTCGCGGCTACTTCTTCGTTGATCGCGCTCGGCTTCTCGCGTGATCCGCGCTTGCGACGGGTTATTGAGGTTGGACTGGGCTGCACCCTCGGCATTGTGGTGGGTGACCTCCTGCTCCACTGGCTGGGCGCTGGAATCCTGCAGGCCGCCGTCGTGCTTCTTTTCTCTATCCTGCTGGCCAGGTTCCTGGACAGCGGGACCATTTTCACCACCCAGCTGGGGCTCCAGTCGTTGCTGGTGGTGCTGCTGCCGGCGCCGGCTGGCGGGCCTTTCACGCGGAGCCTGGATGCGGTAGTGGGGGGTGTGTTCGCCCTGCTGGTGACTATTTTGGTGCCGAAGGATCCGCGGCGGGAGCCGCGGAAGGACGTCCAGAAAATCCTGCACGAGCTTGCCGAAGTGCTGCGCGAGTGCGGCAAGGCCATGGTCGAAAGCGACTCCACCATTGCCTGGCACGCGCTGATTCGCGGCCGTAACTGCCAGCCACTGGTGGACCGGATGCGGCAGACCCTGCGCGCCTCGGGCGAGGTAGCCACTCTGGCTCCGGCCCATCGCAGGCATCGCGACGAGCTAGCCAGCCTGGAACATTCGCTGGAATACATCGATCTTGCACTCCGTAACAGCCGCGTTTTTGCCCGCAGGCTCACCAGTGCGATCAACCACGCCGCGTTATCTGACGAAGCAATTGACAGCATCTCCGAGGTACTGCAGGAAACTGCCGCCGCAATCGATGAACTGACCATTGGCCTGGCGGAGCAAAGCGAGGGAACCCGACGCGTCCATTTGCGTCACGCCCGCAACGAGCTGACCGACATCGCCTCGCGCCTGCACCCCAAGATGCTCGACGTTCAGAAGCTTGAGGGCGAAACCGTGGTGATGCTGTTCCGGCCGCTCATGGTGGACCTTTTGGAGGCCAGCGGTCTGGAATCCGACGAGGCCCGGGACGTGCTGCCGGCTCTGTAATGTTGCGGCTCTCCAACTTCCAGGCAGCTTCCTCCCAGCAAAGTCCCATGCCCATTGCGGATAATGAGCGGATGTTCCCTGCATTGTCCGTCACTCCCCAAGCGGCCCCAGAGCTGCGCGTTCGCCAGCGCCCATTGTTTCTTTGGGCTGGCGCACTGTTCGTCGCTGGCGACGTCATTTTCTGGCTGATGTTCGCGGCCGTTCTTTCGGACAGCGGACTAGCCACCCTGGACAGCACAGTGCACAGCGCCCTGGTTGATTCCCGCAGCGCAGTTGCCACCGCTCTCCTCGCGGCCGTTTCAACGGTGACGTCGCCGACCGCCATGACGGCCATCGGCGCTGTCCTGGCAGGCGCATGGGCCATCTGGAAGAGGGAGTTGTGGCGGCCGGCCGTTCTCATGGGTGGCATGGTGCTTGCCTTGGTGCTGTGCACCGTCATCAAGTTCGAAGTCAGCCGCTCCCGCCCGCCGTCGTCGGATTTTCTGCTCGGCCCCGACGACGCCTTATCCTTCCCCTCCGGTCACACCCTTGGGGCTGGGATCTTCGCTTTGGTCCTCACCTACCTTCTCGTCTCGCGATCGGGAACCCGCACGACGGCGGTACTTGCCTATATGGGTGCTGCGCTGTTCGCGCTTTTGGTCGCCTTCAGCCGTTTGTATCTGGGCTACCACTGGCTCACGGATGTGGTTGCGTCCCTGGGCTTGGCGCTTGGCGTCACAGGGCTAGCCATTTTCGTTGACGCGGCGCGGCATGGGACACCCGGCGCCAATACTGTCAGCCCCCGCGACTAACCTTGAACCCATGGCTTCAAAGACCTCCCGCGCATCCAAGACACCCGCTTACAAATGCGCCGAATGCGGCTGGACGGCCATCAAATGGGTGGGCCGGTGCGGTGAGTGCCAAGCCTGGGGAACCGTTGAGGAGTACGGCGCCACGGTAGCCCGTACGACGCCGGCCGCCACGGTTTTGGAGCCGGCCCGCCGTATCGCTGAGGTAGATGGGACAACGGCGGCATTCCTGCCCACAGGTGTGGACGAGTTGGACCGCGTCCTTGGAGGAGGGCTCGTCCCCGGGGCCGTCATCCTGTTGGCTGGGGAACCCGGCGTCGGGAAATCCACACTGCTGCTGGACGTAGCAGCGAAGTTCGCGCGGACTGGCCAGGACGTCCTGTACATCACGGGTGAGGAGTCCGCAGCCCAGGTCAAGCTACGCGCGGAGCGGATTGACGCCGTCGCGCATACTCTGTACCTGTCCGCCGAGACCGATCTTGGACAGGCGCTGGGCCAAGTGGAGAAGCTTGAGCCGAAGCTGCTGATCGTGGACTCCGTGCAGACGCTGAGCAGTGCGGATGTGGAAGGCAGCGCCGGTGGCGTGTCGCAGGTCCGCGAGGTTGCCGCATCCATCATCGCCGCGGCCAAGCGGCGGAACATGACCACGCTCCTGGTGGGCCACGTGACCAAGGACGGCACCATCGCGGGGCCGCGGCTGCTGGAACATTTGGTGGATGTCGTGTGCCAGTTTGAAGGCGAGCGCCATTCCCGGCTGCGGCTGCTCCGGGCGGTCAAGAACCGATATGGCGCCACGGACGACGTCGGCTGCTTTGACCTGAACGAGGCCGGCATTGAGGGACTCGCTGATCCCAGTGGTCTTTTTGTGTCGCGAACCCGCGAACCTGTCTCAGGCACCTGCATCACGGTGACCATGGAGGGCCGCCGCCCGTTGCTCGCAGAGGTCCAATCGCTGCTGGCAGAGAGCGCAAATACCCAACCCAGGCGGGCTACCAGCGGGCTGGAGAGCTCTCGCGTGGCCATGCTGCTTGCCGTACTCCAGCAACGCGCCGGGTGCATGCTGCACAAGGACGACTCCTATGTGGCCACTGTTGGCGGAGTAAAGCTCAGCGAACCTGCCACGGACCTTGCCGTGGCTCTGGCCGTCGCGTCAGCCAAATCCCGCAAAGCACTCCCCCAACGGCTCATTGCCTTTGGTGAAGTCGGGCTGGCAGGCGAAGTCCGCCCTGTTCCCGGAATCAACCAGCGCATTCAAGAGGCACACCGACTGGGCTTCACGCACGCCATTGTCCCGGCCAGCCCTGCGGGCGCGGGCGTCATCCCGGAAGGTTTCTCCGTGCGCGAAGTAGGGCATCTGGCCGAGGCGTTGGAGCTGTTGATCACTTAGCGCCGGCCCTTGCGGTTTCCCCGGCGCGGAAGGGCTTACACCAATGGCCGGACTGATAACTGTCCCGAAAGACAGCTACTAGCGTCGCAGGCAGTTTGGCGGAATATCTACACCAATTTGTTATATACGCCCACGTCAGCGAGCGATCGGCCCAAATCGCCTTCAACAGAGACACCAGAAAAGGGACCTTCCGGCCTTCCCCGTACATAACGAAATGACCCACTTTGGGGCTTGCTGGTGCGGTTAACGGTGCCCGGAAGCCATATCATGGTGCTAGTCGTCATCAGGGCATTTTTCCAAGTGCCCGCGGATGCCGGATTCAGCTTGTCTGTGAGCCATGGCTTGCACCTTCGAAGGGAAACCCTATGGCCCGGAGCCCGGAAGAGTCGCTCAAGGCGACTCTGGCCAGAGTCGCACCCGGAACTCCTTTACGGGACGGCTTGGAGCGCATCCTCCGTGGACGAACCGGCGCTTTGATTGTGTTGGGCTCGGACCGCACCATCGACTCCATCTGTTCCGGCGGATTCGATATCGGCATCGAGTTCTCGCCCACACGCCTCCGTGAACTCGCGAAGATGGACGGCGCCATCATCTGCGATAAGGACGCCAGCAACATCGTCCGCGCCGCAGTGCAGCTCGTTCCGGACTCCAGCATCGAGACCCAGGAATCCGGGACCCGGCACCGCACAGCTGAGCGCGTCGCCATCCAAACCGGCGTTCCGGTTATCTCTGTCAGCCAGTCGATGCAGATCATTGCCCTGTACGTGAATGGCTTGCGCCACGTCCTGGAGGGCTCGGAGAAAGTCCTAGCCCGCGCAAACCAGGCCCTCGCAACGCTGGAGCGGTACAGCGCCAGGCTGGATCAAGTCACCAGCTCCCTTTCAGCACTTGAGATTGAGGCCCTGGTCACCGTCAGGGACGTCGCGGTCACCCTGCAACGCCAGGAAATGGTCAGGCGGATTTCCGAGGAAATTGCCCAATACGTGCTGGAACTCGGCGAAGATGGCCGCCTGCTATCGCTGCAGGTGGAGGAACTGACCATGGGTCGTGGCCCGGGCAGCGATGTCATCATCCGCGACTACGCAGACCCCGATGCCACTCCTGAGGATATTGAAGAAGCAGTCCAAGCGCTCCTCAACCTCGGCCCCACTGAACTCATTGACCTGAGCAGGATTGCCGGAATCATCGGTTTCGCGGGTGGTGTTGAGCAGCTGGATGCTGTGGTCCAGCCCCGCGGCTACCGCCTCCTGTCCGGCCTCAAGTCCGTGCCGAAGGCTGTCGCAGATCGGCTGGTGGACTACTTCGGCGGCTTGCAGAACCTCATGGCAGCCACCATCGATGACCTCATGACCGTTGACGGCATCGGCGATCAACGCGCACGCACGGTCCGTGAAGGTTTGAGCCGCATGGCCGAGGCAAGCCTGCTGGACCGCTTCCTCTAGTTCAGCTGGAAGACGGCCTTGGTGCTGGATTTGTTTCCCAGCCGCGCTTCGAACGTGTAATAGGCGCCGCCTGCACCGGGCTTGGCGCTGATCGCAGCGCAGCCCTCAAGCGTTCGGTTGCGCTGCCAGGGGAAATTGGCGGTCTCGCTCTTGCCGGGCTGGATGGTCTTGATCAGGTCTTCACTTCCGGCCTGGCAATCCTTGGAGGAGAAGATCCTGTCCGAGCCGCTCATCACGACGTACTCCATTTGGGACGTGCCAACATTCACTTCACAGGGGGCCGTCCCGCCATTGGTGATGGTCATGGTGAGCAGCGGCTTCTCCTCAGCCCCGTAGGCTGGCTTGTCCGTAGCTGCGGCCACGGTCACCAGGCTCAGGTCGCACACAGGCGTGGGCGTTGCCGACGGTGAGGCAGTGCCTGCTGTTGGCGCGTTCCCTTGCGTGGGCACCTGGGACGCTTCAGGCGTACTGACCGATTGGGGCTCGGACTTACCTGCGAGCGCTCCACTGATTGCCACCACGCCAGCCACAACGAGGGCGATCACCAGCAGCAGGGCACCGAAGACAAACTGCCGACGACGGCGGTAAACGGCGGGGCTTGGACGTCGCCTGGACGTCGGGGTGCCGGGGCGGCGCGCACCACCTGAATTAGGGGCAGCACCCTTGCCCGGCGCTGAAGTGCGCGCGGACGACTGGTTCTTACCCTGATTGGCCATGTTTCTAGGCTAGGCGGGCCCACTCCGCAGCACGCCACCACCACGCCGCCGGACGCCAAACCCGCCGTGTGTGACGTGCACCGCAGGAGCGTTGCCGTCCCGGTTTCCACTACAGTAGAGGGCAGAATTCGGGCGCCGCGGCGCCGGCCAAACCTCAACAGTCCGGGGGATCTGACGCATGGCACTTCCCGGTACCGGCCAACTCGCCAGACTCCACCAATCCTTGGACCAGTGGTTTGCCGAGACCGCCAGGGACCTTCCGTGGCGCGAGCTTGATTGCAGCCCTTGGGGCATCCTGGTCAGCGAAGTCATGCTCCAACAAACTCCCGTGGTCCGGGTCCTCCCGGTCTGGCGGGACTGGATGGAACGCTGGCCAACCCCCGCGCACCTGGCAGATGAGCCCTCCGGTGAGGCCGTTCGTCACTGGGGCCGCCTCGGCTATCCCCGCAGGGCACTTCGACTGCACGCAGCCGCAGTGGCCATCCGCGACGAGCACGATGGCGACGTTCCGGACAGTTATCCCGAGCTCCTGACCCTGCCCGGGGTTGGCACCTACACCGCTGCCGCCGTCGCCTCCTTTGCTTTTGGCCGCCGAGAAACAGTGGTGGACACCAACATTCGCCGCGTTCATGCGCGCCTCATCTCCGGGCACGCCCTGCCCGCTCCGGCGCTCACAGCGGCCGAGATGCGCCTCGCCGATGCCCTGCTGCCCGAAGACCGCCCTCTGTCGGTGCGCTGGAACGCCTCGGTCATGGAACTGGGTGCCGTGGTGTGCACGGCCCGCAGCCCCAAGTGCACCGACTGTCCCGTGCGCTCCAGCTGCGCCTGGCTCGCGGCAGGTGAGCCACCGCCGTCGTACACCCCCAAGGGGCAGTCCTGGCACGGTACGGACCGGCAGGTCCGCGGAGCTGTGATGGCCGTCCTCCGCGAAGCTGCTACCCCGGTTCCGCGCGAGATGTTCGAGCAGCCGCCGGCGGACCTCGGCTTCGCGCCGTCCGGCGTCGGGATTCCGCTGACAGCATTGCACCGGCTCAACTCAGCGCCCGAGCAGCTGGAACGGGCACTCGATGGCCTGGTCAGCGACGGTTTGGCGGAAATCCACGACGGCGGTTTGCGGCTTCCCGCCTAAGCGGCAATCATGCGCGGTGTCGGTTCAGCAACGGGCCTGTGTGAGCCGTAACGATGGGGTGCCGATTCCATCCGATGCTGCGCCTCCTGCTGAATCCAGTCCTACCCTGAAGCATGGGCAAGATTGGTTTGGCTTTCACCCTGATGGGTACCTCGGCACTTCTTCCCAGCTGCTTCGCTGAACCCGCACCTTGCCCGGCGATCGCCCAGGCGTCTGGAGTCTCGATCACGGTCGCTGCCGACTATGTGGACTCAGTTGCTTCATTGCGGATGAAAGCGTGCCAGGATGGCACCTGCACCGAAGCCGACGTGGCTTTGCACCCAGGCTCAATCGCCGTGGATCAGGGCTGCTCCCCCGAGGGCGTGTGCTCCGCAACGTCCTCACCCGATGGCACAATGACCGGGTTCCTGGGACTGCCCGCGCTCTCAGAAAGTCCGCTTGAAGCGACCGTGTCCGGCACCTCTCCATCCGGCACTGCGTTGCCTGTTCGGACGCTGACGTTCACGCCCAAGGGCGACTACCCGTTTGGTGAGCAGTGCGGACGGTTCATTACCGCCAATCTGGTGCTCGATGCGACAGGGCTAAGGCAGGGATAACCAGGCGGTTCCTCTAGCGATTTGATTTTTGGACGGGTATTCTCGTCTCACTGCCTGATGGTCAAGTCCTTGGGGGTGTTGTGCACCGGTCTGAGCAGCCCATCCGTGACACGTTTTTTGTTACGGCTCCCACCCCTGCGGCCGTCGAGGCCCCGGCGCCTACCGCAGCAGAGGGAAACTTGGTCATGGATCTCAGCGCGAGGATCCGCAACAAACATGGCACCGAACTAAACGCACTTCGCGAGGCGCTCAGCGGGTCTTCACAACGCGACTCACGCCACAGCGGCCGACGCCATTATCGAATGAGCCCCACCTCGTCAATCGAAGACGAGAACATCAATGTGACGATCGTTGTCGAGACCGTGGAATGGGGATGGTTCGCCGCGGGCCCAGCACCAGCAGGAACCTGCGTCACCGTGTCCGTTGCTGCTCATCGCAAGGACAGTGGAATCCAGGCCACGCTCTCGCTGACCGAGTGCGATTCGTGGCTTCGAGCACTCTTGCCGGGCCCTTGGATGACGCACGTTTACCGATGCTGCTGCTCCACGGGGTCCACAAGTGCGGGAGTCGTCTCCTATAGGTTGTTTCTTGATGCGCTCCATAAGCCGACTCCAAAGCCGGCGGAGGTCCTCGCGGAAGGCTGCCAACCCCTTCAACTTCAAGAGATTTCGCATCGTGCTGTGTAGCCAGCAGCCTGGGTGCCCAGGCTAACTGCCAACAGCACGGCGATACGTGCTCGGCGTGAAACCCAGGTACTTCTGGAAGTCGTTCGTCAAATGTGCGTGATCTGCATAGCCAAGTTCGGCGGCGATGCCCGCAAGATCAGCGGAAGGGTCCAGCCGTGCCCTTTCTGCAGCATCCTGCAGGCGACGCCGACGGATGAGCGCCGACGGGCTGAGTCCGATGTATTTCCTGGCAATTCGTTGAAGCGACCGGCCCGAAACAGCCAGCCGGGCCGCCACATCGTCAATCCGGACCACGTCCGGGTCGGAGGCAATAATGTCCATCATCCGGTTGGCCAGCAAAGCTTCTTCGGAAGGTACGTAGTCCAGGGAAGCCAGCCACGACTTAAAGGCGTCCACTGCCAGCTCGCGGCGCGCGCCGCCGTCGGGGGCGTTCATTGCCCGTGCAACGGAACGGTGGAGGTCCTTCAACGGCAACACCACCTCGGCGTCACGCAGGCTGCCGGGATCCTCGGTGAAGACCGGGGCAGCAGCCGGGCGCAACAGCGCTCCCACTGCCCAGCCGTGGCCATTCAAGTCGCGATAGGCGGCCCGGGTTGTGGGACCCGAGAAGACCACGTCATCCAACTGCACAACGAGATTGGATGCGGGGTAGGCGATCAAATGCTGACGGGAGGTCCGGCCTGGCTCAATATCCCATTCGGGAATCCAGAACCACTGGACGAGCTCCGCAACAGACTCCGGTGCCGCCAAACGGTTGAAAGTGGGAAGCCGTGCCGGGTACAGAATGCCCTTGAACGAGCTATCCACAGGCCTCCCCCCCAACAAAGTCTGTCGCGAATTTCCAAGCGCCACAGCCAGCCCGGCCCGTAGCGTCTTGGACATGACAGATACTACAAGCACTGAGGCAACCACAGCCGCCAACGGCAAGTACACAACCCACGGAGTCCCCAACGGGCTGACCAGCCTGACACCCTTCCTCGCCGTACCCGATGCCAAGAATGCGATCGCGTTCTACCGGGACGTTTTCGGGGCACGGATTGTTGGCACCACTGAGATGGGCGGAGTTGTGGTCCACGCCGAACTCGACCTCGGGAACGGTCATCTTCAACTGGGCGAGCCCAATCCGGAATACCACCTGGTCCCCGCGCCCGACGGGGATGATGACTGCTACTCCCTGGGCTTCTACTGCCCGGACGCAGACGCACTCGTGCAACGAGCAGAACAAGCCGGCGCCATCATCCGCGAACCACTCACCACGTTCGTTTCAGGGGACCGGTATGCCAGCATCCGCGATCCCTTCGGCGTCCGCTGGTCCATCATGACCCGCGTGGAAGATCTCTCCGAGGAGGAGAGCAACCGTCGCGTCGAGGAGTGGGCGGCCCAGCAGGGTTAGGCACGCACCCCGGTCAGGAAAGGCAGAGTCAGGAAAGGCACAGGCAGAACGGATGGCCGGCCGGGTCAAGGAACACCCTGAAGGTGGTCCCCGGCTGGTGCTCCGCCTTGCTTGCCCCCAGAGAAAGGGCCACCTCCTCGCCCTTGTCCAGGTCCTCCACCATCAGGTCAAGGTGCATCTGTTGGGGAACCGTTTGCCCCGGCCATTCCGGCGCGTGATACGACTCGACCTGTTGGAAAGCAATGCAATTGTTCCCATCGCTGGGACGAATCTCGAACCAATCGGTTTCGCCCTTCACGTCCCAGCCCAGCAGTTCGCCATAGAATGCGGCAAGGGCGGGCGCATTCGGACAATCAATAACAACACTCGGGTATCGGGCAATTGCCATGTCTACTACACCTCGTCTGCCGTTTTCTTCATTCGGGCCAGCGCACTCTTGGTGCCCCTCTGGGTAAGAACGTGAACCACGGCGCCAACGCCCGCGGAAACTACAGCGAACACGAGCACTCCCGGCAAGGAATCGTTCAGGTCAGTTCCGTCCTTGGGGGCAGGTTTTCCTGTCTTGTTCTCCCAGAGCCCTTCGAGTGTCTTGTTTGCCAGCACGCCAGCTCCAAGACTGACTGCCAGACCGAACAACTTCACCAGCAAATTCACGAAAGAATCCTCCATCCGATCCCGGGGCTTATGCCCTATCAAACACAAAGGAAGGCGGGGCCGCTGCAACCGCAACGGCCCCGCCTGAATTCCTAGTCGTTCTTGAAAGCGTCCTTTACCTTTTCGCCAGCGCCCTTGAGGTCACTCTTGACCTGCTCGCCCTTGCCTTCGGCTTCCAGGCGCTCGTTGTCGGTAAGCTTTCCGGCAGCTTCTTTAGCCTTGCCTGCCATCTTCTCGCCAGCATTCTCCATCTTGTCGTCAGCACCCATGTTGCACCTCTTCCTAGTAGTGAATCTGTACCTCTAGAACATCACTAATCAGCATACTTAGCAATATTTGCTCCTGACGAAGGCTAGTTAGATCTCCCCGAACCCCTCGCCCACCAACCGCCCGACATACTGAACTGCCTTTCCGGCGTCCTTGCCCCGGGCCTCCACGCGCAGGGTTGCACCCTGCGCGGCGGCGAGCGTCATAAGCGCCATCATGGACGTCCCGTCGACGTCGTTGATTGTCACCTCAGCGTCAAGGCCGGACAGTCCACCGGCTATCTTTGCCGCAGGCCGCGCGTGGATGCCCATGGGATTAATGAGCTCAAAATCGCCAGCAGCATCCGGTTCCCGGGGTTCGCGAGGACTGCCCGGCGCCTCAGTACCGGCGGAAGCCCCGAATCCAACCGCTTCGGCAGCCTTACGCACGTCCTCGACGCCAGCCCCGCCCTGTGCCGCGACGGCCGCGGCCACCAGCCCTTCAACCAAAGGCGCATCGGCAAGCAAAATAGCGTCGGGATCGCTGGCGAACTCGATCGCAGACTCAGCTGTCATTACTGCCGAGCCCAGATCCGCCAGCACCACCACGCCATCCCCTCCGGCATCAATCAGTGACTGCTCGACGGCGGCAAGCACTTTCTCGAGGCTGGTGCCAATCCGTTCGTCGTCAGTGCCCCCGGCGGCGACGAGTTCGACGTCGGGCGCCATCTGGGCGGCGAGTTCCACAGCGCCTTCAGCGATCTTGCTGCTGTGGGAGACAACCACAATCCCAACTGTCATACGGCGTCGGTTCCTGTGTTTCCTGCGGAGGTTCCCGTGTTTCCCACCGAGCCAGCCGCCGCTGCTGCCGCGGCGCGCAAGAGCAACGCCGTGGACGCAGCCCCTGGATCGCGATGCCCTGCACTTCGCTCCCCGAGGTAACTTGCGCGGCCCTTGCGAGCCACCAGCGGATCGGTAGCCACAGCCCCCACTTCGGCCGCCTCTGCAGCAGCCTGCAAGACAGCATGTACATCACCGCCATCGGACGCCGCGTTCCGGGCTGCCTCAACGGCGGGCGTCCACGCATCAATCATGGTCTTGTCCCCCGTCTCGGCTTTGCCGCGGGCAACCACTCCGTCCCGGGCAGCCGCGAGCGCGGAAGCCAAGGCATCGGCGTCGATGTCAGTGGAATCGCCGAGGGACGTGGCCGCCCGAAGATATGCCGTGCCATACAGCGGCCCGGCAGCTCCGCCCACCTTGGACATCAGTGCCATCGCCGCCGCCTTAAGCGCAGCTCCCGCGGTCTCCGGCGGCGTCTCGTCCAGCTTCTGCAACACGGCCTGGAATCCACGGTCCATATTCTCGCCGTGGTCCGAGTCGCCGATTGCCCGGTCCAGCTCAATCAATTCCGTTCGGTGTTCTGCCATGGCCTTCGCCGAAAGCTTCAGCCAGTCCACGGCCCAATCAACGCCCAAGCCCATGCTCACACTCCCCAACGCAGGGCGGCCGTGTGAACGGGAGCATCCCACAAGCGCACGAATTCGTCGTCGAGGCGCAGCACGGACACCGAGCACCCCTGCATTTCGAGGGAGGTCACGTAGTTCCCCACCAGCGAGCGCTCCACTGATGCCCCGCGCTCTGCGAGTACCTGGGCGGCCCGGCGGTAGACGATGTAAAGCTCACTCTGAGGTGTGCCGCCCATGCCGTTCACGAACAGCAGCACCCTGTCTCCGGACGAGATGGAGAGATCCTCAAGCACGGGTTCCAATAGACGGTCGGTGATCGCGTCGGCGCTTTCCATGGCGATCCTGTGCCGTCCGGGTTCACCATGGATGCCGATTCCGATCTCGATTTCGTCCTCCGCCAGCTCGAAGCTCGGCGTACCCGCGTGCGGAACTGTGCAGCCAGAGAGTGCGACTCCCATGGTCCGCACGTTGGCCGCGACCCGCTCCGCGATGGCTGCAACGGCTTCAAGACCGTCTCCACGCTCGGCGGCAGCACCAGCAATCTTCTCCACGAGGACCGTCCCGCCCACTCCACGGCGGCCCGCCGTGTACAGCGAGTCCTCCACGGCGACGTCGTCGTTGACCAACACCGAACGCACGTGTACGCCTTCGGCTTGTGCCATCTCCGCCGCAGTCTCAAAGTTCAGGACGTCCCCTGTGTAGTTCTTGACGATATGCACGACGCCGGCACCTGAGTCGACAGCGACGGTCGCCGGTATGATCTGGTCCGGCGTAGGCGAGGTGAAGACGGCGCCGGGCACCGCGGCGTCGAGCATGCCGAGGCCGACGAAACCAGCGTGCAGTGGCTCATGACCGCTGCCACCGCCCGATACCAGGGCAACCTTTCCCGCTACAGGTGCGCCTTTCCGGATGACGTACTTGGGCTCGGGATGGACGTCCACGATGTCGGCATGGGCCATGCCGAAGCCTTCGACGGACTCGTCCACCACGGCGCGTGGATCATTGATGAGCTTTTTCATGGGATGCTCCTGGACGTGCTGTGGCTGGTGCTCTGACCCTACTACCGGCGCCCGTGCACAGGGTAGGCCTTGCCGGCGCAGAGGGCGCCGAGGCCCATAACGTCATGGCCATTAAAGGCCGGCAGGGACGGCCTAAAGGCCCGTGTCTGCCGGAATACACAGTTAGTCTTCGTGGTTCGCGGGTTCGGCGGGGGCGCCGGCGCCGGCGCCGGGAGGACTGAAATCCGGTTCACTCCGGCCATGGAAATCGAGCCAAAATGCGGAGTACAGGTCCGGGTTGGAGTGGGCGGTCCCTGGCCAGAAGGATTCGTTCGGCCAGGATCCGTGGGGGATGTCTATCTGGAAAGCTGAAAAGTCCGGGAACGTGACACGATTTTGCATGGTCCGCCCCTTAACTGTTCAGCACGGCGTCGCCGCCGGCAGTGACCACGTCTTCGAGCAGCACGGCCTGATTCATAACAACCGGCTGTTCCGGGGCAGGAAGGCCCACTACCTGCCCAAAGCTGAACATGTTCTTCGGATCCAGCTCCGCTTTCGCCTTCTTAAGCCGCTCCCGCGCGCTGGGGCCCCAAGGGCGCTCCCTGTCCTCGGCATCCACAAAGTGCCCATGGAGGTTCACAAATGTACCGCGATTGGCAGCCGGACGAAGGTCTGTATGCACGGAATCGAAAACTGCCGGCAGCAGCTCAACCACAGGAGGCGCAGCGATGGCAACCATGTAGAAGCTGAACGCCGCGTCACGGCCGCCCACAATGTCCTCACCCTGCGCGCTCTTGGCCAGGGCGCCGCCCAGCAGCCGGACTTCGGCCAGCAGCACTGGACTTTCGACGCCCGGACCGAAGTGCCGCAGGATTACCTCGGATGCCTCTTCATCCAAACGATCAAGCAGCAAACCACGCTCGCGGACAGGGACAGGCTGGTCCGGATCCTGATGGATCGTGTCGAATTGGCTTGCCTCCAAAGGACCGGTGGCGTCCATCATGAACGGGGCGCTTCGGCGCATGGGTTCCAGCAGCTCCGCCGCTGCAGCCAAGTCGCCTTGGTAGGCGTAGCGGAGGTGGATCACAAACTTTCCCCGCAACGGCTCCGGAATCATCTCCATGTCGGGAAGGCGCAAGAACGCCAACGACGCCGATGCCTCCACGGGTAGCGACGGCACCCATTCCCTGAACGCCCTCAGGACTTCCGGGGCGTGCCCGCCGTCGAAGTACACGCCACCTGCGTAGAGATCGGCGGCTGGGAAGAGGTGGAATTCCATGGCCGTCACGATGCCCAGATTGCCCTTGCCGCCTCGCAGGAGGAAGAACAAGTCAGGGTTCTCATCCTTGGTGACCCTTTTTTGGGTGCCATCTGCTGTAACCAGCTCGAAGGCGATGACATGGTCCGAGGCGAAGCCATACTTCCGGCCCAGGATTGGCAGCCCGCCGCCCAGCGTGTATCCCACCACGCCTACGTCAGAGGTTGAACCACAGAGGCCCATTAAGCCGAAGGTTGCAGCGAGCTCAACCACAGCCTTCCACCGAACACCGGCCCCGACTCTGGCAGTTTTCTCAAGGGGGTCGATGCTGAGCTCAAGCATTCGGCGGGTGCTGATGAGCAGGCCGCCTTCGATCGCGTTTGTTGCACCATGACCCGTGGACTGGACGGCTACGGGCATTTCCCGTTCCGCCGCCCATCTAATAGCCGCCGAAACGTCCTCGGCGTCGAGGGCGCCGAAGGCAAGATCCGGCTGGTGTTGAGTAGAGAGGTTGAAAGCCGAAATCTCGGATTGGAATCCGGGATCGGCAGGCGTGAACACGGGACCGCGCACACTGAGTTGGAGTTCAGAAATACCCGAAAAGGACGCGTGGGACTGCATGATCTTCTCTCGATTGACCGAATGGCGGAAGCTCCCCAGCAAGCCTCGATCAGTTTATCCATCAACTTTAGATAAGAGAAGGGGTTTAAATCACGCATAATCGGGGCAGGGTTGAAACCCGCACCATTCAGCTCTTGTTGTGGGTTCTCAGAGGTGCTTGATCATACGGGTATTGCCCAAGGTGTTGGGCTTTACCCGGGCCAGATCCAGGAATTCCGCGACGCCTTCGTCATGCGACCGCAGCAACTCCGAGTACACCTGCGGGTCCACGGCCGACTGGTCCTCCATGACGTCGAAGCCATGGCGCTTGAAGAAGTCAACCTCAAACGTCAGGCAGAACACCCGGCTGACACCGAGCTCCTTGGCCTTTTCAAGGAGATCCTCCACCAACACATGCCCCACACCCCGCCCCCGCCACGCGTCCGCAGCCGCGAGGGTGCGGATCTCGGCCAGGTCCTCCCACATGACATGCAGGGCACCGCAACCAATCACGTCGCCGTCCTGGGATTCGGCAATCCGGAATTCCTGGAGGCTCTCGTAATAGGCCACAGTTTCCTTGGCCATCAAAATCCGCTGCTCCGCCAAGGGCGCAACCAGCCTCTTAATCGCCGCCACATCACCAGTACGGGCAGGACGAAGGCTAAAGGTCGAATTCACTCCCCCATCCTAACGAGACAAAACTCCGCCATACCAACGACGCAAAGAGCTGCTGGACCCCGCATGACGTACGCCCGAGCATGACGCGGGGCCGGCGGAACCGCCGGGCGGGCACGAGGGCGACGGCCGGGACATTTACGTAGCGTGCGTCTAAGCGACGCAGGAGCGAGCACGCGGTAAATGTCCCGGTCGTCGGCCGGACCGACCGGGACCAGCGTCGGAACCTACAGCCCCAGCTCCTCAGGCAAAGCAACGTCCTCGCCCAGCACCTGCTTTGCCAGGAAGTGCTCTACGACTCCGTACCAAACCTTCGCATGCTGCGGCTGCAGGACCCAGTGGTTTTCGTCGGGGAAGTAGAGGAACCGGTGCGGGCTCTGGCCGTTGTCGTCCGCGGGCAACTGCGACGAGGACAGTAGTTCGTACCAAAGCCGCAGGCCCTCGCCGATCGGGACGCGATAATCCTTGTCGCCGTGGATCACGAGCATTGGCGTCCTGATGTTGCGTACGTTGAGGTGTGGCGAGTTCTCCATCGCCATCTCCACCGTCATTTCCTTCAGCCAGTATTGTGCGGCGTCGGTGGTGGGGCCGAACTGGTCCAGGGCCCACAAACTGGCGTGGGTCACGATCGCTTTGAAGCGGTCCGTCTGGCCTGCCAGCCAGTTGGCCATGTAGCCTCCGAAGGACCCGCCCATCGCCGCAGTGCGTGTCTCGTCGATGTCCGCACGCTCAACTACGGCATCGGTGATGGCCATGAGGTCCGAGAAGGGCTTCTTGCCCCATTCACCCCAGCCGCGCTGGATGAACTCCTGGCCGTAACCTGTGGAGAGCGCAGGGTCGGGCAGCAGCACGGCATAGCCCTTTGCCACCAGCAGCCAAGGATTCCAACGCCAGGTCCAGGCGTTCCATGAGCCCAGCGGTCCACCGTGGATCCACAGCAGGAGGGGAGCTGGGTTGTTATCGGAAGCCTCTTCAGGGAGCGCCAGGTACGCTGGCACCCGGGAGCCGTCCTCCGCCGTCGTTTCCACGCGTTCGAGGCGCCCCTTGTACCTTGGCCGTTCAGCGGGCGCCTGCAACCTCACCACATCTCCGGAAGCGAGGTCGATCCGTACTGCTTCAGGGGGAAACTCGTAGGAGCTCCGCAGCGCGTATGCCGCGGTTCCGTCCGGCGAGACCACGACGTCGGAATACGCTGCGGCGTCTTTCGTCACCCGTGTTACCCGCCCGTCGGCAACGTCGATCCGGAAAAGCGGCGACGCGCCGTCGTCGTCCGCTTTCACCAGGATGGCATTGCCTTGCGGGAGCCACGCCAAGACAGTAGCCCAGCGGTCCCATTGGTGCGCGAGCGGCTCCAGGTCAGTCGTTTCGCTGCCTGATACGTCCAGTAGGTGCAGCTTGACCTGCGGCGCTTGCGTGGGCGTGGTGTCACTCTCACTCTCCACCACCAGCGTGCGGTTGTCCGGGCTGACGGGACCAGGGAAGTAGCTCATTCCCTCGCGGTCCAGAAGCACCTTGACGGTTCCCGTGGCGACGTCGACGGCGGCCAGCACCTCACGACTGTCGGCCTTGGCGAGCGCTTTGGTGAGGCTCGTGTAGATGGTCTTGCCGTCCGGACTCACCACAGTTTTGGCTTCCCGCAGCGAGCCTCCGACGCCGGGTGTCAGGTTTCGCAGCTTAAGCGGCGTTGGCGAGTCAACGGTGGTTGGTTTGCCGGCCTCCTTCTCCTCGCCCTGCTCAACCGCGAACAAGCGCGGCTCACCCGGGCCAAGGTCCGCGTCCCAATAGCGGATCGGGTAGCCACTGTGCAGGATGGCGGACACTTTGTTGTCTTTGCGGGCCTTGCGGCGCTCCTCGTCGTTCTCCTCATTGCTGGAGCCCGCCAAAACCTCGGCGTTGACGAAGATGGCATCCGCGTTCTTTGCCGCCATGACGGAACTGATCCCGCCGGCGCGCGAGTGCACAACCCTGGCCTCGCCCCCATCGGCAGGAAGCAACCACAGGGCGTTCACCGGATCGGCGTCGGGATCTGCGCTCTCGGGGTCGGGGCGGGAGGACGTGAAGTAGAGATCGCCGTTGGCGGCAAAGGCGGCACCGGCTTCACCTTTGGAACTTCGGGTGATCCGTCGGGCGTGGCCCTGGCCTGTGGGGTCGATTTCCCACAGTGCAGTGACGAACTCGGTGCCCTTGCCGTTCAGGGTCGAAACGGTAGTCACCAGGCGCTTGCCGTCCGGGCTAAGCGTGAGACCACTGACCCTGGGAATGGCGAGGTAGTGGTCGATGTCGTGGAAAGGAGTTGCGGGTGGCGTGCCCGGGCTTGGGGTGTCAGTCGAATCCATGCTCCGATTCAACACGCATTGTGTCCCCGATCACAGAGTGGTTCACTTACAGTGAAACACTACTTTCAGATATTCGCCCGCCGCACCCAACTGAGTCGCAGTTAAGCGCGTTTAGGCGGCTCATAACGCGCTTAACTGCGACCCAGTTGGGAGGTTGCGGAGCGTCCGGAGCACGGCGGAGGCCCCGTCTTCGTTCCCGATCCGCGCTGCGAGGATTCTTGCCCGGGCTGCGTAGGACGGGGTGCTGACGGCTTCC
The DNA here is from genome assembly GCF_019038615.1 of Paenarthrobacter aromaticivorans. Taxonomy (NCBI): domain Bacteria; kingdom Bacillati; phylum Actinomycetota; class Actinomycetes; order Micrococcales; family Micrococcaceae; genus Paenarthrobacter; species Paenarthrobacter aromaticivorans. The sequence continues at coordinate 726,884 of NZ_JAHOPC010000001.1, forward strand.
CGGATGGCGCACGCCAATCGCTCAACAGTGAGCCCCTTGTAGGGAACCGGCCGGGGCCCTGCGCCGAGGGCAGCAACCCGGGCAGCCCACAGCGGTTGGTCCGTATACACCGGGACGCAGACCGTGGGCACACCAGCGCGGAGGCTGGCAGCGGTGGTGCCAGAGCCCGCATGGTGCGCGACTACCGCCATCCTCGGAAACAGCCACTCGTGCGGGACTGCGCCGATGCCGATCGCATCATCGTCCGAGAGGTCCCCCGCACCCTGCAGCACCGCCCTGACGCCCGCCCGCCTGATGGCCTCAAGAACGAAACCCGCCTCCAGCGCAGCGCTGCTTCCAAACCCGACAAACACCGGCGGCGGCCCTGCGGACAGAAAGTCCTCCAGTTCCGCGGACGGACTCCATTCCGGCTCGGGCACCGGCCACCAGTACCCCGCCATGACCAACCCAGGGCGCCAGTCCGCCGGTCGCCGTAGAACTGTGGGGCTGATCCCATGGAGGACCGTGCTGTTCGCCCTGGCTCGACGTCGCTCGGCAGCTTGGCGTGACAGCTTCGGCAGGCCCAACTCGTGGCGAAGCCTTGCAGTCGGGGCGTCGTAGGGGGCAGGTCCGGCCAGGACCCGCTCGCCAATAATCCGGTTGCCCAGCCTACCCAGGTTCCGGGCGGACCCCAGCAGCACAGGAGGGTAGTCTGCGCTGGGTTCCACCGGCTGCAGATGCGTGCCCACCGCTGGAATTCCAACCGCTTCAGCGACGTCGTAGGCATATGGCGCCACGGAATTGGCCAGGATGACATCCGCACCCGCTTCAACCGCAGCCAGGGTCCCGGTGGCCGCTTGATCCATGTACTCGCTGAGCTCCCGCCAAGTGGTGAGCATGCCGCCGGACGACTTCGCTCCACCCGGTGTGACACGCTTGATGATCCTGCCAAGGTCGCCGGGAAGAGGACGATACTCACACCCGGACCTGACCACGAGGTGTGCGTACGCGGGGTTGGCAGCGATGGACACCTCGTAGCCCAGCTTTTGCAGACGACTGCCGAGCCCTGCCATGGGGGCGACATCTCCCCGCGTCCCCGGACAAATCATCAATACTCGCACGCACCCCTCCTTTGCAGTTCTTGTGCCCATACTCTCCATAGCCACCCTATGGGCACACCAGCACACAAAACTCGGGGCACCAACGCACTCGGGGGGACCAACACAAATGCCCCGCCCACTCCTTGCGGAATGGACGGGGCAGTTGGCTTACGTTGCGCACGCCTTATGCGGTAGGAGCAATCTCCGGGATCCGCGGCTTGGCGTTGCCTGCAAACGTGAACTTGGCGTCGTCGCCTTCGCCGTCCACATCCACCACAACGATGTCACCGGAGTGCAATTCGCCGAAGAGGATCTTCTCGGAGAGCTGGTCCTCGATCTCGCGCTGGATGGTACGGCGCAGCGGCCGGGCACCCATTGCGGGATCGTAGCCACGAGTGGCCAGAAGAACCTTTGCTGCCGTGGTGAGTTCGATGCCCATGTCCTTGTCCTTGAGGCGACGCTCCAGGCGGGTAACGAACATGTCCACGATCTCGATGATCTCGTCCTGGGTGAGCTGCGGGAACACCACGACGTCGTCAACACGGTTGAGGAACTCGGGGCGGAAGTGCTGCTTGAGCTCCTCCGTGACCCGGGCGCGCATCCGGTTGTAACCGGTCTGGGTATCGGTGCCGGACTGGAAGCCGGTAGCGACGCTCTTTGAGATGTCGCGGGTACCCAGGTTGGTGGTCATGATGATCACGGTGTTCTTGAAGTCCACCACGCGGCCCTGGGAGTCGGTCAGTCGGCCATCTTCCAGGATCTGCAGGAGCGAGTTGAAGAGGTCCGCGTGGGCCTTCTCAACTTCGTCGAACAGGACCACGGAGAACGGACGCCTGCGGACCTTCTCGGTCAGCTGGCCGCCTTCTTCGTAGCCGACATAGCCCGGAGGTGCACCGAAGAGTCGCGAAACCGTGTGCTTCTCGGAGTACTCGGACATGTCCAGCGTGATGAGGGCATCCTCTTCCCCGAACAGGAACTCGGCAAGGGCCTTGGCGAGCTCGGTCTTGCCGACACCCGTAGGCCCGGCGAAGATGAACGAGCCACCGGGACGCTTGGGGTCCTTCAGGCCTGCACGCGTGCGGCGGATAGCCTGCGACAGGGCCTTGATGGCCTCATCCTGGCCGACGACGCGCTTGTGCAGTTCGTCTTCCATCTTGAGGAGCCGCGAAGACTCTTCTTCGGTGAGCTTGAAGACGGGGATGCCGGTGGAGTTCGCGAGAACCTCGGCGATCAGGTCTTCATCAACCTCGGAGATGTCATCCATGCCGCCGGACTTCCAGTTGCGTTCCTTCTCAGCGCGTTCGGCAATGAGCTTCTGCTCTTTGTCGCGCAGCGAAGCGGCACCCTCAAAGTCCTGGGCGTCGATGGCGGATTCCTTCTCCATCTTGACGTCGGCAATGCGCTCGTCCATGGCCTTGAGCTCCGGCGGAGCGGTCATGCGGCGGATACGCAGGCGTGCACCGGCTTCATCGATGAGGTCGATTGCCTTGTCCGGCAGGAAGCGGTCCGAAATGTAGCGTTCGGCCAGCTGCGCGGCTGAGGCGAGGGCGCCGTCGGTAATCGTTACGCGGTGGTGTGCCTCGTAGCGGTCCCGGAGGCCCTTCAGGATCTCGATCGCGTGAGCCACGGAAGGCTCCTTGACCTGGATCGGCTGGAAGCGGCGCTCAAGAGCGGCATCCTTCTCAATGTGCTTGCGGTACTCATCCAGGGTGGTGGCACCAATGGTCTGGAGTTCACCGCGGGCAAGCATCGGCTTCAGGATGGATGCGGCATCGATGGCGCCTTCAGCAGCACCTGCACCAACGAGGGTGTGGATCTCGTCAATGAAGAGGATGATGTCGCCGCGTGTGCGGATCTCCTTGAGGACCTTCTTCAGGCGCTCTTCGAAGTCGCCACGGTAGCGTGAGCCGGCAACCAGTGAACCAAGGTCCAGCGTGTACAGCTGCTTGTCCTTGATGGTCTCCGGGACGTCGCCGCGGACAATCGCCTGGGCGAGGCCCTCGACGACGGCAGTCTTACCGACGCCGGGCTCACCGATGAGCACTGGGTTGTTCTTGGTACGGCGGGAGAGGACCTGCATGACGCGTTCCATCTCCTGCTCGCGGCCGATCACGGGATCGAGCTTGTTCTCGCGGGCAGCCTGGGTGAGGTTGCGTCCGAACTGGTCCAGCACCACCGAACCGGCGGGGGTTCCCTCCGGCTGGCCCTGGCTGGAGCCCGAACCGGCAGCTTCCTTGCCCTGGTAACCGGAGAGCAGCTGGATGACCTGCTGACGGACGCGGTTAAGGTCCGCGCCGAGTTTGACCAGCACCTGGGCAGCAACGCCTTCGCCCTCACGGATGAGGCCGAGCAGGATGTGCTCGGTTCCGATGTAATTGTGGCCGAGCTGCAGTGCTTCGCGGAGCGAAAGCTCAAGCACCTTCTTGGCGCGCGGGGTGAAGGGGATGTGTCCGGACGGAGCCTGCTGGCCCTGGCCGATGATCTCCTGCACCTGTTCGCGGACGCCATCGAGCGAAATGCTCAGGGATTCAAGCGCCTTGGCGGCAACGCCTTCACCCTCGTGGATCAGACCCAAGAGGATGTGCTCGGTACCAATGTAATTGTGGTTGAGCATCCTTGCCTCTTCTTGGGCAAGGACAACCACGCGACGGGCACGGTCCGTAAATCTCTCAAACATTTCGCCACACTCCTAGCTACGACGTACTTTGATGCTACGTGCCGAAGCCCGACTTTTGGAGCGTGTTCGCCACAGGGGAAACATGACGCCCAGCGGAATAAACCTGGCACCCCCTTCGCGGTTGGGGGGCCCGCCTGCGGAACGCCCGTCCCACGCCCGTTGCGGCCTCCGGAAGGTCGTGGTCAGCCACCCAGAACAGGGGTAGGGCGACGAACGCAGCCGCCGGCTTTGAGCACGCGCTTTGACCAGTAGTTTTGACCAGTTCCAAAAGGCCGGATAATCCCCACTGTAGGCGCCGGAACGATTCACGGAATATTCCTAGGCCTTGTCCAGGCACCCCCTCGGAAGACCCGGCAACAAACCATGGGCTTAAAAACCTAATGCCCCGGCAGAAGCTGCCGGGGCATTGAAGGCGGGTGAATCAGGAATTGGCCTTCTGGTACGCTTCCTGAATTTCAGCCTGAATGCGTCCGCGACTGTTTACGGTGTAACCGTTGTCACGAGCCCATTGACGGATCTGCGCTGAATCCTGGTTTCGCGTGGCGGTTGCACGGCCACGTGTTGCACGGCCCGAGGAGGTCTTCCTGGCTTTGGCTACGTAAGGCTCCAGTGCTTTGCGCAAAGATTCTGCGTTAGCCGTGGACAAGTCCATCTCGTAGCTAACACCGTCCAGCCCGAAACGGACAGTTTCGTCCGCTGCCCCTTCATCCAGGTCATCGACGAGGATGATTTTAACTTTCTGTGCCATGAGTAGCCTCTCTTTTGGAGGGTTGGATAATCAGAAATTTGAGGGTTCCTATTCCTGATTATCGTTCACGTCAAGCACACACGTCAAAGGCACATTTGGGTTTCCTGCTAAGGCCACCCAATTTGCAGGCTATTTAGCTGCCGGGCCTTCACCCTCGGGGCCGGAATTCCGCAAATTGGCCTCCGCTTGGGCGCGGGCTTCCGCCTGCCGCTCGGATTTGTCCGCATTGAAGATGGACTTCATGGCAAACCAGAAGATCAAACCAACAACGATCGATGGCGCCAGGACTGCGATGTATTCCATGATCAGTGTCCTTCGGGCTTGAGCAAGGGGAACAGAATGGTTTCGCGGATACCTGCGCCGGTGAACAACATGACGAGGCGATCGATGCCGAGCCCGATACCACCCATGGGCGGGGCACCGTATTCAAGGGCGCGAAGGAAGTCTTCGTCGAGTTGCATGGCCTCTACGTCGCCAGCAGCAGACCGGCGTGACTGCTCCGTAAGCCGTTCGCGCTGGATAACGGGGTCAATGAGTTCGGAGAAGGCCGTGCCGCGCTCCATGCCCCCGATAATCAGGTCCCATGCCTCGATGAGCCGGCCGTCTTCGCGGTGCGGACGCGCAAGCGGCTGAGCGGACGGCGGGTAGTTGTAAACGAAAGTCGGGTTCAGCAGTGTGGGTTCCACGATCTCGCCAAAGAGCTCAACCACGATCTTCTCCGCGTCCCACTGCGGGTCCACCTTGATCTCGTGCTTGGCAGCAATGGCCAGCAGTTCCTCCACTGTGGTGTCGGGAGTGACTTCAACGCCAACCGCTTCAGAAAGCCCGGGGTATACCGCAACCCAAGCCCATTCGCCGTCGAGGTTGATCTCGCCTGCATCCGTCTGGATGGTACGGGCGCCAACCACGTCCGCCACGTTCAGGATGATTTCCTTCATGCGCTCGGCCATGACGAACTGGTCAGCCCAGGCTTCGTAGCACTCAAGGGTGGTGAATTCGGGGCTGTGCGTGGAATCGACGCCTTCGTTACGGAAAACGCGGCCCATGTCGTAGACGCGGTCGATGCCACCCACTACCGCGCGCTTCAGGAAGAGTTCCGTGGCGATGCGCAGGGTCATCTTCTGATCGAACGCGTTCATGTGCGTCTCGAACGGACGGGCCGTAGCACCACCGTGGACCAGCTGCAGGATGGGGGTCTCCACCTCGACGTAGCCGTGGCGGTCAAGGGTGTCGCGGACAGACCGCGTGATGGCAGCACGCTTATAGACCATCTCGCGCGCTTCATCGCGGACAATGAGGTCCACATAGCGCTGGCGGACACGGGTTTCTTCGTTAAGCTCCGCGTGCAGGACCGGGAGCGGGCGCAGTGCCTTGGAGGCCATGGACCAGGAATCGGCCATGACGGAGAGTTCACCGCGGCGGGAGGAAATGACCTCGCCCTTGATGAATACGTGGTCTCCAAGGTCAACCAGGGCCTTCCAATCGGCCAGCGCTTCCTCGCCCACATTGGCCAGGCTCAGCATTGCCTGGAGACGAACGCCCTTGCCGTCTGCCCCACCTTCCTGGAGGGTAGCAAAGCAGAGCTTGCCCGTGTTTCGTACGAACACGACGCGGCCCGTGACGCCCACGATGTCACCAGTGGTTTCGTCGGCTTCCAGGTGCGCATACTTTTCGCGGATCTCACTCAAGGAATGCGTCCGCTCAACGCCCACAGGATAGGCCTCTGTGCCACGTTCGATCAGCTTGGAGCGCTTGTCCATACGGATACGCATCTGCTCGCTGGCGTCGGTGGGCTCTGCGGAGGTGTTAAGGGCTGGGGTGTTTGCGGAAGTCACAGTCCTTAAGTTTACCGCTCATTATGGGCGTCTATTTCCGGGACATAGACTCGGGCTGTGGAGACGTGGACAGTTGAAACGGACGACGGCGGCGGCCAGCTTGAAGTGCACACGTTCCGGCCGGCGTCGAAAGCCTCGATTCCCGGTTCGCACGCACCTGCGGAACCGTCCGGCGTCGTCGTGGTCCATGGGACTTTGGTGACCGATTCTTTGTACTGGCCCTTCGCGCGGACCTTGAGCCTCATGCTGCGGCGACCAGTCCATTGCTACAACCGGCGAGGCCGCGGCCGTTCGGCGCCACAGCCGCCGGGTTACTCCGCCGGCACCGAGATCGCGGACCTCCAGGCGGTGATGCGGAGCACCGGTTCAACGGATGTCGTGGCGCACAGCTATGGCGGTTTCGTGGCACTGCAGGCTGCTCGCAGCACGGAGATCAACCGCTTGGTCACCTACGATGCTGCTGTCTCGTTATCAGGAAATCTCCATGGCCGGTGGCGTCCGGAATTGGAAGCCGCAGTTAGCGCAGGCCAGCTGGACCACGCGTGGGCCCATCTGGTGCAGGGTTTGGGAACTGCCGGTCCCATCTCATACCTGCCCATGGGGGCATTACGGATGCTGAGCGTCCTCTCAGCACAGACCCGGCTGGGTTCGGAGATGCGCTCCCTGTTGCCCACCGCCGTCGCCGAAATGCGGGCGGTCCTCGACGCCGACGCGCATCTTCACGATTTCACCTCGCTCGCAACCCCAACACTCATGCTGAGCGGAGGTTGGAGCCCGTCCTACTTCGCCGAAACAGGCCGCACCCTTGCCGGAGCGGTCCCCGTCATCGACTTCGCCACTGTGCCCCTGCAATTCCATGAAGGGCCCCTTCGGCCAGGCAGGCGGCTTGCAGCCCGAATCGCCCGCTTCCTTTCGGCCGACCCGGCACCCGCTGACGGCGCGCCCTAGGATGAACCGGTGAGGGAACGCGACATCAGAACGCACGACGGCGGAAAACTCGCCTTGTACAGCTACGGCGCGGAAGACGCACCCGGGGAGCGCCGTGTGGTCCTGATCGGCGGCGCATTCCTCACAGCCCTGATCTATCGGCCCTTTTCCGTCGCCCTCGCGAAGGGCCTCGGCGATGGGTGGGCCGTGGACGTCTACGACCGCAGGGGCCGCGGCAACTCCAGCGATCAACCACACAACTACTCCATGGTCACGGAAATTGCGGACGTGCGAACCATCTTGGATGCCACCGATGCGAGGAACATCCTCGGGCACAGCCTGGGCGGGTCGGTGGCCCTCAACGCTGCGCAGGCGTTTGCCGGCACGCACCACCAACCGGACAGGCTTGCCGTGTACGACGCCGCCGTGAACATCGATGGAAGCATGGATACGGATTGGATGGCCGGCTTCGAGGACTCCGTGAACAAGGGCAATATCAACCTCGCCCTTGCCCGCATGAAGCGGGGCATGCATCCGGGAAGTGCCTTGGCCCGGATCCCTGAACCCGTGCTGGTGGGCCTCATGGCCGTGGTTTCGCGGACCAAAGTCAACACGATGTTCCGTGAACTCCTGCCATCCGGCGTCGGAGAACTCAAAGCTGCCTTCGACGCCACGGAAACTCCGCGCGATTTCTCCGTTCTACCTCCCAGCACCCACTTCATGGTGGGCAAGAAGAGCCCGCAGTACTACAAGGTAACCGCGGCTCGCTTGCACGCCGCTGTTCCCGGAAGCACCCTTGAGATATCGCCAAAAGGCTTCCATGGCTCCGTTCCAGCCGCCGTGAAGGAACTCGTGATGGACATCTCGGATTACTTCAAAAGCTGATTGTTGTCCACATAGCGTCCAGCATGCTGCCGGCGCTCAGGTGGCTCGGTTAGGCTCAAGACATGACGCGCGAGATCATCACCACAACGGACGGCGGACACCTCGAAGTATTGACTACGGGCGGTGGCCTGGCAGCTGCAGGCTCCGGCATCGTGGTCGTGCCTGCCTCAATGGTGACAGCCTCCGATTACACACGTTTCGCACAGAAACTGAGTGAGTCCCTTGGCCGGCCTGTCCATACGTTTAACCGCCGTGGACGCGGTGAATCCTCTCCGCAGCCCGAGGACTACACCCTCGAAGCCGACATCCGGGATCTTGACTCTGTCATGAAACACACGTCCAGCACGGACGTTTTCGGTCACAGTTTCGGCGGCGCCGTCGCGCTGCATGCGGCGCGGACCTTACCGGTTGAGCGACTCGCCGTTTACGATCCCGCCGTCTCGGTCAACCACAGCGTCAAAGCCGACTGGACGCCGGAATATGAACGCGCGACGGCGGCAGGAGACTACGATCGCGGCCTCGCCGTACTCATCAAGGGAGTAGAGACCGGTGGGGCCTTCGCGCGCATGCCCCTATCCATGTTGACACTCGCCAACAAGCTGACCGCAGGAACACCCATGGGCAAGCAGATGCGGGAACTGATGACGTGCGGAGTCCGCGAAATCAAGGCTGTGATAGCTGCGGATATGCCCGCAGAGCCATTCCTGGAGCTGCCCCTTGAAACGCTGATCGTGGTCGGCGAGAAAAGCCCCGCATACTTCGGTGTGGCATGCGGCCAGATCCACGACGTCCTATCCGGCTCGAGTTACACCATCCTCCCTGGGTTCGGGCACGATGGCCCCAACAAGGCGCCCGACAAGCTCATCGCAGAATTGTCTGAGTTCTTCTCGGGCTAAGGAGTTTCACACCAGCGTGGGCTTGCTCACGTTGGTCGTGTTTGACGGTGGTTTAAATGTGGGAGACCCCCCGACCCGGTGTGGGTTGGGGGGTCTCGACCTAATGTGTGTCCGGCGGTGTCCTACTCTCCCACACCCTCCCGGGTGCAGTACCATCGGCGCTGTGGGTCTTAGCTTCCGGGTTCGGAATGGGACCGGGCGTTTCCCCCACGCTATGACCGCCGTAACCTTGTTACCCGACCCCGCCTGTGCCGGTTTGTGGTTCCGGTTGGGGGTGGGAAGACTGTGTGTGGTTACAACTGTGTGGTGTTGTTATTCAGTTGTGGTTTGGTTCCTGGAACGGTTGTTGTTCGGGAACCACATAGTGGACGCGTGCAGTGTTGTGTGTGGTGTAAGTTGTTGGCCTATTAGTACCGGTCAGCTTCACGAGTCTTTGGTCCTCGCTTCCACATCCGGCCTATCAACCCAGTGGTCTGGCTGGGGGCCTCTCACACAAATTGTGTATGGAAATCTCATCTTGAAGCGAGCTTCCCGCTTAGATGCTTTCAGCGGTTATCCCATCCGAACGTAGCTAATCAGCGGTGCACTTGGCAGTACAACTGACACACCAGAGGTTCGTCCGTCCCGGTCCTCTCGTACTAAGGACAGCCCTTCTCAAATTTCCTGCGCGCGCAGCGGATAGGGACCGAACTGTCTCACGACGTTCTAAACCCAGCTCGCGTACCGCTTTAATGGGCGAACAGCCCAACCCTTGGGACCTACTCCAGCCCCAGGATGCGACGAGCCGACATCGAGGTGCCAAACCATGCCGTCGATATGGACTCTTGGGCAAGATCAGCCTGTTATCCCCGAGGTACCTTTTATCCGTTGAGCGACGGCCATTCCACAATGTACCGCCGGATCACTAGTCCCGACTTTCGTCCCTGCTTGAGATGTCTCTCTCACAGTCAAGCTCCCTTGTGCACTTACACTCGACACCTGATTGCCAACCAGGCTGAGGGAACCTTTGGGCGCCTCCGTTACTTTTTAGGAGGCAACCGCCCCAGTTAAACTACCCATCAGGCACTGTCCCTGACCCGGATCACGGGCCGAAGTTAGATGTCCAAAGTGACCAGAGTGGTATTTCAACGATGACTCCACCCGAACTGGCGTCCGGGTTTCAACGTCTCCCACCTATCCTACACAAGCCACTCCGAACACCAATACCAAACTATAGTAAAGGTCTCGGGGTCTTTCCGTCCTGCTGCGCGTAACGAGCATCTTTACTCGTACTGCAATTTCGCCGAGTTTATGGTTGAGACAGCGGGGAAGTCGTTACTCCATTCGTGCAGGTCGGAACTTACCCGACAAGGAATTTCGCTACCTTAGGATGGTTATAGTTACCACCGCCGTTTACTGGGGCTTAAATTCTCAGCTTCGCCCGCAAGGGGCTAACCGGTCCTCTTAACCTTCCAGCACCGGGCAGGAGTCAGTCCGTATACATCGTCTTGCGACTTCGCACGGACCTGTGTTTTTAGTAAACAGTCGCTTCCCCCTGGTCTCTGCGGCCCACACCCGCTCACGGAGAGCACGTCTCCATCACGGGGCAGGCCCCCCTTCTCCCGAAGTTACGGGGGCATTTTGCCGAGTTCCTTAACCATAATTCTCTCGATCGCCTTGGTATTCTCTACCTGATCACCTGTGTCGGTTTGGGGTACGGGCGGCTAAAACCTCGCGTCGATGCTTTTCTTGGCAGCATAGGATCACCGGATCCCCCCAAACGGGAGTCCCATCAGATCTCAGGATCGTGCTCGAAGCACACAGGAACGGATTTGCCTATCCCTGACCCTACATCCTTGGACCGGGGCAACCATCGCCCGGCCCGGCTACCTTCCTGCGTCACACCTGTTAATACGCTTACCTCCCGGGATCAGGTCCCGCGCTCGGCCAAAACCCACACACCACAAGGGTGGGCGGGCAGGCTCCGGGCGGTTAGTATCCCCCGCTTGGCATGGGCGGTTTTTCGCCGGTACGGGAATATCAACCCGTTGTCCATCGACTACGCCTGTCGGCCTCGCCTTAGGTCCCGACTTACCCAGGGCAGATTAGCTTGACCCTGGAACCCTTGATCATTCGGCGGACGGGTTTCTCACCCGTCTTTCGCTACTCATGCCTGCATTCTCACTCGTGTAGGCTCCACCGCTGGTTTCCACCGCGACTTCACTGCCCACACGACGCTCCCCTACCACTCCACACCCCTGAACCACGAAGGCTAGGGTACCGTGTGAAATCCACAACTTCGGCGGTGTACTTGAGCCCCGCTACATTGTCGGCGCGGAATCACTTGACCAGTGAGCTATTACGCACTCTTTCAAGGATGGCTGCTTCTAAGCCAACCTCCTGGTTGTCTTCGCAACTCCACATCCTTTCCCACTTAGCACACGCTTAGGGGCCTTAGTTGGTGGTCTGGGCTGTTTCCCTCTCGACTATGAAGCTTATCCCCCACAGTCTCACTGCTGCGCTCTCACTTACCGGCATTCGGAGTTTGGCTGACGTCAGTAACCTTGTAGGGCCCATCGGCCATCCAGTAGCTCTACCTCCGGCAAGAAACACGCAACGCTGCACCTAAATGCATTTCGGGGAGAACCAGCTATCACGGAGTTTGATTGGCCTTTCACCCCTACCCACAGCTCATCCCCTCCATTTTCAACTGAAGTGGGTTCGGTCCTCCACGACGTCTTACCGTCGCTTCAACCTGGCCATGGGTAGATCACTCCGCTTCGGGTCTAGATCACGCCACTACACTCGCCCTGTTCAGACTCGCTTTCGCTACGGCTACCCCACACGGGTTAACCTCGCGACGTAACACTAACTCGCAGGCTCATTCTTCAAAAGGCACGCCGTCACCAGAATCAGACTGGCTCCGACGGATTGTAAGCACACGGTTTCAGGTACTGTTTCACTCCCCTCCCGGGGTACTTTTCACCTTTCCCTCACGGTACTGGTCCGCTATCGGTCATTAGGAAGTATTTAGGCTTATCAGGTGGTCCTGACAGATTCGCACGGGATTTCTCGGGCCCCGTGCTACTTGGGATCCTCTCCAGGCGG